>DATFBD010000113.1:0-15915 GCA_035254005.1 Burkholderiaceae bacterium | reverse complement strand
ATCAAGGCGGCCTCGCAGCCGCACCACTTCCTGTCGGTGACCAAGGGCGGCCACTCGGCCATCGTGTCGACCAACGGCAACGAGGATTGCCACATCATCCTGCGCGGCGGCA
Organism: Burkholderiaceae bacterium; assembly: GCA_035254005.1. Taxonomy (GTDB): domain Bacteria; phylum Pseudomonadota; class Gammaproteobacteria; order Burkholderiales; family Burkholderiaceae_D; genus Rugamonas. Next base: position 15,803 of record DATFBD010000113.1, on the reverse strand, counting down.
AGGCGCCCAACTATGACGCGGCCAGCGTGGAAGAGGCCTGCAAGGCGATCGCGGCCCAAGGCCTGGCGGCACGCCTGATGATCGATGCTTCGCACGCCAACAGCTCCAAGAAGCCGGAGAACCAGATCCCCGTGTGCGCCGACATCGCCAGCCAGGTGGCCGGCGGCGACAGCCGTATCATCGGCGTGATGGTGGAATCGAACCTGGTGGCTGGCCGCCAGGACCTGGTGCCCGGCAAGGAGCTGGTGTACGGCCAGTCCGTCACGGATGGTTGCATTGACTGGGACAGCAGCGTGCAAGTGCTGCACAGACTGGCAGACGCGGTGCGCCAGCGCCGCCTGAAGGCCGAGGAACGGGCCGCCGACTGAGGCGGCACCGGCCCCGACCCCGCGTCGGGCCGGTTCCATGGCGGGGCGGCTTCGCGGCGCCCGCCACAATGAAATAAGCCCGCCGGTGCGAACCGGCGGGCTTTTTAGCTACAGAGCTTGGCGTATCAGAACTTGTACGAACCGCTCAGGTAGAAGGTACGGCCCACGGCGCTGGCATAGCGTGGGTCGTAGCCCAGCTGGTGCGAGCCCGTGTTACGCAGCGACAGCGGTGGATTGCGGTCTGCCAGGTTGTTGATGCCGGCCGTGATGTCCAGGTTCTTCATCACGTGGTACTGCGACTGCAGGTCAAACGTCATGTAGCTAGGCACTTCCAGCTGTACATCGACGCAATCCTGGGCTGCGTCGTTGGTGGTCACGGCGCAGTTGTCGATGTCATGGTGCTTGTCCTTGTAGCCGTTACGGTAGTTGGCGGTCAGGGTATGCGTCCATGGGCCCAGCTCGTAGGTGCTGGAAGCTTTCACCACGTTGCGGAACGCCACGTCGTCATTGCTGCCGTATTCGTTCAGGTTGGTTTCCCACTGGTCGTTGGTACCAGGGGTGGTGAAGCGCGACTTGAGCATGAAGGTACCGGCCAGACGGTTGGTCAGCTTGGCGTCGCCCAGCTTGGTCTTGAACAGCAGGTCGTAGTCGATGCCGCGGTTTTCCTGACGGCCGATGTTGATCGGAATCAGTTTGATCGCCAGCGCGTTCACGCCCGTCGAAGCCTTGTACTTGGTGGTGTACAGGTCGATGTACTTGTTCGGGTTGTTGGCGATCAGGGCCTCGCTGACCTCGGTCACCGCATCGCGGATTTCCACGTTCCACACGTCAACCTTGGCGCTGAACGAAGCGTTCGGCTCCCACACGGTACCGATCGACCACTGCTTGGAGTGCTCAGGCTTCAGGTTGGCATTGCCGCCTTTCCATACTTCCAGCTGGTTGCGGCCATCGCAGTACTGGGCCAGCGGATGGTTGGCCAGGCCGTTGGCAGCGCTCAGCGGGCAGTTGTAGGTGCCGCCGGTGACGCCGAAGTCGGCCAGTGGCTGGCCGATCTGCTTCATGTCGGCGACGCGGAAGCCGGTGCCATAGGCGGCGCGCAGCAGCACCGTCTTGGCAGGCTGGTAGCGAGCGCTCAGCTTGTAGGTGGTGGCCGACTGGTTGTCGCCGATGGAGCTGTTGGCCAGGTTGTCGGTCAGCTTGCTGATGCTGTCGTAACGCAGCGAGCCCGTCACTTCCAGGTCTTTCACGATCGGCATCAGCACTTCCGTGAAGGCACCGGCGTTGTGGCGGGTGAAGTCAAACGGGGTCTGGTCCGAATCGAACAGGATTTCCGAGTGGGCGACTGCGTCGTTGCCTTTTTCCGAGTAGCTGGTCTTGCGGTAGTCGGCGCCCACGGCGATTTGCGACTTACCGCCTGGCATGGTGAACAGCTCGTGCGAGCCGTGCACGTCAAAGCCGTGCATCTTGATCTTGGTGTCGGTGTAATTGCCGACGTACTGGGTCGCTTTCAGCGCGTCGATCATATCCTTCGGCATCTGGCCGAGTGCGTACGGGAATGGATCGATCGAGCCGCTCGACAGCGCCGCGTTGAACTTGTCGGCCAGCGGGAAGCCGCCCACGTAGTTGGTTGGCGCCTTGTTGGTCGAATAGGTGAAGGCGGAATTGATATCCCAGCCCATGGCGCTGCCGTCGATACCGGCGACCACGTCGGCGGTCTTGCTCTCGTAGTCATAGGCACGGCCGCCCAGGTCCTGCAGGCGATATTTGACGGTGGCCGACGTCATGCCGCTCAGTTGTTCGGGCGTCAGGTAAGGCGTGACGTACTTGGCGAACAGTGGCGAGGTCTTCGCCAGCGCGAATTCCGCAGGGTAGGGTGCAATGTTGGCATAGGTGTGCGATTCACCCAGCGCAACCTGGGCGAAGGCGTTAAAGCCGCTGTTACCCAGCTTGACGGTGCCCGAGCCATAGACGTTGTCGCGCTTCACTTCGGGCGCGATTTCCACGGTCGAGGTGTAGTCGAAATAGCACTGGCCATCGCCGAACGCGTCAACGTGTGCCGGCGGGCACTTGCCGTTGATCTGCAAGTACGGATTGACGTTGACCGACTTGTTGTTGCCAGCGGCATTCTTGTAGCGGATGGTGACGTTAGGCGGAATCGAACGCGAGGAGCCGTTGAAGAACTGCAGCGGCTTGCCCGTGACGGGGTCGTTGAAGTTGATGATACCGGTCTTGGCGAAGTCGCGCTGGGATGCCTTCATGCGCTCCGATTCCTGGTGGCTGGCCGCCAGGAACACGCTGTAGCCATTATCGTCCAGGTCGCCAAAGCCTTTGGCGATGCTGATGGACTTGTCCTTGCCGCCAGGGCCTTGTGGCTTGCTGTACTTGGCGTCGATGGACAGTGGCGCGGCGCCTTTTTTCAGGATGAAGTTGACCACGCCGGCGATCGCGTCGGCGCCGTACAGCGCGGAGGCGCCGTCGGTCAGCACTTCCACGCGCTCGATGGCGGCCAGCGGAATGGTGTTGATGTCGATGGTGGTGCCGGAGTTGGACGGCGCGATGCGACGGCCGTTCACCAGCACCAGCGTGTATTGTTCGCCCACGTCGTGCAGCGAAGCGGTGGTGATGCCGCCGCCGCCGCCGCCGACCGAGTCGGCCGCCACGGTGAAGCCCTGCATGACCGGCAGTTGCTGGATGAAGTCGGTGGCCGACGTGACGCCGGCGCGCTTGATATCTTTTTCGCTAAACGTTTGCACCGGCAGCGACGCTTCAGCCGCGATGCGTTTGATGCTGGAGCCGGTAATCTCGATCCGTTGCACCGTCTGAGGTTGGGCTTCCTGTGCGTAAGCCGCATGCATGCCCAGAGCCAGACCGCCAGCGCACATCAGGCGGATCGAGCGCGATAAAACTGTTTCAACCATCATTTTTTTAGACTCCCCGAAGTTCTACTAAAAGCCCGGAGCCGACACGACCGGTCGTCGCGGCGTTCGCCGGGCCACGCAAAAGAGGCCATGTTTCCCCTCCCCGAAAAGAGGGTTGATTTTCCCCTTCTTCGGCAGGCATCTAATCATTCGCGTTCTGGAGTGTCAATTAGTAAATGTTGGTGTCATATCCTAATTATGTGTCTTGCTCTATCCCGGTTTTTGCAGGCAAATCGGGCTATGTTGATTTTGTTTTTAAATCAATAGGGGTGGGAAAATTAAAGTGGCTTAACGTTGATCAAACCATCAAAATATTTTGCAAATTCTTGGCTTGTCCTGAATTTTTGGGAGTTTCCCGACGGTTATAGAATTGTATTTAAAACACTTTTTGTGGTGTTGGAACAACAGGGTCGGCCAGTCTGGGGTGGTTGGAAATCGCCCGGGGCGGGCACGGCGGAGGACAGGGGAGTTGGCCGCATGGCGGCGGACGAAGGGAGCGTCCCGCCGTCATTGTCCGGCGATTCCGGACAATGTTTTCTTCATGCTAAGACTGAAAAACGACAGATTTTCTCTGTTCGCTGACGGGATATATCTCCCCAGTCTGTGATAGTGCACCAAGAATAGGGCTGAGGACGAGGAATACTTGCATGTTTGTTGTTTTATTACATCTTGATGACATGGGGCGCGTTGACACTGTTTGTGCTGCCATGTTCTCATCCATGATCAGTTAAGTGGCTGTTTTCGTCCAAAAGCCTACTTAAATTTGCCTGAAATGGTGAACTGGTAAATAAATCGGGGAGAAACCGGCCCCCGGCCTTGCTTGAACCATGCAGGTTTGCGGCATCACAAAATGCTCAAATCCGCGCAATTCATGCTTCAAAAACGAGCAGTGTTTAGTCGACGCACCAACCTACCAGCCGGCGCGCCGCTTAATAAATTCAATTTCAAGGATAGCAATGATTAAAGAAACTGTACTGTCGCGCTCGCTGCGCCTGATGTTCTCGGGCGGTGTAGCTGTAGGTTTCGGTTTGCTGGCCCAGCCTGTTCTGGCCCAGCAAACGACCACTGACACGACCATCCAACGGGTGGAAATTACCGGTTCGTCGATCAAACGGATCAACAAGGAAGGCGCGCTGCCGGTTCAAGTGCTGAACCAGGATGACATCAAGAAGAGCGGTGCCACGTCGGCGTCCGACCTGATCCAGATGCTGCCATCGATGCAAGGCTTCGTGCCATCGTCGAGCTCCGTCAACGGCGGCGGCGGCGGCGCCACCACGGCGGCATTGCACTCGCTGCCATCGAAATACACGCTGGTGCTGCTGGACGGCCAGCGCATGGCACCCACGGCCGTGGGCTCGGGCCAGGGCGGCGGCTATGCCGTCAACATCGAATCGATCCCGCTGGAAGCGGTTGAGCGCATCGAGATCCTGACCGACGGCGCTTCCGCCCTGTATGGCTCGGACGCCATCGCCGGCGTGGTCAACTTCATCCTGAAGAAGAACAACACCAAGGGTGAAGCCTACGCCACCTACAGCCAGCCCAAGAAATCGGGCGGCCGTTCCATGAACGCCGGCATCACCAAGGGCTGGGGCGACCTGGATACCGACAAGTTCAACATCCTGTTCTCGTACAGCCACGACGAACAGCAGCGCCTGACCGCGCTGCAGCGTGACTTCTCGGCCAAGGGCGCGTTCTTCAAGTTCAGCAACGGCGGCAAGGACTACTTCTTTGACCAGCGCACCGGCAACACCGAGCCGGCCAACCTGACCTTCAACGTGCGCCCGAAAGGTTCGGCCGCTGATGTCGCCACCCATGGCGTGGCCATCAACCCCTACCTGGCCGCCAACGGCAACTGCGGCAGCGCGCTGGCTGGCGCCGCCGGTTCCCAGTGCCGCTTCAACTACGCCGCCACCGTGGAAGACATTCCCGGCAACCGCCGCGACAGTGGCTTGCTGAAGGGCACCCTGCAACTGAACGACAACACCACCCTGTGGAGTGAGCTGGTCCTGTCGAGCTTCTCGATGACCGCCCAGTTCGCACCGTCGGCGCAGCCGATGGGTGTCAACTCGACCACCCGCTTCCCTGGCCTGTACGCCAAGTATGTGCAGCCTTACCTGGACGCGAATGGCCTGGAGAACCCAACCCAGAAGGCTACCCTGGGCTACCGTTCCGTGCTGGTCGGCGGCCGTACCGACGAATTCGTGACCGATGCGCGTCACTTCGCGGCCGGTGTCGATGGCCAGGCGGCTGGCTGGGGCTACACGGCCAGCCTGATCCTGTCGAGCAGCAAGATCAAGGACAATGCGGCCGGCGGTTACACCGACTTCAGCCAGCTGCAGTCGCTGGTCGCCTCGGGCGCCTACGATCCAGTGATGGGCACGGGTTCGGGCCTGTTGAAGAACGCGCTGCTGAACGGCACCAACTTCTCGACCACCGACTCCAAGCTGAACACCCTGCACGCCAAGGCGCAGCATGACCTGATGGAACTGGGCGGCGGCACCTCGATCATCTCGCTGGGTGGCGACTACTCGAAGACCCACTACCAGATCGCCTACAGCCCGCTGATCCTGTCGCAGTCCGGCTTCTCGACCCAGCCAGCGTCCGACGACTACCCAGTCGGCGGTAACTATGGCCAGGTACCGTTCGACGCCAGCCGCAACAACTGGGGTGCGTTCACCGAGATCCTGCTGCCAGTGACCAAGACCCTGGAAGCGACCGTGTCCGGCCGTTACGACAGCTACGGCAAGACCCACAGCAACTACATCTTCGCCACCGTGCCTGATGCCAACGGCATCCAGCAGCAACTGGCCAGCGGCGATCTGGGCAACACCAGCAGCGCCGGTACCTACAAGGTCAGCGCCCGTTGGACCCCGGTTGAGAGCGTGCTGGTGCGTGCCGCCTACGGTACCGGTTTCAAGGCGCCTAACATCAACGACATCGCCGGTGCCAACACCTTCGGTGGCAGCACCTCGGGCAGCTACGCTTGCCCATTCCCTGGTTCGACCGGCTGCCTGGTGGGCAATGCCCAGTACGATCTGCTGAGCGGCCCGAACGGCGCCAGCGGCTCGGCCGGCCTGCAGCCTGAGAAATCGAAGCAGTGGACCTTCGGCGGCGTGATCGAGCCATTGAAGGGCCTGTCGCTCGGTATGGACCTGTGGAACGTGCAGATCCGCAACCAGGTGCTGTCCGCCGGTACGCCTGAGCAGGTTGGCTTCGCCAATCCGCAGCAGTACAAGTACCTGTTCACCAACCCGTACCCAGACCCAGCTGGCTACACCACCATCGCTTACCTGCTGGCACCAATCAACGGCGGTGTGGCGAACTACCGCGGTGTGGATTGGGACTTCGCCTATCGTGCCAAGTCGTCGTTCGGCGACCTGCGTGCGAACTGGAACGGTACCTACATGATCAAGCAGAACTACACCACCGAAGCTGGTGGTACGGTGAACTCCGATCTGGGCACCTTCGGTCCTGACAATGCTGTCGTGTTCCGCGTGCAGACCAACCTGTCGCTGAGCCTGACCAACGGCAAGATGACCAACACCCTGACGGCCCACTACAAGTCGGGCTACCATGACGAAGCATATCCAGTCGATACCTCGATCTACGCCGCCAACCCGGATGGCACGAAAGGTTCGTCGGTGGCGTTCGGTGGTCTGTGGACCCCTTCGTACACCACCTTCGACTGGCAGGGCAAGTACGACTTCGGCAAGTTCAGCCTGACCGGCGGTGTGAAGAACATCTTCGATCGTAACCCACCGCTGACGCTGCAGAACGCTGGTGGCGGTAACCAGACCGGCTACGATGGTCGTTACGCTGATCCGATCGGCCGTTCGTTCTACCTGTCGGGTAACGTCAAGTTCTGATGCCGTAAGGCTTAGCACCAATAAAAACCCCGGGCTTGCCCGGGGTTTTTTTATGCGCGATCGACATGTGCGGCAGCGCATCTTTGCGGCCCGATAAAAAAGGGCGGTGATCGCTCACCGCCCTTCGGTTCGGACCGGCCGGGCCGGTCACTTCTGTTCAATTCAGCTTAGTTGAACTTGTACTGCGCGCCCACTTTGAAGTAGCGGCCGGTGGCGCCGGAAGCGTCCATCGGGTTGAAGCTCATGCCGCCGTAGGTCAGCGGATCGAGCGGCGCGATCTTGTCCAGCACGTTGTTGATCGACGCGTACAGTTGCAGCTGCTTGCTGTAGTTGTAGCGGGTCGACAGGTCCAGCGTGGTGAACGAGGCCAGGCGGCAGGCGCCGTTGGGCGAATTGCTGCCATCGGCCATCAACACAGCGCACTTGGCGCCTTCGTAGCGGATGTTCTTCATGTCCGAACGGTAGTTGATGGTGCCGCTGACGTTCCAGTCGCCCTTGTCCCACGACGTGATCAGGTTGATCTTGTCCTTCGGCGTGCCGGCGCAATCGGACGTATCGCAGTTGCCATGGGTGCCGGCGAACTGGAAGGTCTGGTTCTTGTCGGCGCGTACCCACGAAGCCACGTGCGACCACACCAGGTTGATGGTGGCCTTGCCGTAGTTGCCCAGGCGCAGGCGCTGCTTGACGTCCAGGTCGATACCCTTGACTTCCGTGTAGCTGGAGTTTTGGTAAGGAGCCTTGGAGATCAGCAGCGTGCCCGAGTTCGGGATCACGACGCCATTGACGACCAGGTTGTTATCCAGGCGCACGGCCGACGGCAGCGAGGCCGCTTCCACGTACGACAGCGGGTTGATCTCGTTGGTGCGGCGGATCTTCCACGCGTCCAGCGACATATTGGTGTCGTTCAGCGGATCCCAGACCATGCCGAGGGTGTAGCCCTTGGATTTTTCCGGTGCCAGGTTGGGATTGCCCACCTTCACGGCGCCGATCTGGATGTTGCAGTCCAGCGCGGTGGCGCCGCCAGCGGCTGGCTTGCCGCCCGGGCAACGGACTGGATCGACCACCGACGACGAACCGGTCGACTGGCTGTCGGCGCTCGATTCCGCCACGCCTGGGGCGCGGAAGCCTTCCGTGTAGGTGCCGCGCAGCGCGAAGGTCTTGACCGGGGTCCACTTCAAGCCCAGTTTCGGGGTGGTCGAGTTGAACTGGCTGTAGTGGTCGTAACGCAGGGCGGCCGACAGTTCCACGGTTTTCACGATGGGAGCCAGCAATTCGGCGTACATGGCCGACACTTTGGTGTCGCCCTTGGCGGCCACATAGCTCGAGTTGGTCGAGCCGTCGGCGGTGCCGGTCAGCGACGGGTTGTCCAGCTGTTCGCGGCGGTGCTCGGCGCCCACGGCCAGACCCAGGTTGCCCCCAGGCAGCGCGAACAGTTCACGCGACGCCTTGAAGTCGACGATGTCGAGCTTGGTGGTCGAATCGGAGGTCGGGTTCATCACCATGGCCGCGTACAGCGAAGCGGGGTTCTTGTACGCCTGGCTGCCGATGTAGTACGGGAAGTACTGGCTGGTCGGGTCGCCCAGGGCGGACTTCAGCACGTTCATGTTCAGCTGGTTGGTCCACTGGATATGCAGCTTCGATTCCGAGTGGGTCAGGCCGGTGTCGTAATCCCAGCCGTAGGCCGTACCCTTGGCGCCGATGACGAAGCGGTTGAACTGGTTGTTGGCGATGTGGTTGCTTGGGCCGACGTCGAACATGGCGTAGCGCATGCGGGTGTTCACGCCGAAGATGTTCTGCGGGTGCGAGGCGGCCATCAGCAAGTCGTTGGTGTACAGGATGATGCCGGTCGGATTGGCCGCGTTGGCGGGGAAGGTCACGTTCGGCGTGGCCGAAACGGGCGCCAGCGTGAACGAGCTGTTACGTTGTGCGTAGCCCAGTTCCGTGTAGAGCTGGGTGTCGGCGTTCAGCTGCAGCGTGCCGCGGGTGTACAGGTTGACCGATTCCACGTTCGGTTGCATCGAGCGGAACTGGTCCTGCGACCACAGGCAGCCGCCGGCCGGGTCTTGCTGGACGGTCTGCGAGAACTGGCTGCAACCGCCCAGCGAGACGAAGTTGCCCGTCTTCGGATCGCGCAGGGCGCCGGTCGGGGTGTAGGACGCGTTGCCCGGGGTGATGTAGCCACCCATGTACTGGGTGTTCTGGATGTAGCCCCATGGACGGATGTCGCCATGGCCGATCCAGCCGCGGTCGGCGCGGGCGTTGGCGGCCAGCAGGTCCGACTGCTTGTACTCGGCGTTGAACACCACGTTGTACTTGTCATCGTCCAGGTTGCCCTTGCCCACGGTCAGGGCGATGTTGTTCTGCTTGTTGTCGCTGTAGCGCGAAGCGCCGGTATCGGCCTTCAGCTGTACGCCTTCGAAGTCTTTGCGCAGGATGATGTTGACCACGCCGGCGATGGCGTCGGCGCCGTAGGTCGACGAAGCGCCGTCCTTCAGTACTTCGATGCGTTCGACGATCTGCATCGGCACATTGGACAGGTCGGTGAAGCTCTTCTGGCCATCATCGGCACGCGCGTAGGGCGCCATGCGGCGGCCGTTCAGCAGTACCAGGGTCGAGGTGGCGCCCAGGCCACGCAGGGAAATGGCGGTCGAGCCGGCGGCGAAGCCGCTGCCGAAGCCGGTGGGCAGCGAACCGGCGCCGTCCACGGTCAGGGTTTGCAGGAATTCGGCGACCGTCGCCTTGCCCGATTTCATCAGTTCCTCGCGGCCGATCATCTGGACCGGGGAGGCCGTTTCGGCCGACGCGCGCTTGATGCTCGAACCCGTGATTTCGACGCGCTGGATGTTGGCGTCTTGTGCGAATGCCGGCTGGGCCAGGCCCAGGCTTACTGCCGCCACGCTGCCCGAGAACATTAGGCGCACGGAACGGGAAATTACCGTTTCCATCATCATTACCAAAAACTCCATAGAAAGATATCTAGACGGCGGCAAAACGCCCACCCTGCCACCTTGTGAGTAGCGGAGCGGAAAGCATCAGTCGCCAATTCTTTCCAAAAATCACTAAATGTATTTTTAGAAGGGGCGCATCAGACACTACGTGGTCTTGCTTGTCAAACAAAATCGTGCTCATTGATGCGTAAATGCAACACTTTGTTTGCACTATGCAAACGCGAAAAATTTTGTTTGTTGCGGTGCAGCAGCGCACTTTACGGAAGGGTTGGAGAAGCGGCAGGAAAGCCGGTGCGCAAGTAGCGTGGCATTGCAGCAAAATGCCATCAGCTATTGTGCGACGCAGTATGAATGCACCTTGACGGTGCGAAAAACGCACCAAATTGATGCAAAAACTTCACTGACTGGGCGAGGGGAATTCGGTTATCGTTATGCTTGTTTGCTCATTAGAAACCTCCAACCGCGAGCCACGGATGCCGGCAACATTCATCAGGAAATGGTCCATGCTGGCATGCCTGCTTGGCTTGCCGGTGGCGCTGCCGGCGCATGGGACGGAACCGGCCAAGGTATTGCACGCCATCTTGCCGGCGGCCGAAACCAGTTTCGATCCGGCCATCGCGCGCGACCTGTACACGGGCCATGTCAACGAAGCCATCTTCGAGACGCTCTACACCTACGACTACCTGGCGCGGCCCGTCAGGCTGGCACCGCAGACGGCGGCCGGGTTGCCGGAAATCTCGGCTGACGGCAAGAGCTACACCATCCGCCTGCAGCGCGGCATCTTCTTCACGCCCGACCCCGCGTTCGGCGGCAAGCGGCGCGAGCTGACCGTGGCCGACTATGTGTACGCATGGAAGCGGCTGTTCGATCCCCGGCTGGCCTCGCCCCACAGCTGGCTGCTCGAAGGCAAAATCGTCGGGCTGGACCAGCTCGCCGCGGACGCCGCCCGTAGCGGCAAGTTCGACTATGACCGGCCGGTGGCGGGACTGGAACAGCTGGATCGCTACACGCTGCGCATCCACCTGGCGCAGACCGATTTCAACCTGGGCATGATCCTGGCCTATGTGCCGTTGGCGGCGGTGGCGCGCGAAGTGGTGGAACGCTATGGTGACGCCAGGGGCGAGGTGGCCGATCATCCGGTGGGCACGGGTATTTACCAGCTGGGGCAGTGGGTGCGCGGCAGCCGCATCGTGCTCGATGAGAATCCCGGCCACCGGCCCATGACATGGAATTTCCAGCCCGGCGACGATCCCGATGACCAGCGCATCGTGCGCCAGATGCGCGGCAAGAAGATTCCGCAGATCGGCCGCATCGAGATCACCGTGCAGCTGGAGGATCAGTCGCGCTGGCTGTCGTTCACCAGTGGCGCGGCCGACCTGTTCTGGCTGGACGGCCCGCTGGCGCCCAAGGCTCTGCTCGACGGCAAGCTGCGGCCGGAACTGGCCGCCAGGGGCATACAGTTGTCGCGCCTGATCGATCCCGAGATCACCTACTACTACTGGAACATGCAGGATCCGGTGCTGGGTGGCTTGAGCAAGGAAAAAATCGCCCTGCGGCGCGCCATCGCCATGGCCCACAACGTGGACGAGGAAATCCGGCTGGTGTGGAACGGCCAGGCCACGCCGCTGCAGTATCCGATTCCGCCCGGCGTGGTGGGCCATGATCCCCATTACCGCAGCCTGCTGCAATACGATCCCGTGCTGGCCAACAAGCTGCTCGACCGCTACGGCTACAAGAAGGGCGCCGATGGCTGGCGCACGCTGCCCGACGGCAAGCCGCTGCGCGTGCGCTACACGTCGCGCAACGAGGCCAGCGGCGTGCTGCAGGCGGAGCTGTGGCGCAAGACCTACAATGCGCTGGCCATCCACATGGACAACGACAGGCTGATCCTGGGTGACATCATGAAGGCGGAAACCCTGTGCAAGCTGCAAACGCGCAATTTCCAGTGGATCGCCGATTTTCCCGATGGCGACAACTTCATGCAATTGTTCTACGGCGCCAACGTGCATCAGAATAATGCGGCCTGCTACCAGGATGCGCTGTACGATGCCTGGTACAGTGCCAGCCATGCCTTGCCGGCAGGGCCGCAGCGTGATGCCCTGTACCACAAGATGGCGCGCAGTCTGGAAGTCAACGGGGTGGCCCTGATGGGGTATGCGCGCTACCGCAACATGCTGGCGCAACCGGCCGTACTCGGGTATAAAAAGCATCCCATCCTGCACCAGGAATGGCCATTCATCGACCTGGACCGTTCGGCCGGGCCAGCGAGATAAGCGCAGCTTATAGAAGAAGAAAAATAGTATGTTTGCTTATATCCTTCGTCGCCTGTGGCAGATGCTGCCCACCATGCTTGGTGTGGTGTTGCTGGTGTTCATACTGTTCAACTGGGTGGGCGGCGACCCGGCCTACATCCTGGCCGGCAAGATGGCCAACGCCCAGAGCATCGCCAATATCCGCCACCAGTTGGGCGTGGATCAGCCTTATTACGTGCAGTTGTGGATATTTATCAAGCAGATCGTCACATTTGACTTCGGCCAAAGCTGGGCCACCGGCGAGGCCGTGTCCAGCATCGTGGCCACCCGGCTGGGGCCGTCGCTGACGGTGCTGGTGCCACTGACCGTGCTGGAAACGACGGTTGGCATCGCGCTGGCGCTGGCCATCGCCTTCGTGCGTGGCTCGCTGACGGACCGCGCCGTGATGGTGGCATGCACGGTGGGCATGTCGGTCAGCATCCTGGTCTACATCATCGTGTTCCAGTATGGGCTGGCATACAGGCTGGGGCTGTTCCCGGTGCAGGGCTGGGGCGACAGTTTCCGGATCAATCTGCTGCGTTATGCGCCGCTGCCCATCCTGATCGGGCTGGCCGTGTCGGTGGCGCCCACGCTGCGCCTGTTCCGCAGCTTCGTGCTGGACGAGGTGGGGCAGGACTATGTGCGCACGGCCCGTGCCAAGGGTTTGTCCGAGCGGCGCGTGATGTGGGTGCATGTGCTGCGCAACGCCGCCATTCCCATCATTACCTACGTGATGTCCAACTTGCCGGCGTTGCTGATCGGCGCCTTCCTGCTGGAGCGCTTCTTTGGCATTCCCGGCATCGGGCGCGAAGTGATCCTGGCGGTCGAACGCAGTGATTTTCCCGTCATCAAGGCCATCACGATCTATGTGGCGGCCGCCACCATGGTGGTCAACCTGCTGACCGACCTGTTGTACCAGGCCGTCGATCCACGGGTGCAACTGGCATGAGGACCGGCAATGCGTGATGCGCTGGCCTCCCCCGGCCTGTGGGCGCTGGCCTGGCGCCGCCTGCGGGGCGACCGTCTGGCCATGGCGGCGCTGGCCGTGGTGGCGGCGTTCCTGCTGATGCTGTTGCTGTCGGCCAGTGGCCTGATCGTGGCGGACTGGGAGGATGAAGTGGCCGTCAACTACGCGCCGCCGACCTTCCTGCTCGATCCTGTTGGCCTGCGCCAGGACGGCGCCGCGCCGCCGGTGCGGGACGTAGCCGGTGCCGCGGCCGGTACGGCGGCCGCGGCGGACGCATCGGCCGCCGCGCCGCGGCCCGATAATCCGTTCGATCCGCTGGCCGCCGACCTGGCCGAATTGCGGGCTCAACTCAAAGGGCCGGCGGCTGCAGCGCCCGACATGTACGGCCTGAGCGATCCACTCGCGGCGGACCTGGCGCAATTGCGCGCCACGCTGCCGGCCAGGGCGCATGGCCACGGCGCGCGCCTGCCCAGTCTGCCGTTCGGGGCCGACAAGTGGGGCCATGACGTGATCAAGAAGACCATCAAGGGCGGCGAGACTTCCATCGTCGTGGGCCTGGTGGCGGCCTTGCTGGCGGTGGCGCTGGGCACGCTGTTTGGCGCCGTGTCCGGTTACTTCGGCGGGCTGGTGGACGATCTGTTCAACTGGTTCTACAGCATCTTCACGTCCATTCCTTCGATCCTGATGATCCTGGCCGTGGCCGCCGTGCTGCAGCAGAAGGGCGTGCTGACCATCGTGCTGATCCTGGGGTTGACCGGCTGGACCGGCCCGTACCGCTTGATCCGGGCCGAGTACATCAAGCACAAGGGCCGCGAATACGTGCTGGCGGCCGACGCTATCGGTGCCTCGCACTGGCGCAAGATGTTCGGCCACATCTTCCCCAATGTGAGCCACGTGGCGCTGGTGCAGTTGTCTATCCTGGTGGTCGGCTTCATCAAGGCCGAGGTGATCCTGAGCTTCCTGGGTTTTGGCGTGCCGGTCGGCGTGGTGTCGTGGGGCAGCATGTTGAACGAGGCGCAGAACGAGCTGATACTGGGCAAGTGGTGGCAACTGACGGCCGCCGCCGCCGCCATGGCGCTGCTGGTGACGGCGTTCTCGCTGCTCACGGATGCGCTGCGCGACGCGCTCGATCCCAAGCTAAGGAGCCTCGCATGAACCGCGAATCTTTGCTGCAAGTGCGCGGCCTGCGTGTCGGCTTCCGCGTCGACCGGCAGCGCAGCGTGGAAGCGGTCAAGGGCGTCACCTTCGACGTGCCGCGCGATGCGACGGTGGCGCTGGTGGGCGAATCGGGCAGTGGCAAATCCGTCAGCGCGCTGGCCGTGATGGGACTGCTGCCGCCGGACAGCGCCATCGTCGCGTCCGGGTCCAGCATCCGTTTTGATGGGCGCGAGCTGCTGGCGCTCGCTGCGCCCGAGCGGCGTGCCTTGTGTGGCAAGGACGTGGCCATGATCTTCCAGGAGCCCATGTCCTCGCTCAATCCGGTGTTCACGGTCGGCTTCCAGATCGGCGAGGTGCTGCGCCAGCACATGGGCATGACTCGGCGCCAGGCCCGCGCCCGCACGCTGGCGCTGCTGGACGAGGTGGGCATCCCCGATCCTGCACGCAAGATCGACGCCTATCCCGGCCAGTTGTCCGGCGGCCAGCAGCAGCGCGTGATGATCGCCATGGCCATCGCCTGCGAGCCCAAGCTCTTGATCGCCGATGAACCGACCACGGCGCTCGATGTCACAATCCAGAAGCAGATCATGGCCTTGCTCGCCAGCCTGCGCCGCAAGCACAAGATGTCGGTACTGTTCATCACGCACGACCTGGCGCTGGTGGGCGAAATCGCCGACCACGTGATCGTCATGCGCCACGGTGAAGTGCGCGAGGCCGGGCCGGTGCGCCAGCTGTTCGAGCAGCCGCAGGATGCGTACACGCGCGCGCTGCTGCACTGCCGGCCGCCGCTGGATGCGCGGCCGTGGCGGCTTGCCGTGATCGCCGACTACCTGGAAGGCGAAGCCGGCGTTGCGCAACCGGTGCCGACGCGCGCGCGCGTGCGCGGCGTCGCGCCCGGCGATGACACCGTGCTTACGGTGAATAACCTCGGCAAGAGTTTTTACGTGCGCGAAGGCTGGTTCGGCCGGCGCGAGTTCCAGGCCGTGCGTGATGTCTCGTTCACGCTGGCGCGCGGCAAGACGCTGGGCATCGTGGGCGAGTCGGGTTCCGGCAAGACCACGGTGGGGCTGACGCTGTTGCGCCTGCATCAGGCCACGGCCGGCAGCGCCATCTTTGAAGGCCGCGACCTGTTGGCCATGAGTGCGCGCGAATTCATGCCCTACAAGCGGCGCATCCAGATCATCTTCCAGAACCCGTACGCCTCGCTCAATCCGCGCTACACGGTGGGGCAGATATTGCTGGAGCCGATGCGCATCCACGCCATCGGCGCGGACGACCGCGCCCGTA
>DATFBD010000112.1:0-6522 GCA_035254005.1 Burkholderiaceae bacterium | reverse complement strand
TGCAGGTTGGCCGCTTCCAGTACCGGCGTGGTTTCCGCCAGGGTGACGAGCAGGACCTTGGTCTGGCGCGGATCCTGCAGTTGCATCATCGGCGTGGTGTAGTGCAGCCCCGTGCCGCCCATCTGGCGCGTCACTTCGCGGTGATAGGCGCCCGTGGCGTCCAGCAGCAACAGCGTATGACCCGTGGGGGCCGTGTCCATGACGACGAACTGCTTGCCCGCTTCCCGGATGACGCGGGAAAACGCCTGGAACACGGCGATTTCTTCCGTGCATGGCGAGCGCAAATCCTCTTCCAGCAGCGCCCGCCCTTCGGCGTCGAGTTGCGCGCCCTTGGTGTCGAGCACGTGCTGGCGGTAGCGCGCCGTTTCCGCGTGCGGGTCGATGCGGCTGACCGTCAGGTTGGGCAGCGAGCCTTCCAGTGTTTCGGCCAGGTGGGCGGCAGGGTCGGAGGTGGTCAGGTGCACGGCCAGGCCGCGCTGCGCCAGTTCCACAGCGACGGCCGCCGCCAGCGTGGTCTTGCCGACGCCACCTTTACCCATGAGCATGACCAGCCCATGCCCATCGACGGCGATGTCATCGACCAGTGATGCCAGGCTGGGCACCTTCAGCCGGTCGGGCAGTTCGACGGCGCCCGCAGCGCCCGGGCCGGCACCGTTGACCAGCAAGTGCCGTAGTGCGTCCAGCCCCACCAGGTTGAACGGCTTCAGGGCGATCTGATCAAACGGCAAGTTCTTGAGCACCTCCGGCATGGCGGCCAGCGCCGCCTGCTCGCGCTGGACAATCGCGGCCGCCAGCGCATCCTGCCCGGCCTCGTCCGGCGCCAGCACGCCATTGATGACGAGGTACTGTTGCGACAGCCCAATGGCAGCCAGCTCCTCATGCGTGCGGGCTACTTCCCGCAAAGTGGCCCGCTGCGCGCGCGCGACCAGGACCAGGCGGGTACGCTGCGGATTGGCCAGTGCCTCGACGGCGGCCTGGTACTGGGCACGCTGTTTGTCCAGCCCGGCCAACGGCCCGAGACACGATGCGTCGCCCTTGCCTTGCTCAAGGAAGCCGCTCCAGGCGCCGGGCAGTTGCAGCAGGCGGATGGTATGGCCGGTGGGGGCGGTGTCGAAAATGATGTGTTCATAATCGGCCGTCAGCGCCGTCTCGGTCAGCAAGCCGGTGAATTCGTCGAAGGCGGCGATTTCCGTGGTGCAGGCGCCCGACAATTGTTCCTCGATGCCTTTGACTACACTCTCGGGCAAGACACCGCGCACCGGGCCGACGATGCGGTCACGATAGGCCTGGGCGGCCGCCTGCGGGTCGATCTCGATGGCCCACAGCTTGGGTACGGCGGGGATCGCCTTGATCTGGTTGCCGATGGTTTCCCCGAATACTTGCCCCACATTCGACGCCGGGTCCGTGCTCACCAACAGCACGCGCTTGCCGGCGGCGGCCAGTTGCACGGCCGTGGCGCAGGCAATCGACGTCTTGCCGACGCCGCCTTTGCCGGTGAAAAAGAGATGTCGGGGAGGCTGATCGAGAAAGTGCATGGGCGCCTCCTCGGTTCAGCAGCAGCGGCCGCCGGAGCAGCAGCTTGCTTGCGCTGGCGGCGCCCCGGCGGCGGCGATGCCGGCCCAGCGGCCCAGTTCTGCCCGGCTGGGGTAGCGGCCGGCCAGCGCCACTTCGCCATCGACCAAGATCAGGGGCAGTGCCTCCGCGCCGGAGCGTTCCAGGAAGGCCTTGACGGTCGGGTTCTCCGCGAACGCCATCGGTTGCTGCGCCAGGTTGAAGCGCTCAAGCTGCGCGCCGTTCGCCTTGGCCCAGTCCGCGTCGGCGGCGAAGCCCACCAGCGCCTGGTCGACGTCCACGCCGCACACGCCGCTGCTGCAGCACAGGGCCGGGTCGAAAATCTGTATGGTTGCCATGATGGATCCTTTCAGTGACGTGCGTTGGAACAGGCCATGCCGTCAGTACGTGCGTCCTGCCCAGTTCCAGCCCGAGCTTAGCCTTATCCCGCCGCAATTGATACAGCGGCAAAGCAAGAAATCCTTCAATTCCCGCTGGCGTTGCGCCAAGCTGTGGCAAGGGCGGGCCCGGCGGGATCGCCGGCGCGGCGGCCTAGGGCGCCCTCATATTTTCTGAATTACCTGGTTAATTGCTTTCATCGCACGTTCATTGCGTTCGCTGTAGCGGTCGGTGAGGTAGTCCGTCCGGCCGCGCAGCAGCAGCGTCATCTTGAACAATTCCTCCATCACGTCGACTACGCGCTCGTAGTAGCCGGATTGACGCATACGGCCATGTTCGTCAAATTCCTTGTATGCCATCGGCACGGATGACTGGTTCGGAATGGTGAACATGCGCATCCAGCGCCCCAACAGGCGCAGCGTGTTGACCACGTTGAACGACTGAGATCCGCCACATACCTGCATCACGGCCAATGTGCGGCCCTGGCTGGGCCGGATAGCGCCCATCTCCAGCGGTATCCAGTCGATCTGGTTTTTCATCACCGCCGTGATGGCGCCGTGACGTTCCGGACTGCACCAGACCTGACCTTCCGACCACAGGCACAGCGCGCGCAGTTCTGCCACTTTCGGATGGTCTTCCGGTACGCTGCCGACCATCGGCAGTTCCATCGGGTTGAAGATCTTCACCTCGGCGCCAAAATGTTCCAGGATACGGGCCGCTTCTTCGGTCAGATAGCGGCTGAACGAACGCTCGCGCAGCGAGCCATATAACATCAGGATCCGTGGCGGGTGACGCAGGTCGCCGACCTGTGCCAGCTTGTCCATGGTCGGCATATCCAGTTGGGCGGGATTGATGTTGGGGAGATTGTCTATCTTGTCCATGCTTGAGGGGTACGCCCTTGTCGGTAATGTGTCGTTTGCTCTAGGCCAGCCGCACGGCGAGCGCGGCCAGTGTAACCGCCAGCACCGGCAGGGTCAGGACCACGCCGACACGGAAGTAATAGCCCCAGGATATCTGGATCTCCTTGCTGGCCAGTACGTGGAGCCACAGCAGTGTCGCCAGGCTGCCGATCGGGGTGATTTTCGGCCCCAGATCGCTGCCGATCACGTTGGCGTACACCATCGCCTCGCGTACCGCGCCGTGGGCGGTGGTGGCGTCGATCGACAGCGCGCCGACCAGCACGGTCGGCATGTTGTTCATGATCGACGACAAAATCGCGGTGATGAAACCAGTACCGAGCGCCGCGCCCCACACGCCGTGGCCGGCGCAGGCATTGAGCAAGGCGGTCAGGTAGTCGGTCAGACCGGCATTGCGCAGGCCGTAGACAACCAGGTACATGCCCAGCGAGAACACCACCACTTGCCACGGCGCGTTACCCAGCACGTCGCGCGTGGAAATCCGGTGGCCGCGCGCCGCGACCAGCAACAGCAAGGCGGCGCCCGCGGCGGCGACCGCGCTGATCGGCACGCCCACGTGTTCCAGCCAGAAGAAGCCCACCAGCAGCATGCCGAGCACCCACCAGCCGGTGATGAACGTGGCGCGGTCATGGATTGCCTCTCGAGGCATTCTCAGTTGCGTCACATCGTAACTGGCCGGAATATCCTTGCGGAAGAACCACATCAGGGCCGCGAGCGTGGCGGCGACGGCCACCAGGTCGACCGGCACCATCACCGCCGCGTAGCGCGCAAAGCCGATGTCGAAGTAGTCGGCCGAAACGATGTTGACCAGGTTCGAGACCACCAGCGGCAGGCTGGACGTGTCGGCGATGAAGCCTGCCGCCATCACAAACGCGAGTGTCGCCCTGGCGGGAAAGCGCAGCGCGCGCAACATGGCGATCACGATGGGTGTCAGGATCAGGGCCGCGCCATCGTTGGCGAACAGCGCGGCGACGGCCGCGCCAAGCAACACCAGCAGCACGAACAGGCGCCGCCCGTTGCCCTTGCCCCAGCGCGCCACATGCAGCGCCGCCCATTCGAAGAATCCGGCTTTATCGAGCAGCAAGCTGATGATGATGACGGCCACGAACGTGCCGGTCGCATTCCACACGATGTGCCAGACCACCGGGATGTCGGCGGTATGGATGACGCCGGCCAGCAGCGCCAAGGCGGCGCCGGCCGATGCGCTCCAGCCTATGCCCAGGCCGCGCGGCTGCCAAATGACGAAAATGAGGGTGGCGAGAAAAATCAGGAGTGCGGTGAGCATGGGGTCCGGAAGGGGGAATTAAACGTTGGTGGCGCCGATCGCCTGGAGTTGCTGGTGAATCGCGTGCTTGTCCAGCATCGGCAACGGCAGGCTGACGAAGATGTTCATGCGTGCCATGATCTGGCGGAAGACGCGATGAAACGCCGCGCGCTTCTCATCGTCGGTGCCGGTGACGGCGGCGGGATCCTCGAAGCCCCAGTGGGCGGACAACGGATGGCCGGGCCAGTACGGGCAGGTTTCCCCCGCCGCGTTGTCGCAGACCGTGATGATGAAATCCATGTTGGGCGCGTCTGGCGTGCCGAATTCGTCCCAGCTCTTGCTGCGCAGGTCGCCGACTGGATAGCCGGTGTGCGCGATCTGTTCGATGGCGTAGGGGTTGACGGCGCCAGCCGGATGGCTGCCGGCCGAGTAGCCCTTGAAGCGGCCTTGACCCATCGTGGTGACCAGTGCCTCGGCCATGATGCTGCGCGCCGAATTGCCAGTGCAGAGGAACAGTACGTTATAAACCTTGTCTTGCATGCAGATGCTCCGTTTCAGGCAGGGGTGGGGTTGGTGGTGCAGCCGGCAGGGCCACATGGGGTGCCGCCGCAGCAGTTTTCGGTCAGATACGCGATCACCCCGTTCATCGCCGCGATGTCCGCCGAGTAGATGACAAAGCGGCCCTCGCTGCGCGAGGAAATGAGCCTGGCGTGCGTCAGTTCCTTCAGATGGAAGGACAGGGACGATGGCGCGATATCGAGGTGTTCCGCGATCCTGGACGCGGCCATGCCGTCAGGCCCGGCCTGAACCAGCAAGCGGAATACCGCTAACCGGCTTTCCTGGGCGATGGCGGCTAGGGCGGCGAGTACGTCTTTGGTGTCCATGATCGCTTCTACATTTCAATAAATATCGAAGGATAATAACGCGATCGCTGCAACATTTCAAATAATATGGAAATAACTTGCTTGCCTGGCAGACGGTTCGCGCGGAGCGGGCGGCACCCAATTCGCCAGATTATCGTCAAATTATCATCCAATTATCATCAAATTGGCATCAAGCATAGCGAAAGTGCTAGCAGCTCAATCGCGTCTGTCAAGTCATTTCCAATTTTTCCTTCGTTTTTCGCGTGCGGCCTTTAGTGGCGCGCTTCCTTTCGTGCGATCGCTTATCTTTTTTCAGCACGGACGTGCTGCAATGCAGCACCCGTCGTGGCAAAAAACGACAGGGAATTTCACATTATAAAAACTCATATCGCTATTTGAAAAAGCGCGGAAGTGCTGTTAGAATCTACCCACTAAATTGTCGTATTGGTAAATAATCAGCGTAGTACCGTCCGCCGGCGATCCCTGGATCAAGGCATTCACACAGGAGACTTCATACATGTCAGCTCAACTTGACCAGGTAACGGCGCTCACCGCCATCGACCCTGATTCGCAGGAAACGAAAGAATGGCTTGATGCACTGGAAGCGGTGCTGGAGCAAGAGGGTCCGGACCGCGCGCACTACCTGATGGAGCGCCTGGTGGACCTGGCGCGCCGCCGTGGCGCCCACATTCCGTTCTCCGCCAACACGGCCTATGTGAATACCATCCCGCAACACCAGGAAGCCCATTGCCCCGGCAACCTGGAACTGGAAGAGCGCCTGCGCTCGTACATGCGCTGGAACGCGATGGCGATGGTGGTCAAGGCCAACCGCGCCGACGGCGACCTGGGTGGCCACCTGTCGAGCTTCGCCTCGCTGGCCAACATGCTGGGCATCGGCTTCAACCACTTCTGGAAAGCCCCCAGCGATACTCACGGCGGCGACCTGCTGTACATCCAGGGCCATTCCTCGCCCGGTATCTATGCGCGCGCCTTCCTGGAAGGCCGCCTGACGGAAGAGCAGCTGCTGAACTTCCGCCGCGAAGTGGACGGCAAGGGCCTGTCGTCGTACCCGCACCCGAAACTGATGCCGAAGTTCTGGCAGTTCCCCACCGTGTCCATGGGCCTGGGGCCGCTGATGGCGATCTACCAGGCGCGCTTCCTGAAGTACCTGCACGCCCGCTCCATCGCCGACACGGCCGAGCGTAAAGTGTGGGCCTTCTGCGGCGACGGCGAGATGGATGAGCCGGAATCGATGGGCGCCATCGGCATGGCCGCGCGCGAACAGCTGGACAACCTGGTCATCGTCGTCAACTGCAACCTGCAGCGCCTGGACGGTCCGGTGCGCGGCAACGGCAAGATCATCCAGGAACTGGAAGCGGACTTCCGTGGCGCCGGCTGGAACGTCGTCAAGGTCATCTGGGGCCCGGGCTGGGACGAACTGCTGGCGCGCGACAAGGACGGCATCCTGCAGCGCGTGATGATGGAAACCGTGGACGGCGAATACCAGAACTACAAGGCCAAGGACGGC
>DATFBD010000111.1:0-42060 GCA_035254005.1 Burkholderiaceae bacterium | reverse complement strand
GGTCAGGTCATGCCCTGCAGCAAGAGGCGCGCCTCTTGCTGCAGGGCATGACCTGACCCCGGTTTGTGCTGGCTGGCTGGCTTAGTTCAGCACGGGCAGGCCGGTCAGGTAGCCGACGGCCGCGCCGAAGCGGTCGCGGTAGTTGGCGCGCACCAGCGGATCGAGCGTGGTCATCACTTTTGAGTGCAGGCCGCCGGTGACATTGCCGGCCGCGTCCTTCGTCACTTCCCAGTCACCGGGGTGCTGGAAGTTGCTCATGATGTAGGCGAAGCCGTTGATGTCGTCCACCGCGTGCAAGCCCGTCGATTCGGCGCCGGCCGGTGTGGACAGCAGGCGCGTCAGTGCCTTGGTATCGACGTTGTAGGCCCACAGGAAGTTGTTCACGTGCAGGCCGCTGTCCTCGCCGATGAACAGCGTGCGCAGCTTTTCCGAGAACTTGATGTTGTCCGGATTGGCTACCTTGTCCGGATTGGCCAGGTTGCCCAGCGCGTCCGGCGTGGCCAGGTCCTCGCCCACCAGGGCCGGCACGGCGGCCATGTCGACCGGCACCCACTCGCTGTCGATCACGGCGCCGCTGGTATCCTTCTGGCCGCCCTTGAGGTTGAGGCCGTACACGATGCCGGCGCTGGGGCCGCTCACCTTGACGCCGCCCGAGCCATCCTTCATGGCGCCATTGATGTAGCTCATGGCCGAATAGGCGATCTTGTCCTTGGCGTTGACGGTGGTGCCTTCCATCTTGGTGAAGCCCATGCTGCCGCCCTTGAGCGCGGCGTAGCGGTGGGTTTCCAGGAACGCGGCCGCTTTCTCCATGCCGGGCACCAGCTTGACCCAGTTCTTCTTGCCGCTGAACGGGATCTGGGTGTAGCTGGCGTCGGCCGGATCGGCCGTCTTGACGGACAGGATGTCGGCCGCCTTGAGCGTGTCGGCCAGGGCCTTGATCTCGGCGCTGGTGGCGCTGCCCAGCTTGATCCAGGTGAGGTCGGCCGAGCCCCCGTTGTCGGCCGTCTTTTGCGCCCACTTGGCCACGTACAGCGTGCCAGACGACAGGTCGCGTGCGCGGTCGGCCACGAACATGAACAGGCCGCCGTTGGTGGCGTCGTCGCCCATCAGCGCGGTGCGCTCGTCGGGCATCACTTGCACCAGCTCGTGCGAGATGCGGCCCATGCAGTAGTGCTTCTTGACGCTGCCCGTGCCGTCCGGGTTGACCGTCACTTCCGGCAGGTGGCCGTAGTGGTAGGGGTTGGCCTTGGCCGCGTCGCCGAACAGGTTGGTGCTGAACGCGGCGAACTGTTTGTTGCTGGCGATGGCGGTGGCGTCCGGTTCGTATTCCTCGCTGGCCAAATGGGTATTCCAGGGCGAGCGGCTGGCGCCGCACGTGATCCACAGGCCGTTCACGGCGCTGGTGTCGACGTTGTGGTATTTGACCAGCGACAGCGCGCCGGTGGTCTTGTCCTGGTCCAGCGTCAGCACCGCGATCGGCGAGGGCAGCATGCCGTACATCGAGGCGCCAGCCACATTGCGGGTGGTGTATTCGAACTGCACCACGGCGAACACGGTGTTGCCTTTGACGCCGGGCACGGTGGGCGCATCGAGCTTGAGCAGCGAGGTGCCGTCCGGGCAGTCGGAGAAGAACTGGCGCTGGCCGGCGTCCGTGCTGTCGAGGATGGGCTTGTTGTTGATGTCGTAGTAGCCGCCGGCCAGGATGGTGCCGCCATTGCCGTTGGGTACCATGGCGCCCGTGATGAAGAAGGTCTGGTACTGCAGCGTGTAGCTGCGCTTGCTGCCGTCGCTGTAGCTGGCCTGCAGGGCCGAGCCAACCGTGGTGGTGGCCATCTTGGCGGCGTCGGCCAGGCCCAGGGCCGGCATGCCGGAGAAGGTGACGGCGCTCAGGGTGACGGTGGGCGGCACCGGGGCCGCGTCGGCGCTGGAGGAACCGCCGCAGGCCGACAGCAGCAGGGAGGCGCTGCCTGCGCCAGCCAGCGGCAGCAGCGGTGCGCTGGACAGGAATTGCAGCAGACGGCGGCGGGACAGATCGGGTGATTCGTGCATGAAAAGCATCCTGTAATGGTGAAAGCCGGGGTTGAGCCATTCCATGTGCCGCCCGGCGCGGCGCCGGCGGCATCATGCGAGGCGGTGGCGCGCCTCATTGAGCGGCATCTTAGTGATTTGATATGACAAGCGCGTGACATTGGTAACAATGTTATGCAGCATGAACTGGCGTCCATGAAACGCGCTATAGTGAAAATGGGCGGCGCGGCCGCCTGATCTCGTCTGAAGTCGGAAAGGAACCATGACCATGCTTACCCGTTACCGTATCCTGGCCGCCGCGGCGCTGGCGCTGGCCGCCTGCGGACCCGCGCTGGCGGATGTGACCGTCACCTATGTCAAGCCCGAACAGTTCAGTGACGTGCCCTATGGCGTGCGCGAACGCGAGCATGTGATGAAGGAACTCACGGCCCACTTCACCGATCTGGGCAAGCGCCTGCCGGCCGGCCAGAGCCTGAAGGTGGAAGTGCTGGACGTGGACCTGGCGGGCTGGGTGTATCCGCGCCGCTGGGGGCCGGACGATATCCGCGTGCTGCGTGGCGGCGCTGACTGGCCGCACATGCACTTGCGTTTCACGCTGGAGCAGGAGGGCAAGGTGCTGCGCAGCGGCGACCGCGAACTGGCCAACATGATGTACCAGGACCGCATGAACCGCTATCCCAGCGACGACGCGCTGCGCTACGAGAAGCAGATGCTCGATGACTGGTTCGACAAGGAATTCAAGCCGGCCGGCAAGGCCGGCTGATGCGCATGCGCGGCACCGCCTGCGCTGAGGCGGCGGCGCACGGGCTGGCGGCGCCCGTCAGGGCAGCCGGTTGACCTGCGGGAAGCGGGCCGCGAACGCGTCCGGCATCGGCACCACCTTGCTGTCCGGGTAGTTGAAGAACACGAAGCCGTATTTGGCCATCGCCACCAGGGCCGCGTCGCGCGGGCGCGTGACGCGGAAGATGATGTCGCCGCCATACTTGTTAAAGTCCATCACCCCCACCTCGAACAGCAGCTGGTCGCGCGCGTGCGCCTCGGCCCGGTAGGTGGTGGCCAGGTCGGTGACGATGATGCCGGTGCCGTCCGGCTGCACTTCCGGCACCCCGGCGTCGTACAGGAAGCGGGCGCGCGCCTCGGATAGCATGGAGATCATCGAGTCGTTGCCCAGGTGATTGGCGCCGTTGATGTCGGTCACCCGCACGGTGAGCTGGGTCGAGTAGCAGAACAGGTGCTCGGGGAAGTCGAGGATGAGGCGGGCCATGGGTGTTCCTGTTGCGGTTTCTGTCAAAGGTGTTCGCTCAGGAACACCAGCGTATTGCCGTGCGCCTGGGCCGCCGCGCGCTGCTGGTAGCTGGCGCGGTGGTTGCAGTTGAAGCCGTGCTGGGCCTGGTCGTACACGTGCAGCTCCACCGCCTCGTTATCGTCGAAGGCGGTGGCGATGCGGGCCACGGCGTCGGCCGGGATGTGGGCATCGAGGGCGCCGAAATGCAGTTGCAGCGGCACGCGCACTTGCGCCGCGCGCGCCAGCTGGTTCTGGATGCCGCCGCCGTAGTAGGCCACGGCCACATCCACCTGGCCATTGGCGGCCGTGTGGTAAGCGAGCAGGCCGCCGAAGCAGAATCCGATCGCGCCGACCTTGCCCTGCACGCCGGGCACGGCGCGCAGCGCGCGCACGGCGTGGCCGATGTCCTGCTGGGCCAGTGCGACGTCGGTGGCGTTCTTCAGTTCGACGGCGCGCCGCCAGTCCTCATCGTCATAACCGAGTTCGATGCGCGGGCCGTGGCGCCAGAACAGGTCCGGCGCCAGCACCACGTAACCGTCGGCCGCGTACTGGTCGGCCACGTTGCGGATATGGCGGTTGACGCCGAAAATCTCCTGCAGCAGCACGATGCCCGGCCCCTTGCCGCCGCGCGGCAGCGCCAGGTAGGCGCCGAACTGGCCAGCGGCGGCCTCGCTGTTGCTGTCGATGTTGATCCAGCTGGAAGTGGTGTCCATGGCGGCTCCCGTGAGGTGCAAAGGCGCCATGCTACCGCAGATCGGCGCGCATCGTCAGTACACTTCGCGCAGGTAGACCACGGGGCCGGCCCGGTACACGCCGAACGTGGCGCGGCCCGTCGTGCTGGGCAGGTAGGGGATCGCTTGCACGCCGCCCTTGCTCAGCGTGATATCGACGGCGCCGCTCCTGCCCGGCGCGGCCACCGTGAACTTGCCGGTACCACCGGCGAACGTGAGCTTGTCGTTGGCCAGCGTGAACGTGACGGCGCAGGTGTTGCTGCCGCTGTTGGCCAGGTTCTTCTGGCAGTTGCTGAAGGTGAGGTTGTTCGTCAGCGCCACCGGTGTGGCATTGGTGTAGGCGGGATTGTTGACCCAGCCCGCGCCGCTCCAGTACTGGGCCTGTACTCCCACCGGCATGGGCAGCGCTTCCGAACCGTAGCTGTTGGCCACCAGCAGGCGGCCGCTGACCACGCTCACCAGCGCTTCATTGGTGGCGGTCCCGCGCAACGAGGTGGCGCCGTCGGTGTCGGTGGCGCGCAGCCAGATATTGGTCGGCTGCGCCAGCTGGGCCGAGGTGGCCGGATAGCCATAGGCGTAGCGGTAGGCCGGCAGGCTGGCCGGATCGGCCGTGGCGACCCCCGCGGTGAAACGCGCGGCGGCCACGGCGGCCGGATTGAGGCTGTTGCCCGTCGGTGAGGCGGGCGGGTTCTGGTTGGCCGCGCCGCTGGCGCCGGCCCCGTTGTAGGCGGCCAGCGCGATCGCCCTGGCATACAGGCCCTGGTAGTTTTTCGTAATGCTGCCGCTCTTGCTGTAGGCCCTCACGCTCAGGTCGAATGGCTCGGCCGCGTACACGAACTTGCCGCCGGCGTTGGGCGCGGGGCACGGCGTGCCGAACGCGGGATTGACGGGGCAGGGCATGGGCACGGTGCCGTTCAAGGCCGTGTCGAAATGGTCGGGAATGAAGCGGCCGATGTTGACGTTGCCCGTCACGCCCATGCCGGAATTGAGGTAGCCGTTGGCGTTGGCCAGCGCGGCGGCGAAGTTGATGATGCCCACTTCGTCCCAGCTCATGTCGGCGACCGGCGTGGCGCCGTTGACCATGGCGGCCAGGCTGCCGTTCACTCCCACCATGGTCCCGCCGACGGGCGCTACCAGCGACTGGGCCAGCGTGTAGCTTTCGGCCGGCAACTCGTTGCCGAAGTTGGCCGTGACAGCGTTGACGGCGTTGAGGGCTTCGAGTTTGGCCGTGAACGGCTGGCCGGCGCCGATGAAGACCGGGCCGGTCTCGTTGGTGGCGGCGGGATTGGCCGCGGCGCCGTTGGTGATGGTGAAGCGGAAGCTGCTGGGCGCCGCGACGAAGGTGCTGGCGCCTTCGAGCACCAGGCCCGTGTACGGCCCGCTGGGCGGGATCAGCTTGGCCTTCAGCGTCATGCGGCCCGCGTCCGCGTATTGCAGCGTGGCGCTGGCGCTGCCGTTGGCGTCGAACGGCAGCGCCACGATGGCGCCGCCAGCGCTGCAGCTGGCGGCGGCGCTGGCGGCCAGCGCCACGCCATTCACGCGCGCCGGCACGGTGCCGCTGGCCGGGCTGTTGTAGGCGCAGCTGAAGTTGACGTTGTGCGTGACGTTGGCCAGCAGCGGTACGCACACGTTGCCGCCGCTGCCGGCCTTGAGCGCGCGCAGCGTGAAGCTTTGCACCTGTTCGGCGCGGTGGCTGGGGATGGTGAAGCTGAAGCCGGCGTCGGCGAACACCATGGTGCAGCTGCTGCTGCCCGTCACCGTGTTGTAGCAGGTATTGGCATTGTTGGCCTCCGTCGCGCTGGCCGACAGCGTGGCGGAACCGGCCGTGCTTTGCTGCACGGTGCCGCTGCCGCTGCCGCCCGAGACGGTGACGGTCGCGCCGCCCGGCGACAGCGTCACGTCCACCGGGTCGGTGTAGTAGGCCGTGCAGGCGGCGTCGGCGCAGGCGGTGAGGGTGACGGTCTGCGGCTCGCAGGTCAGGGCCGTGCCCGGGTGGCTGATCAGGATGTGATCGAGGTCGGTGACGGCGCCGCCGCCACCGCGGCTGCAGGCATTGGGATTGCCGTGGCTCTTGCTGGTGACGCAGCTGTTGCCACTGGCACCAGCGCCAGTGCAGGTGATGGTCTGGCCGACCAGGCCCTGGGCGCCGATGTCGATCGCGTTGACGGCCGCGTTGCCGCTGATGTAGGCGCAGGCGTTCTTCAGCACCACGTTGTGGCCCGTCAGGTTGCCATAGACGGAGGCGTGGTTATCGATGGTCACGTCGCCGCTGGCGTTGACGTTGCCCGAGAGGCTGGACTGTTTGCCGACGTACAGCGTGCCGGTCTTGACGCTGGCCACCACGTCGGTGTGCATGTCGGTGCTGATGCTGGCGGCTGTCACCAGTCCCGTCACGCGCATGCTGGACTGGAAGGCCAGCGCGCCGCTGGCCGTGACGGTGCCGTGGATGACGGCGCCGTCGCTGTTGTTGATGGCGATGGTGGCGGCGCTGATGGCGACCGTGGGGCTGGCCGTGCCGATGCGCAGCGTCAGGCTGCCCGCCACGGACAGGCTGCCCCCGGTCAGCGCCAGCTGGCTGGTTCCCAGGCTCATGGCGCCGGTGATGCGCAGCGCGGCGCTGCCGTCCATGGTCAGCGTCTGGCCCGACGTGATGCTGGCCGAGTTGTTGACGATGACCGTGTAGCCGTCGGCGATGTGGATGTCGTTGGCGCCCGACAGCGCGGCGCAACTGTAGGTGGTGCTGGCGTCGTCATAGTTGCAGCCGGCCACGGGGCTGCCGTCGTAGGTATCGGTGGCGGCGTGGGCGGCGCCGGCCAGCGACAGCGCGGCCAGCAGCAGCGCGCGCGGCACGGCGCGGGACAGGAAAGATGGCATGTTGGGATAGGGTGGACGGGCCTGCCCAGATTATAGGCCGATTCCAACCGTTGCCCTGTGGCATTTACAACACGGCCGGGGCGGCCGCGGGGGGCGTGCGGTCGGCCAGCCGGCCGGCCGCCCGGCCGCCCAGCCGCCCAGCCGCCCAGCCGCCCAGCAACTCAGCAGCCCGGTCCCGCGCCGGTCACACTAGCGTTTGACCTTGCCGAACGCGTCGCCGGCCTTCCAGCCCGGCATGGCGCTGCCGTTGGCCAGCGCATAGCCCAGGTTGAGCGTGAACTGTGCTTGCTGCACCATGCCCGACAAATCCCAGTCCGCGTGGTATTCGTCGCTGACCTGGTGATAGTCCTTCTTGAACGCCACCATCTTCGCGCTTGACGCCTGCTGGTCGCGCGCGAACTCGAAGTAGCCGTCGCCCGAGAACACGGCCGACCCCACGTTAAACGCAGGCACGCCGGCCTTGGCGAAATTGAAGTGGTCGGCGCGGAAGTAGGCGCCCGACAGGTCCGGCACGGACGGCGCCAGCTTGAGCCCCATCTTGCGCGCCACCACGGCGGCGGTGTCGATCAGCGTGCTGCGCTCGGCGCCGGCCACGCCGATGTCGCGCGTGGGGCCGACGAAGTTCATGCTGTCCAGATTGAGGTCGGCCAGCGTCTTGTTCAGTGGCCACAGCGGCTCCCGCACATAGGCGGCGCTGCCCAGCAAGCCCTGTTCCTCGGCCGCCGGCCACAGGAACACCTGGCTGCGGCGGGCCGGATGCCTGACCGCTTCGGCCGCCATGGCCAGCAGTGCCGCGCTGCCGGAGGCGTTGTCGATGGCGCCGTTCCAGATATGGTCAGTCGGATCGTCGCGGCGCGCCCCCTCGTCCATGCCCAGGTGGTCCCAGTGGGCCGAATAGACCACGGCTTCCGCCTTCAGCTTCGGATCGGTGCCCGGCACCAGGCCGGCCACGTTGAACTGTTCGACCTGGCGGATCGCGCTGCGCACCTCGGCATGCACCTTGATGTTCAGGTCCACGGGCGCGAAGGCGCGCGTTTCGGCGCGCGCGCGCAGCGCGTCCAGGTCCTGCCCGGCGGCCGCGAACAGGGCGCGCGCCGTGTCTTCCTGCAGCCAGCCTTCGACCGGATTGCCGGCGCCGGCCAGGTGGAAGCGCTCATGGCTGAAGCCATTGGTCGGCACGCTCCACGGGTAGGAGGCCGATGGCGTGGTGTGGATCAGCAGCACCCCGGCCGCGCCCTGGCGCACGGCTTCCTCGTATTTGTACAGCCAGCGGCCGTAGTAGGTGTAAGCCTTGCCGGCGAATCGGTCCGGTTCCTCGGCCGTCGGTTGCGGGTCGTTGACCATCATGACCAGCACCTTGCCTTTGAGGTCGGCGCCCTTGTAGTCGTCCCAGTGCTCCTCTTCCGCGCGCACCCCGTAGCCGACAAACACCAGCGGCGCATCGAACTGCACTTCGCTCTTGCCGCTGGCCGTGCCGAACACGATCTCCGTGCCGATGGCCGGCGTGATCACTTGCAGGCCCGTGTCGAAGCGCAGCGCGCTGCCGTCCAGCAGCTTGCTGCCTTCGATGCGCACCGGCTGGCGGTAGCCGGCGCCCGCCAGCGGCTTGAGGCCGATCAGGGCCGCCTGCGTTTCCAGGTAGCGCACCGCCAGCTCGCCGCCACGCTGTCCGGTACCGCGCCCTTCAAGCAGGTCGTCGGCCAGGAACGCCAGGTGGGCGCGCAGCGGCGCTTCGCTGACCACCGGCTGTTGCGGCTGGGCGTGGAGGGTGGACGATGCCAGGACAAGTCCGGCGGCGATGGCGAACGGGGTAAGGCGCATGGCGGCTCCAGCGTGTTGTGGATATGGGCTGCCATCTTACTGCATCGCCGCCGCGGCGATATGCCCGGCGTGGCCGGATTCAGTTAGCATCATGCGATAACAAACAAAAAGGGGACCCATGAAAGTCATCATCATCACCGGCAGCTCCGACGGCATCGGAGCGGAGATGGCGCGCCAGCTGGCCGCCAGGTACAAAAAGGATGTGGGGCTGGTGCTTGCCGCGCGCAACCGCGCCTTGCTCGAACAGGTGGCCGGCCAGTGCGACGCGCTCGGCGCCTGCACGCTGGTGGTGCCGACGGACGTGTCGGTGCAAGCGCAATGCCAGGCCCTGATCGCGGCGGCCATGGCGCGCTTTGGCCGCATCGACGCGCTGGTCAACAACGCCGGCCGTTCGGCCCACGCGCTGTTCCAGGACGTGCAGGACCTGGGCTGGTACGAGGAACTGATGCGCATCAACCTGTGGGGCAGCGTGTGGTGCACGCACGCGGCGCTGCCTTATCTGAAGCAAGCGCGCGGCAACATCGTGGCCGTATCGTCGCTGGCGGGCCTGATCGGCGTGCCGGGGCGCACGGCCTACAACGCCACCAAGTTCGCCATGGGCGGCTTCTTCGAAGGACTGCGGGGCGAACTCAAGTCGGCCGGGGTGAGCGTGACGATCGCCTATCCGGGCGTGGTGGCGACGCAGATCCGCCATCGCGGCTTCAACGCGGCCGGTTCGGCGCTGGGCCACAGCAGCCTGAAAGACGACGACGCCATGTCGGTCGAGGAGTGTGCGCGCCTGATCATCGACGGCATGGAGCGCCGCAAGCGCGAGGTGGTCATGTCGGCCAAGGGCAAGCTGGGGCGCTGGCTCAAGCTGATCGCGCCGGGGCTGGTGGAGCGCATGGCGCTGGCCGCGCTCAACGATGAAGTCAGGCCGCACGGCTGACAGGGCAGGTTGTAAGCGATTGTAAGACTCGGTAAGAGGTTGTAAAGCCCGTCAACTGGCGTGCGGCGGGCCCCGTTTTCTGCTCAGTGACACGGGAATTGTCCCGGTGCCGAAAACCAGAAAAGGATTACACATCATGACCAAGATTATCGCTTCCCTGATCGCCGGCCTGTTCGCTACCGCTGCCTTCGCACAAGCGCCAACCGCCGCCACCACCGCCGCCGTCAGCGCGCCAGTCGCGGTGAAAGCCGAAGCGAAAGACAGCAAGGCCGCCGCCAAGACCGACGCGAAGCTGGAAAAAGCCGACGTCAAGGCCGACGCCAAAGCCGCCAAGACCGAAATGAAGACGGAAGCCAAGGCCGAAAAAACCAAGGAAACCAAAGAACACAAGAAGGCAGAAGAAGGCAAGGCCAAACCCGCCGCGGAAGCAGGCAAGGTGGCCGGCAAGGAAGCTGTCGTCGCCAAGTAATCAGCACCGTATTCGCACGCAGTACACACCGACACCTGACGCACACCGAATTGTTTAAAGGATGACTACCATGAGCAAAATTATCTCCGCCCTGATCGCTACCCTGTTCGCCACCGCCGCTTTCGCCCAGGCTCCGGCACCGGCCGCCACTGCCGCCACGGCCAGCAGCGCCCCAGTCGCAGCCAAGGTCGCGACCAAGGAAGCCAAGGTGAAAACGCACCACCACAAGGCCGCGAAAGCCGCCAAGGCCAAGACCGAAGCCAAGACCGAAGCGAAGGAAGCGGCCAAGGTGAGCGAGACGGCTGCCCCGGTGGCACCGGCAGCGAAAGCAGCCCCCGCCGCACCAGCAGCCCCAGTGGCGCAAGCCGCACCGGCAGCACCAGCGGCCCCCGCAGCGGCACCTGCACCAGCCGCCCCGGCAGCGAAAGTCGCCACGAAATAATCCGCGCAGCATCGCAGTAACGAAGGACAGGGTTCGCGCCCTGTCCTTTTTTTTCGCCGCGAGCATAGCGTGGGCGCGCAAGTACCGGCGATAGGGGGCCGCTATTAAAAAAATCCCCTTCGTCGATTTGGGTCTAATCGAAGCTGAAGGGAGCTAATACGGCTTAATTTCGGCAAGCCGCTGCCTGAATCGATCTAAAAAAACGGGGTGCCAATCTAATTCGACCGCGTTTTTGGAGGTGAAAATCTAAAACGAACCAATTTCTCATTCCTGAGTCTAACTTTTAGTACGCTCTTTAAAAGAGGGCATCATGGAATACCACCCCACGCACGCCATCCACCTGCCGCTCGAAGACTTTTTGAAGCTGGAATTTCATTTGATGGACTCGCGTCCCGGCGTCAAACCGGATATCTTCGTGAAAGAACTGATTCAGCATTGGCTGACGATCGACATGGAACGGTTTGAGTTGCGGACCAACGGACGGGCGATGCGCGGCTATCAATGGAAGAACGTCTTCCTTCCGGACGGCACCTGTTTGCGAACCAGCTTCCGCGACACCACCGAATATGCCAAAGTTGTTGGAGAGTACATCAGAACTGACCATGGCGACTTCTTGACGCCGTCGATATTCGCCAACGGCCATGCGGAAGGACGTAATGCCTGGCGCTGTGTCTGGCTGCGTTTCCCCGGCGACGATCATTGGGTACGTGCCTCCGATTGCAGGTCGCGTGCCGATGTGCAAGCGCGCCATCGGGCCGGACCGCTTGACGGGCGGCCAGACCAGTCTAAAACTTGAAACGGGGAACGGGATTTTAATCCGCTTTAGACTTTCGCCTCCCGAAATGGCGCCGCCCCGCATCTGCCGCAGTCCGCGTATCTCCCTGCTGCCCGTCGCCAAGCGGGGAGCGCTCATCCCAAAAAAGCCGGTAATTCAGCCCACCTTGCCGGGAGGGAGTAAACTACGCACCAATTTCTTTCGCAATTAGGCGATTCGAACAATTTTTGTGAGTGACGCCATGTCTGCATCCCCAATTGCCCTTTTCTCCGACCTGAACCTGAGCGCCCCGCTGCTCAAGGCGCTGAACGACGTCGGCTACGAGTCGCCATCGCCCATCCAGGCCGCGACCATCCCCTTCCTGCTCGATAACCAGGACGTGCTGGGCCAGGCCCAGACCGGCACCGGCAAGACGGCCGCCTTCGCGCTGCCCATCCTGTCGCGCATCGACATCAAGCAGGCCACGCCGCAAGCGCTGGTGCTCGCGCCCACGCGCGAACTGGCGATCCAGGTCGCCGAGGCATTCCAGACCTACGCCGCCCACATTCCCGGCTTCCATGTGCTGCCCATCTACGGCGGCCAGAGCTACGGCCCGCAGCTGTCGGCCCTGCGCCGCGGGGTCCACGTGGTGGTCGGCACGCCCGGCCGCGTGATCGACCACCTCGACAAAGGTTCGCTCGACCTGTCCAAACTGAAAACGCTGGTGCTGGACGAAGCTGACGAAATGCTGCGCATGGGCTTCATCGACGACGTCGAGCGCATCCTGCAGGAGACGCCCGAATCGCGCCAGACGGCGCTGTTCTCGGCCACCATGCCGTCTGTGATCCGCCGCATCGCCAACACCTACCTGCGCCAGCCCAAGGAAGTGACGGTGGCCGCCAAGACCGGCACCAACGAGAACATCCGCCAGCGCTACTGGCTGGTGAGTGGCATGCACAAGCTCGACGCGCTGACCCGCATCCTGGAAGCCGAAAACTTCGACGGCATGATCGTCTTCTCGCGCACCAAGCTCGGTACCGAGGAACTGGCCACCAAGCTGCAGGCGCGCGGCTTCTCGGCCGCCGCCATCAACGGCGACATCCAGCAGGCGCAGCGCGAGCGCACCATCCAGATGCTCAAGGACGGCAAGATCGACATCCTGGTCGCCACCGACGTCGCCGCGCGCGGCCTGGACGTGGATCGCATCAGCCACGTCGTCAACTACGACGTGCCGCACGACCCGGAAAGCTATACCCACCGCATCGGCCGTACCGGCCGCGCCGGCCGCAGCGGCGAAGCGATCCTGTTCATCACGCCGCGCGAAAAGAACCTGCTCAAGTCGATCGAGCGCGCCACCCGCCAGCCGATCGGCATGCTGGAACTGCCCACCATCCAGGCCGTGAACGACGTGCGCATCGCCAAGTTCAAGGAACAGATCACGGAAACGCTGGCGCAGGGCGAGCTGGAACAGTTCCAGAGCCTGATCGAAGACTACGAGCAGGAACACAACGTCCCCGCCATCGAAATCGCGGCCGCGCTGGCCAAGCTGGCGCGCGGGAACGTGCCGCTGCTGCTCGACAAAAAGCAGCTGACCACCTCGTGGGAGGAGCGCCCCGCGCGCGCGGCCGGTTTCGACCGCCCCGAGCGCGGCGAACGTCCGGAGCGCGGCGAGCGCTTCCCGAAAAAGGAACGCATCGTGCGCGCCGCCGATCCCGGCATGCAGACCTTCCGCATCGAAGTAGGCTACCAGCACGGCGTCAAGCCCGGTAACATCGTCGGCGCCATCGCCAATGAGGGCGGCGTCGATTCCAAGTACATCGGCCGCATCGAAATCTACGACGACTACAGCGTGCTCGATATGCCGGACAATCTGCCGGCCGACGTGCTCGAACACCTGGCCACGATCAAGGTGGCCGGCCAGCAGTTGCGTATCAGCCGCGACGATGGCGGCGTGACGCCGGCACCCGCCGCAAAGGCCGCACCGGCCGCAGCAGCGGCACCGGCCGCACCCGCCGCCGCCGCGAAGAAGGCTTCGCCGCTGGCCAAGGCCGCGCAGGTGGCGCCGGACGAACTGGAAGCGGCGCCGGCCAGGAAGAAAAAGGAAAAGCCAGGCAAGGTGCAGATTCCCATGAGCGCCTTCCGCATCGAAGTGGGCAGCAATAACGCCGCCACGCCGAGCAACATCGTGGGCGCCATCGCCAACGAAGCGGGCCTGGAGGCCAAGTACATCGGCCGCATCGAAGTGTTCGACACCTACAGCATGCTGGAGCTGCCGGCCGGTATGCCCGACGATATCTTCCAGCACCTGGGCAAGGTGTGGGTGGGCGGCGCGCAACTGCGCATCAGCCATGCCGACCACATGCCGCCGGAATCGGCCAAGTCCACCCCGCCCAGGAAACCGGCGCCCGGTGCCAAGGCCGACAAGTTCAAGTCCAAGCCGGCGGCGGCCAAGGGCGCCAAGTCCCGCAAGGACTATTGATGGCGACAGCCACCACGCCGGCCCCCATGACGCTGGACGATTACCTGGCCCTGAGCGGCCGGGTGCCCGACCTGCGCGTGGAGTATGGCGATGGGCCATCCCGGTTCGCGGAGCTGTTCCTGCCGCAGGGCGCGGGGCCGTTCCCCGTGGTGGCGCTGATTCACGGCGGCTGCTGGACGGTGCAGTACGGCGGCATCACCCAGATGCGCAACATGGCGACCGAACTGGCGCGCCAGGGCATCGCCGTGTGGAACATCGAATACCGCTGCCACGACCAGCCGGGCGGAGGCTACCCCGGCATGTACCAGGACGTGGCGCAGGCGCTGGATGGGCTGCGCGCGCTGGCGGCCCCGCATGACCTGGACCTGTCGCGCGTGGCGCTGGTGGGCCATTCAGCCGGCGGCCATCTGGCGCAATGGGCCGCCGCGCGCGCGCGCCTGCCGCGCAGCAGCCCTATGTTCGTGCAAGATCCGCTGCCGGTGCCGGTCGTGATCAGCCTGGGCGGCCTGGCCGACCTGCGCAACGAGGCGGCGCTGATCCTGTGCAGCTGTGAGCGCGACACGGCGCAACTGGCCGGCCAGCCCAGCGCGGCGCGGCCGGACGTATTCGCCGACACCTCAGCTGCCGAACTGCTGCCGTGCGGCGTGCGCACGGTGCTGATCCACGGCGAGTTCGACACCATCTCGCCGCCGCGTGCCGGCCAGGACTACGCGCGCCGCGCGCTTGCGGCCGGCGACGCGGCCGAAGTGATCGTACTGCCAGGCGGCAGCCATTACGACGAAGTGTCGGCCGGCTCGCCCTGCTGGCCCATTGTGTACGGCCAGATCCGCAAGGCGCTGCGGCTGGACGCCTGAGGCCAGTGGCCGCCGACCAGCGGCCACAAGCGCACCCGCACACCCGCCACCCGCGCACCCGTGCACCGCTCGGTGCGGGCGTGGGCTCGCCTCCGTACGCAGTGATCAGTAATCGGAATATTTGCGCGCATCGCCGCGCACACGCTCGGCCGGGTACTTGCGGCGGTTCAGTTCCATCTTTTCGCGCAGGGCCGCCGCCAGGTCCACATTGGTCTTGTCGGCCAGCTGGATCAGGTAGGCCAGCACGTCGGCCAGTTCGTGGCGGATGCCGGTGCGTTTTTGCTGGTCCAGTTCCGCATCCGCGCCCGTGGGCAGCCACTGGAAATGCTCCACCAGTTCCGCCACCTCTACCGACAGCGCCATGGCCAGGTTCTTGGGCGTGTGGAACTGCTCCCAGTCGCGCTCGCGCGCGAACGCGCGCAGGTCGTCGCGCAGCGTGGTCAGGCTGTCGCCATCGGCGCCGCCGGCCAGCGGTTTTTGCATGAACACGCTGAGCGGATCGTCGCGATAGTCGCCGTAAGGCGGGCAGCGGCGGAAGCCGTGGCGCGCGTACAGCGCCAGCGCCGGCGGTTGGGATGGTCCCGTCTCCAGCGTCATGCGCGGGCAGCCGGCCGCCCGCGCTGCGTCCTCCAGCAGGTCCAGCAGGCGGTCCGCCACACCCTGGCCGCGGCATTGCGGCCGCAAATACATGCGCTTGATCTCGCCATATTCGGGCGTCAGCACCACGGCGCCGCAGCCGACGGCCGCGCCGGCGTCGTCGCGCACCACGGCGAACTTCACGTGCGGCTGCTTGAGCGTGGCCAGGTCCAGCGCGTACACGCTTTCGGGTGGATAGAGGGTCAGGTGATAGGCGTCGAGGTCGGCGATCAGGGCGATGACTTCGGGCTGGTCCGGGTTTTCAAAGGCGATCTGCATGTCCGCTAGTGTATCGGCAACGCGGCCTGCACGCCAGGATCGGTCGCGCTATGTTCGATATAGTCTGCCAGGATGGACTTGTCGGCCCCACTGGTTCTCAGGTAGCACATATCGCGCATGGCGCCCCCTCGCACCGGTCGACCGGCCTCGCGTGCAGGCTATGCGCCGCCTGCGGCGCGGCGACGAAACTGCCCTCGCCGCCGCTCAGTTGCGCCAGCTGTCGCGCCACAACCGCCATGTCACACGGTATCTGGGTTGGTGACAATCGTCGCCGAAAATATTGAGGTCCGGCGATATGTCCTTGTCGTTGGCCAACTCGCTTCGTCCGGTGCTCTCGGTTAGCGTGAACAGGGTCGCGCCCGAACCGCTATTGTGCAGAGGGAATATCCGCCCAATCAGCGGGCCGTCGCAACCGCTCCAACGTAGATTCCTGGTGTTCAGTTCCACGGAGGGATAGTCGCCCTCCGTGCGGAAGGTCAGTCCCGCCTTGGTGTATCTGAGTGCCTCGGCTTGCAGTTCTTTGATGCGGGCCAGATTGGCGTCTCCATCGTCATCGTATTTGCCGCCTAGGTTGATCAAGGAGTAGCCTATCCAGATGTCTTCGTCCTGTACGGGCACTCTGGTAAACGGTCCTATTTGCAAACCGCCCAGGGTGCCGGGAAGGCCTTTCCGGATGCGGGAGCCCGCCGGCGAGTTCACGCTCAGGAACGCTTGCGCGCAGAGTGCGCCGCATAATGGGGCGTCGCTATGGGGATCGCCGACGAGCGTAGCGAAGATGGTGTCGTTATGGGGAGAACGTATTTTCTCGATGGCCACTTCCAGCAACTCAAGGCTGTAGCGTGCGGCCACCGCAAACGGGCGGCTTTCAGCGATGGCGAGCACTTTGCCGCAGGGGGCGCCAGACTCGGCGAATCGATTACCTTGGCACAGGTTCAGCCGGAAGCGCGCAGCATTGCCCGCCACCGGCGCGGCGGTGTTGACGGTGGCGTGCAACGTCCCCGCGCCCAGTTGCGGGATAGGCCAGACTGGCGCTCTGGACCGGTCGCACTCCCCGCCGCGGTCCGCCACACATACCCAGGCCGGAACAATGGGGACGGGGGCACCGGCGACAAAAGGTTGGACCTCTATGGTGAGCTCAAGCGACATTGGCGTCCGGTTCTCGAGCGGCGTGATCGGCATGCCCTTGGGGCCGGTGATGCCGGCGCGCACGGAGGTGATTGTCAGTCGATATCGCGGCGCTACCTGGCTGCCGGGGAAGTCCGGCTGGGCGCCCGCCATCGTGGCAAGCGAGGCCAGGAAGATGAGCGCGCTGATGGCGATACTGCGTTTCATGACTGAGCCCTCCAAAGTGAGATTGCCCCTGAATGACTTGCACGTCGTGTCGGCTCGGTCGGCAGGCGGGCGGCGCGGGGGCGGGATTTCCATTTCAGCCTAGCGCATGGCGCAACCATGCTCCACGCCTGTCTTGCCAGACGTTGAGTGAGGTCATGGGATGCGCTCAGTGTGGGAACTGCGCCCGTCCGCCGCGATCATGGCGGTCACCTGTGCCCGCGGGGTGCGGGCCCGCAGCGGTTACGGCATGGCGCCGCGCACGCCATCCAGCGTGGGCGATGCCATGATGGCTTGCTGGCGCTGGGTGCGTGTGGTCAGGCGGTCGCGCTCTCGCGCCGGAACGCCAGGTAGTCGCGCGCGCTCTGGCGCGGCGCCTCCAGCATGGGCAGGTGGCCGATGCCGGGCATCAGAATGGTGCGGCTGCGGCGGAACAGGGCGCCCAGCGCGGCGGCGCCGGACGGGTGCAGGATGCGGTCCTGCTGGCCCCACACGATCAGCGCCGGCGGTGCCAGTTCGCGGTATTGCTGCTCCAGCAGCGGCGCCGTGGTCAGCTGGCGCATGATGTGGCGGTGCAGCGCAAGGTCGGCCGCGCCGCGCTGCCCCAGCGCCGTGCGCACGCAATACGGCAGGAACAGGCCGCGGTGGGTGGTGCTGGCGATCAGCCGCCGCACGTCGCCCGGCTGGCGCAGCAGCAGTGGTATGTCGCCCGTGTTGCGGTAGCGTTCCAGCACGGCCGAACTCTGGGCGGCGGCGGTGCCGGCCGGGTCCAGCAGCCACAGGCTGGCCACCCGCTGCGGATAGGTGGCCGCGAACTGGGCGGCGATGAAGCCGCCCATGGAGTTGCCACCCAGGTGCACGGGGCCGGGCGCCACCTGGTCCAGGAAGGCGCGTAGCCGTTCCACCTGCTCGGCGATGGTGTAGCTGGCCGCCGCGTCGCGCGTGGCTTCGCCAAAGCCGGGCAGGTCGGGGATCACCAGGTGGTAGTGGGGGGTGAGGAAGCGGGCGATGCGGGTGAAGTTGTCCTTGTCGCCGCCAAAGCCATGCACCAGCACCAGCGGCGCGCCTTGTCCACCTTCCAGGTAGGGCATCACGAAGCCCGGCACGGCGGCCCGCTTGAGCCGCAGGCCGGCGCGCCAGCGTTCCAGGTCCATGCCCAGCCGGGCCGCCGTCAGCGGCGCCAGCCGGTTGGCCAGCAGGACCGCGACGAGCAGCGCGGCGGCGAGCGCCAGCAGCGCGCTGCCAACGGTATAAACGAACTCCATGTCAGGCGCCCCGGCGGCCGCTGGCGGCGGGCGCGGATGGTGTGCTGGCACCCTGCCAGGCGGCCGCCGTGGCCAGGCCCAGGGCCAGCAGGTTCTTCACCAGCACGGCGCGCCCCGGCTTGAAGTCGGCCAGGGCCCAGTTCTTGGCGGTCTGGTAGATGGCGCCCAGCAGCGCGCCCGACAGCAGGCGCGGCGACAGGCCGTTGGCCGGCTTGGCCGGCAGATCGGCGCAGAGCACCTCTTCGATCAGGTCAGTGGCCAGGTTCAGCCGGTGGCGGTAGGTGGCGTTGGCCGCCTCGCTGGCGCCCTCGATCTCCATCAGCACCAGCCGCGCGCGCGCCTTGTCGGCCGCCACGGCCGCCAGGTAGGCGTCCAGCGCGGCCAGCATGCGGTGCTGCGGATTGGGCGCGGCGCGCGCCACCTTGGCCGTCACCTTGGCCAGGATGGCGTCGGCCGCCTCGTCGTAGGCACTGCACAGCAGTTCGTCGAAATTGCTGAACGACTCGTAGAAATAGCGCTCCGTCAGTCCCGCTTCGGCGCACAGCATCTTGAGCGTGGTGTGATGGTAGCCGTGGGTGCCGAAGCAGTGGATGGCCGCCGCCAGCAGGCGCTGGCGGCGCTCGCTCACCCGCTGTTCATTGCTGGCGCCACGGTACACCCGCTCGGCCTTGGCGGTCTCCACCGCCGTTCGCTTGCTGCTGCTCATGTCGTCGTGCTTCCCCGGTTGTGACATCGTTTAATGTCACTTATCGGTGCAATATTGACATCAAATAATGTCAGTTGTAAAGCGAATCAGACATTGAATGATGTCACACGACGACAGGGACGGCGTCAGCGGAAGGTCGCCACCAGCAGTTGTGCGCCCGTGGCGACGCCACTGAGCTGGGCGGCTGGCAGCACCATGGTCAGGGTGCCCGTGATGGTGCCGTCGTCGTGGTCGTTGAGCTCCAGCTTGAGCTGGCGGTCGGCTGCCACGAAATTGTTGGCCGAGGCGGCCACGAGGCGGTGCGCGCCTTCATTGCCCACTTCGGCGTACAGGGTGTGGCCATGCCTGAACACGGACAGGGTTTTGCCGTTGGACAGGTCGTAGTCGCCCTTGAAGGTGTAAATGTCGGCCTCGCTCAGGTGGTAGGGATGCTCGGGCAGTGTGATGCGGGGCGAGACGGCGGGAATGCGCACCGTGTCCGGCGTTTGGGCGCTGGCGCTCAGCGCCAGTGCGCCGAGCAGGGCGGCGATGGGGATCTGTTTCATGATGGGCTCCTGTCGCGGTGGGGAGGCGCGGGCGCCGGGCGCGCGCCGCGTTGGCCGGTGGCCAGCCGGTCGTGCGGGCGGCCGGTAGGAGCAGTGTAGCGAGCAGGTTCGGCGCCGTCGTCACACGTTTGGGTGAGGCCGGCCCTTGCGGAGAAAGCACGGGACGTGGCATCCGACGTGGCTTCGGAGGCGGCATCGGACGTGGCATCGGACGTGGCGCCGGAGATGGCACCGGACATGGCGCCTGCCATGGCGCCGTAGATGGCGGCCGAACCGTGCAGCAGGGCCACCAGTTCGCCCTGGCGGCCGGTGGCTGTCTTGGCGTACACGCGCTGCAGATGGGTCTTGACCGTGTTCATGCTGATGTGATGCGCCAGCGCGAATTGTTCCAGCGAGTGGCCTTCGGCCAGCGCCTTGGCCACGTCCGCCTCGGCCGGCGTCAAGGCGTACAGCTGGC
Organism: Burkholderiaceae bacterium; assembly: GCA_035254005.1. Taxonomy (GTDB): domain Bacteria; phylum Pseudomonadota; class Gammaproteobacteria; order Burkholderiales; family Burkholderiaceae_D; genus Rugamonas. The sequence continues at coordinate 22,178 of DATFBD010000111.1, read as the reverse complement.
GCAGCACGGTGGCGGCCACGGTGGCCTGTTCCGGCGCGCGCAACAGCAGCAGCGCGCGGGGCGCCGCATCGGGGCCGGCCGGCAACGGCGCCACCGTCAGCGTCAGCGGTGGCAGGCCGGCGCGCGGCAGGCACAGGGCCTGGGCCTGCGCAGCATGGCCGGGGCCGGGCAGGGCGGCGCGCACCAGCCGCGCCAGGGTGGCGCCACCGGGCGCCGTGGCGGCGCTGAGGCGGCCGTCCCGCAGCCGCAGCGGCGAACCGGGTGTGAGCAGGGCGGCCGCGCTCTCGGTGGCGTGCAGCACGGTCAGGTCCGCGTCGAGCACCATGGCGGCCACGCGCGCGCTGGCCAGCGCGGCCTCGTCGCAGCGCAGGGCCAGCCCGGCCTGTTCCAGCCGCCGCGCCAGCCGCAGCGCGCGCCGCAGATGGGGCAGAAAGGCGGCCAGCTGGCGCTTGTCGTCGCGCTCGAAATGGCCGGCACGGCGCGGCCGGTGGATGCCGACCACGGCCAGTTCGTGTGGCGCCAGCGGCACCAGCGCGCCCACCACGTAGAAGATGCCGGCCGGGCGGCAGAAGTCGGCGTAGTAGCCCGAACGCGTGAACTCACCGTCGGCCACCAGGTCGGCGCTGCTGAGCACCCGGCCCACGCCCAGTTCGCGCGCGCGCCGGGACCACAGGTCCTCGTGGCAGTAGTGCTGCTCGTACTGGGCTTGCAGCGCGTCGCTGAAGTTGGCGCTGCGGTCCAGCACGCGGGCCGCGCCGCCATCGTCGAGCAGGGCCAGCACGGCGCTGTCGGCGCCGAACGCGGGGGCGATGCGTTCGCACAGGCCGCGCCAGTGGGGCGGAGCCATGGCCGCCTCGTACACCTGCTCCACCAGGGTGAGCTGTCGTTGATGGCGGCTGATGTCCATGGCTGTCTCCCGGCCGCATGGCCCTTCTGACAGCTTAGGATGGACGGGGCGCGCAAAGCACGCGCATTGTCACGCGCGCCAAATTTCATGGCGCCGGCCCGGCGGCGCGGGAAAAACAAATGATACGGTTGGTGGTGCTTGGCGTTGGAAACTGACTCATGTGGCCGCGCTGGCCGGCGCCTGCGGCACCGCTGCCGCTACAACATCGGGCACGGCTGCCGCTACCACATCGGGCACGGCTGCCGCTACTTCATCGGGCACCGCTGCCGCTACCGGATCGGGCACCGCTGCCGGCGCCGGCGCGTGCGGCGCTGCCGGTGCCGCCAGCCGCGCCAGCAACGCGTCCAGCGGCGCCGCGCGGCCGTACAAATAGCCCTGCATGCAATGGCAGTGGTGGCCGATCAGGAAGTCGGCCTGGGCCTGGGTCTCCACGCCCTCGGCCACCACCCGCAACTTCAGGTGGCGCGCCATGTCCAGGATGGTTTGCACCAGCGCGCCGCTGCCGCTGTCATGCGGCGCGTCCGTCACGAAGCTGCGGTCGATCTTCAGTTCATACAGGGGCATGCGGCGCAGGTAGGCCAGGCTGGAATAGCCGGTGCCGAAATCGTCGATCGAGAACCGCAGCCCCAGCGCGGCCAGCGCGTGCATGCGTTCGATGGTGGCGTCCATCTTGTCGACCAGCAGGCCTTCCGTCACTTCCAGCACCAGCATGCTGGCCGGGGCGCCGCTGGCGGCCAGCGTGGCGCGCACCTGCTCGACAAAGCCGGCCTGGCGGAACTGGCTGGGGCTGACGTTGACCGACAGCGTCAGCGCGTGGCCCGCGTGCGCCAGCCGCAGCGCCGCGGCGCAGGCCTGTTCCAGCGCCCACTGGCCCAGTTGCAGGATCAGGCCCGACTCCTCGGCCACCGGAATGAACACGGACGGCGGCACGGCGCCGCCGCCGGGCAGCGGCCAGCGCATCAGCATTTCCGCGCCCACGGTGCGGCCGTGGCGGTCCACCTGGGGCTGGGCGTGCATCTCCAGCCGCCCGGCCGCCAGCGCGGCGGCCAGGTCGCGCTCCATGTCGAGCCGGCGTTCGACGTCGGTCTGCATGGCCGTCTCGTAGAACGCCACGCCGTTGCGGCCGTCGGCCTTGGCGCGGTACATGGCGGTGTCGGCCTCGCGCAGCAGGTCCTGGGCGTTCCGGCCGCTTTGCGGCAGCAGCGTTACCCCGATGCTGGCCGAGCAGCTGTAGCGCTGGCCGTCGATCTCGAACGGGGTGGCGATGGCGGCCCGGATCTTGTCGGCCACCGTGCGCGCGGCCAGCGTGGCCGTCTCCAGCGCCGGCGCCAGGTGCGACAGCACGACCACGAATTCATCGCCGCCGATGCGGGCCACGGTGTCGGCCTTGCGCATCAGCGGTTGCAGCCGCCTGGCCACGGCCTGCAGCAGCGCGTCGCCGGTGCCGTGGCCGCGCGCGTCGTTGATGAACTTGAAGCGGTCCAGGTCGATGAACAGCACGGCGCTGAAGTGCCGGTCGCGGGCGCTGGCGGCCAGCAGGTTGTCGATGCGGTCGATCAGCAGGCGCCGGTTGGGCAGGCCGGTGAGCACGTCGTAGAACGCCAGCCGGTGGATGTCATCGTTGACGGCCACCAGGTGGTTGCGGCTTTGTTCCAGCGAGGCGGCACTGGCGGCCAGTTCCGAGAGCGAACTGGCCAGGTGGCGCAGCAGCACCGCGCACGACAGCGTGAGGATGGCGCCGATGAACAGGAAGTTGAGCGCGATGATGAACGAGCGCTGCATGCCGTAGGCGGGCAGGCCCATCACCTGCAGGCCGGCGTCGGCCCGGTAGCCCAGGGCCAGCACGGTGGCCGTGGTCAGCGCCAGCATGCACAGCGCGGGCCGGAAGCCGAGCAGCAGCGCGGCCAGCACGGGAATGGCCAGCAGGTAGATCTGGCTGATGGGGCCGACCTTGAGCAACAGGCCCACGCCCACCACGTAGATCACGCCGAGGAAATGCCACACGCGGCTGGCGTAGGCCAGGCGCCGCAGCCGCCAGATGGCGCCTATCCACAACATCGCGCTGACGTCGATGACGGCGATCAGCCAGACCCCTTCGTGCGCGGCCAGCAGCGCGCTGGGGATGGCCGTGACCACGCCCAGTACGAACACGACCAGCAGCAGGCGCGCGAAGATTTGCGCGCGCCAGTGCGCGAGGGCGGTGGGCACAGCCACGGTATCAGCCTCCAGGGTATGCGGACAGGAACTACACTTTCGCTACCGATGGTAACGGCAATCACCGGGCATGTCACTATGACAATTGTCCCGGTTGAGCTCGCTGGTTGGGCGCGCGAGGTGCCGCTTGCGCGGCGCCGTGGCTGCGCCGCGTGGCCGCCATGCGCGCCGGCGCCGTCCTCAGTCGCCGGCGCTGACGCTGCCCAAGCCCTGCACCGACTTGTTGATCACGCGCGGATGGCCGTAGTAGGACAGCGAACCCATGCCGCGCGCGATGGCGTTCAGGGTGTCATGCGCGTACACGCTGACCGCCCCCACGCCCTTGAAATTGACATCGACCCGTTCCGCCTGCAGCGCGTGCGTGTCCACCTCGCCCACCCCCTTGGCGGCCAGCCGCAGCAGCTTGACCTTGCCGTTGGCCACCAGGTGGCCGGCGCCCAGGTAGCTGATGTCGATCCGCTCGCCGGCCACCCGGTTCAGGATGGTTTCGCCCGCGCCTTCCACCTTGACCCGGCTCAGCGAGGGCAGGTTGATGGTCACGTGCGGGTTGCCGCTGACCTGGCCGCCGTGCCGCTCGGGCAAAGTGAGGTTCAGCTCGTTCTGCACCACCTCGGTCCTGAGCTGCGAGACGAAGTCGTCGCTGCCGCTGACGGTCACCGATTGCGGCTGGCCCACATTGACCGTGATGCTGATCGGCCCCTTGCTGTTGATGGCGATGAACGGCGCGACCTTGCGCACGCTGTCGGCCGCGCCGGCCGCCGCCGGCAGCAGCGACAGCGGCACCAGCACGGTGGCGAGCAGGGGCACGGACAGGGACAGACGGCACATGGAATGCTCCTTGTTGGGTAAAAACATAACATTATTGTTATGGCATCCCGACATTGTACGGCGTGCCCGCGGCGCCGGGGCGCGGGCTGCGACGAAGCGTCGAATGCGCGGTATGAACGGCCGTCACTTGCAAAAAGTATGTTGCTGTTTAGCTACGTTTTTATGTTATTTTAAAACTAATCTGCATTTCGGCGCCGCCGCGGCCTTCGCTATACTCGACGAGGCCGGGCCGGCGCCGCTCCCTTCTGTTTCACTAGTGACTCACTGCGAAGGAATGACATGGAACACATACATGCTGCAGGCTTGTCCCAGATCGACCGTTGGCAAAAGAACCGCCAGAAGGCGTTCAAGGCCATCCCGCCCGAGGGGCGCATGATCAAATACCTGGGCAAACAGTTCATGGTCTACCCTGGCACGTTCTGGCCGTTCACGGACAGCCAGCCGCTGGTGCGCCAGCTGCAGGTGGACCCCGGCGACGCCGTGCTCGACGTGGGCACCGGCTCGGGCGTGATCGCCGTGCACGCCTGTTACGCGGGCGCGGGCCGGGTGCTGGCGCTGGACGTGAACCCGTCGGCGCTGCGCAGCGCCACCTACAACGCGGCCCTGCACGGCTTCGAGGACGTGATGGAAGTGCGCGAATCGAATCTGTTCCAGAACGTGGGCGACGAGCAATTCGACGTGATCACGGCCAACCTGCCGTTCCGCGACAAGCCGGCCCACGACGTGGTGGCCCGTTCGCAATGGGACACCAATTTCGAAACCAACACCGGCTTCTTCGAGCAGGTGGGGCGCTACCTCAAGCCGGGCGGGCGCATCTACTTCGCCCAGGCCAGTTTCGGCGCCATCGAGCAGACCCGCAAGCTGGCCGAGGCCAACGGCTACAGCGTGCGCGAGCTCGACAGCGCGGCGGCCGACAAGGCCGAGACGAAAAAATTCTTCGTGTACCTGATCCAGCGCGTCGCGCCGGTTCGGCCCGCATGAACCGGCTGATCGACGCCGTCAATACGATCCGCGCCGTGGCGCCGTCCGAGCTGGGCGGCGCCGTGCGCCAGGTGGCCGTGATCCTCACCAGTCCACGGTCCGGCTCCAGCCTGCTCACCAGCGTGCTGGCGCGCCACCCCGGCATCGCCACGCTCGATGGCGAGATCGAACCCTACCTGGCCCTGACCGGCAACGGTTTCGGCTTTTCCAGCAACAGCGACGCCATCGGTGACTTGGCCAATCCGGCCGCGCTGGCCGACTGCGTGCTCGACGACCTGACCGTGGCCGGGGACGGCCCGCCCGACCTGGACCTGATCAAGCGGCGCTGGCGCAACCGGCTGCTGCTGCAATTTCCGGCCGTGTTCGCCCAGCCGTCCGAACTGCGCCGGCTGGCCCAGTCGCTGGACGAGGCGGTGACGGCCAGCGCGGCCCGGCGCTGCGGCGGCGAGCGGGCCTGGCAGGAATACGTGCTGGGCAAGGTGTTCCGCCACGACGGCTGGCGCATGGCCTATTACGACGGCATGGCGCGCGCTGGCGCGGCCGGCGGCTTCGACGTGCCGCTCAAGCTGGAGGAGCCGCCGTTCGTCATGCCGCGCCACCAGCGGCGCCGCTTCGCCGCCGGCGACGCGGCCAGCAAGGTGCTGCTGTTCAAGACCCCGCCCGATGTGTACCGGCTGGGCCTGTACCGCCAGCTGTTTCCACACGCCGACATCAAGTACATCCACCTCACGCGCGGCTATGCCCAGGCCGTCAATGGCCTGATCGATGGCTGGCAGTCGCCGGTTGGTTTCTTCTCGCACGACCTGCGCTGGGCCGGAGTCGATTTGCGCATCGGCGGCTACACCGACGTGCTGCCGTTCGGGCGGCGCTGGTGGAAGTTCGACATGCCGCCCAACTGGCGCGAATTCACGGCCGCGCCGCTGGAGCAGGTGTGCCTGAACCAGTGGCTGTCGCCGCACCGCGCCGTGCTGCAAGCCGATGTGCCGGCGCTGCGCCTGCGGTTCGAGGATTTCCTGGCCGACCCGGTGGCCGCCATGGGCCGCATCACGGGCTACCTGGGCTTGGCGCCCATGGCGATGCAGGCGCAACTGCCCGTGACCATGGCCACCGAGCAGCCGGCCCGCCAGCGCTGGCGCAAACGCGAGCAAGCCTTGCTGGCGCTGGGCCGCCAGCCGGAAGTGGCGGCCATGATGGCGGCGCTCGGCTACGACATGGACCCGGAGGGCTGGTCATGAAGCGCCGCTTGCTGGTGCCGTTCCTGATGGGCCAGCGGCGCGACGGCCTGGCCCGCGTGTGCGAACTCGACCGCCACGACTGGCAGGTGGTGCAGGTGGACGAATGCCAGGCCACCGCGATCGCCGACCGGGGCGAGCAGATGCGCAGCATGGGCAAGGTCTACGGCCGGCTGGCGGCGGCCGTGCGCGACATCGTGCGGGCCGGCGAGGTGCCGGTCAGCATCTCGGGCGACTGCGTGTCGTCGCTGGGCATGCTGGGCGGCTTGCAGCAGGCTGGCCGGCCGCCCGAGCGCATCCTGTGGCTGGACGCGCATGGCGACTTCCACACCTGGAACACCAGCCAGACCCGCTACCTGGGCGGCATGCCGCTGGCCATGCTGGTGGGCCGGCCCGACCGCCGGCGCGACAACCGCGACGCCATCGGCGCGCTGCGTTCGGCCGTGGGCGTGACGCCGTTCCCCGAGCAGCGCATCGTGCTGTCGGACGCGCGCGACCTCGATCCCGGCGAGGCGGAGGCGGTGGCCGCCTCGGGCCTGGTTCACTGCGAGATCGGCGCTATCCTGCGGCATTTGTCGCCGGCCGAACGGTTGTACGTGCACTTCGACACGGACGTGATCGACGCCGAGGCCCAGATGCCGGCCTTGAAATACCACGTCAAGGCCGGCCCCAGCCTGGCGGACATGGGGGCGCTGTTCCGCGCGCTGCGCGGCTACAACATCGTGGCCGTCTCGGTGTCGGCCTGGCACGAGGAAAAGGACGTGGAGAACCGGGCCGCGCTGGCTTGTCTGGAACTGCTGCGCGAACTGGACCCGGAGCCGGATGCGGCGGCGCCGCCCGCTCGCGAGCCGGCGCCGCCCGTGCTGCGCGCGCTCACGCCGGAACAGTGCACCTTGCCGGCGCCGCGTCCGGCATGGGAAGGGGTGTCGGCCAGCTAGCGTCTGGCCACGTCCGCGCCAGCTGCGGGGGATGTGAAAATTTGCGCATTTTCAACATTGATCAAGATGCTATCCTGTGCGCCCCTGGCCGCGTGCGGCCGCCAACGGAGCAGGTGATCACGTGACCGACGCACCCACATCGATATTCCGCCAGGCCCGTGTGGCCGACATTGCCGCCATGTCGGCCATACGCCTGAGCGTGACCGAAAATGCCCTGTCCAACCCGGCCCGCATCACGGAGCGGATGTATCGCGATTATCTGGCAGCGCTGGGCCGCGGCTGGGTGGTGGAACTGGACGGGGCCATCGTCGGATTCTGCTACGCGGACAAAACGGACTGGTCGATCTGGGCCCTGTTCATCGCGCCGGGGCACGAGGGCCGGGGCTATGCCAAGACCTTGCTGCGGCTGGCTGTCGACTGGCTATTCGCGCTGGGCGCGGACCAGGTGCGCCTGAGCACCGGCGCCGGCACGCGGGCCGAGCGCTTCTATGCCATGCAAGGCTGGACGCGGGAACTGGCCGACGACAAGGACGTGTTCTTCCGGCTGGCGCGGCCCGCCACGTCGATGCGCCGCGCGGCGTGATGCCGGCCGTATTTGCCGGCCGTACTGCCGGCAAATACGGCCGGCCCTACTGCCGGTGTGGCCACCCGCGCTGCGCTCCCGCATGGCGCGGACCGGCCCCTGCACAATGTTTTATAGGAATTCAATGAGATTGCTGAAAGTCGCGGCGCTGGCCGCCTGTTCCTGGTCTGTTATCTGCGCGGCGAACGCGGCGGAAATCTGTACCGCGATCGCGAACGTCGAGCGTGGCGATGTCGTGCTCGAACGTGGCGCCTGCCGGGAGCGCGTGACGCCGGCCTCCACGTTCAAGCTCGCCATCAGCCTGATGGGCTATGACGCCGGCTTCCTGCGCGATGAACTGCATCCCGTGCTGCCCTACCGCAAAGGCTATGTCGACTGGCGCGAATCCTGGCTGCACCCGACCGAGCCGACCAAGTGGATGCGCGATTCCGTGGTCTGGTATTCGCAGCAGATCACCACGGCGCTGGGCAAGGACCGTTTCGCCGCCTACGTCCGGCAGTTCCAGTACGGCAATGCCGACGTCATGGGCGATGCGGAAAACGATGGCTTGACCATGTCCTGGATCGGCTCGTCGCTGCGTATTTCGCCGCTGGAGCAAGTGGCGTTCCTGCGCAAGCTGGTGAACCGCCAGTTGGGTGTGAGCCAGCACGCCTATGACATGACGGCCGCCATCACGCACTACGAGCTAGCGCCCGACGGCTGGGACATCCACGGGAAATATGGCGCCGCGTCCGGCTATGGCTGGTATGTTGGCTGGGCCGCCAAGGGCGAGCGCACGGTCACGTTCGCGCGCCTGATCCGCAAAGAGAAAACCGATCCGCAGGCGGTGCCGGCCGGCGTGCTGGCGCGCGACGCCTTCATCGCCGAGTTGCCGGCGCTGATGGCCCATCCTGCACCGCAATGAGCGCCGGGCGGCGAGCGCGGCCGGCCGCTATCGTCGCATCCCTTGCGCTGGCTGCGGATTTGGCGCATGGTCGGTGCTGGGGCCGGCGGCCCCGCCTGACGCTACCGGGAGAATGGCTATGCCCTTCAAAAACATTGATGGCTATGAGGTTGAATGCACAGGGGAATTGCTGGAGGGGACCAAGCTATGGGGCGCCTACGTGTGCATCAATGCGCCGTCGAACAACCCCATGCACATGAACACCATCTATCCCAAGCGGCGGGTGTCGGTGGAACTGACCTTGCCGGACCGGGCCGCCGCCGAGGCGGAGGCCGAACGCGCGGCGGCGCGCATCCTGCAGGACCTGCGCCACTAGCGCGGCGGGCAGGCCCGGCCCGTCACGCGGCCTGCAATTCCTCGTACAGCGCCAGGAACTCCTGGCTCAGCTTGTGGCGCGCGTCCAGGTGGATCATGGGCAGGTTGCGGTCGTGCGATTCGCGGATGCGGATCGAGCTCGACAGCTTGTTGTCCAGCACCGGCAAGCCTTCGCCTTTGAGCTCGTCCACCAGCCGTTGCGGCAGCAGCGCGCGCGGCTGGAACTGGTTGACGACGATGCCTTCGATCTCCAGCCCCGGATTGTGGTCAGCCTTGATCTCGGCCACGTTATTGACCAAGGTGTACAGCGCCTGGCGCGAGAAGTCGTCGCAGTCGAACGGAATCAGGCAGCTGTCGGCCGCGATCAGGGCCGACTGGGTGAAGAAGTTGTAGGCCGGCGGGGTATCGACGAAGATTTCATCGAAGTCCTTGCTCAGTTCGTTGAGCGTATCGCGCAGCTTGTAGATCTTGTGGCGCGATTCCAGCTTCGATTGCAAGTCGCCCAGTTCCGGATGGGCCACCATCACGGACAGGTTCTCGAACGGCGTCTCGTGCACGTACTGGCTGGCCGCCTTGGCGAACATGGAAAAACTCAGCAGCTGCTCGAAATAGGCGCCCATGGTGGGAGCCACGTCGTCGGCCGCCTGGCCCAGCAGGTAGCGGCTGGCGTTACATTGTGGATCTATGTCGATCAGCAAGGTTCGCTTGCCCTGGTGTGCCGCGATGGCGGCCAGGTTCACCGCAATGGTCGATTTGCCGACCCCGCCTTTCTGATTGAAGATCACACGTTTCATTGCTGTTCCATGAGTGGATGAGGATGGAACGATTCTAGCATGGTGCGATGCAGCAACGAATGATGCGGATATCACGCATGTGTCAATTTGATCACACCGGCGCTGCGCGCCGCGCGTCAATGTGCTAAGGCGGACGCAGGCGCGGTGATGGGCGCGGAGGCGCAGCCGGCGGGGACGACGTTGGCATTGGGCCTGGTCTCGGGCGCGGCCTCCGGTGCGGCGGCGGCTAACGGCGGCTGGCAGGCGGCGATCCAGTCCTGCAGCGCGCGCCCCAGCACGCGCAGGCGCGCCGTTTCCACCTGGCGCCGCTTGTACGCTTCGTGGCTGGCCGGGCCGCTCAGGCTGCGCTCGTGGCTGGCCTTGTCCATCAGCTGGATTTCATATTCGAAGAAGAACCCTACATCGTAATCGCCGAGCTCGGCGCCGGGGTCCGGTTGCAAATGGATCATCTTGCGCACCGTGACCTGGATGCTGTTGAAGCCGGCGCCGCTGTGCGGGTTGTCGCTGCGCGTCTGCGGCTGGGCCAACAGTGCCATTTCCTCGTCCATGCGTTGCAGCAGCTGTTCCGGGTAAGCGTCGCTGTGGTCGAGCACGGCCCGGTACTTGCTGAACACTTGCTTGGCCGCCTCCAGGTCGAGCAGGGTGTTGCGGGTGCGCTGGGCGTCCACGTTGGTCACCGACAGCAGGTGGGCGCGCTGCAAGGTGCGCAGCGCAAGCAGGCATTCGAAGCGGGTGTTGAAGATCAGCCGCACGCCCAGGTGGTCGTAGATGTCGGCCGCCAGGTAGGCCGCCTTTTGCAGCAGCTTGAGCAGGATGCTGTGGCGGCCCTTGTTGTTCTTGCGCTCGAACTGCAGCAGCGGCAGGCACACTTCGCCGTCCGTGAGGAAATGGTGGCCTTGCCCGTCGCAATGGATCACCTCGTCCAGGCTGGCGAACACCTGCTCGCGGATGGTGGCGAAGTGGCGCAGCTTGAGGTTGTTTTCGAGGTAGAAAATGCCGTGCATGACCTTGAGCACGGCGCACGACCACATGCGCAGCAAGTCCGACTGCTGGCCCCGCATGGACGCGTACACCAGCAGTTGCAGTGGATCGTCGGGCGCGGCCACGGCGGCCGGGATCAGCTGGGCCTGGCTCGGTTCCAGGAAGGTGTGGACGATGAATTCGACCGCCTCGCGGTGCACGCGGGCGATGTGGGCGGGGGCGGCCGGCTGGTCCAGGTCGAAGCCGTATTCGCGCACGAACTGGCGCGCATCGTGCAGGTTGCGCAAGGCCAGTTCGCCCAGGTCGATGGCCGATACGCCATTGGCGATCGCGTTCAGGTAGCTCCAGTTGAGCGAAAACTTGTGCTTACTTTTGAGCGAGGCGCGTAATTCAGTCATGGCACGCAGGCATGTAGCGGCAATCTGCCCCACCGCGCCAGTGATCTTGCGGGAGTGGGGGAAGCGACTCGCATACGGTATGCCATACGCTCGTCCATTTCAGTATTGCAGCCTGCCGTGCGGCAGTCAATCTAACCGGCGAACAACTTATATTGCCCCGCACAAAAATCAGGGACGGACCCCGGTTTTCCACTGGGGGAAAACTGGGGGGGCGGTCCCTGATGTCAGAGGGCGTGCTGCAGGATGGCGCGGCTGACGTCCAGCGTGATGTCGCGCCGTTCGCCCAGCTTGACCATGCCGTGCGCTTCCAGCTGGGCCAGCACGGCTTCCACCGCCTCCTGGCCCAGGCCGTAGCCGGACAGCCGGGTCGGGATGCCGACGCTTTCGAAGAAGGCGCGGGTGCGGGCGATGGCGGCATCGATGCGCTCATCCTCGCCGCCTGCCGTGATGCCCCACACGCGCGCGCCGTACTGCAGCAGCTTGTCGCGCTTGCTGTCGCGCCGTACGTGCAGCAGGGCCGGCAGCACGATGGCCAAGGTGCGCGCGTGGTCGATGTTGTAGAGCGCCGTCAGTTCGTGGCCGATCATGTGGGTGGCCCAGTCCTGCGGCACGCCGGCGCCGATCAGGCCGTTCAGGGCCAGCGAGGCGGCCCACATCAGGTTGCTGCGGGTATCGTAATCGTCGGGCGCGGCCAGCGCGCGCGGCGCGATCTCCACCAGGGTTTGCAGCAAGCCTTCGGCGAAACGGTCCTGCGGCAGCGCTTGCGCGGGGTAGGTCAGGTACTGCTCCGTGGTGTGGACGAAGGCGTCCACCAGGCCGTTGGCCACCTGCTTCACGGGCAGGGTGTAGCTGCGGGTCGGGTCCAGGATGGAGAATTTGGGGAACAGGTGTTCGCTGCGGAACGGCTGCTTGGTGTGGGTCGCTTTGCGGGTGACGACGGCGCCGTTGTTCATTTCCGAACCGGTGGCTGGCAGCGTCAGTACGGCGCCGAACGGCAGCGCGCGCTGGACCACGGCGCCGCGGCTGCTGGCCACCTCCCACGCATCGCCCTCGTACACGGCGGCGGCGGCCACGAACTTGGTGCCATCGATGACGGAGCCGCCGCCCACGGCCAGCAGGTAGTCGAGGCGTTCGGCGCGCACCTGGGCGATGGCGCCTTGCAGCGTCTCGAAGCTGGGATTGGGTTCGATGCCGCCGAATTCATGCACCACGCGCCCGGCCAGCGCGGCCCGTACGTCGGCCAGCGTGCCAGTCTTTTCCGCGCTGGCGCCGCCGTACAGCAGCAGCACGCGGGCCGTTGCCGGCACCAGCTTGGACAGGGCGGCCGTGGTGCCGGCGCCGAACACGATTTTGGTGGGGTTGTAGTATTCGAAATTCAACATGGTGAGGTTCCTGAAGGCATGGGCGATGTCATTGCGCCATGCGCGGCCCGGAGGCGCGCGCGGCATGGGCAGTGTAGCAGGCGGGCGCCTGCGGCGTGCGGGCGGCGGCGTGGCCAGGGGCGGACCAGGCGCGAGGCTCGCGCGCGACAGAAGCGCGACAGAAGCGGGACAGAAGCCGGACAGAAGCGGGACAGAAGCCGGACAGAAGCCGGACAGAAGCCGGACAGAAGCCGGACAGAAGCGGGACAGAAGCCGGACAGGCGCGCGACAGAAGCGGTCCAGAAGCGGAACAGAAGTGGGGCCAGAAGCGGAACAGACCGGCACAGGCGCGGCTCCGGGCGGACCGCGGTGACCCGCCCGGCGCGGTGGCTTGGCGTGCGTGTCGCCGTCAGTGATGCAGCGGCATGGCGGCGGTGGTGCCGGCCAGTTCAGGGTGGAAAGCGCGATCGCCGGGCGCCGTGTCGAAATAGGCGCGGAAGCGGGCCACCTTGCCGTCGCGCATGTGGAATACGTGGACCCATGGATTGTCGAAGCGGCGGCCGGTGGGCTTGGCGATCCAGGTGGCGTCGCCGGTGACGACCACCGTGTCGCCCTCGGCGATAAACTGGCGCGGTTCGAAATAGATGGTCTGGACGGACGCGTCCAGCTTGGCGAAGAACTGGCCTATGCCTTGCTTGCCGTGATAGCTGCCGGCATAGGGCGTGTACTCGGAATCGGGGCTGATCCATTCCGCGTTGTCGTGATACAGGTCCATCAGCTTGCGGATGTCGCCGCTCTGGAACAGTTGGTAGCCTTGCATCACCAGTTGCTTGTTCTCTTGTGCATTCATGGCGTTTCTCCTGATCATCGTCCGCCCCGCGCCAGTCGCGGATGGTCGTGTCGGGAGCGTCTGATCAGATCAGCCTAGTGCGTGGCTGGCGTATGTCAAGGTGGGGGGGCGGTACGGCTGTCGTGCGGCAATGGCGCCATGCCGTGAATAGGCCTAGAGTTAGGCATCAACGACGCATATCAAGGAGCGCAGGATGAGGTCCGAACCCATGCTGATCCGTCCCATGCAGGCACAGGAGCTGGACATCGTGCTCGGCTGGGCGGCCGATGAAGGCTGGAATCCCGGCCTGAACGATGCCGCATGCTTCCACGCGGCCGATCCGGGCGGCTTCCTGCTGGGTGTGGTGGATGGCGAACCGGTCGCCAGCATTTTTGCGATTCAGTACGGCACCAGCTTCGGCTTCATCGGCGGCTACATCGTGCGGCCCGCGTGGCGCGGGCGCGGCTACGGCATGGCCCTGTGGCGGGCTGGCATGGCGCGGCTGGCGGGCCGCAACGTGGGGCTGGACGGGGTGGTGGCCCAGCAAGCCAACTATGCCAGGTCCGGCTTCCAGCTGGCCCATCGCAATATCCGCTACGAGGCCTACGGCCGGCCCGGCGTGGACAATGCGGCGGTGCCGCTGGCCTCGCTCGCCATCGATGACGTGCACGGCTACGACCGCCACTGCTTCCCGGACCAGCGCAGCCGCTTCCTCCAGTGCTGGATCACCCAGCCCGATTGCATCGCGGTCGGCATCGCTGGCGACCAGGGCGCACCGGGCGTGGCCGCGTATGCCGTGCTGCGGCCGTGCCGTACCGGCTACAAGATCGGTCCCCTGTTCGCCGACACGGCCGTGCAGGCGGAAACCCTGTTCCTCAACCTGCTGGGCCAGGTGACGCCGGGCGTGCCTGTGTATCTCGATGTGCCCGAGGCTAACCCGGCCGCCATGTCGCTGGCCGCACGCCACCAGTTGCGGCCGTGCTTCGAGACGGCGCGCATGTACACCAGGGGCCTGCCGCCGATGGACATGGCGCGCCAGTATGGGATCACGACGTTCGAGCTCGGCTAGCGCCGGGTTTGCTATGCTATCGCCTTTGCGGCGGCCGGCGACAATGCCGGCCGCCAGTACCCATTGACGGAGTGGTAAGCATGGTTTCCCTGCAAGAGCAGTTGTTAAAGGCCGGCCTGGTCGACAAGAACAAGGTCAAGAAGGTCAATCAGGACAAGAGCAAGCAGAAGAAGGAGGAGCGCCGCACCGGCGCGCAGAGCGTGGACGAGGCGCGCCTGGCCGCGCTCGAGATCCAGCGCAAGAACGCCGAGCGGGCGCGCGAGATGAACGCGCAGCGCGACGAGGCGGCCACGCAGAAAGCCATCCACGCGCAAATCGTGGACCTGGTGCAGAAGAACCGCCAGAACAAGGGCAAGGGCGACATCGCCTACAACTTCACCCACGGCACCAGGATCGAGCGCATCTACGTCTCGGCCGAGGTGCGTGAGCACCTGGTGGCGGGGCGGCTGGTGATCGTCTGCCTGGGCGAGAACGTGGAACTGGTGCCGCGCGTGATTGCCGACAAGATCGCCGAGCGCGATGCGTCCATGGTGGTGCGCGTCAACAAGAGCAGCACCCAGGTCGATGAGGACGATCCCTACGCCGCGTTCCAGATTCCGGACGACCTGATGTGGTGATGCCGGCGCGGATCAGTTGAACGCGGCCGACCACAGCCGTTCGATGGCCGCTTCCAGTTCCGCGTGAAAGTCCCGCTCCAGTATCCGCAACGCCGGTTGCTGGAGCAGCGCGCGCAGCGCGTCGGGAAAGTCGAGCGCTTGCCACAGGCCCAGCGTGAGCGCGTAGGTTTGCAGCAGCAGCGTCGCGCCCCAGCCCGGTTCGCGCGCGCGCGTGCCTTGTTCGAGGAGGGCGCCGGCTTGCGTCATGCCCTGCGCCAGGTTCAGCTTGAAACGCTGCATGGCTTCCAGCGGCAGGTTTTTTTCCAGCACGGTGTTGCCGAGCGCGGCCAGTTGCAGCAAATCGCCGCTGTCGCGCACCAGTTGCGTGTAGGCGCGCGCGAAGCGGGCCGGCCCGCCGGGCTGATCCATGTCCAGCGCCGTCAGCAGCGGCGCCAGCGCGGTGAACAGCCGCGTGAAACTATCCTCCAGCAGGGCGACGAAGATTTCTTCCTTGGTGCGGAAATACAGGTACACCGTGCCCTTGGCCAGGCCGGCCGCGCTGGCGATATCGGCCACGGGCGGCAGGGCGTTGCGCTCGCGGTAGAGCTGGTGGGCGGCGTCGAGCAGCACGCGGCGGCGCTGCTCCCGGTCTTGCTCGGTCAGGACGGGGCGTCCCATGGGCTTCCTTGGTATTTGTATGGCACGGGATTCTACAACGGATCGGCCGTGCCGCCGTTCTTCCTCAGTTCCGCATCAGCTGATAGGCGACCCGGCGCTGCACCATGCGCGGCATGAAGCGGTTGCCGAAAGCCGTCAGCGCGTTCAGCCAGCCGGGCACGATGGAGGCGCGGCCACGGTCGAGCGCGCGCAGGCCGATCCGCACCACGGCCGCGCTCTGCATCATCAGCAGGCGCTGGTACAAGGTGGCGCGCTGGCCGGACACGGCCAGGAAGCTGGTGGCCGAAATGCCGGGCGAGAGCACCGTCACGGTCACGCCCTTGGGTTTCAATTCCTCGTGCAAGGCTTCGCCGAACAGCAGCACGTAGGCCTTGGTGGCCGCGTAGGCGGCATAGGTCGGGGTGGCCTGGTAGGCGCCGATGGACGATACCAGCAGGATCTTGCCACGGCCGCGCTGCGCCATGTCGGCCGCGAAGGCGTGGGTCAGTTCTGTCAGCGCCACCATGTTCAGCTGCATCATGTCCAGGGTGCGGGCCAGCGGCTGTTCCAGGAACGGCCCCCACAGGCCATAGCCGGCGTTGTTGATCAGGATGTCGATGTGGATGCCGCGCGCGTCCAGCGCGGCCTTGAGCGCGTG
This sequence comes from Burkholderiaceae bacterium, assembly GCA_035254005.1. Classification (GTDB taxonomy): domain Bacteria; phylum Pseudomonadota; class Gammaproteobacteria; order Burkholderiales; family Burkholderiaceae_D; genus Rugamonas. The sequence continues at coordinate 5,894 of DATFBD010000111.1, read as the reverse complement.
CGCGGCGCCCGGCCGGGACAGGTCGGCGCTTTCCACTTCGCTCACGGTGCCGTACTGGCCGGCCAGTTCGCGGGCCAGCGCCTGCATCGGTTCGGCGCGCCGCGCCACCAGCACCAGCCTGGCGCCGCGCGCAGCCAACTGGCGCGCGAAGTCCACGCCAAAGCCGCTCGACGCGCCCGTCACGAGCGCCCACTGTCCTGCCAGATCCTGTTTCATCGCCATACTCCCTGTTAAATGACTGAAGGTCATAATATGGCTAGTTTAATGACTGACGGTCATTTGTCAACTGACAGCTTAGAATGGATGCACTAACCATGCTGCGGCGGGACGTGGCGGGCGAGCGGTTGGCGTCAGCGCGTGGGTAGCCAGGCTGGCTTGGTTTCCGTATGCAGCTCGCGCTCGACGGGGCCGTCATAGGCTGGCTCCAGCGTGCCCAGGGTGATGGCGATGCGGTCGGGCGCCCTGGTGCTGCGCCAGAACAGGGTGGAGCCGCACACGCGGCAGAAGCCGCGCCGCCCATGATCGGAGGAAGCGTATTCCGTCACCAGGTCGGCACCCCGTTCGAACACGTGGCCGGCACTGGCGACGTTGGCGTACGAGCCCGCCGCCGCGCCATGCTGCTTCTGGCACATGGTGCAATAACAATGGCTGGCGTCGCGCACCGGCAGCGCGGCCCGGTAGACGACGCCGCCGCACAGGCAGCTTCCGTGCAGGTATTCTGGGTCATGCATGGGGGTCTCCTGTTGATGATTTCCGTTCAGCTTGCACGGCCGGACAGCGGGCCGCGGCGCGGCGCATGCGGTCGCGTGCCGGCCATAAGCGTTTCAATTGATGTTATCAGAATTGCATAGTCCGTATGGGGGAGGTGATTGCTTCACGCCGCCGGCGGCGTGAACTATTCGTGTTTACTGCCCAGATGCGCCGGGATATCGCGAGCGCTGTGCAGGACGCGCAGGATCGTGACTTGCCGCGCCGTCGCCTCGAAGAAGAGAACGCAATTGCCGAAGGAGCAGGAATGCAAAGCTTTCCCCAGCTCCGGTCGTTTCCGGTAGCCCATTGGATTGCCCGCGATGCGCGCGCATTGCTCGCGTAGTTCGGTAATGAAGGTCAGCGCCCGTGCTGGGTTGTCGTGGCTGATATAGTCGGCGATGCTTTCGATATCGCGCTCAGCGAGTGGGGTGATGACCAGGCGTGTCATCGGGTGCTGGCGGCGCGATACTTCGTTTCCAGTCGTTGAAATATGTCTTCAGCCGATTTGGCGGCGCCGCTGGCGCGACCAGCCGCGATTTCCGCGCGCAGCAGTTCCAGTTCCAGCTGGTTGCGCTGTTCCTGCTGCTCCAGCAGGCGCAGCCCGGCGCGCACGACTTCGCTGATGTTGTTAAAACGTCCGCTCTTGACTTGTTCGCGGACAAAATTCTCGAAGTGATCGCTCAAGGCAACGCTGGTCGGCATGGCTGGCCTCCTATCTGTTATTAACAGTTATTATATTCGGCACTGCGCCTTCGTCAAACCATGCCGAGGCGCAGTCATCTCCAGATGATTTGTCCTGGCGCAGGAGTTGAAGGGGCGGGCGGCTGTTTCAGCCTCCCCTGAAAGCGAGGCTCACCAGCAGCGCAGCAGCCAGCACGAACGACACGCCCTTCCAGAACGCCAGCGGGTGGCGCTCGATCAGCGGCGGGCGCTTCCTGGCCAGGAAGGCCCGGTTCGGCTGCTCGAGGTCGTACAGGAATTCGGCCACGTCGTCGTAGCGGCGCAGCGGGTCCGGGTGCACGGCCTTCCTGATGGCCTCGTCCACCCACGGCGGCACGTCGCGGTTGCGGAGCGGCGCCGGTTCGTAGCGCAGCTTGCGCTGGGCCGCGCGGCTGCGCGCCTTGGGCACGTCGACGCCGTAAGGCAGCGTGCCGGTCAGCATCTGGTAGACCAGCACGCCCAGCGCATAGATGTCCGAGCGTTCGCTGCCTTGTTCGCCGAGAAAATATTCCGGCGCCATGCATTGCAGCGCGCCGGGCAGGGTGTCCGGCTCGGCGGGACCGCCATACTCGCTGATGCCGGCCACGCTGGCGGCGCCCAGATCGATGAGGATGACCAGGCCCGCGCCGTCGATCATGATGTTTTCCGCACGCAGGTCCTGGTGCACCATGTCCAGCCGGTGCAGGGCGCGCAAGCCTTTCCCCACCTGCCCGGCGATGGCGCGCACGACCGGCAGGCTAGGCCGCGGGTGGTCGCGCATCCATTGCGCCAGGGTCTGGCCCTCGATGAACTCGGCCAGCAGATACAGGTAGTGGCGCGGGCGCTCGTGCACCACCGGCTTGAGCACATGCGGGCTGTGAATGCGGCGCGTCACCCATTCTTCCATCAGGAAGCGTTCGACAAAGGCCGGATCGCCTTGCAGATCGACCGACGGTGCCTTGATGACCAGCCGCTGGCCGCTGTCGGGGTCGTGCGCCAGGTAGATGTGGCTGCGGCTGCTGCCGTGCAGTTCGCGCACGATCTGGTAGCCGTCGAACATCTGTCCGGCTTCGAGCAACGGCGGGAACGGCAGCGCGGCGTAGCGCCGCACCAGTTCGTTGACCTCGGGACTGGGCAGCGCGTCGATGCGGACCAGCTGCACCGTCAGGTTGTCCGGGCTGCCGCGCCGGTAGGCTTCCTCGACGATGGCTTGCGCGGCCAGGTCCAGCTGCTGCGGCGTGGCCGCGATGGCGGCGGCGATCGCGGCGCCGTCCGTGTATTCATAGACGCCATCCGTGGCCAGCACGAACAGCTCGCCCGCTTCGATGGGGACGGTGCGGTAATCGATGTCGAGCTGGCTGTCCACGCCCAGCGCGCGGCTCAGGTAACTCTGTCCGGGCGAGACCTGGATGCGGTGGTCGACCGTCAGCTGTTCCAGCGTAGCGCCATGCAGCCGGTAGATGCGGGTGTCGCCGATATGGAAGATGTGCGCCGTGGCCGACTTGATGACCATGGTGCTCAGTGTGCACACATAGCCCTGGTCCTTGTCGTAGCGGCCGCGCCCTTGCTGGGTTTGCGCGTAGAGCCAGGCATTGGTGGCCGCCAGCACCCGCTCGGCCGAGGTCTTGACGCTCCACGCGTCGGAGGTGCAGTAGTAGTCGTCCAGGAAGCCGGTTACGGCGAACTGGCTGGCCACCTGGCTGACGTCGCTGCCGCTGATGCCGTCGGCCAGCGCGATGGCGATGCCCTTGTGGCCCAGTTGCGTTCCGCTGGCCAGGTAGATGCCGTGGAAATCCTGGTTGACGTCCTTGCGGCCCTTGCAGGAATACTGGCCGGTGGAAATGGAGAGTTGCCTGGACATGGATGGTAGTGCGCGCGGGCGGCCATGCGGCCGGCCCGCGGCGCATCGTCAAGCTCAGGCCGCCTTCTTGAGCGCGCGCTTGGGCAAGGTTTTGACGTGGGTAGCGTACAGCGTCAGGCCGGTGAAGGCCAGGCCGCCCACCAGGTTGCCCAGCACGGTGGGGATCTCATTCCAGATCAGGTAGTCGAGGATGGAGAAATGGCCGCCCATCAGCATGGCCGACGGGAACAGGAACATGTTGACCACCGAGTGCTCGAACGCCATCGCGAAGAACAGCATGATCGGCATCCACATGGCGATCACCTTGCCGCTGACGGAGGTGGAGATCATGGCGCCGACCACGCCGGTCGAGACCATCCAGTTGCACAGCATGCCGCGCACGAACAAGGTCAGCATGCCGTAGGCGCCGAATTTGGCGTAGCCCAGCGTGCGCGCCTCGCCGATGCCGGCGATGGTCATGCCGACTTTGCTCGGCTCGGTCTGGAAGCCGTTGGTGAACACGATGGCCATCAGCACGGCCACCGTCAGCGCGCCGAGGAAGTTGCCGACGAAGACCACGCCCCAGTGCTTGAGCACGGCGGGCAGGGTGACGCCGGGACGCTTGTCGAGCAAGGCCAGCGGCGTGAGCACCAGCACGCCCGTCAGCAGGTCGAAGCCCAGCAGGTATAGCATGCAGAAGCCGACCGGGAACAGGATCGCGCCGATCAGCGGCACGCCGGTCTGCACCGAGCAGTTGACGGCGAACACGGCCGACAGGGCCAGGATGGCGCCGGCCATGTAGGCGCGGATCAGCGCGTCGCGGGTGGCCATATACAGTTTGGACTCGCCCGCATCGACCATTTTGGTGACGAACTCTGAAGGTGCAAGGTATGCCATGTTGTTCCCTATCCTGGAATGATTGTGTGGACGTTCAAGTGACGCGCGGTGCGGATTCACTTCCTGTCCATCACTAAGCAAGAGTCGGGCCTTCCGGCATTGCGGGTGGTTCCGGGCGCCGGGGCGGTGCGGCGACGCATTGTTCTGGCGCGGCAGAATGCGTCATGCACCATGGCGGAGCCGGCTGCATTGTTCTGGTGCGGCGCCGGCCGCGTCTGGCCTGCGCCCTACAGTTTCCAGCCATAGGCGACCCCCAGTGTCTGTTCGCTGAGGCTGATATTGGCGCTGCCGCCACCGAAGGGGGCGGGAATCGCATTGGCGCCATGGACGGTCTTGTTGAAGGCGCGCCCATAGTGCAGGCTCAGTTCGCCGGCGCCCGGCGTCTGCCAGGTGGCGCCCAAGGTCAGGTGATCTTGCACGACGCCCGGTGCGAGGATATTGAAAAAGGTCTGGTCGCTGGGAATGGGCTGGCCCGCGTGGTTGTAGCCCGCACGCAAGGTGAGCTCCTTGCTCGCGGCGTAGCTGGCGCCGGCTTTGACGACCGTGATGTCGCGCCAGCCGAAGCCGGGCCCATTGGCGCTGCCCAGCGGATTGCCGGCGAATAAGTTGGACAGTGGATTGGCCACCGCCGCCACGCTGCCGTACTTGATTTTCTGCACGTCCGCCGCCAGGGTGAGCGCCGGCACGAGCTGGTACGCCAGGCCGAGGCCGAAGGTGGCCGGGATGTCGAAGCTGCCGGCCTGCGCGAACAGCCCGCGGTACTGGTCGAATTCGCCGGTCTTGATTTTCGATGCCCAGCTGGCGGCCAGGGTCAGTTGCGGCGTGACGTGGCCGTTCCAGCCCAGGCGCAAGCCCAAGCCGTTCGCGCTGTCATTGCCGCGATTGGTCAGGCTGCCGGGGGCGGACGAGATGGGGGAAAACGCGCCCAGGCCGTTGGCGGAGAAGCGCTGATGGGCGAGATTGATGGCGGCGCCGATGGCATTACGCTCGTCGAGCTTGTAGGCGACCGACGGCGAAATGAAGACCTGGATGAGGTCGACGCCGGCGTTACCGCTGGAACCGAAGGCCGCGTAGGGGTTCTTCGGGTAGTCGGTGTTCATGCCCCCGTTGCCATAGACAGCGACGCCTAGCGTCGTGGTGCCCGACAGTTGCTTGACGTAGCCAAACTCAGGAATGAAGAAATTCTTTTTGCCATTGCCGTCATAGTGGCCATTCGCGCCCGGCACGCCATTGCCCACGACGTCCGCGCTACGCGTGGGGGCAAACCAGCTCAGGCCGGCGTCGAGACGATCCCCCACCCATGCCGTTCCAGCCGGGTTGGCGGCCGCAGCGAGCGCATCTTGTGGCAAGGCGATACCGACGCCACCGATGCCCTGGGCCTTGACCCCGACACCGTGGGAAAAATAGCCGTCAGTGGCGGATGCGGTGGTGACGAACAGGCTTGCGCAAAGTGCGCTTGCAGCGCGAACAGCTGGATGATTCATATCGATTCCATTGAAGTGGTGGGTGGTGCTCAAGCCAGATTGAACCGCACACTCGCCGCTTCCGGAACGATTGTTTTCGCGCTTAGATATGCACTCTTTGGCTGGCGCGCGCCTGCGTCAAGGCAGGCATGGTTGGGTCGCTGCGTGGGCCGCTGCGACCGGAACGACAGCGGACATTGTCCGTCCCACAAGGACGGCGGAATCCACAAACAAAAACGCCAACC
>DATFBD010000110.1:0-21459 GCA_035254005.1 Burkholderiaceae bacterium | reverse complement strand
TGGCGGAGACGGTGGGATTCGAACCCACGATACAGGTTTTGCCCGTATGCTTCCTTAGCAGGGAAGTGCCTTCGGCCACTCGGCCACGTCTCCTAGTCGATTTCTCAACTATGTCTTTCTAACCAAACCGCGCTAGAGCAGACGACCGCCATAGTATAGACCGCCGTCTGTTTGGTCAAGGTTAGCGATGATTTTTTTTCGAAATATTTACGCTTTTTCCAGACCGAAGGCTTTGTGCAGCGCGCGCACGGCCAGCTCCATGTATTTCTCGTCGATCAGCACGGAAATCTTGATCTCGGAGGTCGAAATCATCATGATGTTGATGCCCTCTTCCGACAGCGTGCGGAACATCTGCGAGGCCACGCCCACGTGGCTGCGCATGCCTACGCCGACCACGGAGATCTTCGATACCTTGGCGTCGCCCTGGAAGCTGGCGGCGCCCAGTTCTTCCTTGCACGCGGCCAGCACGTCCATCGCCTTGGCGTAGTCGTTGCGCGACACGGTGAAGGTGAAGTCGGTCTTGCCATCGACGGACTGGTTCTGGATGATCATGTCCACTTCGATGTTGGCATCGGCCACCGGGCCCAGGATGTGGTAGGCCACGCCTGGACGGTCCGGCACGCCCAGCACGGTGATTTTGGCTTCGTCACGGTTGAATGCGATGCCGGAGATGACTGCTTGTTCCATGTGTGTATCTTCCTCAAACGAAATCAGGGTACCCGAGTTGGCTTCTTCTTCCAGGTCTATCATTGGGTCGGTCAGCGACGACAGTACGCGCGTGGGCACGCGGTAGTTGCCGGCGAATTCCACCGAACGGGTCTGCAAGACTTTCGAGCCCAGCGATGCCAGTTCCAGCATTTCCTCGAACGTGATGGCTTTCAGGCGGCGCGCTTCCGATACCACGCGCGGGTCGGTCGTGTAGACGCCGTCCACGTCGGTGAAGATCAGGCATTCGGACGCCTTCATGGCGGCGGCGATGGCCACGGCCGAGGTGTCCGAACCGCCACGGCCCAGGGTCGAGATGTTGCCGTGCTCGTCCACACCCTGGAAGCCGGTGATGATGACGATCTTGCCGGCGTCGAGGTCGCGGCGCACTTTCTCGTCGTCGATCGACTGGATACGGGCCTTGGTGAAAGCGGAATCGGTTTTAATCGCCACTTGCCAGCCGGCATAGGATACGGCTTGCTTGCCCAGCGCCAGCAGCGCCATCGACAGCAGGCCGACCGACACTTGCTCGCCGGTGGAGGCGATCATGTCCAGTTCGCGGGGATCAGGCTGGGCCTGGATTTCCTTCGCCAGCGCGATCAGGCGGTTGGTTTCGCCCGACATTGCCGATGGCACCACGACGATCTGGTGTCCTGCGTCATGCCATTTGGCAACGCGACGCGCGACGTTCTTGATACGATCCGTCGAACCCATCGACGTACCGCCATATTTGTGCACGATTAAAGCCATAACAGTGAGTTTTCCGCTCAAATAGGAATAAATGGAGCCCTTTACTGTACATGCCGCACTGCAAAATAACAAGACAAAAACCGCATAAAATCATACTGTATCGGCATATCTACATGCAAAATTGCGTGAACGAAAGCTTGTCTATACAGACTCCCAGCGCAAGGCGATGCGCTGGCCTGCCTCATCACTGACATGACGGCAATCCATGCCCAGCCCGGCCGCGTACAGCACGTCGGCGGCCGTGCGCACCACGGGCAGGCGGCCGCGTTCCCAGGCGGGAATCCCACAATCCTGGTAGTGGTATTTCAGCGGGCGGGTGGAACGATTGGGCGCCAGCTTGAGCCGCTCGCCGCCGCGCCGGAATTCGATCACCAGCGCCTGGACGCGCAGCCAGTCGGGCGCGAAGCCGTGGTCGCCCGCGTCGAAATGGAGCACGCCGCCGTAGGCCGGGAACGCCAGCGAGGTTTCACCCTGCCACACGAAATCCTGGCCAGGGCTCTGGTCGAACTGGTCCTCGCGCGTGCCGGGCAGGTCGGCCAGCTTGGGCGTCAGGTACAGGCGGTCGCGGTGGCGCCGCACATGGCAATCGGGATGGGTGACGAGCAGCTGGGCGTCGTAGCGCGCCTCCAGCAGCTGGGTCACCATCTCGGACAGCCAGGCCGTGCTGGGCATGCGCAACTGGCGCGTACCGAACCAGTGGCGCAGCAGGTTGTAGCTGCGATCCAGGCTCAGCTGGCGCAGGCGGCCGATGTCGATGCAGTCGCCGTCCAGGCAGGCGGCCAGGTCTTGCTGCGCGATTTCCGTCAGCAGGCGCTGGGCCGATTGCGCGTGCGCGGCGCTGCGCGCGAAACGCTGCTGGAAACCGGGGAATGCTTGCGCCAGCGCCGGCATCACCTGGTGGCGCAAGGCGTTGCGGGCGAAACGGGGATCGCTGTTCGATTCATCGTTCACGTAGCTGATGCCATGTTCGGCCACGTAGGCTTCCAGTTGCGGACGCGAAGCCGACAGCAGCGGGCGCGCCATCAGCAAGGTGTCGTTGTCCAGCAGGCCGGGGGCGGCGTTGGCCGCGTCCATGCCGGACAGGCCGGCCGGGCCGGAACCGCGCAGCAGTTGCAGCAGCACCGTCTCGGCCTGGTCGTCCAGGTGGTGCGCCGTCAGCAGCAGCGTCACGCCGTGTTCGCGGCACATGCCGCCCAGCGCGGCGTAGCGGGCCTTGCGGGCCGCCGCTTCCGTGCCGGTGCCGGCGCCCGGGTCCAGCTGTACGCGGCGCGCGTCGAATGGCACGCCCAGCGCCGCACAGGCCTGTTCGCAGTGCGCTTGCCAGCCATCCGCGTTGGGGCTCAGGCCGTGGTGGACGTGGAAGGCATGCAGCGCGGCGCCGTGCGCCTGGGCCCAGCCGTGCGCCAGGTGCAGCAGCGCGGACGAATCGAGCCCGCCGCTGAGGGCGATGGCCATGCGGGCCGCGCCCTGCCCCATCGCGTCCAGCGTCTGGGTGAAGGTGGAGGCCAGCGTGGGGAGTTGTTGCTTCTTCAATCGATGCTCCAAAAAAACCGGGGTCAGGTCATGCCCTCACGCATCATGCGCGCATGATGCGTGAGGGCATGACCTGACCCCGGTTTGTGTTCGCTCCGCGCTTATTCCTGCGGCGTGGTTTCCTTGAACTTACCGTAGCTCATCAGCTTTTCGTGGCGGGCGGCCAGCAGGTCCTTGGTCTTCATGCCGTGGAACTGGCGCAGCGAGTCGGCCAGCGCGCGCTTGAGCAGCGTGGCCATCTGCTTGGGATCGCGGTGGGCGCCGCCCAGCGGTTCGTTGACGATCTTGTCGATCAGGCCCATGGCTTTCAGGCGGTGCGCCGTCAGGCCCAGCGCTTCGGCCGCGTCGGCGGCGCGCTCGGAGGTCTTCCACAGGATGGAGGCGCAGCCTTCGGGCGAGATCACGGAATAGGTCGCGTATTGCAGCATCAGCACGGCGTCGCCCACGGCAATCGCCAGCGCGCCGCCGGAACCGCCTTCACCGATGATGGTGGCGATCAGCGGCACTTTCAGTTCCGCCATCACGTACAGGTTGTGGCCGATCGCTTCGGACTGGCCGCGCTCTTCCGCGTCGATGCCGGGGAAGGCGCCCGGGGTGTCGACGAAGGTGAAAATGGGGATGCCGAATTTTTCGGCCAGCTTCATCAAACGCATGGCCTTGCGGTAGCCTTCGGGCTTGGGCATGCCGAAGTTGCGCATGGCGCGTTCTTTGGTGTCGCGGCCTTTCTGGTGGCCGATCACCATGCAGGCCTGGCCGTTGAAGCGGGCCAGGCCGCCCACCACGGACAGGTCGTCGGCGTAGCTGCGGTCGCCGTGCAGTTCATGGAAGTCGGTGAAGATTTCGTTCACGTAGTCCATGGTGTAGGGGCGCTGCGGGTGGCGCGCGATCTGCGCGACCTGCCAAGGCGTGAGCTTGGCGTAGATATCCTTGGTCAGCTGCTGGCTCTTCTTGGCCAGGCGGTCGATCTCCTCCGAGATGTCGACGGCCGAATCGTCTTGTACGAAGCGCAGCTCTTCGATCTTGGAATCGAGTTCCGCGATCGGTTGCTCGAAGTTGAGGAAAGTCGTTTTAGTCATTGTACCTCCGTGTTTTTGCTCAGCCAGGCGAACGAAAAAAGACCGCGCCCGGCGATTAGAGTCATTATTCTACAGGAACCGGGTCCAGACTACGCCATAAGTACCAGGTGGCCACCGTGCGCCATGGCTCCCAATTGGCCGAAACTTCGCGCGCGTCGCTGCGCGAAACGGGTTCGCCGGAAAAGTAATTGACGCTGATGCCCTGGATCAGGCCCGCGTCGTCGAGCGGCAGGACGTTGGGGCGCAGTAGGTTAAAGATCAGGAACATCTCGGCCGTCCAGCGCGTGATGCCGCGGATCTGCACCAGTTCCGCGATCACGGCTTCGTCCTCCATCTGGTCCCACTGGCTGGCGTGCACGCGGCGCGCCTTGAAGTGGTCGGCCAGGTCGAGGATGTATTCGGTCTTGCGCTTGGACAGGCCGCAGGCCGCCAGTTGCTCGGCGCCAGCCTTGACCACCTGGGCCGGCGTGCACTTGGGGCACGCCAGCAGCAGCTTGCGCCAGGCCGCGTCGGCCGCCTTGGTGCTCACTTGCTGTCCCACGATGGAACGGGCCAGGGTGGTGAACGGGTCGTCATGGCCGACCAGGTGCAGGTCGCCAAATTGCGGGATCAGCTTCTTCATGATGCGGTCCCGCTTCATCAGCTCGATCTTGGCTTCTTCCCAGTACGGCGGCACGGCCGCCGTCGCAGCGGCGGCAGCGCCGCCCACGTTCATCTCCTTGGCGGGAACCATTATGCGCGGCGCCAGTTGGTGCTGCCGTCAGGCTTGTCTTCGAGGATCACGCCGGCCGCCAGCAGCTCGGCGCGGATCGCGTCGGACTCGGCGAAGTTGCGTGCCTGCTTGGCGGCCTTGCGGCGCGCGATGGCGTCGGCGATGGCCGCTTCATCGAGCCCGGCGGCCTCGCCCACGCTGGCCTGGCGGAACTGCTGCGGCGTGCGCTCCAGCAGGCCGATCACGCCGGCCAGGCCCTTGAGCTGGCGCGCCAGCACGGGCGATTTGGTCTTGTTCAGTTCCGTGGCCAGGTCGAACAGCGCGGCCACGGCCAGCGGCGTGTTGAAATCGTCGTCCATGGCTTCGGCGAAGCGCTTGGCGTGTTCCTCGTTCCAGTCCAGCGGCTGGCCGTCGCCGTCCACGCCGTCGAGCGCCGTGTACAGGCGCGTGAGGGCGCCGCGGGCGTCGTCCAGGTGGGCGTCCGAGTAGTTCAGCGGGCTGCGGTAGTGGGCGCGCAGGATGAAGAAGCGCACCACTTCGGCGTCGTATTTTTTCAGCACGTCGCGGATGGTGAAGAAGTTGCCCAGCGATTTGGACATCTTCTCGTTATCGACGCGCACGAAGCCGTTGTGGATCCAGTAGTTGACCATGGTGTGGCCGAACGCGCCTTCCGACTGGGCGATCTCATTCTCATGGTGCGGGAATTGCAGGTCGGCGCCGCCGCCGTGGATGTCGAACTGCTCGCCGAGCAGCGCGCACGACATGGCCGAGCATTCGATGTGCCAGCCCGGACGGCCCTTGCCCCACTTCGAGTCCCACTTCACTTCCTCGGGTTCCGATTCCTTGGACGACTTCCACAGCACGAAGTCGAGCGGATCGCGCTTGCCGGTGTTGACGTCGACCCGCTCGCCGGCGCGCAAATCGTCCAGCGACTTGCCCGACAGGCGGCCGTATTGGGGGAAGTTGCGCACGGCGTAATTGACGTCGCCATCGGCGCCCTGGTAGGCCAGGTCCTTGCTCTCGAGCTTTTCGATCAGGGCCAGCATCTGCGGCACGTACTGGGTGGCGCGCGGCACCTGGGTCGGTGGCAGGATGCCCAGCGCCGTCGTGTCCTCGTCCATGTATTGCGTGAAGCGGGCCGTCAGCTGCGAGATCGATTCACCGTTCTCCACGGCGCGCTTGATGATCTTGTCGTCGATGTCGGTGATGTTGCGCACGTAGTTGACGTCGTAGCCGCTGGCGCGCAGCCAGCGGTAGATCACGTCGAAGGCCATCATCATGCGCGCATGGCCGATGTGGCAGTAATCGTAGATGGTCATGCCGCAGACATACATGCCCACCTTGCCTGCCACCATGGGAACGAAAGTCTGCTTGTCACGCGCCAGCGTGTTGTAAATCTTTAAATTGCTCATCGCACTCTTGCTGTTATGCAGGCACCGGCCAGTCGGCAATACGGCGCCGTTGCGCCCGCACTGAAGGGTGCGGCGCCGGCACGCGGGTGATCACCATGGAAACTGACGGGGTCCTCGTTATTGTTCTTTTTTCCAACCTTGTCGGGTTAGAATGGAACGTCGTCGTCAAGTATAGCATTGATAAAATCCCGGCTGGCCCGATATACCTTAGGTTTTTTGCAGCCCCCTGCGAATATTCAAGTACTTTACTTTTAAGCACATACCTTCTGACCAGGAACCCAACATGCTTTCCACCCTGCAACAACGCCTGCCCACGATAGGCAAATTCATGAGCCTGTTCGCGGGCGTGGCCTTGTCCGGCGCCGTGCTGGCCGCCGACGCCACGCCGCAAGTGTCGATGAAAACCACCATGGGCGAGATCGTCGTCGAACTCGACCACGACAAGGCGCCCAAGACGGTGGACAACTTCCTGCAATACGTAAAGAGCGGCCACTACAAGGGCACCATCTTCCACCGCGTGATCGACGGCTTCATGATCCAGGGCGGCGGTTTCGACAAGAACCTCAAGCAAAAGCCGACCAAAAAGCCGGTCCAGAACGAAGCCAACAACGGTTTGAGCAACGCGCCCTACACCATCGCCATGGCCCGCACGGCCGATCCCAACTCGGCCACGGCCCAGTTCTTCATCAACGTGGCCGACAACGAGGCGCTCAACTACCCCGGCCGCGACGGCTTCGGCTACACCGTGTTCGGCAAGGTGGTGAAGGGCCAGGAAGTGGTCGACAAGATCAAGGGCGTGCTGGTGGACGACAAGGGCATGTTCCAGAATGTGCCCGTGGTGCCGGTGGAGATCACCTCGGCCACGATTTTGAAGACCCCCGTACAGCCAAAACTGTAAAATAGCGGTTTGCCCGGCCACGCGCGTGGCGCCCGCCGGGACAGTACCTGGAAGTTGTTTCAAAATGACCATGGCCAGGCGTGGCGCCGAAGACAGTGCGCCTGCACGGCAAGGCGCCACAACGACGCCATGGGCTTTTTGAAATGACTTCTTGAATAACAACTCACCACAGGATGCCTTATGACCACCGTTATCATCACCACCAACCTGGGCAAGATCACCGCCGAACTGGACGCTGAAAAAGCGCCGAAGACGGTCGCCAACTTCCTGGCCTACATGAACGCCGGCCACTACAACAACACCATCTTCCACCGCGTGATCGACGGTTTCATGATCCAGGGTGGCGGTTTCGAGCCAGGCATGAAGCAAAAGCCAGCCGACACCACGGTGGAAAACGAAGCCAAGAACGGCCTGAAGAACGAGCCCTACACCCTGGCCATGGCCCGCACCTCGGCCCCGCACTCGGCCTCGGCCCAGTTCTTCATCAACGTGAAAAACAACAGCTTCCTGGACTACCCTGGCCAGGACGGCTGGGGCTACGCCGTGTTCGGTAAAGTGACCGACGGCACCGACGTGGTGGACGCGATCCGCAAGGTCAAGACCACCCGCAGCGGCATGTTCGCCGACGTGCCGGTGGAAGACGTGATCATCGAAAAAGTGGAAGCCGCCGCTTAATCGGCGTTTCATACAAGGCCGCCGCTGCCTCGGCGGCGGTCTTTCCGGATTCCCGCAATGCCCACACCGCACCCGCTCGCCCTGTTCATCTCCGACCTGCACCTGCAAGCGTCCCGCCCGCACACCACCACTGCCTTCCTGGCTTTCCTGGAGCAGCATGCGCGCCAAGCGCGTGAACTGTACCTGCTGGGTGACCTGTTCGAATACTGGGCCGGCGACGATGACCTGCACGATCCCTATCACCAGCAAATTATCCAGGCATTGCGCCGCGTGGCCGACGCCGGCGTGGCCGTGTACTGGATCGCCGGCAACCGGGACTTCCTGGTCGGCGCCGGCTTTGCACAGGCGGCCGGCCTGACCCTGCTGCCCGAAATCCACGTGGCCACCATCGCCGGCCAGCGCGTGGCGCTGCTGCACGGCGACGCCCAGTGCACGGACGACAGCAAGTACATGGAGTTTCGCGCCATGGTGCGCCAGCCCCAGTGGCAGCAGCAGTTCGTGGCCATGCCGCTGGCCCAGCGCAAGGCCATCATCGCCGGCATGCGCGAGCGCAGCCGCGAGGACCAGGGCAACAAATCCTACGAGATCATGGACGTGGCGCCGCCCGCCATCGCCAGCGTATTCGCCGACACGGGCGCACGCATCATGATCCACGGCCACACCCACCGCCCCGCCCTGCACACCGTGGGCGACACGCGCCGCTATGTGCTGCCGGACTGGGAGCCGGACGCCGTCCCGCCCCGCGGCGGCTGGATCGCCATCGACGCGCAAGGCACGATCACGCGCCACAAACTGGACGGCTCGCTGGAAGCCTGAGCCCACGGCGGCGTTGCCGGTTCGCTATCGGCGTGACTTTCCCCGGCACGCTGCCTATAATCGCTTGCATATGCTGACTGTCCCGACCACCGCGCGCCCTGCCATACTGGCAACGATACTGCTGCTGGGCAGCGGCGCCGCCGTATCGGCCTCGCCCATCATCACCGTCAGCTGGCGCGACAAGCCGCCCTACCACTACCTGGAAAACGGCATGCCCAAGGGCTTTCTGCTCGAACGCACGCAAGCCATCTTCGCCGCCGCCGGTATCGCCACCCGCCTGGCACCGGAGCCACAGAAGCGGATCTGGGCCAATTTCAGCCACGGCGCCACCAACTACTGCTCATTCAGCTGGTATCGCCTGCCCGAGCGCGAAGCGGTAAGCCAATACACGCTGCCCATCTCCATCGATCCGCCGCACAGCGTGCTGGTGTCGGCCAGCGCCCTCGGCCGGGTAAAAAGCCACACCACGCTGGCCGCGCTGCTGGCCGATCAGAGCCTGACACTGGGCGTGGTCGATGGCGTGTCCTATGGCCCGGAACTGGATGCCATGATCGCCCACAGCGCCAACCAGATCATGCGCCGCACGGTCGATACCACGTCCATGATGCGCATGCTCAGCGTGGGCCGCGCCTCATTCATGCTGGTGGACCGCGAGGACTGGGAATTCGTCCACCGCCGCGAACCCATCCTGCGATCGACCACGCGGCTGGACTTTCCCGACATGCCGCCTGGCCTGAAGCGCTACATCGTCTGTAGCCGCGACATCTCGCCGCAGGTGATGGACAAGATCAACCAGGCCATCACCGCCACCGGCGGCGCCGTGCGCAGTTCGCATGGGGCAGAGGACGAGCGCAAGGGAAGCCGCCCATAACGCCCGCGTGGGCTCACGCGCTCATGCGCCGCCGAACTCGCGCCGGTAGCGGCTGGGTGTGGTACCGAGCACCTTGCCGAAATGCTGGCGCAGTGACAGCGCCGAGCCGAATCCCGCCAGCTCCGCCACCCGCTCCACGGGATGCGCACTCGTCTCCAGCAGCTGCCGCGCCAACGCCAGGCGCTGCGCCAGCAGCCATTGCAGCACCGTCGTTCCAGTCACCTGCCGGAAGCGCCGCGTGAAACTGCGCCGGCTCATCAGCGCGCGCGCCGCCAGCGTGTCCAGGTCGTGCGGCTGGTGCAGGTGGCGGCCCAGCCAGTCCAGCAGCGCCAGCAAGCGCTCGCCGCCGGCCGCATCGGCCATCGGCCGCTCCACGTACTGGGCCTGGCCGCCTTGCCGGTGCGGTGGCACCACCATGCAACGCGCCACGTGGCTGGCCACGGCGCTGCCGCACAAGGTGCGCAGCAGGTGCAGGCAGCAATCGATGCCCGCCGCCGTGCCGGCCGAAGTCAGCACCTCGCCATCGTCCACATACAGCACCTCCGGCTGCACCCGCACGCGCGGGTAGCGGCGCGCCAGCGCGTCCGTACCCTGCCAATGCGTGGTGGCGGGACGCCCGTCGAGCAAACCGGCCGCCGCCAGCACGAATGCACCGAGGCACAAGCCCACCACGCGCGCGCCGCGCGCATGGGCCGCGCGCAAGGCGCGCAGCAACGGCGGCGGCGGCGCCTCGTCCGGGCTGCTCCAGCTGGGCACGATCACCGTATCGGCGCGCGCCAGCGCCGCCAGGCCGTGCCGCACCTGGATGTCGAAACCGGCGCTGGTGCGCAGCAGGCCACGTTGCTGGGCGCACACCAGCAAGGCGATGCGATGGGCGCCCTCGTTGCAGTCGGCGCCAAACACATTGCATGGCACGGACAAGTGGAATGGGCTGATGCCGTCGAATGCCAGCACGGCGATGGTATGGGGTTGCATGCCGCTCCCGGACGGTCGGTTGATTGGCCCGATTATATCGAATATGTGTATTTGGGCCACTGTTGGCGCGGTGCGGCGGCAGCCACACTATCGCCATGGGCCGCCGCATCGGGCGCGGGCCAGCACATTGAAAAGGGAACAGCCATGCAAGTGATCAAAAGCCGCGAATTCACGGCCAGCCGCGCCTGGGGCGCGATCGACATCGCCACCATGAACGGTATCTCCAGCCGCCTGCACTGGACCGACCAGCCATTCGAATGGCATGTCAACGATGGCGAGGAAGTGTTCGCCGTGCTCGATGGCACGGTCGAGATGTTCTACCGCGAGGCGGGCCAGGAAGGCAGCGCCGTGCTGCATGCGGGCGACGTGTTTTTCGCCAGCGAGGGTTGCGCCCACGTGGCCCATCCACGCGGCGAGGCGCGCGTGCTGGTGATTGAGCGGGCCGTGGAGCGCTGAAGCTGGTTAGCGGATGCCGCCCATGGCTGCATGCAGGCGCCGGATCAGCGCCGCGTTCATGTCGCGGGTGGCGCCATTCCAGCGCGCCAGGGTGCGTTCCAGTTCAGGATGCAGTTCGCGCGCCAGTGCCGCATCGCCCGTGGTGGCGGCCCAGATGGCGAATTCAGCGCGGGCGGCGAAACTGCCGAAGCGCGCCAGCGCGAACTCGAATTCGGCCTTGGCCTCGTCCTGGCGCCCCGCCCCGGCCAGCGCCTGCGCCAGCAGCAGCGTCACCTGCTCGGCGCGGAAATTGGGATCGCGCTGGCGGATCAGTTCCAGGTGGCCGACCGCGGCCTGCGCCCGCTTGCTGGCCACGTTGGCGCACGCCGCGCCGTAGCGGATCTCCAGGTCGCCGGCGAACGGGCCTTGCAGGCATGCTTCGTAGCTGGCGGTGGCGCCGTCGGCGTCGCCGGCTGCCAGCTGGGCGGCGGCCAGGCGCATCTGGTTTTGTGCGGTGGGGGTGTAATCGAAAGCGGCGCGCGCCTCGCGCAGCTCACGCGTGGGGTCCAGCGTGCGGGCGGCGGCGGCCACCACCTTGCGGGCGCCATGATCGAGCCGCGAATTGGGCAGGTAGATCGCGATGAAATACACGATGCTGCCTAACATGGGGAACGAGAACAGGATCAGCAGCCAGTACATCTGCTGCCCGCTGCGGATCACGTGCACGGCGAAGAACAACGCCACCAGCACATGCAAACCTATACCAAAAATCGCCATGACTGTCCCATCTGAAAAAAGATGGGGCCGATTGTAGAACCTCTGCCCGGTGGCGACAACCTGCATCGCCACCGGGCTGGAATCGCCGCTCCCGCTCAAGCCCGCACGCTGACCATGGTACGCTGGCAGGCGGCCAGCTGGCATGCCAGGCGGCCCAGGAAGGCACCGTTGAACATGCCGAACACGATGCACACGGCGGCCACGCACAGCGCGTTCTCGCGGGCGGCGGGCAACACGGCCACCAGCACGGCCACCGCGTACTTGGTGCAGAAGATGGCCATCATCAGCGCCAGCGGCAACCAGCTGCCGCGCAGGCGGATGGCGCCGCTGGCCGGGTCGCAGGCGATGCTGCCGCTGTCGAAATTGCGCCATACGAGGCCGCCGCCGATCAGCGCCCCCACCGCCCAGCCGGCGGCCACCAGTCCGTCGACGCCGAACTTGTTGTTGATATCGAGCCAGGACAGCACCAGCATCACGGCGGGAATGATGACCAGCTGACGCATGGTGACGTCACGGTCGGCGCTGGCGGCCACGCCGCGCGAGACCAGGAAGGCCAGGATGAACCAGACATACAGTGGGGTGTGGCTGACGATTTGCTGCAACATGGCGGACTCCGTTGGTTTGTTGAAGAAGTGATGCCACTATGCCGCGTCCAACCAGGGCGGACGCGCCAAAGCGACAAAACGGAGCTGCCGTGGCGCCAAGTGCATCCAGGCGGCGTGAAATGCAGGTGCCGGGAGCGATGGAGCTAGACAGTGGCCAGCATCAGATGCGTGGCCGCGCCAAAACGCGTGATGTAGGGGTGGCCGGCCAGGTAGCGGGCCGCCAGTTCGGCCGGACCGAAATCGGCCACGGCGCTGAAGCCCAGCGCACGCAACTCACCGGCCAGCGCATCAGGCACGAAGAACGACAGCCATGGCTCGCCCTCGGCCGCGTACTTGTGCATCAATTGCCGTATGCCCCAGCGCGTCGTGGGGTCAAGCAAATCCGGCACAATACCGTAATCGAACAGGATCGCGCTGCCGGGTGGCAGCCGGGCCGCCATGGCCAGCGTATCGAAGATGGCCTCGCGGGTCAGGTACAGCGTCACGCCCAGCCAGGAGCAAAACACGGGCTGGTCCAGCCGGCAGCCGGCGGCCCGCAGCGCTTCGGCCAGCCGGTCGCGCTCGAAATCGACAGGCACGAAATGAACATTTGACGGCGTGGCCAGCCCCGCCTGATGCAGCAGGCCGCGCTTCCACGCCTGGGTGGCCGGATGGTCAACTTCGAACACCTGCAAGCCAGGCGGGTGGGGCCGCCAGCCGTAGCTGTCCAGGCCCGCGCCCAGCACCACGTACTGCGTCACCCCGCACGCCACTGCCCGCGCCAACTCGTCCTCGGCCAGCCGGCTGCGCACCGCCATGGCCAGGCGCACCATGCGCCGCAGGCCCACGTCGAATTGACCGGGGTCGGCGCGCACCGTCGCTGCAAGTTCAGGTCCAAGGATGGCCAACGCCAGCGGATCGTTGAACAGCGGCGGCTGGTCCAGCAACTGGTGCGCCGCGCGCAGCATGGCCACCGCCAGCGCACTGCGGCTGGCCACGCCCTGGCGCAACAAGCCCTGGTCGGCGGCCCCGGGCGTGTCAGCCATGATTACTGGGCCGGTTCCACCGTCGCCACCAAGGCGCCGGGACGGGTGCCGATACCCGTCAGCGCGAACTGCACGCCGGCATAGCGCAGGTCTTCGGAACGGAAGGTGTAGATCGGCATGTCGCGCACCACCTTCTCGCTCAGCAGGTTGGCAATGCTGGCCACCTGGTGCTGACGGCCCTCATCGAGGCCGTCGAACACGAAACGGTCCACGTGCGCGTCGGCCAGGTAGACGGCGTTACGGGCCCGGTCCACCATCAGCCGGCCCGAGATGGCCATGCTGCCATTCCACGACTGGCGCGCCAGCAGCGGCGCCACGTTGGCGTCCAGCGACAGCGACACGCGGTCGTTCTGGTCCAGGATGGTCAGCTGCGGGTGGCTCAGTTCCACGTCGAGGATGCCCAGCGCGCGCTGGTGCATGGGGAAGCGGCGGTCCATGCTGTGCTGCAGGCGGTCCTGCGGCAGCTCGACCTGGCGCGGACCGATCAGCGTGGCACAGGCGCCCAGCAGGCCGGCCAGCAGCAGCGGCGCGCCGCGCACGGTGATCCAGCGCCGCACGGCGCCCTGTTTGGTGAGGATGGTCATGGTGAATTTTTTCCGATTCTAAGGCTGAACAAAGTGCGCCATTATTCCACATCCGCCGGCCACCCCGTGACACCGCTGCATACCCAGGCTTGCTTTTTTGATATTCGGTGTTATAGTTCACCATAACACCTCCACAACCCTGGGAACCACCATGAACATCGGCTGGAACGACCACACACCCATCTACCGCCAGCTCAAGGAGCGCGTGGTGGGCATGATGCTGGACGGGCTGCTCAAACCGGGCGACGCCCTGCCCTCGGTGCGCCAGGTGGCGGCCGATTATCAACTCAATCCGATCACCGTCTCGCGCGCCTACCAGGAGCTGGTGGACGAAGCATTGGTGGAAAAACGAAGAGGAGTAGGCATGTATGTGATCGACGGCGCCCGCGACAAGCTGCTGGCCACGGAACGGGAGCGCTTCCTGCGCGAGGAATGGCCAGCCATGGTGGAACGCATCCGCCGCCTGGGCCTGGACCTGGAACAGCTGCTCAAGGCGGCCCGGCCGGGAGCGGCATCATGAGCGCCATCGTCACGGCGCGCCACCTCGTCAAGCGCTATGGCAAGCAGACGGCGCTGGACGACGCCAGCTTCGAAATCCAGCCCGGCCGCGTGGTGGGGCTGATCGGCCCCAACGGCTCGGGCAAGACCACCACCCTGAAAGCCATGCTGGGCCTGACGCCGTTCGACGGCGAGCTGTCCGTGCTGGGCCTGGACCCGCGCACCCAGCGCGAGCAACTGATGAACGAAGTGTGCTTCATCGCCGACGTGGCCATCCTGCCGCGCTGGCTGCGTGTGCGCGAGGCGCTCGACTTCGTGCAGGGCGTGCACCCGCGCTTCGACCGCGCCAGGGCCGAACGCTACCTGGCCAATACCAAGCTGACCATGGACATGAAGGTCAAGGCCATGTCCAAGGGCATGGTGGTGCAACTGCACCTGGCGCTGGTGATGGCGATCGACGCGCGCCTGCTGGTGCTGGACGAACCCACGCTCGGGCTGGACATCCTGTACCGCAAGCAGTTCTACCAGAACCTGCTGGAGGACTACTTCGACGAAAACAAGACCATCCTCATCACCACCCACCAGATCGAGGAAGTGGAACATATCCTGACCGACCTGATGTTCATCCGCGAAGGCAAGATCACGCTGTCGGCCTCCATGGACGAAGTGGGCGACCGCTTCACGGAAGTGATGGTGGAACCGCAGTTCGTGGCCGCCGCCAACGCGCTGCAGCCGCTCAGCCAGCGCACCGTGTTCGGCAAGGCCGTGATGCTGTTCGACGGCGTGGCGCGCACCCAGCTGGCCAACTTCGGCGAAACCCGCACCCCCAGCGTGGCCGACCTGTTCGTCGCAACCATGAAAGGAACCTACGCATGAACACCATGAAATGGCTGATCCGGCGCGAATTCTGGGAGCACAAGGGCATGCTGCTGTGGGCGCCGCTGGCGGCGGCGGCGCTGATCGCGCTGCTGGCCGGCACCGCCCTGCTGCTCGGGCATAACTTCACCTACGAAGTCAACGGCGTCGGTGGCCCCATCGGCGACATTGTCGTCGAAGGCCACGCGCGCACCGGCATGGCGGCCGCGATGACCCGGCATTACATGGCCGCCGCCCTGCCCCTGTTCATGATGCTGGGCGTGCTGGTGTTCTTCTACTGCCTGGGCGCCCTGCACGACGAGCGGCGCGACCGCAGCATCCTGTTCTGGAAATCGCTGCCGGTCTCGGATCGCGCCACGGTGCTGTCCAAAGTCGCGCTGGCACTGGTGGTGGCGCCGCTGATCGTGATCGCCATCGGCACCGTGGAATCGCTGCTGTTGCTGCTGGCCGCCTGCGGCATGCTGCTGATCCATGGCAGCAACCTGTTTGGCGAAGTGCTGGCCACGCCCGACCTGTACCTGGCGCCGCTGCGCGTGGTGTCGCTGCTGCCGGTCTACATGCTGTGGGCGCTGCCCACGGTGGGCTGGCTGCTGATGGTGTCGAGCATGGCGCGCTCCAAGGTGTTCCTGTGGGCCGTGGGCGGCCCGCTGCTGGCGGCCATGCTGATGGGCTGGGCCGACAAGGTGCTGCACCTGGGCGTGAACTCGGCCTGGTTCATGCACACCATCGTGGCCCGCATCCTGCTGGGCGTGGCGCCCGGTTCGTGGTTCCTGTTCACCAATCTGGAAGACCACCAGCTGATGCGCGGCGACAGCGTGGTGAGCTCGTCGTGGGCCAGCCTGGGCCAGCCCGGCCTGTGGATAGGCGCGGCGGCCGGCGTGGCCATGATCGCCGTGGCCGTGTGGATGCGGCGCCGGCGCGAGGAAGGCTGACTTGCGCGGCATGAGGGTCAGACCCTGGGGTCTGACCCTGGGTTGCTGCATCTATCGCGCCACCGTCTGACACACCACAGCATACGGCGAGGGTCAGACCCCAGGGTCTGACCCTGTTGATACGGCCGCGTTTATTCGAACTGCTTGCGGAACTCGGCAAACTGGGCCGACAGGTCATCGACATCGCGCCGCAGCTGCTGCACTTCCTGCTCCAGCTGCGCCACGCGGCTGCCCTGCTGGGGCGCGCTCACGGCGCCAGCGTAGCCGGCCGCCGTTTCCTCGCGCGCCAGCGCATCTTCCCCGCCCAGCAGCTGGCCGTAGCGCGGCTCCTTGGTGCCGGGCGCCAGCGCCAGGCGCGACACCAGCGGCGGATATTTATCGATCAAAAATTGCAGCGCGTGTTCCACGTCGGCCACGCTCTTGAACTCGTGCAGACGCCCGCTGCGGGTACGGATCTCGCCAGCCGTCTGCAGGCCGCGCAGCATCAGGATGGTGAGCACGGCCAGCTTGTCCTGCTCCAGCGACCACTTGATGCGCATGCGGTGCTCATACTTGGTCACGCGCGCGCCCGCCTGCGTGATGCCGTTCACCAGCTTGCGCTGCATCAGCCGCTGCAGCACGTCGGCCACCGTTTCTTCCGACAGCGACATCACGGGATCGCGGCTCGACAACTGGTTGCAGCCATTGGTGAGCGCGTTCAGCGACAGCGGATAGTTGTCCGGCGTGAGTCCTTCCTTCTCGGCCAACACGGCCAGCACGCGGATTTCGAACGGGTCCAGTACTTCAGTGCCTTCCGGCGACGATGCCATGTTCATGTACTTCCTTAGTCGACAAGCTTGTTCAGTTGTGCCGAATCGAATTTATCACACTCAGGCACGCTTGGGCAGCTCAGGCCAGCCGCCTTCATCACGGCCACGATGCGCTCGATCTGCTTCTCCTGCGTCACCGCATGGTTGATCAGCGCGTGCAGCGCCTTGGACAGCGGATCGTCACCATTGGCCGTCACGCCGTAGGCCGTAAACAGGTTGGCCGCCGCGCTGGCGCTCGTCTGCGCCACGTCCTTCTGCACGATGTGGGCCGGATTGCCGACCGCCGTCGCCCCCGGCGGCACGGGCTTGAGCAGCACCGCGTTCGAACCCACCTTGGCATATTCGCCCACGGTGAACGCGCCCAGCACCTTGGCGCCGGCGCCGATGATGACGCCGCGTTCCAGCGTGGGATGGCGCTTGGTTCCCGAGTGCAGCGAGGTGCCGCCCAGCGTCACCCCCTGGTAGATGGTGCAATCGTCGCCCACCACGGCGGTCTCGCCGATCACCACGCCGAAGCCGTGGTCGATGAACACGCGGCGGCCGATGGTGGCGCCGGGGTGGATCTCGATGCCGGTGATGATGCGCGCCAGGTAGGAAATGAAACGGCCGAACCACTTCAGGCTATGGGTCCAGCACCAGTGCGCCCAGCGGTGCATCACGATGGCCTGCAGGCCCGGATAGCACGTCAGCACCTCCCAGGCGTTGCGGGCGGCGGGATCGCGTTCGATGATGCTGTTGATGTCTTGGCGCAGGTGACGGAACATGGTGCGGGCTTTAATGACGGGGAAACAAGGTGACCGGATAGCTATGGTAGCGTATCCGGTCAGGAATTGCTGGCGGGAGGCTGGCCGGAGGCGGCCGAAGGCGGCGAAAAACAAGCCGGCGGCCCCGTTGCGGCGCCGCCAGTGTGGGCAGGAAGTTCAGCCTTCCTTGACCATGCGCTGGCGGCGGGCCTCGTACAGACAGACGCCCGATGCCACGGACACGTTCAGGCTCTCGACGGAACCGAACATGGGAATGCTGACCAACACGTCGCAGGTCTCGCGCGTGAGGCGGCGCATGCCCTCGCCTTCCGAGCCCATGACCAGCGCGGTCGGCCCCGTGAAGTCCGCTTCGTACAAGCCCTTCTCGCCATCGTCGGAAGTGCCGATCAGCCAGATGTCGCGGTCCTTCAGGTCGCGCAGCGTGCGCGCCAGATTGGTCACGGTGATGTAAGGCACGGTCTCGGCCGCGCCGCTGGCCACCTTGGCGGCCGTGGCGTTCAGGCCCACGGCGCGGTCCTTGGGCACGATCACGGCATGGGCGCCGGCGCCATCGGCCACGCGCAGGCAGGCGCCCAGGTTGTGGGGATCGGTGATCCCGTCGAGGACCAGCAGCAGCGGCGGGCCATCGATGGCATCGAGCAGTTCATCGAGGTTGCGCGCCAGCGCCAGCTGGGACGCGAACGCGATCACGCCCTGGTGGCGGCGGGTGCCGACGATCTTGTCCAGGCGCGACGAATCGACCGGCATCACGCGCACGCCGGCGGCCTTGGCGGCGGCCACCATATCCTGCATGCGGCGGTCGGTGCGGCCGGCATCGATGAAGATCTCTTCCACGGACGAAGCCTCGTGACGCAGGCGCGAGGTCACCGCATGGAAACCAAAAATCATTTTATTCTTCATTGTCTATCGCTTCTTCTTACTCTTTGAGGCAGGCTTGGCTGCCCGGGGTGCTACCGCGGCACCTGCCGCGGCATTGGTCTTGCGTTTAGGCTTGGCCTTGCTGGCGGCGGCCTTGGTCTTGCCAGCCTTGGCCTTGCCGGCGCTGGCCGCTTCGAAGCGCGGCTGTTGCTCGGTGCGCGGGCCAGGCTTGACGTTGGCCCTGGACGGCGCCGCCGCGGCAGAGCGGCCGCCCCTGGCGGGCGCCGCTTCCCGTTCCGGCACGCCGGCCAGGCGCAGGTCCACCTTGCGCGCCTCCAGGTCCACGCGCACGACCTGCACGGTCACGCGGTCGGTCAGCTGGTAGCGCTGGCCGGTGCGTTCGCCGCGCAGTTCATGGCGCGCTTCGTCGTACTGGAAGTAGTCGGCGCCCAGGTCGGTCACGTGCACCAGGCCTTCGACGAACAGCTGCTCGAGCTGCACGAAAATGCCGAACGTGGTCACGCCCGTGATCAGGCCCGTGAATTCCTCGCCCAGCTTGTCCTGCATGAAGTAGCACTTGAGCCAGGCTTCCACGTCGCGCGAGGCCTCGTCGGCGCGGCGCTCGTTGGCCGAGCAGTGCACGCCCAGCGCATCCCACACGGTCAGGTCGGCCGCCTTCTTCTCGCGCCCTTCGGCCTTGTCCTTGGCCTGCTGCTTGCGGGTGGCGTTCGACACGTTGGTGTTCAACACGCTCTTTTCCGACAGCTTGGGTTCGTACTTCTTGCCCAGCAAAATGGCCTTGATGGCGCGGTGCGTCAGCAAGTCCGGGTAGCGGCGGATCGGGCTGGTGAAGTGGGCATACGCCTCGTAGGCCAGGCCGAAGTGGCCGATGTTGTCCGGGCTGTAGACGGCTTGCTGCATGGAGCGCAGCAGCATGGTCTGCAGCAGCGGCGCGTCGGGCCGCAGCTTCACTTCGCGCATCAGTTCCGCGTAGTGGGCCGCCGTCGGCTTGTCGCCGCCGTCCAGGTGCAGGCCGGCCTGCTTGAGGAAGGTGCGCACCTGCTTGAGCTTTTCGGCCGTCGGGCTGGCGTGGATGCGGTAGGTGCCGGGGTGCTTGTGGCGGATCAGCAGGTCGGCCGCACAGACGTTGGCCGTCAACATGCATTCCTCGATCAGGCGGTGCGCATCGTTGCGGGTGCGCGGGATGATCTTCTCGATCTTGCCCGACGGGTTGCAGACGATGTAGGTTTCCGTCGTCTCGAAATCGATCGCACCACGCGCCATGCGCGCCTTGAGCAGCGCCTGGTACACCTCGTACAGGTTCAGCAGGTGCGGCACGATGCCGGGACGGCGCGCCGCTTCCGGACCACTGGTGTTGCCGAGGATGTCGGCCACTTCCGTGTAGGTCAGGCGCGCGGCCGAGTGGATCACGGCCGGATAGAACTGGTAAGCCTTGATCTCGCCCTTGGCCGTGACGACGGCGTCGCACACCAGCGTGAGGCGGTCGACGGCCGGGTTCAGCGAGCACAAACCGTTCGACAGCTTCTCGGGCAGCATGGGAATCACGCGGCGCGGGAAGTAGACCGAGGTGCTGCGCTCCAGCGCGTCCAGGTCCAGCGCGTCGTTCGGCTTGACGTAGTGGCTGACGTCGGCGATGGCCACGATCAGGCGATAAGCCTTGCTGCGGCCGATCTTGACCGGTTCGCAGTAGACGGCATCGTCGAAGTCGCGCGCATCTTCGCCGTCGATGGTCACCAGCGGTACGTCGCGCAGATCGACGCGGTCGGCCAGGTCGGCCGGACGCACCATGTCGGGCAGCTTGGCGGCCTGCTTCAGCGCGCCATCCGAGAAGATGTGGGGCACGCCGAACTTGCGCACGGCGATTTCAATTTCCATGCCGGGGTCGTCCAGTTCGCCCAGCACTTCGACGATCTTGCCGACCGGCTGCTTGAAGCGCATCGGCTGCTCCGTCAGCTCCACGCTGACCACCTGGCCAGCCTTGGCCTTGCCGACGCTGCCGGCCACCAGCACGTCCTGCGAAATGCGCTGGTCTTCCGGCGCCACGATCCAGGCGCCGTTCTCGTTGTGCAGGCGGCCGATGATGTGGGTGTTGGCGCGCTGCACCACTTCCACGATGGTGCCCTCGGGACGGCCGCGGCGGTCCATGCCAACCACTTTGGCCAGCACGCGGTCGCCATGCAGCACTTTCTGCATTTCCTTCTCGGGCAGGAACAGGTCGTCGCCCGGCTCGTCCGGAATGACGAAGCCGAAGCCGTCGCGGTGGCTGGAGACCCGGCCGGCGATGAAGCCGCTCTGGTCGGCCAGCACGAAGCAGCCCGTGTCGCGGTCGGCCAGCAACTGGCCGTCGCGCACCATGGCGTTCAGGCGGCGCGTGAGCACGGCTTGCGCTTCGGTGCCGACTTTCAGCGTTTTGGCGAGGGCGCGCAGGTCGAGCGGCGCCTTGGCGCCACGGAAGATGCCGAGGATTTCCTCCCGGCTAGGGATATGGGTAATTTGGCTCAAAAGTATTTCTATAGTTTTATTATTGACAGTGATCACTGGGGACTGGGCCCAAGGACTGCGACCGGCCACCTATATTGACACGGTGATAGCGCGTAGTGTACTTGGTATCGGCCCGCTTTACCTAACATGGGGCCGCAAGGGCTCAGATTTTTTGGAAAATATTTTGTGCGCTGACCTTTGACATCCCACAAGATTCCTCTATAATTCTGGTCTCTCGCGGCGACAACGTCTCCGGACAGCGGCAAAGCGGGAAGCGCAAGACAGGGTTGATGTGCAGTAAGGAATGAAAGTTCATCTGGCGCAAAACTCTCCCGATCGCTATAATAGCAGAAGTTGTTTAGCAGCATCAG
>DATFBD010000109.1:0-37807 GCA_035254005.1 Burkholderiaceae bacterium | reverse complement strand
CGCCAACAAGTCGCGCCCGCAACTGTCGGACCTGCGCGACTCCGGGGCCATCGAACAAGACGCCGACATCGTGATCTTCATCCACCGGGAAGAAGTGGACAACCCGCAGACCCACTTGAAAGGCTTCGCCGACGTGTTCGTTGCGAAGAACCGCCAGGGCGCGGTGGACGACGTGCTGCTGGGCTACGAGGGCCAGTACACGCTGTTTGCCAACAACACCCGGCCACGCCCGACCGAAGCGCGCCAGCAGCCGTACCGGCGCGGTCTGGCAGCATCGCTGTAAACAAGCTTGAAGACTAGCACGCAACATACCCACCCAAATTAGGACATCAACTCGCACCTTAGGAGATTTTTCATGGCCATCGTGATCATCCTCAATGAATGCCGGCGTCTGCTGAATTCCAAGGGCAAGCTGCATACGTCCGACTCGCCGCCGCCGAAACCTGCACCCACCTCAAGCAAGCCAACCGACCAGACGGACAACGACTCCGAGTGGGTCCGCGTGCGCGACCACGAACAACCTGCAAATTCCTGGAATAGCGACACGGGTGAATTCACCGCCGATAAGAAAAAGAATTCCTAAAGATGGTATGGGTGAGCCGCAATTGTGGTGGTGCCCCCGCCAGCTAGCTACACCTTGCAAGGAGCGGAACATGAAAAACGAAATCCACGAAGACGGCCTCAACAACCGGCAGCGCAGGTTCATCGACGAGTATTTGATCGACCTGAACGCGACCCAAGCGGCGATCCGCGCCGGCTATTCCAAGAAGACGGCGTCGGAACAGAGTTTCTCGCTGCTCAGAAAACCTCAGATTCAGCACGCGATCCAGTTGAAGCAGAAAGAGCTTGCGAACCAGGCCGGCATAACGCGGCAGCGCATCATCGCCGAGCTGGCGAAGGTCGCCTTCTGTGATACCCGAAAACTCTTCAACCGTGACGGCACCCTGAAACCGTTGACCGAAATCGATGATGATACTGCCGGCGCGCTGGCCATGGTCGAGTCGTCGGAATTATCCCCTGGAGACGGCGCGGGCCAGGCGCGGGCCGTCACGAGGAAGATCAAGCTGTGGGACAAGCTGAGCGCGCTCGAAAAATTGATCAAGCATCTCGGCCTGAACGAGGAACCCAAACCTGAACCTGGCGCGGCTATCGAAAATGCCAATGACGGCTTCGCCGAACTGCGTGCGGCATTTGACAAACGCTTGGGCAAGCCACCTACCAACTAATTCCTTACATCGCGTAGCGCGGAGTGCGCGACCGGCAGCACCCGCTCCACAGCTACCACAAACCAGCTAGCAGACTCAACGGCAACGGCGATCAACGTGGTCACGGCCAGCGACGGTACCGACCACGCCATTACGTTTTATGAACTCGCCCATGTTTTTCAACGGCTGCTGTTCGCCACAGCTGTGGACCAGGTCGTAGCCGGTCGCTTCCATCCGCGTGTGGGGCGCTAGCGGCGCATGGATGCGTTGTAGTGGATGGAGGGTATACGGTCCCGCTGGCCGGAACGCGCCATCCATCCTGCGGCCACTCGAAGTTATGAGTGCGCTGTATGATTGGTGGATGCCAACGGCACCTGGCAATCCCTGCTATTGAAGTAGACCACTTCCCCGCTCCGGAACTTTTCTTGGCGATCTACGGCAACGATCCAGTAACGATGGGTCCGCACAAATTTCCCCTCGTAGTTGCTTTTCGTGATTAACGCAAAACTATCGCTTCCAGCAGACAAGGCGTCCCGCTGAATTCTGCAGTCGGACACAAGTGGCTCCGCGACAGCACGATCAGTGACCAACGCGACGTATTCGGCCGATTGCAAATCTTCCCTCCCCCCATGCGGATTGATCGCCGGCGACATGCAGGCGCTCAGCATGCCCGCCGTCGCCAGACTGGTGACGACGACAGAAGTTCGGTGAATAAATCTATTTTCTTGCATTGGATTCCTCGCTGTTTTCCGCCAGACAGGACTCTCCGTGTTGCCCGTCCTGGCCATGTTGGTGGCCAACTCCGACCACCGCAGTTACTTCAATTTCGATCTTGTACTCCGGCCGTATCAATTTGGCACCGATAGTGGAACGCGCCGGCGTATGCCCCTGTGGTACCCACTCGTCCCAGACCGAATTCATCGCCGCGTAGTCGCCAACTGAAGCCAGGTAGATTTTGGCCGAAACGATGTGGGTCTTGTCTGCGCCGGCATGCTGAAGCAGCCGGTCGATGAATTTCAGGATTTCACGGGTCTGTCCTTCCACACCTAGCGACGTATTCTCTGCCACTTGCCCAGCCAGGAAAATCAACTTGGAATCGCCGACGTTGGCCACCGTCATCTCGCTAAAGCGCGGCCCCATCTCGTGACGTTCGATTGGCATCATGTCTCCATTTCTCAGGTTTATCGTGGTTGCATCATCGTGAGCTTACACCCGCAGCTTTGGCATCTGCCTGCCGGGCCGCATCGGTTTCGTTCCACCACCCGCCACCCAACGCCTGGAACAACGCCACAGTGTCGGCTAGACGACTGGCCTGCGCCTGCACCAACCCCAGTCTGGCCTGCTGCCAAGCTTGTTCGTTTGCCAGCAGGGCCATCGGACTGATGTCGCCCAGCGCCAGTTGCCGGCGCGCCATGGCCAGGCTCTTGCTGCTTGCCCGCTCCGCCTCAGTCGCTACTTCGAGGGCGACAGCGTCATGCTGGATCGCCCCCAACGCATCCGCAACGTTCTGGAAGGCGTTGACGACAGTGGCGCGGTACTGCGCCGCCGCTTGGTCATAGGCCGCCTGCGCCGCGCCCTGGCGATGCTTGAGTGTGCCGCCGTCGAACAGCGGCTGGGTGATGCTGCCAGTCAGACTCCAAAAGCCGGTACCGGACTTGAACAGTTCGGATATGGAACTGGCAGAAGAGCCATATGTGCTGACACCGAGTGTGATATTGGGCAGACGGTTGGCAGTGGCCACCCCGACGTCCGCACTGGCGGCGTGCAACAGTTCCTCCGCCGCCCTGACGTCCGGCCGCTGCTCGACCAGCGTCGAGGGCAGCGTCAGCGGCAGCGTTCCGGGCAGTTGCAGGTCGGTCAACGTGAAGCTTGCGCCGACGCCATCTGCGGGCAAACGGCCAGCCAGCGCCGCCAGCTGGTTACGCTGGGCCGCCAACTGCTTCTCCAGCGGCGGCAACGTCATGCGGACGTTCGCCAGCGCGGCCTCTTGCGTTGCCACGTCAGCTGCCGCCACCTGTCCCAATGCAAGCAGACGACGTTGCGTGGCCAGCAGGCTGGCCTGGCCATCAATGATCTGATGCGTGGCCTCGATCTGACCGCGCAACGCGGCTTCCTGAATCGCCGCGTTGGCGACGTTGGAACTGAGCGTAAGGCGAGTCGCAATGAGCTGGTAGCGCTGTGACTCGGCCTGGGCCTGCAGCGATTCGATCTGACGACGATTGCCGCCCCACAGGTCGGGTGTGTACGAGACGCTAACCTGGGCAGTATGCAGGTTGTAGTAATAGCTGTTCGACGATAACGGGCTAGCCAGTACACCGGCGACCTTTTGTCTGGTCGGCGTATAGGACGCATCGACCGTCGGATAGCGCGTCCCCTCCTGCGCATGCTGGTTTTCCAGCGCACCGCGCAGCGCGGCCTGTGCCGCCTCGATGCTGGGGTTACGCTGCAGACTGGCTTCGATCAGCGCGTTCAACTCCGTCGAATGAAACAGGCGCCACCACTGCGCCGGAATATCCTGTCCGACTGCCAGGGTCTGTCGATCCGCATCAGCCTGGCTGGCCGCCCCCGAGGGCGTGACCGGCTCCGGGGTGTATGTCGTCGGCAGCGCCATGGCAGGACGGACATAATCGGGGCCGGCAGCACAACCACTGAGCAAGGCTAGGACAGCAGCGAATACGGGTACTTGTGGCTGGCGTGGCGCCAGCAACACGTTCAAGAGAAATTGTTTCATCGTTGACTCCTCTGCGACACGTCCCACGTCTTACTTTCAAAGAAACGCTCCATCGCAAAATACAAAGCCGGCAAGATGAACAGCGTCAACAATGTCGACACCACCAATCCGCCCACCACCACCGTGGCCAAGCCCCGCTGTACGTCGGTTCCCACGCCAGTGGCCAGTGCTGCCGGCAGCATGCCGCAGGATGCAACGGTGGCAGTCATCAAGACCGGGCGCAGGCGCTCGGTGGCGCCCCCCACCACGCTGTCGGCCAGGCTGACGCCCTCGCCGCGCACCCGACGGAAGTTTGCAACCATGATGATGCCGTTCTGCACGGACACACCGAACAGGGCGATAAAACCTACCGCCGTTGCAACGTTCAGCGTCTCGCCGGTCAGGTGGACAGCGATCAGGCCGCCCAAGGTCGCCAGGGGTACCACACCGAGTATCAGTAGTGCCTGACGCAACTTGCCGAATTGGAAGAACAACAACACCGTCATCAGCAGCATCACCAGGCCAAGGATCAGTGTCAGGCGCGCTTGGGCGCGGCGTTCGTTCTCGAACTGGCCGGCCCACTCCAGCCGCACTTCCTGTGGATCGAACTTAACCTCTTTATCGATGCGGCGCTGCGCCTCGGCCAGGTAGGACGTCAAGTCGCGCCCCCGGTTGTCGATGCGCACCGTGATCTGACGTTCGCTCATTTCGTGCGAAATGGTACTTTCGCCCGTCTGCATGGTCACGCTGGCCACCTGCGCCAGCGGTATCTTGGCGCCCGACGAGCTGTTGAGCAGCAACCGCCCCAGCGCATCCGGGCTGGCCTTGCTGCCTTGAGGGAAGCGCACGGCGACGTTGTAGCTACGGTCGCCGATGAACAGCGGCGTCACCGGAGCGCCACCGACGCCGGTCTGGATCAAGGCCGCGATGTCGGCAGCGTTGATGCCGAAGCGCGCCGCAGCCTCACGGTCGACCTTGACCACCATCTGCGGGATTGGCGGTTCCTGGAACAACGAAGCCGAAGCGGTGCCACGTATGGTGCCCAAAATGTCGACGATCTGGTTGCCGATGCGCCGGCTCTGTTTCAGATCCTTGCCATAGACCCGCAGCACCAGTGGGCTGTGGGCGCCGCCAATGGCATCGTTGACGCCGTCGATGATGGGCTGGCTGATGCTGATATCGAATCCGGGCATGGCAGCGAAACGGGCGTTCAAGCGGGCGATGAAGTCCGCCTTGTTTTCGCCCGATGGCCACTGGTCATAAGGTTTCAGGCCGACCGGCACTTCCATGTGCGAAGGCGTCCACGGATCGGTGCCATCATCGTTGCGCCCGAGCTGGGTTACCACATACGACACTTCAGGATAGGATTCTAGCGTGCGGCGCAACTCGGTCGCCATTTCGCTGGCCTTGTCCATGGAAATACCCGATGGCAGCTGGACCTGCAGCCACAGCGCCCCCTCGTCCAGTTCCGGCAGGAACTCGCGTCCCGCGCTGACGCCCAGCGCTACGACGGCCACCAGGCATAGCGCACTGACACCGTATGCAATTGGCAAACGCACCAGCAACGCTGCCAGCACGCGGCGGTAACGTGCCGTCAGCCATTCCAGCGGCCGGTTGTGGAAGACGTTGCGCGGCTTGTGCAGTGCCGCGTAGGCCAGGCCGGGGATCAGCACCATGGCACAGATCAAGGCGCCCAGCAGAGCATAGGAAACCGTGTAGGCCATCGGCGTAAACAGCTTTCCCTCGGCCCGCTCGAACGCGAACAACGGCAGATAGGCCGCGACGATGATCAGCGTGGCGAAGAAGATCGGCCGGGCAACCTGGCTGGTCGTCGCAAGAATGTCCTCCTCGGTCAGCACGGATTCCGGCGCCTCCTCGCGGCGGCGCAAGATGGCCTCCATCACCACGATCGCACCGTCAACGATAATGCCGAAATCGATCGCCCCCAGCGAGAACAGGTTGGCCGGCATCTTGGTAGCGCCCATGATGATGAACACCGTCACCAGCGCGATCGGTATCGCCACAGCCGCGACGATGGCGCTGCGCGGGCTGCCGAGGAACAGTATCAGCACAATGCAGACCAAACCTATGCCTTCCAGCACGGTATGACTGACCTTGTGCACAGTCAACTCAACCAGGTCGTCGCGGTCGATATACGGCACCAGCTTGACGCCCTGCCCCGCCAGTTTCTTCTGCAATTGTTCGACCTTGGCATGCAGGCCCCGCAGCACCCGCGATGGGTTCTCGCCCTTGAGCATCAGGACGATGCCCTCGACCGTATCGGGATTGCGATCCTTGCCGAGGATACCTTCGCGCTCCTGGTGACCGAACTGCAGCTTGCCCAGGTCGCGCAGCAGCACTGGCGCGCCACCGATCTGCGCCACCACCACTGCGCCCAGGTCATCGAGCGAACGGATCTGGCCGATGCCGCGTACCACGTAGCTTTGCTCACCGCGTGCGATGCGGCCACCGCCGGCGTTGGCGGTGTTATTGTTAATGGCGCTGACCACGTCACCCAGCGCCAGGTTGTAGCGTTGCAGTTGGGCCGGATCAAGTTCGAGCTGGAACTCCTTGGTGAAGCCACCGAAATTGTTGACGTCAGCGACGCCGGCCACTTGTTTTAGCGCCGGGATCACTTCCCATTTTTGAATCTCCGACAGTTGCATCAGGTTCTTGCTGTCGGACTCCAGCGTGTAGCGGAATATCTCGCCGGACGGGCTGGAAATCGATCCCAGGCCAGCCTGCACACCGGATGGCAACGCCACTTGGGCGATACGCTCCATGACGCGCTGCCGGGCGAAGTAATTGTCCGTGCCATCCTCAAACACCAGCGTAATCAAGGACAGCGCAAAAGTGCTGCTCGACCGCATGGTTACCAGTCCAGGGGTATTGCCCAGCGCCCGTTCGAGCGGCGTCGTGATTTGCTGTTCAATCTCTTCGGCCGCAAGGCCCGGTACTTGCGTGGTCACCTGCACGGTAACGTCGCTGATGTCTGGGTAAGCCTCGATCGCCATGTGGGTCCAGGAAACATAACCATAGATGGCGACCAGAATCGCTATCACCCACGCCAGATGGCGTCGGCGGAAGCACAGGGTGATGAGTTGATTAATCATTCAGCAATACTCCACCACGCACCACCACGCGCTCGCCAGCGCGCAGGCCGCTGACGATCCGCACCGAATCACCGTCCTCGGCGCCAGTCTCCACCGTGCGCCGGGCGAAGGTCCAGGGTGCAACCTCGACGAATACAGTGGTATTGTCGTTGTTCATCAACAAGGCGGCCGCCGGCACGCTCAGGCCCGAGGTCTGAGGTACGGCCAAGCTCACGGTGGCGTACATGTTCGGTTTAAGCCTACCGTCGGCGTTGCTCATGGCGATGCGTGCCTTGTTGCGGCGGGTGTCCGCCTCCAGCACGGCGCTGACGAAACCGACAACGCCATCATGCACCTGATTCGGGTACGCCGCGAAACTAACCTTGGCCTGCTGGCCCTTGTCGACCGATGCCACCAGGTTCTCCGGTACGCTGGCGGCGATCCACACTTGGTCGAGGTTGGCGATGGTCATGAGCGGCGCCGACAAGTCGTTAAGGTAGCTTCCGGCACCGCTGTTCAAGGCGGTGACGATGCCTGCGACGGGAGCGCTGATAGCCAGCATATTCTTATTGCCGGCACCATCCGCGCCCAACGCTTGCAGACGGGCCTCGGCGCGGGTGGCTTCGGCGACGGCCTGGACGAAGGCGCTGTGTGCCTGTTCCATATCTTTGCCAGCGTTTGCACCGGCCTCGTTGACGCCCCGCGCACGCTGCAGGGCGCGATCGGCCAATTCGCGTGCATCCCTTGCCTTTTCGGCATCAGCATGGGCCTGCGCCAGGTCGGGGGAGCTGATGACGGCCAGGATCTGTCCCTTCCGAACGGCATCGCCAAGCCGAACCCTGAGTTCGGTAAGTCGGCCAGCCAAGGGCGGCACGATGTTGACGGTACGTGCCGGATCCGCTTCCACCACGGCCGGCAGCGCCACGTTGTGGCTGGCGGCGCCGGCGGAGACAGGGGCCACCTGCAGGCGTTGGCGCAGCGGCGAGCTGGCGGGGACCACAATGTCGTCGCCCCGGCGCTGGGTCATCGCTACTGGTGGCACGGCGGCCTTGGCGCCGGCACCAGCGCGGTTGCAACCGGCGAGCGGCAGCAGCATCGCAACGAGCAGCACGCCGATCCCGAGGGGGGGGATGGGTACCTGGTGTGCGATGGACGTCAATGGAGCGCTGAACATGGATGCGCGTATGGTCATATGAATTCTCCCTCGATAAACTATTGAAGCAAGTGCCGGCGGCCGCCGCGCTATGGCAGGCCACGGTGCGGGAGGTCAGCGAGCCTGCGCGCTTGTGGCGGACGGCAGGTGCGCTGACGCGACCGCTAGACGCAGCGCGAACTATGCATGGCGAATTTGACCTGCCGGTGACATGTCATCAAGAAGTCACACGAACTTCTTATGCTGCCCACCGTGCAGGCTGTTGCTACTGGAGTATGTTTGCGGCGCGCCGCTCGTCGAACCAACGAGCCGGCGGCGAAGGAAAGGCCAATGCCGGACGGCTGGTTATCGACAGGTTGAACGACGTGCGCAACTAGAATAACTGTCCAAGATTGAACCCCAAGTGATGTAGTGACGCGAATTTTAGAGAGCGAATTTTCTTGCGTCAAGTAAAATATTTGCAAAAATGGCGCCAGATCGGCCTACCACGCAGTTCTTGAGCTATCCTATCCAGGGGGATATCATATGAGTATGACTGAACACACCAACCACCCGGACATCCTCAAGCGGCTGAAACGCGCCCTGGGGCACTTAAAGAGCACCATCGAGATGCTTGAGAACGATCGTGACTGCCTCGACATCGCCCAACAGCTGCACGCGGTCGAAAAGGCGATCACCAACGCCAAGAAGGCGCTGGTGCACGACCATATTGATCATTGCCTGGAACATGCCGCGAAGAAAGGCACACGTAACGTGGAGGAGACGGTGCGTGAATTCAGGGAAATTACCAAGTACCTTTGAACTGGAGGGGCGGCGCTATTGACCACCAATGTAGTTCCGGCACATGGCCACTACACTCGACAAGTCTGCCAAATCCTGGCGCTGGTTCAAGAGTTCCAACACAAGTTCCACTTGGACCCGACTCGGGATAATTTCCGTCGGGCTATGAACCATCCAGCCGATGAGGAGCGGTGCAAGTTCTTGCGGGGGCAGTATGGATACTTCTTTTCGCGTCGGGACACGGGTGTGATATTGATATCTGCCCCGCTGCTTCGTCGCCCATCTTTCCGCTGCTCTTATGTTTTCAACAGGAATTCCGAACCGATCAAAATCTGCTTGCATGGCGTTTCTCGTCTGTAACCACCTGCACGTCAGAATACCATGAATATTTTTCCAACGGCCGGAGGCAGACTTTGGCAAAGGCGACCTCAGCCCGACGCTACTTGACCACTACTACCGCAATCACGAACAAGCGGACGTAAAATTTCTCAGCCAGCAACCGATCAAGCAAGGATCGATCATGGAGGATGCGAAAACCAACATTGCCGAATTCACGCAAGCGACTGAAAATGCGAGCTATTCCCCCCAAGGTGGCAGGAGCCGCAAAATGAACACCGTCGTCCTCCAATCCATATTGACGTGCCCAGCTTGCGGCCATACGAAGCTGGAAACCATGCCCACAGATGCCTGCCTGTGGCACTATGAATGCGAGGGCTGTCATACGGTCTTGCGGCCGAAACATGGTGACTGCTGCGTTTTCTGCTCTTATGGGACCGTCGTTTGCCCACCGATGCAAAATCCGGCGGGCGGCTGCTGTTCGCGCTCGTAGCAGTAATTCAGGACGCGGACTAAATTTTCTTGATGACCTGGTTGATAGCCTTCATTTTCCGGTCATTGCGTTCACTGTAACGGTTCGTCAGCTAATCGGTGCAACCACGCAGCAGCAACGTCATTTTTGAACAATTCTTCCATCACATCCACCACAGTGCCGTAGTAACCGGACTGGCGCATGCGGCCGGCCTCGTCGAACTCCTTGTACGCCATCGGATCCGATAACTGGTTCGGGATGGTGAACATACCCATCCAGCGGTCAAAACGGCGCGGCGTGTTGACCACGTTACTCACTCTGCGCCTGCTCAGAACGCCTGAGAAGGGACGTGCAGCCGATGCCCGCTTGGCACTGCTCGCCAAATTCCAGAACCGAAGCCCAAGAACTTCTATCGATCTGCGCTGCCCTGCCCCAGCTCGAGGGCGCCATGGTCTACCGGAACTACATCGCGCAAAGTGTAGCGAGCACATTCAACATAGGCCGCCACTCCAAGACCGTAAGCGACCGTGCCCTGCGCCGTGCCGCGCTGGCGACCTTTCACGAACTGATGAACGTGGCGCGCAACCCCGGCGCCCGCAGCGCCGACGACGTGCTGGACTACGCGCAGGCGGCGCTGGGTAGCTTGGCAGGCTCGCGCACTATTCAGGAGCCAGTACGGGCAAGTACCATCATGGTGCCGCACTAGGCCGCGACTTACGTCCACCTGGAGGGCAAGGCACGCCTAGATCCGGGTGTTGCGTCCTCATCAAATCAAACCCAAGTATTTCCCTGGCGAAGCAAGATGATGGAAATCCCAGCACACCATATGGCGGGACCGCTCAGTCTGGCGTGTGAGAAATCATGAAGCTCCAGAATAAAGGGGTTGTTCATTAACAATGTGCGATAACGCACGCTTCTTATCCGCCCATTTTCTAAGAATTTATGTTTCATTTATGCGTGGCCATCGAAGTTTTACAAAATTTCTAGACTGATCTGGCTAAGCTAACGGCACCTCTTGCTTCCGCATAACCAGGCTGACCTGACACCGCATCATGAACATTCATCAATTCCTGCGCTTCGCCCTTGCGATGGTCATCGCTTACGGTGCCGTGCTGCTGGTCCCGCTGTGCGTCGACTACACGTTCGACACCCGCACCGAATACCTGGCCATCATCTGGCTCAACGTCGGCCTGGCTGTCATGCGCCTCAAGCAGATATCGTTTCCCTTGCCCGATGTGCACCACGTCGACGTTGGCGGCGGATTGAGAGTGCTGTGGTGGGCGCTGTTCTGGCCCAGCTATCTGCGCCGCAAATAACGCTGCCCGTCTCGCCATACTATTTGTCGGACAACACCAGATCAAGCCGGGCGCCCAGTTCAACCACCCGGTTCGGCGGCATGCAGAAGTGGGCCGTGGCGTCCAACTCATTCTTGTGCAGCCAGATAAAGATCCTCAGCAGCAGCCGCAGCGCGCAGTTGCCATGGGCGGGTAGCGCCAAGGACTCCCGCCCCAAATAGAATGAAGTGCGCATTGGATCGTACAAAACCTGTCCCGATGCCGGCGATGCATGTTCCAACAACGCCGGCACGTTGGCCTCCTCCATGTAGCCATAGCGGGCGACGATCCTGACGAAGCCAGCTGCCATGCAGTCCACCGTCAAGCGCTCGCCCTCGGCCACGCGAGGGGCATCCGTGGTGATCAGCGTCAGCAACACGACGCGTTCATGCAGCACCTGGTTGTGCTTGAGGTGGTGCAGCAACGCGACGGGTGCGGCAGTTCCCGGCGGCATCATGAATACGGCCGTGCCGGCAACGCGGTGCGGGGGCAAAAGCGCCAGGCTGTCGATCAGGATGTCGACAGGATAGCCGGAATCGGCGCGAGAAGCGCGCAACACACGCAGCCCGGTGAACCAGGCCACCGTGAGCAGGAAGACCAGCAGACCGATGACGAAGGGCAGCCAGCCGCCATCGACAAATTTCATCGCATTGGCCGCCAGGAAGCCAAGGTCGATGAACAGGAATATGCCCGCTACCAGCGCGATGCGCCAGCGTGGCCAGCGCCAGCGCACGGCGGCCAGCGCGCCAAACAGGATCGTCGTGATCGCCATCGTGGTGGAGACGGCCAGGCCGAATGCGGCGGCCAAATTGGCCGAGGAACGGAAGGCCAGCACCAGCGCGATAGTCCCCACCATCAAGATCCAGTTCAGCGCCGGCAGGTAGATCTGGCCGGCCGTACTGTCGGACGTGTGGCGGGTGGTCACGCGGGGACTCAGCCCCAGCTGGGACGCCTGGCGGGTCAACGAGAACACGGCCGTAATCAGCGCTTGCGCGGCCACCACTGTGGCGAGCGTGGCCAACGCCACCATGGGATACAAGGCCCAGCCCGGCACGGTCGCATAAAACGGATGGCTGGCGGCACCAGGGTCGCGCAGCAGCAGCGCCCCCTGCCCCAGATAGCTGGCCATCAAGGCTGGCAGGGCCAGTCCATACCACGCCACACGGATGGGACGGGCGCCGAAATGGCCCATGTCGGCATACAGCGCCTCCCCGCCCGTCAGGCACAGCACAACGGCGCCAAGCGCCAGGAAGCCATGCCAGCCGTTCTGCACGAAGAAGCGCAAGCCGTTGCCGGGATTGAGCGCCCGCAGAATGGCGGGCGTCTGCGCCAGCGATGCCAGGCCCAGCACAAAAATCACGATGAACCAGAGCGCCAGGATGGGGCCGAAGGCGATTCCTACCCGACCGGAGCCGAGCGGCTGAATCGCAAACAGGCCAACCAGGATGACGACCGTCAATGGCACGATGTAGGGCTGGAAGGCAGGGGTCGCCTGTTCCAGCCCCTCGACGGCGCTCAGCACCGAGATGGCCGGGGTGATCAAACCATCCCCGTACAGCATGGCGGCGCCTATCATGGCCAGATAAATCCAGCGCCGTGCCCGCCTGCTGGCCTCGCGGTCGGTGCGATCGCCGATCAGCAGGGCCAGCAAGGCGAGCAGACCGCCTTCGCCACGGTTGTCGGCCCGCATCAGCACCAGCACGTATTTGATGCTGACCATCAGGATCAGCGACCACAGGAACAAGGACACGACGCCGATCACATTGTCCGGTGTCGCGCCCACCCCGGCGCCGCCGTGAAACGCTTCCTGCAGGGCATACAGCGGGCTGGTTCCGAGGTCGCCGAACACGATGCCCAGCGCGGCCAGGGCCAGTCCGGCGAGCCGGTGACTGCGTGGATGGGTCGCCGGCAACGGGGCGTTCAACTGCGCGGACGCCGGACAGGCGGCGCTCACAGCGCCCTCAGCCAGAACAGCAGCAGCTGGAATATCACGCTGATCAGTCCGGTCGCGGCGAGCAGATAGAGTGCCCGCAGATTCTTGCGATGGATATGCCGTCCATGGTGCGCCGCTACCGGGCGGTTCCAATCGACTCGATGTTCGCTCATATACCTATGACCTCGTGGTTTCGGTATATAAAAGCTTAGCGCGCACGCCCTAAAGATGCTGTAAAAAAATGTCGCCGCTGTGTAAATATTGCGTAAACATCGCCAGCATGGCGGCCGGCGCCGTCAACCAGGCAGCTGCAAGCGGTAGCCAACGGCCGTTTCCGTCAGCAGGTAACGTGGCTGGGCCGGATCGTCCTCCAGCTTGTGGCGCAGATGGCCCATGTAAATGCGCAGGTAGTGGCCGCTCTCGACTTGCGACGGCCCCCAGATCGCCCGCAGCAATTGCGGGTTGCTCATGACCCGGCCGGCATTGCTGACCAGTAGGGCCAGCAAGCGGTATTCAGTCGGCGTCAGGTGCACACGCTTCCCCCCCTTGCTGACCCAGCGTCCCTTCAAGTCCACCTCGACGTCGCCGAAGCGGACGGTGCCGCCAAGCCCTGCCTCCGGTTGGCGCTGGCGGCGGAGCGTGGCGCGCACCCGCGCCAGAAACTCCCCCATGCCGAACGGTTTGGTCAGGTAGTCGTCGGCGCCCGCATCAAGCGCACGGATCTTTTCCGTCTCGCTGACCCGCGCCGACAAGACAACGATAGGCACGGCTGACCACTTGCGGATATCCGTAATGAAATCGATGCCGTCGCCGTCCGGCAAACCCAGGTCAAGTACGATCAGGTCCGGGGTGCGGGTGCCGGCGTCGATCAGCCCCCGTTGCAGCAGGCCCGACTCAAACACCTGCCAGCCCTCTTCTTCAAGCGCGGTGCGCAGGAAGCGCCGGATTTGTGGTTCGTCCTCCACCAGCAAGGCGGTGGGCATGGGTTCATTCATCGCTTGGGCCTGTGTGGTCAGCGTCCAGATCGGGCATGGGGGGCGGACTGCCCACCGGCAGCGTGAACACGAAGGCCGCGCCGCCGGCGGGCGAAGGCGCCGCCACGATCGTGCCGCCGTGTGCCTCGACGATCGCACGGCAAATCGCCAGGCCCAGGCCGACGCCGGGCTTGGCGGACTCCCGTTCGCCACGGGTAAATTTTTCAAAGATCGCGTCTTCCCGGCCCGGCGGCAAACCGGGGCCGTCATCGTAGACCGTCACGTCCACAAACATGCCACGCAGGCCTGCGCTGACGGTGATGTGCGAACCGGGCGGCGTGTACTTGGCGGCGTTCTCCAGCAGGTTGCACAGCACCCGTTCGATCAGCACCGCATCAAAGCGCAGCAGCGGCAGGTCCGGCGCCAACTCGGTGCGCACCACGTGGTCCTTGAGCTGCAAGCGGTCGGCCCGCAGCGCGCTGCCCACCACCTCCTCCAACGCCTGCCATTGCAGGTTGAACTTGATTTCACCGCTCTGGATGCGCGCCATGTCGAGCAGGTTCGATACCAGGGCGCTCATGCGCAGCGCCTCGAAATGCAGCGCGCCGGCCAGCTCCCGCTGCTGTTCCGACAGCGGCGGCCGCGAACCGGCCAGCGATTCGGACAAGCCCACCAGCGACGTCAGCGGCGTACGCAGGTCGTGCGACAGGGCCGCCAGCAAGGAGTTGCGCAGCCGTTCAGACTCCATGTCCACCAAGGCGTTTTGCGCCACCTCGATGTAGTGCACCCGCTCCAGCGCAATGGCGGCCAGCGCGGCGAAGGTATCGAGTTGCTGGCGTTGTTCCGGGATCATGATCCAGCGCCGGTGTTCAGGCTGGATCGCCAGCACGCCCCGCGTGCGCATGGGCGCCACCAGTGGCAGGTAGAAGATGCGGCTGGCCGGCAGCGTGTCCGTGCCCAGGCCGGCACACTCGGCATGGTCAAACGCCCACTGGGCGATGCCGCTGTCGAAAACGGCCAGATGGGCCATGGCGGCGGCATCGGACGGATCCTGCGGCGGCAACTGCAAGCGCCCGTCGTCATCCGGCACCAGCAGCGTGGCGCGGGCACGAAAAGCGTTCTGGATGAAGCTGCGCGTCGTCTCGAAGATCTGTTCGACCTGCAGCGCGCCGGACAGTTCGCGGGCGAATTCATACAAGGCGCGTGACCGCGCCTCGCGGTGCGAAGCCACCCTGACCTGGAAGCGCAAGCCGGAGGTTAGGCGGCCCGTGATCAGGCCGACCGCCAGCATGACCGCGAACGTGATCAGGTACTGGAAATCCGACACGG
This sequence comes from Burkholderiaceae bacterium, assembly GCA_035254005.1. Lineage (GTDB taxonomy): Bacteria > Pseudomonadota > Gammaproteobacteria > Burkholderiales > Burkholderiaceae_D > Rugamonas. The sequence goes on along the minus strand of DATFBD010000109.1, from coordinate 22,489 downwards.
CGAACGTGAAGCGCGGCGGCACAAAGAAGAAGTCGAAGCAGGCCACGGAAACACAGGTGGCCAATACCGACGGCCCACGGCCATGGCGCACGGCCACCAGCATGACTACCAGCAGGAACAGCATGGCGATATTGGCCAGGTCCAGGTAGGCCAGCAACGGCGTGGCCAGCAGCGCCGTCGCCAGCGCGGAGCCAGCGGCCCACAGGTAGCCCGCGACGCGCCGCTTGGCGTCGCCCTCCTCCAGCTCGGCGTCGGCGTCCGGCCGCAGCCGTGACGGCGCGACGACAGGCTCATGTGGCGACTCGCCGATTTCAATCAGGTCAATGTCGGGCGCGCAGGCGGCCATGCGCCGGATCAGGGGCTTGCGCCACGGCCGGCCTGCGCCGCCGCGTGCCATCACGATCTTGGACAGATTGTGGCTGCGCGCATAGTCCACCACCGCAGGCGCGATGTCGCCGCTCGACAGGACGGCCGTCGTGGCCCCCAGCGTCTCGGCCAGCTTGAGCGAATTCAGGATGCGCTCGCGCTGCTGGGCGGACAGGCGCTGCAGCGCCGGCGTCTCCACATAGATGGCATGCCAATCCGTGCCCAGCTGGCTGGCCAGACGCGCCGTGCTGCGCACCGTATGGTCGGCGCCCGGGGTCGGCCCCACGCACGCCAGCAGCGACGCGCCGGTCTTCCAGATGTCGTCGATCGACTTCTCCACCCGGTAGGCCCGCACATCGTCCTCGATGCGATCGGCCGTGCGGCGCAAGGCCAGCTCGCGCAGCGCGATCAGATTGCCCTTGCGGAAGAAATTCTTGGATGCGCGTTCGGCTTGCTGTTCCTGGTACACCTTGCCGCCCTTGAGGCGGGACAGCAGTTCGTCGGCGGGAATGTCGACCAGCACCACCTCGTCGGCCTCGTCGAACACCGTGTCGGGAACCGTCTCGGCCACGCGAATACCCGTGATGCCGCCCACCACGTCGTTCAGGCTTTCCAGATGCTGGACGTTGACGGTGGTGAGCACATCGATCCCGGCATCGAGCAGCTCGTCGACGTCCTGCCAGCGCTTGGGATGACGCGAACCGGGCGCGTTCGAGTGCGCCAGCTCGTCCATCAGGATCAGCGGCGGATGCCGCTCCAGGGCCGCGTCGATGTCGAATTCGGCGATCTGCTTGCCACGGTACTCGATTTTCTTCAGGGGCAGCACGTCCAGCCCTTCGAGCATGGCCGCCGTCTCGCTGCGCCCGTGGGTTTCGATCACGCCCACCAGCACCTGCTGGCCGTCGGCCTGCAGCTTGCGGGCGGCGCCCAGCATGGCGTAGGTCTTGCCCACGCCGGCCGAAGCGCCGAAATAAATGCGCAGCCTGCCCCGCGCCGCCTTGCGCTCCTGCGCCTGCACTTGCGCCAGCAGGGCGTCCGGGTCGGGTCGTTCGCTATCGTTGGGGAACATGGATACCTGTGGAAAGGGCCGGCAGCGGCCAGTTTAACGCTTCTGGCCCGGTTCCGCGTCCAGCGCCAGGTTCAGCGCCAGCACGTTCACCCGCGCCTCGCCAAAGAACCCCAGATACTGGTTCTGGCGCTGCGCCTCGATCAAGGCTTGCACCCGTGCCGTATCGAGCTGGCGCGCTGCGGCGATGCGGTGGACCTGGTAGTTGGCGGCGGCCAAGCTGATTTCCGGGTCCAGGCCACTGCCCGAGGCCGTCACCAGGTCGACCGGGATGGGCAGCTTGTTGCCGGGATCGGCCGCCTGCAATGCGGCGACGCGGCCTTTGACGGCGTCGGTCTGGGCCGGGTTGTTCGGTCCCAGGTTGGAACCGCTGGAGCCGGCGCCGTTGTTGGGCATAGGGGAGGTGGCCGACGGCCTGCTCCAGAAATACTTGGGCGAGGAGAAGGCCTGGCCGATCAGGCTGGAGCCGACCGGCTTGCCGCCGGCTTCGACGATGCTGCCGGCCGCTTGCGCCGGGAAGGCGGCGGCGCCGATGCCGGTCACGGCCAGCGGATAGAGCACGCCGCAGATGGCGGTCAGCGCGCCAAACAGGACGACGGCGGGACGAATGATGGAAGACATGGTAACTCCTGATTAGGGTAGCCGCGCCGTCCGCTCCGGGCAAGGAACAGGCGGCGCCGGCGGTTAGACGAGATGCAAGGCGGCCAGGATCATATCGATCAGCTTGATGCCGACGAAGGGCAGGATGACGCCGCCCACGCCGTAGATCCAGATGTTCCGGCGCAGCAGCGCGGCAGCGCCGATGGCGCGGTACTGCACACCCTTGAGCGCCAGCGGGATCAGGAACACGATAATCAGCGCGTTGAAGATCACGGCCGACATGATGGCTGAGTTCGGACTGGCCAAGTGCATCACGTCGAGCGCCTTCAAGGCCGGATAGGTGCCCACGAACGCGGCCGGGATGATGGCGAAATACTTGGCGATGTCGTTGGCGATCGAGAACGTGGTGAGCGAGCCGCGTGTCATCAGCATCTGCTTGCCGATTTCCACAATCTCCAGCAGCTTGGTGGGGTTGGAATCGAGGTCCACCATGTTGCCGGCTTCCTTGGCGGCCTGGGTGCCCGAGTTCATGGCCACGGCCACGTCGGCCTGGGCCAGCGCGGGGGCGTCGTTGGTGCCGTCGCCCGTCATTGCCACCAGGCGACCTTCGGCCTGGTAGCTGCGGATCAGCTTCAGCTTGTCCTCGGGTGTAGCCTCGGCCAGGAAGTCGTCCACCCCCGCCTCGGCCGCGATAGCTGCAGCCGTCAGCTTGTTGTCACCCGTGATCATCACGGTCTTGATGCCCATGCGGCGCAATTCCGCGAAGCGCTCCTTGATGCCGCCCTTGACGATGTCCTTCAGCTCGATCACGCCCATCACGCGGCCGCCATCCACCACCACCAGCGGCGTGCTGCCACGGCGCGACACGTCGTCCACGGTGCGCGTCACTTCAACCGGATACGGCATGCCCAGCGCCTCCACGTGCTTCTTGACCGTGTCGGCCGCGCCCTTGCGTACCTGACGGTCACCCACGTCCACGCCGCTCATGCGGGTGTTGGCGGAGAACGGTACGAAGGTGGCGTGCAGCGCGCCCATTTCGCGCTCGCGGATATTGAAGCGCTGCTTGGCCAGCACCACGATGCTACGCCCTTCCGGCGTCTCGTCGGCCAGCGAGGCCAGTTGCGCCACGTCGGCCAGTTGCTGCTCCGTCACGCCCGGGGCGGGGAAGAAGGCCGATGCCTGGCGGTTGCCCAGGGTGATGGTGCCCGTCTTATCGAGCAGCAGCACGTCCACATCGCCGGCCGCTTCGACAGCACGGCCCGAGGTGGCGATCACGTTGGCCTGCATCATGCGGCTCATTCCGGCCACGCCGATGGCCGACAGCAGGCCGCCGATGGTGGTGGGGATCAGGCACACCAGCAGCGCGATCAGCACCGTGATGGAAATCGGGCTGCTGGCGATGCCGGCGGCCTTGGCCGCGTCCACAGAGAACAGCGAGAACGGCAGCAGCGTTACCGTCACCACCAAGAATACGATGGTCAGCGCCACCAGCAGGATGGTCAGGGCGATTTCATTGGGGGTCTTCTGGCGCTTGGCGCCCTCCACCATCGAAATCATGCGGTCGAGGAAGGTTTCACCGGGGTTGGCCGTCACTTTCACAACCAGCCAGTCCGACAGCACGCGGGTGCCGCCCGTGACGGACGAAAAGTCACCGCCCGACTCGCGGATCACGGGCGCCGATTCGCCCGTGATGGCGCTCTCGTCGACCGAGGCCACGCCTTCGATCACTTCACCGTCGATGGGAATCACGTCGCCCGCTTCGACCAGGATGTAGTTACCCTTGCGCAGATCGGTGGCGGCCTGCGGCAGCCAGGTGGTGCCGTGCTTGGGGCTGGTCAGCTTCTTGGCCGTGACGGTCTGCTTCAGGCTGCGCAGCGAGGCCGCCTGGGCCTTGCTGCGGCCTTCGGCCAACGCTTCAGCGAAGTTGGCGAACAGCACCGTGAACCACAGCCAGATCGAGGTGGCCAGGATGAAACCGGATGGCGCCTCGCCCTGGCCCACCAGCGACTGCACGTACAGCAGCGTGGTGATGATGCTGCCCACGTAGACGACGAACATCACGGGGCTGCGCAGCTGGGTGCGCGGGCTGAGTTTCTTGAACGAGTCGATGATCGCCGGCACCACCAGTTCGGAATCGAACAGCTTGAGCTTTTTGGCTGGCGGGTTGGTAAAGATCGTCATCTCTTTCTGAGACGTTTGAGCTTGTGACATCTTGTACTCCTGAGATTAACGAGCGAACAGCTGCAAGTGTTCGACCACGGGGCCGAGCGCCAGCGCCGGGACGTAATTGAGCACGCCAACCAGGGCCACCACGCCGACCAGCAAGCCGACGAAGATGGGGCCGTGGGTGGGCATGGTGCCGGCATTGGCTTCCAGCCGCTTCTTACCAGCCAGCGACCCTGCCACGGCCAGAATCGGCACAATCATGGCGAAGCGGCCGAACCACATGGCGATGGCCAGCATGGTGTTGTAGAACGGCGTGTTGGCGGACAGGCCGGCGAAGGCGCTGCCGTTGTTGTTGGCCGCCGAACTGAAGGCGTACAGGATTTCGGAGAAGCCGTGCGCGCCGGGGTTGGCGATGCCGGCCTTGCCCGCGTCCGTCAGCACGGCAATGGCGGTGCCGGCCAGCACCAGCGTGGGCGTGACGAGGATGGCGATCGAGGTCATCTTCATTTCGTACGACTGGATCTTCTTGCCCAGGTATTCCGGCGTACGACCTATCATCAGGCCGGCGATGAACACGGCCAGGATGGCGAAGATCAGCATGCCGTACAGGCCCGAGCCAACACCGCCGAAGATCACTTCGCCGAACTGGATCAGCAGCATGGGAATCATGCCGCCCAGGGGCATGAACGAGTCGTGCATGGCATTGACGGCGCCGCAGGAGGCGGCCGTGGTGACGGCGGCGAACAGGGTCGAGGCGCTGATGCCGAAGCGGGTTTCCTTGCCTTCCATGTTGCCGCCGGCCTGCAGGGCGCTCATGCCCTGGTCCACGCCCAGCGCTTGCAGTGCGGGGTGGGTCTGCTGTTCGGCGCCCATGACGGCGACGGTGCACACGACGAACAGCAGCGTCATCGCGGCCAGCACAGCCCAGCCCTGGCGCTTGTCGCCCACCATGCGGCCGAAGGCAAAGCACAGGCCGGCCGGGATGATGAAGATGGCGATCATCTGGAAGAAGTTGGCCAGCGGCGTCGGGTTCTCATACGGGTGGGCGGAGTTGGCGTTGAAGAAGCCACCGCCATTGGTGCCCAGCATCTTGATCGCTTCCTGCGAAGCGACCGGCCCCATGGCGATGGTCTGGGTGGTGGTCGTCAGCGTTTCCGTCACAGGTTCGCCCTTGGCGTCCTTCAGCGGCTGGCCGTCGGCGCCCACTTTGGGCTGGGTGTAGGTGACGGGATCGAGCAGGGTCACTTCCTTGTAAGCCGAGAAGTTCTGGATCGCGCCCTGCCCCACCAGGAACACGGCGAACACCAGCGACAGCGGCAGCAACACGTACAACGTGGAGCGAGTGATATCGACCCAGAAGTTGCCGATCGATTTGGCCGAGCGCGACGAGAAGCCACGGATCAGGGCATAGGCGACGGCGATGCCGGTGGCGGCCGAGAAGAAGTTCTGACCCGCCAGCACCAGCATCTGGGTCAGGTAGCTCATGGCCTGTTCGCCGCTGTATCCCTGCCAGTTGGTGTTGGAGACGAAGCTGACGGCCGTGTTGAAGGCCGAATCCGGGCTGACGTTGGCCATCGCCTGCGGATTCAGGGGCAGCCATTGCTGCACGCGCTGCAGGCCGTACACGGCCAGCGCGCCCAAGGCGTTGAACGCCAGCAGGGCCACGGCGTAGGCTTTCCAGTTTTGGCCTTCGACCTTGCCGTCTTTTCCGGCGATGCCGGCGGCGCGGTACAGCAGCTGTTCCACCTTGCCCAGCCAGCCCAGGCCGGGCACGGCCGTGCCGTCGCCCACGCGGGCCAGCAGGATGCCCAACGGGTAGGCCAGCGCCAGCAGCACGACCAGGAAGGTCGCCAGCAGCATGAATGATTGCATGGTCATCACAGTTCCTCCGCTTTCAGCAAGGCCACCACCAAATACACCAGCAGGCCAGCCGAGGCCAGCGCCCCGATCACATAAAAGGTGTTCATTGCGGGCCTCCCAATTTGTCGCATCCGGCGGCGAATGCCACCGTCACGACCAGGAAGGCCACGATTGCACCGATAAATACTATGTCCATCGTCATCACCCTAAAAGGTCTTGTTTTGATAGTAAGAAGGTTAGCGGATACGGCCTAAAAGTTTCGTAAAGACTTGTGTCCGCCGTGTAAACAAGGAGTAAAAATCTCAGCCTCAATTGCGTTGCCAGGCCGGCCTGCGGCAGGTGGCAATATTTAAGGTATAGCCCTTCCCCACCCCCGCCGCTCGGATATTCAGGTCATTTTTGCAAGAAAATCGTGTTGCTTTGATTTCGTCGCTGGTAAGAACGGAAGGTCGATGCCATGGCGGGCGGCTGAGCGCAGCAGCACATCGCGTTGAAGAAGCCGGGGCCGTACCGGCGAGTCTGGCCCCGGCCTGCAGCGCCGGGGAGTATCAAGCCAGCCGGCACGGGCCGGCCGGCACGGGCTTAGAAAGTCTTGCTGACGGTCAATACGAGCGCCGTCTTGCCAAGGAACTTGCCATTGGCGGGCGAAGCGTAGGCCGTTTCATTGGCGTTGGTGCCGAGCACGGCCAGTGCGCCGCTCACCACGCCGAAGTCCTTGGTGGCGCCGATCTTCCAGTCGGTATAGCTGGCCACGTCCGTGCCCTTCACCTTCTGGTGGCCGGCGTGCAGGTTGATGGTGATTCCTTCACCAGCTTCAATATTGGCGCCGATGTCCAGGTAGCCGCTGTGCTTGCTGTCGACAAAGCCGAACAGGTTCGTCAGCGCGTGCGAATACTTCACGTATGCCGGGCCAGCGCCGATCTGGCCGTAAATCTCGGTGGTGTTGGCGTTGGCGAAGCCGGCCACATGGCCCAGGTCGTTGGAAGGATAGACATAGCTCAGCACGCCTACGTCATACGACACGGCCTCGGTGACCTGGCCGCGCTTGCCTGCATACAGGTCCCATTCGATGTCGCCGCTGCCGCCCGCGTCCTTGGTCCATTTGATGGTCGACAGCCAGGTGCCGGCGTAGAAGCCGGTAGGGTTGTTGGTGTAGTCGAAACCACCCTGCAGGGCCGGCTTCAGGCGGGTCTGCGAAATGCCACGGTAGCGGTAATCCGACACGATGGCGGCGTTGAAGCTCGTTTCGTTGTCTGGCTTGGCTTCCGGTTTGGCGTCCTCGGCATGAACATAGCCGCCGGCGAATGCGGCCAGGACAGCGGTAGCGAGAATCAGTTTCTTCATGTTGCGGTCTTCCTGTGGTGGGTAAAAAACACCGCCGGCACATACCGGCGGCAATGGACTAAAGGGTCAATAAATCGCTTTCACATCAGCTTGCGCGAGGCGGCGGCGCCACCGGCGCGGATCGAGAAGCGGCCGATTTCAACGTTCGGCAACGAGTGCAAAATGGTATCCATCACTTGCAACACCAGCACGCGACTGGCACAGAGCCAGACCTTGATCCGGGCACCATGTTCACATGCTTCGATGCGCATGAAATCAAGCGCATCGCCGCAAATCTGCATCACGATCTGCCGTAACGCCGTCGCGGACTCCGTCGCCACGGTCATCTGCATCAGGCATGGAGCGCTGTTGCGTCCGCTAAGTGAGGCACCGCCGGCAGCGCTGCGTAGCGGCCGCCGCTGTGCTGCTTTCGGGTAGAAATAGGCATGCATTTCCTGCCTCCGTTTCGATCATTACGATAGGAAACAGCTTATCGACTTCCCCGTAAAAACGGTCTAAAAAGTGGGGGGCGCGGTGTAAACACGGCGTATAGATTGACTGGAAAACAGGGCATTTCGCCCTCAGCTCCCCGCTGACACGCGCCGCGCCAACTCCCGCAACACCGTGCGATACAGTTCATCGCCCAGCACCCCATCTTCGATGCCGACGTCGATATTGGGGTTGTCGTTCACTTCGATCACGACCGGACCGCGTGCCGTCATCTTCATGTCCACGCCATACAGGCTGTCGCCGATCAGGTTGGCGGCCTCCAGCGCACAGAGCAGCAGCTCTGGCGGCACGGCATCGAGGGCCATGCCGCGTCCCATGCCGAACTCAGACTTGCCGCTGGCGTCGCGCTTGGCCACCTGCCAGTGGCCCTGGGTCATGAAATACTGGCAGGCGAAGATAGGCTGCCGGTTCAGGATGCCGATGCGCCAGTCGAATTCGGTGGGCATGTATTCCTGCACCAGCAGCAGCGAGGAATGGCGCCACAGTTCGGCGGCGCCGGCCAGGAACTGCGCCCGGTCGGCCACCTTCGAAACGCCCCGCGAGAACGCGCCGTCCGGCACCTTCATCACCATCGGGTAGCCTATCTCCTGCTCAAGACGGGCGATGTCGTCCGTTTCTCCGCGCTGCAACACGTAGGTGCGCGGCGTGGGAACACCGTGCAGCCGCAGCAAGTCGGCCAGGTAGATCTTGTTGGTGCAGCGCAGGATGGAGGTCGGGTCGTCGATCACGGCCATGCCTGCCCGCGCCGCCTGTTTGGCGAAGCGATAGGTGTGGTGCCGGATCGCCGTGGTTTCACGGATCAGCAAGGCATCATATTTTTCCAGCTGCGGGAAGTCCTTCTTTTCGATCAGCGTGACGTCGATGCCAAGTTCTTGTCCAGCCCGGACAAAGCGTGCCAGTGCCGCCGGGTTGCTGGGCGCCAGCGCCTCCTGCGGATCGTGCAGGATGGCGACGTGGCAGGGGCGTTGACGGGGCGCGTCGTCCGGCCAACCGGCTGCCTCAAAATCCTGCAGTGCGTCATCGAGGCGCGCCAGATGCGACGGCTCCAGCGAGGCCGGCGACAGGGTGCGCACGGCGCGGATATGCCACCTATCCGCCAGCTCGATTTCCACCCGCAGCATGGGCGCGGGAAAAGCGGCAAAGACCCGTCGCGCCAGCGCCGCCAGTGGCGCATAGTCGGCCTGGCCAAGGAAGACGTCGACCGACATCCTGGTGGGCACGGCCAGCTTGGCGCACTGCGCCAGCGCCGCCTGCAGTGTGTGTTCCAGTTCCCCCAGATCGAGCTGGTAGATGGCCTTGCTGGACAAATCGTTGATCGTCTTCGCCGAGGGGAACACCTGGTGACCGCGTGCCTCGGCCAGCAAGGAGCAGTAATAACCCGGCGACAGGTACTTATAGCCCCGGCACAGGTTGATAACCCGGGTTCCGGCCGGATAGTGCAGCGCTTCCGCGCTCAGGTAGCTGGCGGCGTTGACACAGCGTTCCGCCGGCCAGCCTGGCGGCCGGTCCTTGTCGCACTCCAGCACCAGCAGCGGCGCCGGCTCGGGTTCATCGGCGGGGACGTGTTCCAGGCGGTGCCAGCGCGGCTGGGCGGATTGATGGGGAACACTGGCATCGTTCAGTTGAAAGGTAGACATGGGTGTGCGGTCAAGTGCGCGTAAGGTGAGAGAGGGCTGGCGGCGGAACAAGTCGAGCCAGTTGCTGGAACGACAGTCAACGCTGGCGCGTACGGCGCTGGCAAGGCAAGGCCGCGAAGTCATTGGGCATCCATCGCCGGCGGCGTGACGCTGGGCGGGTAAATCACCACGACCGCCTTGTTCCCAAGCCGCCCATAGCGCGCCATGCGTTCCAGCTCGTGCCTGGCGATCGCCATGTTGATGCGCTCCTCGCCGCTGCGGTTGCCGGAGTTGTCAGGATCGTGGATGTAGAAAAAATGATCGTCGCAGCCGGTGATGATGACCCAGTGCGGCGCCCGCTCGCGGGTCAGCCGGTAGGTCGAAATGAGCACCAGCGCGATGCCGCCCGCCGCGTAGCATTGCAGCAGTTCGGCGGCGCCGGCAAAGCGGTAATGGGTGGGGATGCGGCTTTCGGCCGCCTGGCGCATGAAATCCTCCTGCACCAGTCGGATGACCTCGCGCTTTTCCGCGCTGCGCACTGAATCCTGGAACAGGATGCCGTGGCCATTGACGTAGATCGCGCAGGGAAAGCCTCGGCGCCGGGCCGCCAGCGCCAATCCATGCGGACCGCAGCCGCCGTGGCCGGCCGTCATGAAGATGGTGGTCGCTTCGCGCCACAACTGCAGTTCCAGCGTGCGGTTCAATTCCAGTCCCGGCTGGAACGCCTTCATGGCCATCATCAGGCAGGACGAGCCGCACGTGAAGCCCAGCGTCTGCCGGTAATACGGCGCCCGCGCCAGTTCCGGCCGCAGGTGACGGGTCAGGGTCTTCTCCAGCCGGAAGGCATCCATGCCGTCCTCGTAATAGCCTGCGTGCTGGCCAAAGATGCGGTAGCCACGACTTTGGAACAGGCTCAGCGAAGCCGCATTGTCCTTGCGGATTTCCAGCCGCATGGCCAGGCAGCCACGTTCCAGCGCGGCCTGCTCGGCCGTCATCAGCAGCGCGGCGGCCACGCCCTGCCCCAGGTATTGCGGGTGGGTGGCGATCGAATACACGCGGGCACGCGGCAAGCCGGCCCGGAACAGCAACGTGACGTAGCCGCGCAGTGCGCCGCCGGAGGCATCGAGCAAGGTCAGCGCGCTGCCGCCCGTCAGCAGCCGGCGGAAACTGCGGCGGCTGATGCGGTCGCCGTGAAAGCTGGCCTGTTCGATGTCAAGCAAGGCGGGGATGTCATCGATGGTGGCGCGACGTATCATGGGCATCGTGTCCGGCAAGCGCTGGGGCGGCTACTGCACGCCGGTGGCGGCCAGGTCCAGCGTCAGGTTCAGTGCCAGCAGGTTGACTTGCCGCTGGTCGTCGCGCCTGGCCTGCGCGCTGGCGCTGACCAGTTGCCGCACCGCTTCCACACTCAGCCTGCGACCGGCGGCAACGCTTTCCGCCTGCCGCTGCGCCTCTGCCAAACTGATTTCCGGCGCGGCGGTGCGGGCGTCCGTCACCAGTTCGATCGGAATCGGCATGATGCTGCCCGGCGCCGCGTTCTGTACGGCGTTGATGCGGCGCTGCACCGCATCCAGCATACCGGCATCAGTGCCGTTCAATGGCGATTTGTTGCGCTGCCCTGCGGCCTCGCGCCGCGTATCGTGAAAGTAAAGCTGTGGCGCAGGCCCAGTGGTCGGCGGCGTCGGATTTGCTGCCTGGCGTGCTAGGGGCGCGGAGGTGGCACGTCCGGCGCCGGCGGAGACATGCCCCTTGTCGGCGACCGGAAAGGCCAGACCGCACGTCAGCGCCACAACGCCGAGCAACAGGTAGGCGCGCAGATTGGCGCTGTGGGCGTAACGCAAGCGGTCATGCACCGGCAGGTTGCGCCGTTCGGCGTCCTGGTGCTTGGTGCGATAGATTTGTTCATCCATATCCCCTCCCACGAAGTGGTTTCGGTATGAGGCAGGTTAGCGGGAAACGTCTAAAAGATTTATATAAAGTGGCGGCCGCCGCGTATATGTCCAGTAAAGGCCGGCGCTTGCATCGTCATCGGTCGTCGTCGCGGAGCGAGCGCACCAGGTAGCGCAACTTCGGCTCGCGGATCGTGCCGAAGTGGGCATCCGGCAGATAGAGCGCCACCGCGTCCAGCATCGGCTCAGCAGCGCGCTGCGCTATGCACAGGCAAACGTGGGTCTGGCGCGTCTGGGCGCAGTGTTCGATGCGCATGAACTGCAAGTCGTCGCCGCACACACGGCTCACGATCTGGCGCAACATGGTGACGGATTCAGCTGCCACGGTCAGCTTCATCAGGTACAACGGTCCCGGCAGAAGCGGAACGCGGCGCTTGGCAGGCTTGATGGCGTGTGAGGGTTGCATTGCGGTACTCGATATCAAAAAATCGGTAGCGAGGAGCTTAGCAATTGCCTCGTAAATTAATTCTAAAAAGTGCGCCGCTACCTATAAACACGGAATATATTTTTCTGCACGGGATGCCCCGCCATTCGCGGCGGTCGGCTCAAGGAACTCGGCCAACCATACAGGTGTCGATGGCCGGCCGCGCCATAGGTCGCTAACGTCGAATTCCCTTACTAGGAGGTGGCGCTGTGCGCGTACTGGACTACATAATTCGCGTCATTGCGAAACGCGCCACGGCCAGCCTCACCCACGTCCTGACGTCCCGCCGCCGCTTGCAGCTCGGCCCGGAGGTCGGCCTTTACCCGGATTTTCTCTATCCTGAACGGGATGGCCGCGCCGTGCCTGGCAAGGAGCGTCGCTTTTACGCCAGCAATGATGCCGTCCGCATCACGGTCGCTGACGGTGAACTATGGATTTTCCCCTGCGGCCACCAGCTACTGTTGCCGCGCCTGCGAAAATAGACCATCGTCAGTAGGGCCAGCAGGGATGGCCGACAGCGCGATCCTCCTGGTCAATTTCACGCTTGACGCCAGCTTCTTTCAGAGCAACACCCTGACGTGCGCCGGCGCGATGCTACCAATGCCCCGACAAGGGTGTGCGTGGATGCACCTCAACACTGGCGGCGCTAAGCTGGGGCATACATGAATTGAGCCGAATAAGGAGGGGGCGGCACTTCCTCACAAGTACCATTAGCAATCGGGGCTTTGCGTAACCCAGGTGTAACCCAGCGAAAAAATCTGCTGTTCAGGAAGTTTGTAAGTCTTTGATTTTATTGGCCTGCCCAGCAGGAATCGAACCTGCGACCCTCAGCTTAGAAGGCTGATGCTCTATCCAACTGAGCTATGGGCAGCGCGATACGGGAGCGCGCATGCGAAGGCATGCGGAAATGAAAAACGGGCTGTCATTGACAACCCGTCTTATACGTTCTTGGTCGGAGTACAAGGATTCGAACCTTGGACCCCCTGGTCCCAAACCAGGTGCGCTACCGGGCTGCGCCACACTCCGATGACGACATCATAACCGTCGGCGCCTTTTTCGTCAATGTTTGTGCCGAATTGTTCCCATTTCTGGTCAGCGGCTGGAAAAACTTGTTGATTCGACAGCGCCGGATGGGCGGCCGGCTCCGCTTCAAATAGCCGGCATTATGGACCGCCGCAGCGTATATTCCCGTCCAAGAATAACTGGCGCCGCGCGTGCTGTGCCATATATTTTATTCAGTGCCGTGTCCTTAGCGATAGAAATATATTTAGTTACATTTTTTCTGTTTAATAGCAGAATGACTAGCAATAAGAAATTCTTGCGCTGCCAGCCCGTCCACGAGACGGTGCGAACCAATATCTCCGCGCACCCGCCGGAGTTGCAGCAGGGGGCGAATGGGCACTACTGCCAGAGAACAGCCGCACCGCTTCTCTCAGTAATATCAAATGACCGCCCGTCGTCAACCAGGCGCACGCCATGCGCGCCTTGTTCAGCCGGCCATTCTCATCGCGCCGGCAGGGATCTTCTCCATCTCGGATGGTTTGAGCGACATCGTTGCTTATGCTTTGGCAGTTACGCTGCGCTGGTTCGCCCCTGCCCTGCGGAGGCGGACGGAGCTGGCGGGAATCCGGTTGGCCGTCATTTTCCCGCCAGGTCGGCGCAGAGGCAAATTTATATTCGACCCGAATCGCCGAATATAAATAATCGACATGATCAGGATATTAACTGGCAACCATTGAAATGATACGGCCACGGAACCCGTCACGCAAAATCTGCATGATGAAGTTTATATCATAGAGAAACATCAAGAAAATATTAGCGCGTTGAATCACCGGAAGGACAGCAATGCTGTTTAATAAGAAAGGATGGTGAAAATCATGAACAAGCTTATACTCGCCTCACTATTGAGTGTGGCATCCCTGGCCGCCTACAGCCAGACCGCAACCCCGGGTGAAACCGTCACCGTGCCCGGCCACGCGCTGCGCATTGACGCGCCCACCCACGTGCGCTACATGGACCAGGACGAGTTTTATCCCTACAAGGCCACCTACATGCTTGCCAACGGCCGGGAACTGACCCTGAGCGCCCGTGGCAACCGGATGTTTGCGGAAGTGGATGATCTGGGCAAACACCAGATCGTCGCCACCAGCGCCAACTCCTTCACGGCGCTGGACCGGCAGTTGCAGATGACCATCAACCTGGAACCCAACGATAACGTCACAGGCGAGCTATTGATGGTGGTGCCGGAAAGTACCATCTCCGATGGCACCGTGATCCCGGCCAGGACCGTGTCACTGGCCGTGCGCTGAGCGCGCATGACCGGGCGGGGTGGCCGATGCCGGCCAGCCCGCGTCGCCCGCGCGCCTGATCCCCTCCAGGCGCGCCGGGCAGGCCCGGCCTGCGGGCCGGGCCGCAACACTTCCGTTTCAAGCGGCCAGCTGGCTGTCGACCTTGTCGGCGATGCGCTGTGCCATGGCGGCCGCGTCGGCGGCGTTGCGCGCTTCCACCATCACGCGGATCAACGGTTCCGTGCCCGAAGCACGGATCAGCACGCGCCCGCTGTCGCCCAGCTCGCGCTCGACCAGTTCCTTCTCGCGCACCATGGCCGCGTTGCGGGTCCAGTCGAAGCCGGGCGCCACGCGCACGTTGACCAGCGTTTGCGGGAACAGCACCAGTTCCTGCGCGCACTGCTCCAGCGACTTGCCGCTGCGCACCAACGCCGACAGCACCTGTAGCGACGAAATGATGCCATCGCCGGTGGTGTGCTTGTCCAGGCACAGCAAATGGCCCGAACCTTCGCCGCCCAGGATCCAGCCCTTCTCCTGCATCACTTCCAGCACGTAGCGGTCGCCCACCTTGGCGCGCGCGAAGCCGATGTTCTTTTCCTTGAATGCCACTTCGAGCGCCATGTTGGTCATCAGCGTACCCACGGCGCCCGGCACGGGGCCGGTGGCCAGGCGGTCCATCACCATCACGTACAGCAGCTCGTCGCCGTTGTACAGGCGGCCTGTGGCGTCACACATGATCAGGCGGTCGGCGTCGCCATCGAGCGCGATGCCGAGGTCGGCGCCATGGGCACGCACCGCGGCCGACATGGCGTCGGGCGCCGTGGCGCCGTGGCCGGCGTTGATGTTGAAGCCGTCCGGCTTGTTGCCGATGGCGATCACTTCCGCGCCCAGTTCATGGAACACGTGGGGCGCGATGTTGTAGGCGGCGCCATGGGCGCAATCGACCACGATCTTCAGGCCGCGCAGGTCCAGCTCGTTGGGGAAGGTGCTCTTGCAGAACTCGATGTAGCGGCCCTGGGCATCGTCCAGGCGCTTGGCACGGCCCAGCTTTTCCGACGGCACGCACGCCATCGGCAAGTCCAGCGCCGCTTCGATATCGAGCTCGACGGCGTCCGGCAGCTTGGTGCCCTGGTCGGAGAAGAACTTGATGCCGTTATCCTGGAACGGGTTGTGCGAAGCGGAAATGACGACACCGGCCTGCAGGCGCAACGCGCGCGTCAGGTAGGCGATGGCCGGCGTCGGCATGGGGCCGGCCAGCATCACGTCCACGCCGGCGGCCGAGAAGCCGGCCTCCAGCGCCGCTTCCAGCATGTAGCCGGAGATGCGCGTATCCTTGCCGATCAGCACGGTCGGCTTGCTGCCGCCCGAACGGGCCTTGGCCAGCACCTTGCCGGCCGCGTAGCCGAGCCGCATGACGAAGTCGGGCGTGATGGGCGCCTCGCCCACCAGGCCACGTACACCGTCCGTACCAAAATATTTGCGTGCCATAGTTGTTCTCTTCCAGATAGAAAATTTGTTTATTGTGCCGCCTGCCACACCTTGAGGGCATCGACGGTCTCAGCCACATCATGCACGCGCACGATCAGCGCACCCTGCGCTACCGCAGCGAGCGCGCCCGCCAGGCTGCCGGCCAGGCGCTGCTCGACGGGCTTGCCCGTCACGGCGCCTATCATCGACTTGCGCGACAGGCCGGCCAGCAAGGGCAAACCGAGCTGTTCGATCAGCTGGCCCGTGGCCTTGAGCAAGGCATAATTATGCGCGACCGTCTTGCCAAAACCAAAACCCGGATCGATGCACAGCCGGCGCGGATCGATGCCGGCCGCCGTCAGGGCGGCGACGCGCTCGCGCAGGAAGGCCGTCACCTCGGCCACCACATCGCCATAGGCTGGTTGCTGCTGCATCGCATCAGGCGTGCTCTGCATGTGCATGATACACAGCGCGCAGTCACTGTCGCGCACGGCTGCTATGGCGCCTGGTGCCCGGAAGCCATTGATGTCGTTGATCATGTCCACGCCGGCGATGATGGCTTCGCGCATCACCTGCGGCTTGTAGGTGTCCACCGAGATGGCCTTGCCGCAATCGCGCAGCGCGTACAGCACCGGCAGCACGCGCTGCAATTCCTGCTCCAGCGGCAGCGGCGGCGCACCGGGGCGGGTCGATTCGCCGCCCACATCGATGATGTCCACCCCCTGCCCTATCATCTGCTCGGCGTGCGAGACGGCGAATTCGAGCGACTGGTAATGGCCGCCATCGGAAAAGGAATCGGGGGTGACGTTAAGGATGCCCATCACGCGCGGGCGGTAGCCCTCGCCTGCGAGCGGAAAATTGTAACGGCCGAACTGAAGTTGTTGTCGCATTGAAACTACTATTGGTGAGCGCCATAGCGCATAACGAAAAAGGGCGAGGATCGCTCCTCACCCTTTGCTTGTGATCGGACTGGACAGATCAGGCCGGCGCGGTCACGCTGGGCGTCACGCCGGGGCCGCCATCGCTGGGATGCTTGCGGATCGTCACACCGGCCTTCGGTGGACGCGGTTCCTGGCCAGCCATGATGTCGTTGATCTGGTCGGCGTCGATGGTTTCCCATTCCATCAGGGCCTTGGTCATCATCTCGACCTGCTCGCGGTGTTCCTCCAGCAGCTTGCGGGCCAGCGAATACTGGGTATCGAGGATGCTGCGGATTTCCGCGTCCACCTTTTGCTGGGTGGCCTCGGAGATGGTCTTGGAGGCGCCGCCGAAGAAGCCATCGTTCTGGCTGTCCTCGTACACCATCACGCCCATGCTGTCGGACATGCCGAAGCGGGTCACCATGGAGCGGGCCAGCTTGGTGGCGCGCGCGAAGTCGTTCGAGGCGCCGGTCGACATCTGGCCGACGAAGATTTCCTCGGCGATACGGCCACCGAACAGGATGGAGATTTCCTCCAGCATCTTGTCCTTGTAGCCCGACAGGTTGTCGTGCTCGGGCAGCTGCCAGGTCAGGCCCAGGGCCCAGCCACGCGGCATGATGGTGACCTTGTGCACCGGATCGGCCTTGGGCAGCAGCTTGGCCACGACGGCGTGGCCGGACTCGTGGTAAGCCGTGTTGCGGCGCTCTTCCTCGCGGATGATCATGGACTTGCGTTCCGGGCCCATGAAGATCTTGTCCTTGGCGTCCTCGAAGTCGATCATGTCGACCAGGCGCTTGCTGCGGCGGGCCGCGAACAGGGCCGCCTCGTTGACCAGGTTGGCCAGGTCGGCGCCCGAGAAGCCGGGCGTGCCGCGGGCCAGGATGTCGGCCTTGACGTCGGTGCCGATCGGCACTTTGCGCATGTGCACGTTGAGGATCTGCTCGCGGCCGCGGATGTCGGGCAAGCCCACGGAAACCTGGCGGTCGAAACGGCCCGGACGCAGCAGCGCCTTGTCGAGCACGTCGGCGCGGTTGGTGGCGGCCACCACGATCACGCCGGAGCTCGCTTCAAAGCCGTCCATTTCCACCAGCAACTGGTTCAGCGTCTGCTCGCGCTCGTCGTTGCCGCCGCCCATGCCGGCGCCGCGGTGACGGCCCACGGCATCGATCTCGTCGATGAAGATGATGCACGGCGAATGCTTCTTGGCGTTCTCGAACATGTCGCGCACGCGCGACGCGCCCACGCCAACGAACATTTCCACGAAGTCGGAACCGGAAATCGAGAAGAACGGCACCTTGGCTTCGCCGGCGATGGCGCGCGCCAGCAGCGTCTTGCCGGTGCCCGGCGGGCCGACCATCAGCACGCCACGGGGAATACGGCCGCCCAGTTTCTGGAATTTGGTGGGGTCTTTCAGGAAATCGACGATCTCGTTGACTTCCTCTTTCGCCTCGTCGCAGCCGGCCACGTCGGCGAAGGTGACGGTATTGTTGGTTTCATCCATCATGCGCGCCTTGGACTTGCCGAAGGAGAACGCCCCGCCCTTGCCGCCGCCCTGCATCTGCCGCATGAAGAAGATCCACACCCCGACCAGCAGCACCATGGGGAACCAGGACACGAACATCTGCTGCAGGAAACCAGGCTCCTCGGGCGGCTTCACGTCGAAGCGCACGCCGTTGTCGCGCAAGTCGCCAATCAGGCCCCGGTCCAGGAAGGTGGCGCTGGTGCGTACCTTGCTGTCGTCGACGCGGGTGGCGGTGATGGTGCCGCCCTCGATCAGCACTTCCTTGATGCGTTTCGCTTTCACCTCATCCAACAAGTCGGAGTACGCGATGGCCTTGGCGCCGCCGCTGATGCCATGGTTGTCGAATTGCTTGAACAGCATGAATAAGAGCAGCGCAACGACTACCCAAATGGCCGATTTGGAAAACATGTTATTCACGAAAACTCCTTGGATGCGGGGCGCATCTTATAGCAATAGCAGAAACCCGATTTTACTCGCAATAAGCAGGCGGTGCCAGAAACCGTCCGGTGCGCGCGGCCTATAAAGCACGGCGCGCGCAGGAAAGTTCCGGATTTTGACGATTTCCCTTCCCGGCTGCGGGCAAAAACCGTTTCACTCCACGGTTAAGTGCGGCCCCACCCTTAAATATCAAGGGGAAAATCATCCATTTCATCGTCGATAACCATGGCGCCCGTGGCCGGGTTTTTCAGACCCTTACCCAGCAGAAATATTTCCGATGATTTATCGCGGCTGGCCTTGGGTTTTTTCTGGATCACAACCTTGAATTCAGCCCGGAATTTCTCCACGATCTGGCTGAAGCCCATGTCCTTGAAACATTTCACCAGCAGCGAGCCGGTCGGCTTCAGGTGCGACTGGGAGAATTCGATGGCCAGGTCGATCAGGTGTTCCATGCGGGCCGCGTCGGCCGTGGCGATGCCCGACAGGTTAGGCGCCATGTCCGACAGCACCAGGTCGGCCTTGCGGCCGGCCAGCACGGTTTCCAGTTCGCGCAACACGCGGCCGGTGCGGAAATCGCCCTGGATGAAGTGGAAATCGGCGATCGGCTCCATGGGCAGCATGTCCAGCCCGATCAGGGTACCGTGCACGCCGCCGCCCTCCTTGCCCGCCAGCTTGCGCCGCGTGTACTGGGCCCAGCTGCCGGGCGTGCAGCCGAGGTCGACGATGACCTGGCCCGGCTTGATCAGTTTTTCATCCTCGTCGATCTCCTTGAGCTTGAACGCGGCGCGGGCCCGATAGCCCTCCTTCTGCGCCAACTTCACGTAGGGATCGTTAATGTGGTCGTGCAACCAGTTCTTGTTTAATTTTTTCTTTGCCATTCGCGTAGAATACTGCTTTTAAGGAACCATTAAAAATTATTATGATCAAACTTACACCCGTTGAGCGCAGCGCCCTGCGCGCCGAAGCCCATGGCTTGAAGCCTGTCGTCATGATCGGCGAGGCGGGACTGACCCCGGCCGTCATGAAAGAAATCGAACTGGGACTCGACTCCCACGGACTGATCAAGGTCCGCGTGTTCGGCGACGACCGCGAGGCGCGCGTGGCCATGTACGACACCATCTGCGAACAGCTGGACGCCGCTCCCGTGCAACACATCGGCAAGCTGCTGGTGCTGTACCGCCCGAAAAAAGAGGTGGAAAAGGAACGCAGCGGCAAAACCGGCAAGGGCATGCGCGAAGTGACCATCGTCAAGCCCAGCGCCAGCGGCACCAAGCGCCCCTCCGTGACCAAGGTCATGCTCAAGGGTAACGAACGTGTCACCGAAGGCGGCACCATCAAGCGCGCCAAGCCGCGCCAATCCTCGGCCAAGAAGAGCGCGTTGGGTAAATAAGTCGGAGACGTAAATCGGGGATGCCCCGGTTATGCTGCGCAGAAAAATCGGGGTCCGTCCCCGATTTTTTTTATTGTTTGACGACCAGCCAGGCCGCCAGCAGGCTCTGGAACAGATAAATGCTGCTCGAGATACCGTGCAGCATGCCGAAACGGCCCTTGGCGGCCGACGCCATCACCCCGCCCGGCCCGGCCGCGGCCCGCAGGGCGGCCATTTCCGGCTGCAAGCCGAAATGCGACACCAGCGTGCAGGCCAGCATCACCAGCGTGAGCAGCACCGTGGTGCGGCGCGCGCCGGGCAAGCCTGCCTTATCGCACCACAACAGCAGCAACAGCAGCAGCGCGCACGCGATAGCCACCAGCGCCTGCACATGGAACAGGCTGGCGGCAATGGTGCCGGCCAGTACCCGGTCGCTGAGCGTGGCAAACAGCGTGGGCGCGGCCAGATAGCCCACCGCCCACAGGCTGCCAGCCCAGGCGGTGGCGACCAGCAGGCGCGCTCTGGCCAGCATCAGACGTAACGTACTTCCAGGATTTCGTATTCGCGCGGGCCGGACGGCGCCTGCACTTCCACCACGTCGCCGGCCGACTTGCCGATCAGCGCGCGGGCGATGGGCGAGGTGACCGACACCTTGCTCAGCTTCAGGTCCGCTTCATCGATGCCTACGATCTGGTAGGTCACCTTGGCGCCCGATTCCAGGTCCTCCAGGTCCACGGTCGAGGCGAACACGACGCGGCCCTCGGCGTCGAGCTGGGTCGGATCGATGATCTGGGCGGCGCTCAGCTTGCCTTCCAGTTCGGCGATGCGGCCTTCCACGAACGCCTGGCGCTCCTTGGCGGCATCGTATTCGGCGTTTTCCGACAGGTCGCCATGGGAACGGGCCTCGGCGATGGCGTCGATCACGATGCGGCGCTCCTTGGTCTTCAACTGATGCAACTCTTCTTTCAAGAGTTCCGCGCCGAACTTGGTGAGTGGGACTGAAGTCATGTTATATCTGCTATCTACGTGTTATTACAACGGAAAACCACAGAGGCCGCGCCTTCCTGCTACGCGGGCTCTGTGGTTCAAGGGTGGTGCAAAGAAGCTTAGTGTAAGGTTTTATGCAGACCTTGTAAATCGTACACGCGCAACTCGTCCAGGTGGCGGATGCCCTCGACGGCCGCTTCCGCGCCGGCGATGGTGGTGTAGGTCGTCACGCGCGAGGCCAGCGACGAGGTACGGATCGCACGCGAATCGGCGATGGCGCTACGCTTCTCCTCCACCGTGTTGATGACCAACACGATCTCGTGGTTCTTGATCATGTCGACCACGTGCGGACGGCCTTCCGTCTTCTTGTTGACGGGGGTGACCGGGATGCCGGCGGCCGAGATCACGGCGGCCGTGCCCTTGGTGGCCACCAGCGTGAAGCCCATTTCCACCAGATCGCGCGCCACTTTCACGGCGCGCGGCTTGTCCGACGCCTTCACGCTCAGGAACACGCGGCCCGACTTGGGCAGCTTGACGCCGGCGCCCAGCTGCGACTTGACGAACGCTTCGCCGAAGGTCATGCCCACGCCCATCACTTCACCGGTCGATTTCATTTCCGGGCCCAGGATGGTGTCCACGCCAGGGAACTTCACGAACGGGAACACGGCTTCCTTGACGCTGAAGTACGGCGGCGTCACCTCGTTCCTGATGCCCTGCTGGTCGAGCGTGCGGCCCACCATGCAGCGGGCGGCCACCTTGGCCAGCTGGATGCCCGTGGCCTTGGAAACGTAGGGCACCGTGCGCGAGGCGCGCGGGTTGACTTCCAGCACGTAGATCACGTCCTGGCCGTCGATCTCCTGGATGGCGAACTGCACGTTCATGAGGCCGACCACGTTCAGGGCGCGTGCCATGGCCGCGGTCTGGCGCTTCATCTCCTCGACCGTCGCCCTGGAGAGCGAGTACGGCGGCAGCGAGCAGGCGGAGTCGACCGAGTGCACGCCCGCCTGCTCGATGTGCTCCATCACGCCGCCGATGAAGACGCGCTGGCCGTCGCCGATGCAGTCGACGTCGCATTCGACCGCGTCGTTCAGGAAGCGGTCCAGCAGCACCGGCGAGTCGTTGGAGACCTTGACGGCCTCCCGCATGTAGCGCTCCAGGTCGCGCTGCTCGTGCACGATCTCCATCGCGCGGCCGCCCAGCACGTAGCTGGGACGCACCACCAGCGGATACCCGAGCGCCTGCGCCTTCTCGAGCGCCTCCGCTTCGGTCCGGGCGGTGGCGTTGGGCGGCTGGCGCAGCCCCAGCTCGTTCAGCAGCTTCTGGAAGCGCTCGCGGTCTTCGGCGGCGTCGATCATGTCCGGCGACGTGCCGATGATCGGCACGCCCTCGGCTTCCAGGCCCAGCGCCAGCTTCAGCGGCGTCTGGCCGCCGTACTGCACGATCACCCCGGTCGGCTTTTCCTTGTCGACGATCTCCAGCACGTCCTCGAGCGTGAGCGGCTCGAAGTAGAGCGCGTCGCTGATGTCGAAGTCGGTGGAGACGGTCTCGGGGTTCGAGTTGACCATCACCGTCCGGTAGCCCATCTCCCGGAAGGCGAGCGCGGCGCGCACGCAGCAGT
>DATFBD010000108.1:0-10346 GCA_035254005.1 Burkholderiaceae bacterium | reverse complement strand
CTTGATGACCATAGCAAGTTGGTCCCACCCCTTCCCATCCCGAACAGGACCGTGAAACAACTCTGCGCCGATGATAGTGCTGCAACCAGTGTGAAAGTAGGTTATCGTCAAGCTAGTTATTATGAAAAAACCCCGCTGACTCTTGTGTTGGCGGGGTTTTTTTTCGTCTCATGTGTCGCCAGCATTCGCTGCCTGGCTGTCACATGTCACACCTGTCCCAATATGGGACAACCCCACCTGCCATGCCCCTGAAACAGCCCCGGAAACTGCCCGTCAAGAGCATGGCACGGCAATTGCTCACTACCTTGATATTAGTCATTTCAAAACGGTAGGAGACCATCATGCAACATCCAATTCGCACCCTGTTCGCTGGCGCCGCTTTCGCAACGGCCGCGCTCACCTCCATGATCGCTTACGCCCACGGCAACGTGACGCCGCAGGGCGTCGACACCACCGGCTTGCCGCCAGTGGGCGACAAGTGGCTGGACCAGAACCCGTACCGCGGCAACAAGCTGGCCCTGAAGATCGGCAGCTCCGCCTACAACCAGAACTGCGCCCGCTGCCACGGCCTGGAAGCCATCACGGGCGGCATCGCTCCTGACCTGCGTAAGCTCGATCGCGACTGCTTCGACGTCAAGAACGAGAAGAAGAAGCTGGCCTGCTACAAGGAGACCGATAACTACTTCCTGACCTCCATCCGCCACGGCAAGGTGCGCAATGGCGCCGTCTACATGCCGCCGTTCGAGGGCGTGTTCAATCAGGAAGCGATGTGGGCCATCAAGACCTACCTGGAAGACCGCCGGGAAGTGAAATAACGCCCGCCAATACAGGCGATCCGACAGGCTGCTTTGATTCCGAGGTACTCTCATGTTCAAGTTTTCCATGCGCGCCACAAGCGCGACGATTGCCCTGGCTGGTGTGCTGATGTGCGCCGTTTCCCCGGCGCGCGCCGACTGGAGCAAGATCCAGCAATCGGGCGCGCTCAAGGTTGCGGTGTACAACGACTTCGCACCTTATTCCGACCATAGCGCCGGTATCGATGTCGACCTGGCCCAGGCGCTGGCGCAAAAGCTGGGCCTCAAACTCAGCCTGCTGCCATTCCCTGCCGGCGAGGAGTTGAACGACGACTTGCGCAATATGGTCTGGAAGGGCCACTACATGGGCTACGGCCCCGCTGACGTGATGCTGCACGTGCCGGTGGAGCCCAAGCTGATGAACGAGAACGACAAGGTCCGCATCTTCGCGCCTTATCACGTGGAGACGGTGCGCCTGGTTCGCAGTGCCAAGAGCATCCCCGATTACACGGGCCTCGATTCGCTGCAAGGCAAAACCATCGGCGTGGAAAAGGTGTCGATCGCGGGCATGGTGTTGCTGGGCGAGGGCAATGGTCGATTCCGTGACAACGTGCGCATTTTCGACACAGCGGGACAGGCACTGGAGCAGCTCAAGGCGGGCAAGATCGACGCCGTGCTGGCCAATCGTTCTGAGATCGAGGCATCGCTCAAGAGCGATCCCGCGTTCCCGATCGATGAAGCCAAATTCCAGCGTCTGCCCCGTGCCGGCTGGGCGGTCGGCATGGCGGTGCGCAAGGATGACGTGGAAGTGGCCAAGCTGCTGCAGTCGGCCATGAACGACTTGCGCGGCAGCGGCGAGCTGCAGGCCATCTTTGCCAAATACGGCGTGCATCTGGTGCAACCGTGAACCCGCTACCCCGGCGCAAGCGGCTGGCGACCGCCGTTGCGCTGGCACTGGTGACGGCCGCCGCCATTGCGGAGCCGGCTGCGCCGTCGGCGCAATCGGCGGTGCCGGAACTGATGGCGGGGCCGGCGATGGCGCTGGCGTCGATCGATGTGGTCGGCGTCGCGCCCTTGCCCGGCCTTGGTATTGACCGCAACCTGTTGCCCTATGCCGTGCAAACCGCATCGTCGCGCGAGATGCGGCAGTCGGCCGGCGAGAACCTGAGCGAATTCATGGCCCGCACGCTGACCGGTGTGGGGGTCAATGAAATCTCGGGCAGCCCGTTCCAGAACGACGTGACGTTCCGCGGCTTTCGCGCTTCTCCGGTATTGGGCAGCTCACAAGGCATCTCCGTCTACCTGGACGGCGTGCGTGTGAACGAACCATTCGGTGATGTCGTCAATTGGGACATGGTGCCCGAAGCGGCCATCGGCAGCGTGCTGCTGGCGCCCGGTTCCAACCCCCTGTATGGCCTGAATTCGCTGGGCGGCGCGCTCGCGCTCAACAGCAAATCGGGCAAGACCCATCCGGGGCTGGACGTCAGCGTTTCCGACGCCAGCAACGGACAACGCCGCACCGACCTCGCCTATGGCTACAGCGGCGACCAACCGTGGCACGCCTTCCTGGCCGCCACGCTGTTCAATGACCGTGGCTGGCGCGAACATTCGAATGGCCGGCTCGGTAACCTTTACCTCAAACTGGGCGGCACGCGCGGCGCCACCGAGTGGACCCTTGCGCTGCTGGACGGTCGCAGCAACCTGGTAGGCAACGGCCTGCTGCCCAGTTATCGCAACGACGGCGACGGACAGGGGCTGTACGAATCCAACCGCCGTTCCATCTACACTTACGCCGACGAGACCCGCAACCGCCTGCACCAGGCCGTATTCAGTGTGATCCACGATATGGGCCCGGCGGGTGAACTGTCGGCCAATGCCTATGTACGCAACAGCCGGCGCGACACCGTCAACGGCGATATCAGCGAGGCCTACGGCGATTATGTAGCCGATTGCGGGGCCGGGTTCCTGGCCGATGGCAGCGCCGCCAATCCGGACACCTGCGGCTACGACCGCGCCTCCGCCGCGCTGCTGCATCCGGCTTCGTTCAACACTACCAGCACCCGCCAGAACAGCCAGGGCGCGGGCGTTAACCTGAGCCGCGAAGTGGCGGCGCACAAGCTGCTGGCGGGCCTGACGTTCGACCGCAGCAGCGTCACCTTCGCCCAGTTCGCGCAGGACGCCTATTTCACGCCCGACCGCGGCGTGCTGGCCGATCCGGCCGCCGAGCGTGAGGCCACGTCGTCCGTCTCGGGCAGCACGCGCACCGCTGGCGTGTACGCTTCAGATACCTGGAGCGTGACGCCGGATACGCACCTGACAGCGTCCGCGCGCTACAACAGCGCGCGCGTGGCCAACACGCTGGTCAACGCTGGCAACGCCCAGGCCCCGGAAGCGTTCAGCTACCAAAAACTCAATCCAGCCATTGGCGTCGCCCATGACGCGGGCGCTGGCGTATCGTTGCTGGCCAACTGGTCGCAGAGCACCCGCGTGCCAACCGTGATCGAACTGGGGTGCGCCGATCCGGCGCTGCCGTGCCGGCTGCCGGTCGGCCTGCAGTCGGACCCCTACCTGAAGCAGGTGGTGTCGCGCACCATCGAAGCGGGTGCGCGCTGGCAGGGCGGCCATCACGCCAGCGCCACCTTGTCCGTCTACCGCACCGTCAACCAGGACGACATCCTGTTCCGTAGCGCCGGCAGCACCCAGCAGGGTTACTTCTCCAATTTCAAGCGCACCCGCCACCAGGGCGCGGACCTGAGCGCAAGCGGCCAAGCGGGCGACCTGACGGCGCGCCTGAGCTACAGCTATTTGCAAGCCGTGTACGATGCCGACGGCACCCTGTTCACGGGCGCGCGCAACGTGCAGGTGGCGGCCGGCACCCGCATCGCCGGCCTGCCACGGCATACGCTCAAGTTGGGACTGGACTGGCGCGCCACGCCGGCATTGACGCTGGGCGCGGAACTGGTGGCCAGGTCGGACCTGCTCACGCAGGGCAATGAGGATGGCTTGATCGCGGATCCGCAGGCGGGAGAAGCGCCGCAGGCCGCCGACCTGCGTGTGCGCGGCTATGCCTTGCTTGGCCTGCACATGAACTATCGCCCCACCCAGCGCTGGGAGCTCTACGCGCGCATCAACAACTTGACCAACCGCCGCTATGAAACCTTTGGCGCCGTGGCGCCGGACATGTTCCCGAATGGCCAGTTGCTGCAGCCGCTCGACGGTGCGGCGCAGGCAGCGCCGGTTCGCTTTGTCGCACCCGGCGCACCGCGTTCCGTGGTGGCCGGGCTGCGCTATCACTTCTAACCCGGATCCTGCATGCGCGCTTTCAAGGCGCGCATGCAGGAGCTGCCATCAGAACATCAGAAGCCGTAGCGGGCGCTGGCGCCCATCAGCCAGTTGCGGCCCGGCGCCGCTTCGTAATAGCGCTTGTTGGTGTCGCCCACGATCACCGAGCCGACATAGTCCTTGTCGAGCAGGTTGTTCACGCGCAGGAACTGCTTGAAGGTCCAGCCTTGCCATTCCTGCTTGGCCGTCACGCGCGCGTTCAGGATGCCGTAGCCGGGCGCGGGCTTCTCCGCGTTGGCGTCTTCCGCGTAGATGCGGCCACTGGCCACGCCCTCCAGCGCGGCGCCCAGGTGGCCGCTACGATCGGCCCATGCCAGCTCCATGTACATGTTCGCGTTCGGCACGCCCGGCAGTCGGCTGCCTTTCTGGACGGTGCCGAAGGCCTGGTCGTACACGGCGCGCAGCGTGGTCAGCGCCAGGCGCGTGCTCAGGCCGTAGCGCCAGCTGGAGTCCAGCGACAGTTCGGCACCCTGGCGCAGCGTGCTGCCGCCGTTGCGGTAGCTGGTGCGGCCGCCCACCGAGCTGTCTACCACCAGTTCGTCGCTGGTGCGGACCTGGAACAGGGCAGCGTTGACGCGGGTGTCCTGTGCCGGCTGGGCCTTGATGCCCGCTTCCAGGTGCGTGCTGTTGGCCGGCTTCAGATTGAAGTTGAAGCCGGCGCCCGAGCCCGAGTAGAACAGTTCATTGAGAGTGGGTGTCTCGAAGCCGCGCGCGGCGCTGCCGTACACATTGAGCTTGGGCGAGACCTGGTACAGCAGCCCCAGTACCGGCGTGGTGTGGCTGTAGGTCAGGCTGCCGCTGTCGTTGCCGTTGCTGAGGAAGTGGTCGTCCACTTCGACCTTCACGCGGCTGTGGCGCAGGCCGGCCGTCGCCAGCCATGGGCCGGACTGCCATTCCGCCTGCAGGTAGGGATCGACGTTCGAGACGATGTCGTCCTCGTCGCGACGCAGCTTGCCTTTCACGCCGAACTGGGTGCCGATGAAGTTTTCGAAGCCCTGGCGTGCATCGCTGGAGTGGCCGTATTCGATGCCGAACGTGGTGCTGAGTTTGCCGCCGGCCAGCTGGTTCACGTGCAGCCAGTTGAGGTCCGTGCCGTGGAAATTACGCTCGAAGTCCACCACGCCGCCAGAATGGCTGGCCGGCGCCTGGAACGCTTTCGAGAACGCCTGGTACTGGATCACGTCGCGGTTGCCGCCGTAGACGGTGGCGCGCAAGCGGTCGTCGCCGAATGCTTGCTCCCACACGGCGCCAACCTGCTCATGATGAATGCTCTTGCGCGTGTTGTAGCGGTCGGCCAGCGTGCGCTTGGGCGATTGCGGGTCGGTGGTGTCGATTTCGCCGGCGCGCGGGTCGCGCTGGAAGGTGGCCCAGGTCACGCCCAGCGGGTCCTGGGTGTCGTCCTGGCGCAGCCCGTTGGCGACGATACTCAGCTTGGCGCCGGCCATGGGGGCCAGCGTCAGCTTGGCGTAGGCCTGGTCGCGCCGGGCGGCGCTGTGGGCACGGTAGCCGTCCGTATCGAAGCGCGAGGCGTCGAGCACATAGCCGACGCCGCCCGATTTGCCCTGCGCGTTCAGGTCCACCTTGCGCGCGCCGTCGCTGCCGCCGGTCAGGTTCATTTCGACCGATGGCGCGCCCTCGCCTTCGCGCGTAACGAGCTGGATCACGCCGCCCGAGTGGTTGCCGTACAAGGCCGAGAAGGGGCCGCGCAGCACTTCGATGTGGTCGGCCATGTCCAGGTTGAAGGTGGCGGCCTGGCCCTGGCCGTCCGGCATGCTGGCGGGGATGCCGTCCGTTACCAGGTGCACGCCGCGCACGCCAAAGGCGGAACGGGCGCCAAAGCCGCGCGAGGAAATCTGCAGGTCTTGCGCGTAATTCTGCCGGTTCTGCACCACCAGGCCGGGCACGGCCACCAATGCCTCCGAAGCGTTGACGCGGGCCTGGCTGTCGCGCACGCGCGACGTGTCGACCACGTCCAGCGCGGCCGGCAGCTCGAAGCTGGTATGGCCGGCGCGGCTGCCGCTGATGACCACCACGTCGGCGACGGGGCCTGTACCGGCATCGGGCGCCGCATCCGGGGCGGCGGCGAAGGCTTGCGGCGCCAGTGCGCTGCCGGCCGCGAAAAGTGCGGCGACGGCGTTGAGTCGGAAGGCGGGGTGTTTCATATCATAGTCTCCATGTTGTTTGACGGTTCACGCTTGCTCCAGGCGCTAATGCCATGCGCCAGCAAGTCTGCCCGTGAAGTAAGCAATTTTTCTGCCATGCCACGATGCCGTTTCGCACGCCGTGGCACGCCGATTGCATGATTGATCGCGCACGCGCGCGAACGCGCGCACTCGATCAACCTCCGATGAAAGGCCGTACCGTGAAAACCTCCACTTTATTCGCCCTGTCGCTGCTGTGCGCACAGGTGCATGCGGCGCCGTTCGCCTATGTGCCGAACGAAAAATCCTCCACGGTCAGCGTGATCGACGTCGCCACCGGCACGGTGACGCGCGAGATCGCGGCCGGCAAGCGCCCGCGCGGCATCGCCGCCGATCCGGCCGGCCGCCACCTGTTCGTGACGGACGCCGTCAGCAACGCCTTGCTGGTGATTGACACGGCCAGCGGCGCCACTGTGCGGACCATCGCGCTGGGTAAATCGCCGGAAGGGGTGAATGCTTCCGCCGACGGCACCCTGGTGGCGGTGGCCGTCGAGGAGAGCAACAGCGTGACGCTGATTGGGGCGGCCGACGGCCAGGTGCTCGCCGATATCAAGGTACAAGGCAAGAACCCCGAGCATGCCGTGTTCAGCCCGGATGGCCGCTGGCTGCTGGTGAGCGCGGAGGAGGCCGAGCAGGTGGACCTGATCGACGTGGCGGCAAGGCGCCAGGTGGGTACGGTGGCGGTGGGACGGCGCCCGCGCGGCATGGGCTTCTCGCCCGATGGCCACCGGGCCTATGTGGCGTGCGAGCTGGTGAACACGGTGTACGTGATCGACATGGACCAGCGCAAGGCGGTGGCGCAGGTCGCGGCCGGCAAGAACTCGAACGGTATCAGTGTCAGCCCGGACGGGGCGCACGTCTACGTCTCCAACGGCATCGACGGCAGCGTGATGGTGATCGATACGGCCACCAATACCGTGAGCCACACCATCGCCGTGGGCAAGCGGCCGTGGAACATGGCGCTGACGGCCGATGGTGCCACCCTGTATGTGGCCAATGGCCGCTCCAACAGCGTCTCGGCGATCGACACGGCCAGCGCCACCAAACGGGCCGACATCGCGGTTGGCCAGCTGCCGTGGGGCGTGGTGATCCGCTAATCATCCGCTAGTGATTTGCTAGTGATCCGCAAGTAACACAGGGGCTGTGTCACACCTGTTCCAAACCTGAACAGGTGTGACAGCGCGGTGCCGGCAAGGTCCGCACTGCACAGCCCCCCGCAAATACCCGCGCCCACTCGGGCGCAGCCCGCAAGCGGGGCCGGTTGGCGGTGCTGGCACGGTGTTTGCGAATAGGAGCGTGTGCCTTACCAACGCCGTTACGGAACGGTCCCATAACCACAGCAGAAAGAGGATGACATGAATCTCGCGGATATCAGCAAACTTGGCGTCGCTAACCCATTCAAAGCACGCTACGACAACTACATCGGCGGCAAATTCGTTGCGCCGGTCAACGGCGAATACTTCGCCAACATCACCCCGATCACCGGCCAGCCGTTCTGCGAAATCGCCCGTTCGACGGAAGCTGACGTGGAGCTGGCGCTGGACGCCGCCCACGCCGCCAAGGCCGCATGGGGCAAGACCTCGCCAGCGGAGCGCGCCAACATCCTGAACCGCATCGCCGACCGCATGGAAGCGAACCTGAAGCTGATCGCCACCGCCGAGACCATCGACAACGGTAAGCCGATCCGCGAAACCATGGCCGCCGACATTCCGCTGGCGATCGACCATTTCCGTTATTTCGCCGGCTGCATCCGTTCGCAGGAAGGTTCGGTCGCCCAGATCGACTCCGAAACCTACGCCTACCACTTCCACGAGCCGCTGGGCGTCGTGGGCCAGATCATCCCCTGGAACTTCCCGATCCTGATGGCCGTGTGGAAGCTGGCCCCAGCGCTGGCCGCCGGTAACTGCGTGGTGCTGAAACCCGCCGAGCAAACCCCGGCCTCGATCATGGTGCTGCTGGAAGTGATCGGCGACCTGCTGCCACCGGGCGTGGTCAACGTGGTCAACGGCTTCGGCCTGGAAGCGGGCAAGCCGCTGGCATCGAGCAAGCGCATCGCCAAGATCGCCTTCACCGGTGAAACCGGCACCGGCCGCCTGATCATGCAATACGCCGCGCAGAACCTGATCCCCGTCACTCTGGAACTGGGCGGCAAGTCGCCCAACATCTTCTTCGAAGACGTGATGGAAGCGGACGACGCCTTCTTCGACAAGTGCCTGGAAGGTTTCGCCATGTTCGCGCTGAACCAGGGCGAAGTGTGCACCTGCCCATCGCGCGTGCTGATCCAGGAATCGATCTACGAGAAATTCATCGAGCGCGCGCTGGCCCGCGTGGCCGCCATCAAGCAGGGCAACCCGCTCGATGCCTCGACCATGATCGGTGCCCAGGCTTCGCAAGAGCAGATGGAAAAGATCCTGTCGTACATGGACATCGGCAAGCAGGAAGGCGCCGAGCTGCTGGCTGGCGGTTCGCGCAACGCCCAGACCGGCGACCTGGAAGGCGGCTTCTACGTGCGTCCTACGGTCTTCAAGGGCAACAACAAGATGCGCATCTTCCAGGAAGAGATCTTTGGCCCGGTGGTGTCGGTGACCACCTTCAAGGATGAAGCCGAAGCGCTGGCCATCGCCAACGACACGCTGTACGGCCTGGGCGCCGGCCTGTGGACCCGCGACGGTTCGCGCGCCTTCCGCGTCGGCCGCGCCATCCAGGCTGGCCGCGTGTGGACCAACTGCTACCACCTGTACCCAGCCCACGCCGCATTCGGTGGCTACAAGCAGTCGGGTATCGGCCGCGAAAACCACAAGATGATGCTGGACCACTACCAGCAGACCAAGAACCTGCTGGTCAGCTACAACCCGAACGCGCTCGGTTTCTTCTAATCGGCCCTCTGAGCGCTTGATGATGTCCCGGCGCCGCAAGGTGCCGGGATTGTGAAAGGAAGTCCATGAACAATGCCATCGCCCGCGTGACCGCCACTCCGGCGGCACTGGAATTCCTGGCGGCCTTGCGCCGCCAGCATGGCCCGCTGATGTTTTTCCAGTCCGGCGGCTGTTGCGACGGCAGCGCGCCGATGTGCTACGGCGCCGGGGACTTCAATCTCAGCGACACGGACGTCTATCTGGGCAACCTCGATGGGACGCCGTTCTACATGGGACTGGAGCAGTTCGAGTACTGGCAGCACACGCAGCTGATCATCGATGTCGTGGACGGGAACGGCGGCATGTTCTCGCTCGATAACGGTACCGGAAAGCGCTTCCTGACCCGCTCGCGCCTGTTTACGGACGAGGAGCTGGCGGTGCTCAACAGCGCGGAGTAGCACGCAGTAAAAACAGAGTAGCTAAATTCGAAAAACGGGAACAGAGGAGAAGATTGTGCAGAAAAAAATTATCGCAACGCTGGTCAGCTTGAGTGTCCTGACGCTGGCGCACGGCGCCCCCAACGTCACCACGGCCATGCTCAACGATGCCAGCAAAGCTACCGACAGCGTGCTGTCGTTCGGCATGGGCTCGGAAGGCCAGCGTTTTTCCCCGCTCACGCAGATCAACACCAAGAACGTCGGCCAGCTGGTGCCGGCATGGTCGTTCTCGTTCGGCGGCGAGAAGCAGCGCGGCCAGGAATCGCAGCCCGTGATCTACAAGGGCAAGATGTTCATCACCGCATCGTACTCGCGTATCTTCGCGATCGACATGAAGACCGGCGCCAAGCTGTGGAAGTATGAGCACCGCCTGCCAGACGCCATCATGCCTTGCTGCGACGTGGTCAACCGCGGCGCCGCGCTGTACGGCAACCTGGTCATCTTCGGCACGCTGGACGCGCAGCTGGTGGCACTGGACCAGGACACCGGTAAGGTCGTATGGAAGGAAAAGATCGACGACTACGCGGCTGGCTACTCGATGACGGCGGCACCGCTGATCGCTGACGGCGTGCTGCTGACGGGCGTGTCGGGCGGCGAGTTCGGTATCGTGGGCCGCGTCGAGGCGCGCAACCCGATGACCGGCGAACTGCTGTGGAC
>DATFBD010000107.1:0-4005 GCA_035254005.1 Burkholderiaceae bacterium | reverse complement strand
TCGCGCAGCGCGAACAACTGGGCCTTGCTGGCGTCGCACGGGGTGTACTTGCGCTCGGGCGCGTAGGGGAATTCGGCGCCGGGGCCGAACACGTGGCAGTGCGCGTCCACCGCGCCCGGCGGCAGCGTGAAGGCGGGTTTGCTGGGACCCGTGTACCAGTCCAGCCAGCCGGGCGATTTGGAGAAAATGGATTCCTGCTTCATGCTTGTTCCTTGATGGTTGCGAGGAGACGGTCCGCCTCGGTGCGCCAGTCGGCGCTGCGGGCGAAACCGGGGGTGCCGCGCTGGCCGAAAGTGCCGGCGTCGGCCTGTTGCGCCACCCAGGCCTGGCGCTGCGCGATGGCCGTCGCGCCCAGCGGCTCGAGGCCCGCTTCGCGCACGGTTTGCGCCACTTCGAACACTTCCTCGGCGCGCCGGCGGCCATGTTCGATCACGCGCTGGAAGAAATAGGCGCCCTGCTGTTCCCAATCGATGCCGGGGAAGGTCTCGGCCAGCGATGCCAGTACCGCATCCTCCACCCCGTAGGCACGGGCAGCCGTGAAACTTTCGATGACCAGTGCCTCCAGGCCCTTGATCATGATGGAGCGGCACATCTTGGTGGCCGATGCCACGCCCAATTGTTCTGATGCTGGCCGCGCCGCGAAGCCCAGGTCCCGCAGCACCGGCGCCAGCCGCGCGGCATGCGGGCCACCCACCAGCAGCGGCACCCGCAGGCGGTACGGCGGCACGGAAGTCATCACCGCCCCTTCCAGGTAGGACGCGCCGGCCGCTTCGATCGCCAGCGCCGCGCGCTGCTTGGCGCCGGGCGAGGCCGAATTCAGGTCCAGGAACACGGCGCCGGCACCCATGCCCGGCGCGGCGGCCTGCGCCACCGCCACCGCCTGGCTGGCGGTGACGGCGGAGATCACCAGGTCGGAAACGGCAGCCAGCGCGGCGTGGCTTTCGGCCAGGGCCACGCCGTGCGCGCCCGCGTGGGCGCGCATGGCGCCATCGTCGTGCTGGCGGCGGTCATGGGCGCGCACCGTCATGCCTTGCGCGCGCAGGTCTTCCGCCAGGATGCGACCCACCTCGCCGTAGCCGAGCAGGCCGATGCGCCAGGTTTTCGGAGCGGCGGCCATGGCTCAGTCGATGTAGGTCAGGCCGGCCGCTGCCAGCGGTCCGCGCATGTTGTACATGTCCAGCCCCAGCACGCCGGAGGCCAGCTTGGCGCGCTTCTCGCCTTCCAGCGCCTCGCGCTTTTGCGCGGCCAGCGCGACCCGGGTGGCGTCGGCCGCCGGCACCACGGCCACGCCGTCGTCGTCGGCCACGATCACGTCACCGGGATTGACGAAGGCGCCGGCGCACAGCACGGGAATGTTGACGGAACCGAGCGTGGCCTTGATGGTGCCTTTCGAGCTGATGGCCTTGCTCCAGACCGGGAAGCTCATCTCGGTCAGCGTCTTGACGTCGCGTACGCCGGCGTCAATCACCAGCGCGCGCGCGCCGCGGGCCTGGAAGCTGGTGGCCAGCAGGTCGCCGAAATAGCCGTCCGTGCATTCGGCCGTCACCGCCGCGACGACGATGTCGCCGGGCTGGATCTGTTCAGCCGCCACGTGCATCATCCAGTTATCGCCGGGATGCAGCAGCACCGTCACGGCCGTACCGGCCACTTGCGCGCCGCTGTAGATGGGGCGCATGTACGGTTTCATCAGGCCCATGCGGCCCATGGCTTCGTGCACGGTGGCGCTGCCGAGGCGGCCCAGCAGTTCCACGGCTTCGCGCGGGGCGCGGGCTATGTTGCGCTTGACGATGCCAAGCTGGTTGTAGGCGGGGGTCGTCATGATCAGCGTCCTTTCTGTTTGAGCGCGGCATCCAGGCGCGGATACACGCGGCGGGCATTGCCTTCGAATATCTTGTAGCGGTCGTCGTCGCTCAGCGCGGCGGCCTCGATATAGCGGCGGGTGTCGTCGTAATAGTGGCCCGTCTCCGGATCGATGCCGCGCACGGCGCCGATCATCTCGGAGGCGAACAGCACGTTCTCGACCGGGATCACCTTGGTCAGCAGGTCAATGCCGGGCTGGTGGTAGACGCAGGTGTCGAAGAACACGTTGTTGAGCAGGTGGTCCTTGAGCAGCGGCTTTTTCAGTTCCTGCGCCAGGCCACGGTAGCGGCCCCAGTGGTACGGGGCGGCGCCGCCGCCGTGCGGGATGATGAACTTGAGCGTGGGGAAGCGGCTGAACAGGTCACCGGTCAGGCACTGCATGAAGGCCGTGGTATCGGCGTTGATGTAGTGGGCGCCCGTGGTGTGGAAGCAGCTGTTGCAGCTGGTGCTCACGTGGATCATGGCCGGCAGGTCGTATTCCACCATCTTTTCGTAGATGGGGAACCAGTGCTCGTCCGTCAGCGGTGGCGAGGTCCAGTGGCCGCCGCTGGGGTCGGGATTGAGGTTGATGGCGACCGCGCCATACTCCTTGACGCACTTTTCCAGTTCGGCCACGCAGGTGGCCGGGTCCACGCCGGGCGACTGCGGCAGCATGGCGGCCGGGATGAAGTGGTCCGGGAACAGCTGGCTGACGCGGTAGCACAGCTCATTGCAGATGGCGGCCCAGGTGGACGACACTTCGTAGTCGCCGATGTGGTGGGCCATGAAGCTGGCGCGCGGCGAGAAGATGGTGAGGTCGGAGCCACGCTCGCGCATCAGGCGCAGCTGGTTGGTCTCGATGGTGTCGCGCAGCTCATCGTCGCTGATGCGCAGTTCCGACACCTTGGGCTTGGCCGACGGGTCCTTGATGCCTGCGATCTGGCGGTTGCGCCATTCCTCCAGCGCCTTGGGCGCCGTCGTGTAGTGGCCGTGGATATCGATAATCAGGGGCTTTTTCATTATTTCTCCAGGAGGGATTGCGGCACCATCACTTCGCCGCGCATGATCAGGCGCGCCGTGCGCAGCAGGGCCGCGCGCACGACTTTCTGTGGGTCGGCCGGATCGAGCGCCAGTTCGACGCTGAACTCGCCCGTCGGGTGTTCCACCGAGATGACCTTGGCCTCCCCTTCCGGCACGATGGCCAAGCCGTCGGCCACCGAGCCGCGCAGCACGCAGGCCGTGGCCACGGTGACGGCGGCCAGCACGCCGATGGCGTCGTGGCACACGTGGGGAATGAAGCTGCGGGTGCTGATATTGCCGCCGTCGCGGGGCGCGGCGATCAGGGTCATCTTCGGATAGTTCTTGCTGATGACGTCGCCCAGGCCCATGGCGTGGCCGCAGGCGATGCGCAGGCGTTCGATGCGCGCTTTCAGCTCAACGTCGGCATTCATGGCGTCCACCGTCTCGTAGCCGGTGCGGCCCACGGCCTGCGCCTTGAACAGCACCAGCGGCATGCCATTGTCGATGCAGGTCACTTCGACGCCGTCGATCACGTCGCGCACCTGCCCGGTCGGCAGCAGGCCGGCGCAGACCGAGCCGGCCGTGTCGAGGAAGTTGATGGTGATGGGGGCGCTGGTGCCGGGCACACCGTCGATGCGGGCGTCACCTTCGTAGGCCACCTGGCCGCCCGGCGTGTGCACGGTAATATCGCATTGCATGTCCGTGTTCAGCGTCAGCACGCGCAGCGTGGTCTGCTCGCCCTGGGCTTGCGCCAGCCCGGTTTCGAGCGCGAACGGCACCACAGCGGCCAGCATGTTGCCGCAGTTGGGGGTGGTGTCCACGGTATCCTTGTTCGGTTGCAGTTGGGCGAACAGGAAGTCGAGGTCCACGCCCGGCACGGCGCTCTTGCGCACGATGCCGACCTTGCTGGTGAGCGGATGGGCGCCGCCCAGGCCGTCGATCTGGCGCGGGTCGGGCGAGCCCATCACGGCCAGCAGCACCTTGTCGCGCTGCGCCTGTTCGGCCGGCAGGTCGGATTCGAGGAAGAACGGCCCCCGGGAGGTGCCGCCGCGCATGAAGAGGGTTTTGATTGGGGTTTGCATGATGGAGCCATTGTGCGACGGCCGCGAACCACAACCAATGAGCATAGCAATCTAGCAGTTATCT
>DATFBD010000106.1:0-10199 GCA_035254005.1 Burkholderiaceae bacterium | reverse complement strand
ATCAAGAACGGCCGCGACAATGAAGCGCGCGGCTACCGTTATTCCTACGATATGCTGGGCGAGGCGGCCCTGACGGACGCGGACGCGGCCAACTATTACGCCTCCTACGAGACGGCGATCCACGCGATCGGCAAGGCCTCGAACGGCCGCGGCATCAAGGATGGCCCCGGCATTTCCGTCAAGCTGTCGGCGCTGCACCCCCGTTACAGCCGGGCCCAGCGCGCACGCGTGATGAATGAATTGCTGCCACGCGTAAAACAGCTGGTGCTGCTGGCCAAGCACTACAACATCGGCCTGAACATCGACGCGGAGGAAACGGACCGGCTGGAACTGTCGCTGGACCTGATGGAGGCGATGGCCTTCGATCCCGAACTGGCCGGCTTCGACGGCATCGGCTTCGTGGTGCAGGCTTACCAGAAACGTTGCCCGTTCGTGATCGATTACCTGATCGACCTGGCCAAGCGCAGCGGCCGCAAGTTCATGGTGCGCCTGGTCAAGGGCGCCTATTGGGACGCGGAAATCAAACGCGCCCAGGTGGACGGCATGAGCGGCTATCCGGTCTACACGCGCAAGGTGTACACCGACGTGTCCTACCTCGTGTGCGCGCAAAAACTGCTGGGCGCCACCAGCGTCATCTACCCGCAGTTCGCCACCCACAACGCACAAACCTTGTCCACCATCTACACCTGGGCCAAGCGCGACGGCGTGACCGATTACGAGTTCCAGTGCCTGCACGGCATGGGCGAAACGCTGTACGACCAGGTGGTGGGCAAGGACAACCTGGACAAAGGTTGCCGCATCTACGCGCCGGTCGGCTCGCACGAAACGCTGCTGGCCTACCTGGTGCGCCGCCTGCTGGAAAACGGCGCCAATTCCTCGTTCGTGAACCAGATCGTCGATGCCAGCGTGCCCATCGAATCGCTGATCCAGGACCCGCTGCGGCAGGCGCGCGCGCTGGGCGGCTCGCCCCATCCGGGCATCGCGCTGCCGCAAGCCATGTTCGGCGCCGAACGCCGGAACTCGGCCGGTATCGACCTGTCCAACGAAGACGTACTGCGCACGCTGGCCGACGCCCTGGCCGCCCCGCGCAACTGGCGCGCCGCGCCGTTGCTGGACGGCCCCGTCAGTGTGGGCCAAGCGTCGCAAGCGGTGACCAACCCGGCCCAGCGCACCGACGTGGTGGGTCAGCTTGTCGAAGCGAGCGCGGCCGACGTGGAAACGGCGCTGGCCAGCGCCAGCCTGTACGCGATGGACTGGCAGACGACGGAGCCGGCCCAGCGCGCGGCCGCGCTGACCCGCGCCGCCGACCTGTTCGAGGCCCATCAGCTGGAACTGATGACGCTGGCCGTGCGCGAAGCGGGCAAGTCGCTGCCGAATGCGATCGCGGAGATCCGCGAAGCGGTCGATTTCCTGCGCTACTACGCTGGCCAGGTGCATGGCGCCACCAACGCACTGGCGCTCGGCGCCGTGGCCTGCATCAGCCCGTGGAACTTCCCGCTGGCCATCTTCACGGGCCAGGTCGCCGCGGCGCTGGCCGCCGGCAACGTGGTGCTGGCCAAGCCGGCCGAACAAACGCCGCTGATCGCCTACCGCGCCGTGGAATTGCTGCATGAAGCCGGCATTCCGCGCGGCGCGCTGCAATTTCTGCCCGGCCGCGGCGAAGTGGTGGGCGCCGGCCTGTGCAACGACGCCCGCGTCAAGGGCGTCATCTTCACCGGCTCGACGGAAGTGGCCCAGCTGATCAACCGCACGCTGGCGCGCCGCGCCGTGGCGGAAGGAATCGACATTCCGCTGATCGCGGAAACGGGCGGCCAGAACGCCATGATCGTCGATTCGTCGGCGCTGCCGGAACAAGTGGTGCAGGATGCGATCTCGTCCGCCTTCGACAGCGCCGGCCAGCGCTGCTCGGCCTTGCGCGTACTGTTCCTGCAGGAAGATATCGCCGACAAGACCATCAAGATGCTCAAGGGCGCCATGCTGGAATTGAAGGTCGGCAATCCTGACCGGCTGGCGACCGACATCGGCCCCGTGATCGACGCGGAAGCGCAGCAAAACCTGCTGGGCCACATCAACCGCCTCAAGCAGACTGCCGTCAGCCATTTTGCGCTGGAATTGCCGCTCAACGTGGCCGGGACTTTCGTGCCACCGACCGTGATGGAAATCCGCTCGCTGAGCGAACTGAAGCAGGAAGTGTTCGGCCCCGTGCTGCACGTGATCCGTTACCAGCGCGCCGACCTGCCCAAGCTGGTGGAGCAAATCAACGCCAGCGGCTACGGCCTGACGCTGGGCATCCATTCGCGCATCGATGAAACGATCGAGTTCATCAGTACGCGCGCCCATGTGGGCAACATCTACGTCAACCGCAATATCGTGGGCGCCGTGGTCGGCGTGCAACCGTTTGGCGGCGAAGGCAAATCGGGCACCGGACCCAAGGCAGGCGGCCCGCTGTACCTGAAGCGGCTGCAACGCGGTGCCGCCATCGTGGCCCAGCACGGCCATCAGGGTTCGGCGGCGCTGGATGACCTGGAAATCTGGGCCAAACAGCAGGGCAAGGAGCAACTGGCCAGCATGACGGAGCAATACAGCCGCACCACCATGCTGGGCAGCACCACCGTCCTGCCCGGCCCGACTGGCGAACGCAATACGCTGCGCTTCGTGGGCCGTGGCGCCGTCGTGTGCGCGGCATCGACGGCGGCCTGCCTGCTGAATCAACTGGCTGCCACGTTGGCGACCGGCAATAAAGCTGTGATGAGCACGGAAACGGCCTGCCTGCTGCCGGCAGGCTTGCCGGCGTCGGTGAT
Organism: Burkholderiaceae bacterium; assembly: GCA_035254005.1. Lineage (GTDB taxonomy): Bacteria > Pseudomonadota > Gammaproteobacteria > Burkholderiales > Burkholderiaceae_D > Rugamonas. Next base: position 7,398 of record DATFBD010000106.1, on the reverse strand, counting down.
GGCAAGCATCTGCACGGTCGCGACGCTGGAGCAGCTGGACGGCGGGTTCCAGGTCGCTCTGGTGGAATCGTCGCTGGTCAACACGCTGCGCCCGCAGCTGGCGGCCCGCGATGGCGCCCTGGTGGCCGTGATCGACACCAGCGAAGATGGCGCCATCCCACTGTGGCGCCTGCTCGCCGAACGCGCCCTGTGCGTCAATACGACCGCGGCCGGCGGCAACGCCAGCCTGATGACGCTGGAAGCTTAAACAAGAAGAACTGCGGCCTACAGGCCGCCGGCATCTCCGATTGGGGGACGTAACACCTTTGATTTAACGTCAACGGTGATACGTCCCTATTTTTTTATGCGGCGCGGCAAAAGCGCTGGAGGATGTCGAAGGCGTAGGGGGAGGCGACGGTTTTGACAAAATGCATGAAGTCGTTGGCGGCGTCTTCATTGGCTTTGTCGGAAATGGTACGGATCACGGCGAACGGGATGCCCAGCTCGAAACACACTTGCGCCACGGCGGCGCCTTCCATTTCCACCGCCAGCAGCGCAGGCAGGGCTGCTTTCAACTGCGTTACCTGGCCCCGCTTGCCGATGAACTGGTCGCCACTGGCGATCAAGCCGCGGTGCAGCCGCGGATGATTCAATCTGAACGTTTGCGCCGTTTCCGGACTGATCACACCGGCCAGGCCGTGCTCGATGAACTGTTGGCCAGCGCCAGCCATCCGATCGCTCAGTTTCAGGTCCGATTCGAAATGCGACAAACCCGTCAATGGGATCTGGTAGCGAGGAAACAGCGGACTGGCGTCGAAATCGTGTTGAACCAGCGATTCGGCCACCACAATGTCCCCAACGTTGACGTCAGCATCAGCGCTTCCGGCCACGCCCGTGAACACGATGTGTGTAACTTCGAACTTTTCCACAAGGATTGCAGCTGTCATGGCCGCTGCAACCTTGCCTATACGCGATAAAACGCACACAGCGTCGATTTCCCACAACTTTCCTGCCGTGTACTCGCGCATGCCGTGCACGCGCTTGCAGGGCCCTTCCATGGCTTCTATCAGCCCGTGCTGTTCTTCAGCCAACGCGCTGATGATGCCTAAACGCATACTTTTTGGTGAATTCATCGTCCTGTGGCGGCTTTGCGAGGTGGACAACGGTCGCTTTTTCCACCGCGACCCGTTGCTCAGTGTTTTATATAAAGATGTATATATAAACCTGATAGTAGATAGTAAACCGGCACTTTTCTGTGGATAAACTGGTAAACCATAACAAAATCATGGTCTTAGCGTACAGACAACCGGCTGCACAAGCATTGTATCTACGGCGGATGAATTTGGGATAAAAAATTTCGTGTGTACAAGTAGCGCGTTTTCCCACATCTCGTCCTGTGGATATGCAGGCGCTTATCCACAACAGGAGAGCAAAAACGACGCGATTAGAGGCGTTTTCTGGTCAGCCTTGCAGTCCTGGATGCGGAACAGGCGCTTGCAGCACGTTCTTGAGACCCCCAGTTCCTGGATTTTTTTTGAGCGTCCGGCGGCTTTTGCGTTTTAGTTGTTTACAAAAGTTTTATATCAAAATAGTAGTAGTAGTAAACGTGCAAATTCCTGTGGATAAGTCGGTTAACGGCTTAAAAATCATCCGTTTACGACGTAGATAAGCTCTTGCATAATCGTTGTATCAGTTCAGGAGCAATTCTGTATAAAATGGCGTCCCTGGGACAAAATTGTTCTTACGCACAAGTCTTCCTGTGGATATCCAGTAAGTTATCAACAGACAAAACGCCAAACCGGCTGTTTTTGCAGACTTTTTAGCTTCCAGCGACCAGATAGGGTGCTTTTTCGTGCCCAACATACCCTGCCGTGACGTCCGACGTGTTCAACCAGCAGGCATTTTCGTGCTGAGGCACTTATCAGCGCGCCAAGACATCCCCTTTCTAGTCCGGCATCCTGTTGCCGGGAAGTCCAGCAAGAGTTAGCCAGGGCTGTGCAGGATGTGCTGGATGAGGTGAGTGGCCAGCTGCAGTGTTGGCCAACAAATTCGATGTCCAGCGATTGTGATGGTGCGTTTCGCGCGGCGTGAGCCGCGCTCGCTGGCAAAGCCGGATCCGTGTTCGGTTTTTCTTCGCGTTGTGTTGGCTTTGGTTTACTGTAAAGTCGTATATAAAAATAGTAGTAGTTGTTAACGTGGATACGTTTCTGTGGATAAGTCCGCAATTTGAATTAGAATCAAGCGTTTGCACGATGCATAAGCAGGCGCGTAAACCTTGTATGACCGGGGCATTGTTTTGGGATAAAAAAACAGCGCCGGACTTTGGGTTTGTTTACTCACATTTCGCGCCTGTGGATATCCAGAGATTTATCCACAAGAAAAACGGCCGAATTTGCCGATTTTTTGTGCATGAACCGCCACGGGACGATGTTTCAGGAGGAAATGCATGGATTTACGGACACTTTTTCCACATCCCATCATCCAGGGTCCGATGGCTGGCGGCCCCAATACGCCGGCCCAGGTGGCCGCCGTATCGAACGCGGGCGCGCTGGGATCGCTGGCCGGATCGTTGTTGTCACCAGACACCCTGCGTGCCCAGGTTGCTCAGATCCGTAACCTGACTGAACGACCTTTCTGCCTCAATTTCTTTGTTTTGCAGACGCCATCGCCTGATCCGGCCGACGTTGCCGCTGGTGTCGCCATGCTGGAACCGGTCTGGTCGGCCCTGGGATGGTCGGAATTGCCGAAACCGGCCAAGTGGTGCGAGGATTTCGCGGCCCAGTTTGAAACGTTGATCGAGCTGAAACCGGCCGTCGCCAGCTTCACGTTCGGCATCCTGAGCGCGCAGCAGGTCGCCCGTTTGCATGATGCCGGCATTTTTGTGATCGGCACCATCACCACCGTGGAAGAGGCGCTGGCCTGGCAAGAACGGGGTGCCGATGCCGTGATCGCCTCCGGCGTAGAGGCGGGCGGTCATCGCGGCACTTTCCTCGGTCTACAAACGGAGGCGAAGCTGACCACTTTCGAACTATTACCGCAAGTGGTGGCGGCCGTACACATCCCGGTGATCGCGGCTGGCGGCATCATGGATGGCGCCGACATCAAGCGTGCGCTGGATATTGGCGCCCAGGCGGTGCAGATGGGGACGGCGTTCCTGGTAACAGACGAATCCGGCATCCATCCCGCGTACAAGCAGCGCCTGTTGACGGCCGGCGACCATCCAACCCGGCTCACGCGCAGTTTTTCCGGCCGTTATGCGCGCGGCCTGGACAACCGCTTCATGCAGATGATGGCGGCCGTCGAGCAACATGTGCCACCCTATCCCGTGCAAAACGCGCTCACTGGCAGTATCCGGGCGGAAGCGGCCAAGCGCGGCGACACGGAATTCATGTCCTTGTGGTGCGGCATGGGCGTGGCGCGTGCCCGTGCTATGCCGGTTGCGCAACTGGTGCAGACTTTGCTGGCGGAAATCGCAGCCGCTTGAACCGGCCTCTTGGCCGAACTTTATCGTGGAGGAACGGCATTGGAATCAGCGGGAGAGTTTGATTACATCATCGTGGGCGCCGGCTCGGCCGGTTGCGTGCTGGCCAACCGGCTCAGCCGCGACAAGGATGCCCAGGTGTTGCTGATCGAGGCGGGCGGCAAGGATGACTACGTGTGGATTCATATCCCGGTTGGCTATCTGCATTGCATCGGCAACCCGCGCACGGATTGGCTCTACCGCACTGAAGCCGATGACGGTCTCGGTGGACGCCGCCTGATTTATCCGCGCGGCAAAGTGCTGGGCGGCAGTTCTTCCATCAACGGCATGATTTATATGCGCGGCCAGGCCGGTGATTACGACCGCTGGGCCGAGCTGACGGGCGATCCAGGCTGGCGCTGGGATGCCGTGCTGCCATTGTTTAAGCAGAGCGAGGATTACCATGGCGGCGCGTCGGCCGTGCATGGTGCGGGTGGCGAATGGCGCGTCGAAAAACAGCGTCTGTCGTGGAGGATTCTCGATGCCTTCCGCGACGCGGCTGAGCAGACTGGCATCGCCAGGGTGGACGATTTCAATGGCGGCGACAATGCCGGCTGCGGCTATTTCGATGTGAACCAGAAGCGGGGCATCCGGTGGAACGCGTCCAAGGCCTTCCTGCGTCCGGTCGCGGGGCGGCCTAACCTGACCATCATGACGGGCTGCCACGTGGAACAGTTGCTGATCGAGCGGGATGAACACGGCCCCGTTTGCCGCGGCGTCCAGTTTACGGGCGGCGGCACAGCCTGGAACGCGCGTGCCCGGCGTGAAACCCTGCTGGCGGCCGGCGCGATCGGTTCGCCGCAGATCCTGCAATTGTCGGGCATCGGTCCGGCGCCGTTGCTGCAATCACATGGCATCCCGCCCGTGGCTGATTTGGCCGGTGTGGGTGAGAATTTGCAGGATCACTTGCAGCTGCGCATGGTGTACAAGGTCAAGGGGGCGAAAACCCTCAATACCATGGCCAGCACCTGGCACGGCAAGATGAGAATCGGGCTCGAATATGCGCTGCGGCAAAGCGGGCCCATGTCGATGGCGCCGTCGCAGCTGGGTGCTTTCGCCAAATCCGATCCCGGCCTGGCCACGCCGGACCTGGAATACCATGTCCAGCCGCTATCGCTGGAGAAATTCGGCGAGCCCTTGCATGCATTTCCTGCCTTCACGGCTAGCGTGTGCCACCTGCGGCCCTCGTCGCGCGGGCAGGTGCGCATCGTCTCGGCCGACCCCTATGCGGCGCCGGCCATCGCGCCGCACTATCTGAGCACGGCGGAAGACCGCAGGACGGCCGCCGCCGCGCTGGCACTGACGCGCCGTATCGTGGCCGCGCCCGCGTTGCAGCCGTTCGCGCCGGAGGAGTTCAAGCCGGGACTGCATTTTCAGACCGAGGAAGAACTGGCGCAGGCGGCCGGCGCCATCGGGACGACGATTTTCCATCCGGTCGGGACCTGCAAGATGGGACGGGCCGATGACCCGACGGCCGTGGTCGACTCCAGTTTGCGCGTGATCGGCGTGCGCGGCTTGCGTGTGGCAGATGCGGCTATCATGCCGAATATTACTTCCGGGAATACCAACTCTCCTACTATGATGATCGCGGAGAAAGCAGCCGGGCTGATCCATACCGCCTGGAAAGTGCGGTGAGAGAATGACGATTTTTTAAGGATTTTTGCCGCACATTTACTAGGCGTGGATCAAAAATTAATGGTATTTATACTGTATTGTTAGCCAAATTGTTAGTGTGTATGATCTAAAAAAATTTGTAGTTTGCAAAGAATAACTAGGAGACAGGATGTCCAGCGTTATCTTGGAAACAAAGAATTTGACCAAGGAATTCAAGGGATTCACGGCCGTGAATGACGTGAATCTGAAGGTCCAGCGCGGTCACATCCACGCGCTGATCGGTCCCAATGGCGCAGGCAAGACGACGTGCTTCAACCTGCTCACCAAATTCCTGGTCCCCACCTCCGGCCAGATCCTGTTCAATGGCAAGGACATCACGGCCGACAAGCCAGCCCAGATCGCCCGCATGGGTGTGATCCGTTCCTTCCAGATTTCCGCCGTTTTCCCGCACCTGACCGTGCTGCAGAACGTGCGCATCGGCCTGCAACGCCAGCTCGGCACCAGCTTCAATTTCTGGCAAAGCGAACGCAGCTTGTCCAAGCTCAACGCCCGCGCGATGGAATTGCTGGCCGAAGTCGATTTGACGGAATTCGCCGACACCATCACGGTCGATATGCCCTACGGCCGCAAGCGGGCGCTGGAAATCGCCACCACGCTGGCGATGGAGCCGGAACTGATGCTGCTCGACGAACCGACCCAGGGCATGGGCCACGAAGACGTGCACCGGGTCACGGAACTGATCAAGAAAGTATCGGCCGGGCGCACCATCCTCATGGTCGAACACAACATGAAAGTGGTGTCCGGCATCTGCGACAAGATTTCCGTCCTGCAGCGCGGCGCCATGCTGGCCGAGGGCAGCTATGCGGAAGTGTCGAGTAATCCACAGGTGATGGAAGCGTACATGGGCACGGAAGCGGCCGTGCTGGAAGGAGCGCACTGATGACGGCCGCACTGGAAATCACCAATCTGCAAGCCTGGTATGGCGAATCGCACATCTTGCACAACGTCGACCTGAAGGTGCAGCCGGGCGAAGTGGTCACGCTGCTGGGCCGCAATGGCGCCGGCCGCACCACCACCATGCGCGCCATCATGGGCCTGACGGGCGCGCGCAAGGGCTCCATCAAGGTCAACGGCGTGGAAGCGATCGGCTTGCCAACCCACAAGGTGGCCCACCTGGGCGTCGGTTACTGCCCGGAGGAGCGTGGCATTTTCTCGTCGCTGTCGACCGAGGAAAACCTGATGCTGCCGCCGCACCTGGCGACGGGCCAGCCTGGCATGTCGGTGGCGGAAATCTATTCCATGTTCCCCAACCTGGAGGAACGCAAGCACAGCCAGGGCACGCGGCTGTCGGGTGGCGAGCAGCAAATGCTGGCCGTGGCGCGCATCCTGCGCACGGGCGCGCGCCTGCTGCTGCTCGATGAAATTTCCGAGGGCCTGGCGCCCGTGATCGTGCAGGGCCTGGCCCGCATGATCACCACGCTCAAGGCCAAGGGCTACACCATCGTCATGGTGGAGCAGAATTTCCGCTTCGCCGCGCCGCTGGCGGACCGGTTTTATGTGATGGAACACGGGCAGATCGTGGAAACCTTTGTTGCGTCTGAATTGAGCGCCAAGATGCCGGTATTGACCGAGCTGCTGGGCGTGTAGTGCCGCTGTATTGCTGACTAACAAAACCAATCCTGAACGGAGACAATATGAAACTCAAGACCATCGCCATCGCCGCCACCACCGTCTGCGCCATGGGGCTGTCCTATGCCGCGCAAGCCCAGGTTTCCGGCGATACCATCAAGATCGGTTTCATCACCGACATGTCCGGCCTGTATTCGGACATCGACGGTCCCGGCGGCGCGGAAGCGATCAAGATGGCGATCGCCGATGCCGGCGTGGTTATCCAAGGCAAGAAGGTTGAGTTCATTTCCGCTGACCACCAGAACAAGGCTGACATCGCCGCCTCCAAGGCGCGTGAATGGTTCGACCAGCAGGGCGTGGACTTGCTGGTGGGCGGCACCAACTCCGGCGCCAACCTGGCCATGGCCAAGGTGGCGGCCGAGAAGAAGAAAGTGTTCATTTCGATCGGCGCCGGCTCCGCACGCCTGACCAACGAGGAATGCACGCCCTACACCGTGCACTATGCCTACGACACGGTGGCGCTGGCGCGCGGCACGGGTGGCGCCATCGTCAAGCAGGGCGGCAAGAGCTGGTATTTCCTGACGGCCGACTATGCGTTCGGCCAGTCGCTGGAAAAGGATACGGCCGACGTGGTCAAGGCCAATGGCGGCAAGGTG
>DATFBD010000105.1:0-5512 GCA_035254005.1 Burkholderiaceae bacterium | reverse complement strand
CGCAGCCATTCGAAATCGCCCTCGGTGCGGTAGCGCGCCTCCAGCAGTTCGCGCAGTTGGTCCAGGTCCTGGGTCTGCATCTCATTGAGGTAGGTCACAAAGCCGCGTTGCAGGCTGATACTCGTCACCCACGCCATGGTGCCTATGCACAGGATGACAATGGCGATCACCGCCAGCGCGATCTTGCGCGCGATCGTCAAGCGCATAGGCGGCTCCTGTGCTGCTGCTTCATCGTTCTCCTCTCGCGCCTCCGGGTCCAGCGCCATGATACCCGCCAATTGTGCAGGCAATGTGGACGGCGCGCGCCTGCTGCTGGCGCGCCACAGCGCGCTACCGTCTCCATTTTTCCTGCACATTTGACCGGCATATTTGTTTCCGCAGACCAACTGTGCAGTTCAACCCTACCACCGACGGAGACCATCATGCACCGACGCGCCCTTCGCCTGCCCTTGCTGCTGTTGCCCGCCGCCGTGCTGGCCGCTTGCGGCGGCGGCGCCACCGACACCACCGCCACCGATGCAACGCCGCGCGCGCTGCAAGCGGGCGCCACGGCGCGTCCCACGGACACCGCCACCGCCAATAACAGCGCTGATACGACCGGCGCCACCACCGCCACCAACGCCAACAACGCTAACAACGTCAATAACGCTGGCAACGCGGCCGCCAGCATCACCGCCGCCGTGCTGGTGCAGTCGCCGCCGCCCGTGGTGCTGGTGCCCGTGCCCAACGCGGACGGCGCCGCGCTCACCTTCAGCAGCGCCGGCACGGTCGATACCGCCAATCCCTTCTTCCAGCCGTTCGGCAACGGCCGCAGCTGCGCCAGCTGCCACCAGCCCGGCAACGGCTGGAGCGTGACCCCGGCCGGCCTGACGGCCCGCTTCAACAACAGCGCCGGCCTCGATCCGGTGTTCCGTCCCGTCGATGGCGCCGTCGCGCCGACGGCGCCGGTGGCCACGCTGGACCAGAAGCGGCTGGCCTACAGCATGCTGCTCACCAAGGGCCTGATCCGGGTCGGCCTGCCCGTGCCGGCCAACGCCGAATTCACGCTGGTGAGGGCGGACGATCCCTATCACTACGCCAGCGCCGCGGAACTGTCGCTGTTCCGCCGCCCGCTGCCCAGCACCAACCTGCCGTTCAACGCCACCGTCATGTGGGACGGGCGCGAAACACTGACCGACGCCACCTCCAGCACCTGCATCAAGGACGTGCGCCCCGCGCGCTGCTTCGCCCCGCTCGACACCGACCTGCGCCACCAGGCCAACAGCGCCGTGCGCGGCCACGCCGAAGCGGCGCAGGACCTGACGGCCGACCAGCAGCGCCAGATCGCCGCCTTCGAGCAAACCCTGTTCACGGCCCAGTCCAGCGCCACGGCGGCCGGCAGCCTGTCCGACGCCGGCGCGCTCGGTGGCCCGCAGCAGTTGTCGCAGCAAGGCTACTACTTCGGCATCAACGATCCGCAAGCGGGCGACTACCGCACCGGCGCGCCATTCAACCGCAACGTGATGAACCTGTACGCGGCCTGGCGCAACCTGGCCCAGGCGACACCACCGGCGCCACCGGCCCCGCCGCCAGCATCCGGACGCGGCCAGCCCGCGCCCGCCCCCGTGCCGCCGGCCGCCAGCACGCAGAACCAGGCCCGCGCCGCCATCGCGCGCGGCGAGCAAATCTTCAACAACAAGCCGTTCAACGTGGTCGGCGTGGCCGGCTTCAACAACGAACTGCGCCTGCCGCTGCAGCGCGCCACCTGCGCCACCTGCCACAACGCGCCCAACGTGGGCAGCCATTCGGTGGCGCGCATGTTCAACACCGGCACCGCCGCCGCCGGCCTGCGCACGCCGGACCTGCCGCTCTACACGCTGCGCAACAACGCCACCGGCGAAGTGATCGAGACCAGCGATCCGGGCAGCGCCATGGAGAGCGGCAAGTGGGGCGACATCGGCCGCTTCAAGACACCCGGCCTGCGTGGCCTGGCGGCGCGCGCACCCTACTTCCACAACGGTTCGCAGCGCCGCATCGAGGACGTGGTGCGCTTCTACGACACGCGCTTCCGCATCGGCTTCTCGCCGCAAGAGGCAGCCGACCTGGCCGCCTTCCTCAAGGCGCTATGACGCATGGTGCGGCGAGCCAGTGCGCATGGCCTGGCGAGCCAAAAGTTAAGCCACTTGAACGGCGCCGCGCATTCCGGCGCCGCCGTTGCAAAATCGTCGCAAAAGAATGGGTAAGGCGGGCACGAATTTCTTGTATGCATGACAAAACTGTAGGCATAATCGTTGACACATCAACCATTCCGCCGGAGTTCGCATGCACCAGATGGACCTGCCCGCCCCAGCGCGCGCGCGCCGCACGCGCCACCACCTGCTCCGCACCGCCATCGCCGCCAGCGTGGCGTGCGCGTTCGCCGCGCCGGCCGCGTGGAGCGCGGACGAGATCCAGTCCATCGTCGTCACGGCGCAGGCGCGCAAGCAGCTGGTGCAGGACGTGCCGATCGCGATGCAGGTGATCTCGGCCAAGGACATCAGCAACATCGGCGCCAAGGACCTGGCCGACTTGAACGGCTACATACCGGGCCTGGTGGTCGACAACACGGAACCGACCCAGCCCAGCTTTGGCATCCGCGGGGTGCAGCCGGGCGACTTCGGCATCGCCACCGATTCGCCGGTCGGCATCTATGTCGATGGCGTCTACACCGGCAAGACCGGCGGCGCGCTGATGAACTTCATCGACGTGCAGCGCATCGAAGTGATCAAGGGCCCGCAGGGCACGCTGTTCGGGCGCAATAGCGCGGCCGGCGCCATCGCCATCAGCACCAACGAGCCGGGCCAGGCGCGCGATGCCGAGGCCCACCTCAAGCTGGGCAACTACGGCCGCGCCAACGCCGACGTGATGCTCAACCTGCCCCTGTCCGCCACCACGGCCGCGCGCCTGGTGGCCGTGCGGGCCGGCAGCGCGGGTTGGGTCACGAATCAAACCACCGGCCACAAGATGGGCGGCGACAAGGACTGGGCCACGCGGCTGTCGCTGCGCCAGGACGTGGGCGCGGCCAAGGTGATGGTCGGCTGGGAACACGAGAACATGGAGCAGTACGGCCGGCCCGCGTTCGCAGTGATCCAGGACCCGGCCCTGCCGCTGGGTGGCTACCGTGGCGTGTACGACGCGGCCTACACGGCCAACTTCGTCGATCCGTTCAGCGCCCCGCTGCACAACGACACCCAGGGCGCGGAAGGCCGCAACTTCGACGGCGCCACGCTGCGCATCGAATCGCCGCTGGCCGGCATGGCGTTCGCATCCACCACGGCGTGGCGCCGCTTCACCACCCACAACTACACCGACAACGACGGCAACGCGCGCCAGGACCTGTACCTGGCCACGCTGGACGCCAAGCGCGCGCGCAGCTTCCAGCAGGAGTTCAAGCTGTCCGGTAAAACGGAGCGGCTGGACTGGATCGCGGGCCTGAGCTACTTCCACAACAACGAGCACCAGGACGCGGGCGCCTACGTCACCACCGGCACGCTCGACACCCTGAGCCTGTTCGCCGGCGGCGCGCCCAACTTCGCCCAGTTGTTCGGCGGGCTGGCGGCGGCCGGCGTGCCCGGCGTGCGTCCGGACGCCAGCTTCCCATGGCAGGAAACCCACTACAGCGATGTGCGCACCCGCTCCATGGCGCTGTATGGCGACACCATCTGGCATGTGGCGCCATCGACCAATGTGACGGCCGGCCTGCGCTGGACCCAGGATAAAAAAACCATGACGTGGTACGTGCCGGGCCGCGTCTCGCCCGCGCTCGATCAGTTCCTTACGGCCTACGGCCCGCTGGCCGGCGTGGATCCGTCCAGCTTCCCGTCCAACATCATCTTCGCCACGGCCAGCCAGCTGGCCGGCGCGCCCGTCACGCGCGACAAGGACTGGACCGACTTCAGTCCGCGCCTGGTGCTGGACCACAAGCTCGATGCCGACACGCTGCTGTTCGCGTCCGTGTCGCGCGGCTACCAGGCCGGCGGCTTCAACATCTTCACGCCGCCCAATCCGGCCTCGCCCACGGCCACCGGGCGCGATCCCAGCTTCGCGCCCGAGAAGATGACCAACTTCGAGACCGGCGTGAAATGGAATGTGCCGGCCCTGCGCGCCAGCGTGAACGCCTCGCTGTTCGCCTACAAGTTCAAGAACCTGCAGGACATCCAGCTCTACAGCGTGGGCGCCATCCCGACCTACAACGTGATTGCCAGCGACCAGAAGGCGCACGGGCTGGACCTCGATGGGCGGCTGCGCGTCAATCCCCACCTCACCGTATTCGGCGGCCTCGAATACCTGGACCAGACCTACACCCGCTACCAGCGCCTGGACGCGGCCGGCAATGTGAGCCTGGATTTGACCGGCCAGCCGGTGGGCACGCCGCGCCTGAATGTGATGGGCGGCGCCAGCATGAGCTGGGAAACGGCCGGCGGACGCGCCAGCGTCAACCTGCAGGGCAGCCACCAGAGCGCCACGCGCTGCAACAGCGACACGGCGGCCCTGAGCTGCCTGCGCACGGCCACCTTAAAAACCGGAACGGCCACCAGCAAATTCGACCTGCGCGCGGGCTGGGACAGCCCGTCGCAACGCTACGGCGTGGCGCTGATCGTCAACAACCTGTTCGACCAGCGCTACATCACCTCGCTGGGCGGACAAACGCAGCAATTCGGCTCGCCATATGCCTACCTGACGCCGCCGCGCACCATTGCCGTGGAATTCAGGGCCAGCATGTAAAGCACGGCCGTGAGGGCCGCCCGTGACAGGACAGGCCGCCACGGCGACACGGGTAATCTCGCCGCGTGCGCGCGGTTTCGGGCGGCGCCTCCTCCCCGGGGCGCCGCCCATTTTTTTGATTCTTCACGGATTTCCGGGAACGTGCTTTTGTGTCCGACGCTTGCGGCGAGCGCTTCTTCCGGCACCATGCTTGCGCTGCTCGCCTTCACTTTGCACCCTCGCCGCCAGATTGGATGGTCGAGCCGCCTTTTTCTTCGGCTTGGACTGGGGCTTTCCAGTGCGCTTCGCACGGCTCGCCGGCACCGGCTGTGGCGGTGTGGCGCGAACGGCTGTCTGTGCATCGCCACCGAACAGGTGTGCGATCGCTGCGTTCTGCTGTGCCCGGCATATATCGGCCAGCAACCATTGCTCACTGCCGGGAAAGCGCAACCAAATCGCCTTCCACGCATTGCGGTTGCCGCACCCGTGCTGGTTGGCGAAGCCGGAAGGCGAGACAGTCTGTCCGTCGCATAGGATAGCGTCACCTTCCACGACAGCAAAGCTGGGCCTTCCCCCAAAACTGGCACGCAGCTTGGTCCCTGCCGGGAGAAACAGTTGCTTCCATTGATACCCGCCCGCATCCGTACCCGCCGGCTGCTGTCGCGTGGCCGCAGCAGGTTTGATGAAGGCGCGGATAGCCTCGACGATGACCGGTTCCAGCTCGGGGGCCGACCACCAATGACCTGAGTGATCTCCTAATGCTTCCAGCACATCGGCGGGCAAACGGACC
>DATFBD010000104.1:0-43435 GCA_035254005.1 Burkholderiaceae bacterium | reverse complement strand
TGCGCCGCAAAATGGGCATGCTGTTCCAGCACGGCGCCCTGTTCACGGACCTGACCGTGTTCGAGAACGTGGCCTTCCCGCTGCGCGAGCACACGGATTTGCCGGAAGAACTGATCCGCAACCTGGTGCTGATGAAGCTGCACGCGGTCGGCCTGCGCAACGCGGCCAAGCTCAAGCCGGCCGAAATCTCGGGCGGCATGGCGCGCCGCGTGGCACTGGCCCGCTCGATCGCGCTGGACCCGGAACTGATCATGTATGACGAGCCGTTCGCCGGCCTCGACCCCATCTCCATGGGCGTGACAGCCAACCTGATCCGCAATTTGAATACGGCGCTCGGTTCCACCACCATCCTCGTGTCGCACGACGTCAAGGAGTGTTTCGCCATCGCTGATTATGTGTATTTCCTGTCGCAGGGCAAGATCGTCGCCCACGGCACGCCGGACGACATGATGGTGTCGACCGACCCTTATGTGAAACAGTTTGTCCACGCGGAAGCGGACGGTCCGGTGCCGTTCCATTACCCGGGCAAGTCGCTGGCCGACGACCTCGGCCTGGGAGGCCGGCCATGATCGCCGAAAACCTGCTGGCCCGGCTGGGCGCGACGGTGCGCGAGCAGATCGCCAGCGTGGGCTATGGCGCGCGCATGTTCGCCGCCATGCTGGGCCTGTCGCCGGGCATGCTCAAGCGGCCCCGCCTCGTGGTCGAACAACTGCATTTCATCGGCAATTACTCCATGCTCATCATCACCCTGTCCGGCTTGTTCGTGGGCATGGTGCTGGGCCTGCAGGGTTACTACACGCTCAACAAATACGGCGCCGAACAGTCGCTGGGCCTGCTGGTGGCACTGGGCCTGACGCGCGAACTGGGCCCGGTCATCACGGCCCTGCTGTTCGCGGGCCGCGCCGGCACCTCGCTCACGGCCGAGATCGGCCTGATGAAGGCCGGCGAGCAACTGTCGGCCATGGAAATGATGGCCGTCAACCCGATCCAGCGCGTGCTGGCGCCCCGCTTCTGGGCCGGCGTGCTGGCCGTGCCCCTGCTGGCCTCGATTTTCAGCGCCGTCGGCGTGTTCGGCGGCTACCTGGTGGGCGTCAAGCTGATCGGCGTGGACGATGGCGCGTTCTGGTCGCAGATGCAGGGCGGCGTCGATATCTGGAAAGACATCTTCAACGGTTTCTTCAAGAGCGTGGTGTTCGGTATCGCCATCACCTTCATCGCCTTGTACCAGGGCTACGAGTCGCAGCCCACGCCGGAAGACGTGGCCCGCGCCACCACCCGTACCGTGGTGCTGTCGTCGCTGGCGATCTGGTGGCTGGACTTCATGCTGACGGCCTTGATGTTCAGCAAATAAGCGCCGTTTCGGCGCCAGTAAACGCAATGCAGTGGCTGGCGGCACGCGCCGCCGCCCGAAAAATTCTTTAGGATGATGTTATGCAACGTAAATCTCTGGATGTGTGGGTAGGCTTGTTCATCGTGATCGGCGCGGCGGCGCTGATGTTCCTGGCCCTCAAGGCGGGCAACATGAGCTCCCTGTCGTTCGGCAAGACCTATACGATCGTGGCCAAGTTCGACAACATCGGCAGCTTGCGTCCGCAAGCGCCCGTCAAGGCGGCCGGCGTGGTGGTGGGCCGGGTCGGCCAGATCCAGTTCGACGACAAGAGTTACCAGGCGCTGGTCAAGCTGGACATGGACGAAGGCTACAAGTTCCCCAAGGATAGCTCGGCCAAGATCCTCACGGCCGGCCTGTTGGGCGAGCAGTACGTGGGCATCGAGGCCGGCGGCGACACCAACAACCTGGTCGGCGGCGACAAGATCGCACGCACCCAGTCGGCCGCCGTGCTGGAAGACTTGATCAACCAGTTCATCTACAGCAAGGCAGCGGAAGGAAAGGACTCCTCCAAATGAATCCCATCTCCGGTAAATGGCGTAGCGCCGCACTGACGCTGGGCGTGGCCGCCCTGCTCAGCGGCTGCGCCGGCCCCAACCCGCGCGACCCGTACGAGAGCTTCAACCGCGCCATGTTCAAGTTCAACGACACGGTGGACCAGGTGGCGCTGAAGCCGGCCGCCACGGCCTACCGCGCCGTGCTGCCATCGTTCGTGCAGACCGGCATCGACAACTTCTTCGGCAACCTGGCCGACGCCTGGAGCGCCGTCAACAACTTGCTGCAGGGTAAGGGCGAGGCCGGCATGTCCGATGTGGCCCGCGTCACGCTGAACACCAGCTTCGGCCTGCTGGGCCTGATCGACTTCGCCTCGCAGGCGGGCTTGCCCAAGCACAATGAGGATTTCGGCCAGACCCTGGGCTACTGGGGCGTGCCGTCCGGTCCCTACCTGATGCTGCCGCTGTTCGGCGCCTCCACCGTGCGTGACACGGCCGCGCTGCCGCTGGACTTCAACGGCGACATCTGGCGCTACAAGGAACCGATTTACCTGCGCAACATCGGCACGGCCACGCGCGCCGTGGACCAGCGCGCCAACCTGCTGGACGCGTCCTCGCTGCTGGAAGATGCGGCGCTGGACCGCTATGAATTCGTGCGCGACGGCTTCCTGCAGCGGCGCGAAAGCAAGGTCTACGATGGCGAGGCGCCGCCGCGCAAGCAGCAGCCCAAGGACGATGACGATGGCGATGGCGTGAAAAAAGTTGACGGCGGAGAAACTTCCGCACCGGTGTCATCCGAACCTGCGCCAAAAGAGTTAAACTCGGAAGCGCCGGCTGCGAAAAAAGACAGCCTGTGACCCCGTCAAGAACTAAACATAGGTAAAACAAGATGAAATATATTAAACAACTGATCGCTTTAGCCACCATCGCGCTGGCAAGTTATGCCGGCGCCGCCACTGCCACCCCGGCCGCCACCGAAGCGCCGGACGTGCTCGTCAAACGCATCTCCCAGGACGTGATCGACACGGCCAAGGCCGACAAGGCCATCCAGGCCGGCGACCAGAAAAAGGTCATGGACCTGGTGGAAACGAAAATCCTGCCCTACGTGGACTTCCAGCGCATGACGCAGCTGGCTTCGGGCCGTTTCTGGCGTGACGCCACGCCCGAGCAGCAAAAGGCCCTGTCGGCCGAGTTCCGCACGCTGCTGATCTACACTTATTCGGGCGCCCTGTCGCAGATCAAGAATGAAACGGTGGAATTCAAGCCGCTGCGCGCCGACCCGTCCGACACGGAAGTGGAAGTGCGTTCCCAGGTCAACGTGCCGCGCGGCGAACCGATTCCGCTCAACTACCGCGTGGCCAAGTCGCCCACCAACGGCTGGAAGATCTATGACATCAACGTGCTGGGCGCCTGGCTGGTGGAAACCTACAAGGGCACCTTCGCGTCCGAGATCAGCAAGGGCGGCATCGACGGCCTGATCAAGGCCCTGTCCGAGAAGAACAAGAAGCTGGCCAGCAAGCCCATCAAGGCCGCAGCCAACGGTTCCACCGCGAAATAAGACCACCGACGACCATGGCCGACACCGTAGACAACCTGCAATCACTGTCGTCGCTGACCGTGCTCAACGCCACCACGGCGCTCGAGCGCGGCCTGGCGGCGATCCGCGCCGGCCAGAAGGAATTCGACCTGCGCCACGTGCTGACGGTCGATTCGGTGGCCGTGGCCGTCATGCTGGCCTGGCAGCGGGCCGCGCGCGAGGCCGGTTTTTCGCTGGCCCTGCGCAACCTGCCGCCAGCCTTGCAAAGCCTGACCAAGCTGTACGGCGTGTGCAACCTGCTGTTCCCCGACGCGGCCCCGGCCGAGTCGCTCCCCCTGGCTGGCGCGCCCGCGTCGGCCGCCATCGGCCTGACGGCGGCCGAACTGCATCACCATTGACCCTGTCCGGTCCCCCGCGAATCGCCCGGTCCGGCTCTGCCGGATCAAAATTCCCCTATAATTGAACGTTGCCGCCGCCCAAAACGTGCCGCGGCGCCAGGCACCACCTTCCGCCAACGAGCATCCTGCCGTGTCCTTGCGCTGCGGCAACAACTGACAAGTCCAGCATGACAGCTATCCAAATCAACCAGGTCCAGAAGCGCTACCAGTCGCTGCAGGCACTGGGCGGCGTTTCCCTGTCCATCGAGGAGGGCGAGTTCTTCGGCCTGCTCGGTCCTAACGGCGCCGGCAAGACCACCCTGATCTCCATCATCGCCGGCCTGATCCGGCCCGACGCGGGCAGCGTCACCATCCACGGCCACGACGTGCAGACCGATTTCCGCGCCGCCCGCCGCAAGCTGGGCGTGGTGCCGCAGGAACTGGTGTTCGACCCCTTCTTCACCGTGCGCGAGACGCTGCGCCTGCAGTCGGGCTATTTTGGCCTGTCGCGCAACGACGACTGGATCGACGAGGTGATGTTCAACCTGGACCTGACCAACAAGGCCGACACCAATATGCGCGCGCTGTCGGGCGGCATGAAGCGGCGCGTGCTGGTGGCCCAGGCGCTGGTGCACAAGCCGCCCGTGATCGTGCTCGACGAGCCGACGGCCGGCGTGGACGTGGAACTGCGCCAGACCCTGTGGAAGTTCATCTCGCGCCTGAACCGCGAAGGCCACACGGTGGTGCTCACCACCCACTACCTGGAGGAAGCGCAAGCCATGTGCAAGCGCGTGGCCATGCTCAAGGCCGGCAAGATCGTGGCGCTCGACACCATGAGCGCGCTGATCCGCCGCATTTCCGGCTCCCAGCTCAACCTGCACCTGAAGGGCGCGCTGCCGCCGCAGTTGCAGCACCTGATCACCCACGCCGAGCTGGCCGTGCCCGGCGAATACAACCTGCGCATCAACGACTACGCGGAAGTGGAAGCCATCCTCGCGCGCGTGCGCGAAAGCGGCGCCGTGATCGACGAGATGCAGTTGCAGCAGGCCGACCTGGAAGACATCTTCCTGCAAATTATGGACAAGGGGACGGTATGAGCATCATTTCCACCGGCTTCCGCACCCTGGTGTACAAGGAAACCCTGCGCTTTTGGAAAGTGGCGACCCAGACCGTGGCCGCGCCCATCCTGACGGCCATGCTGTACCTGCTGATCTTCGGCCACGTGCTCGAAGGCCGGGTGCAGGTGTACGCGGGCGTCAACTACACGGCCTTCCTGATTCCGGGCCTGGTGATGATGAGCGTGCTGCAGAACGCGTTCGCCAATTCCTCGTCCTCGCTGATCCAGTCCAAGATCACGGGCAACCTGGTGTTCGTGCTGCTGACTCCCTTGTCGCACTGGGAAATCTTCTCGGCCTATGTGATCGCGTCCATGGTGCGCGGCATCGTCGTCGGCCTGGGCGTGTTCATCGTCACGGCCTGGTTCGCGCACCTGTCGTTCACGGCGCCCCTGTGGATCGCCGTGTTCGCGCTGCTGGGCGCCGCCATCCTCGGCACCATGGGCCTGATCGCCGGCGTGTGGGCCGAGAAATTCGACCAGCTGGCCGCGTTCCAGAACTTCCTCATCATGCCGCTGACCTTCCTGTCCGGCGTGTTCTACTCGATCCATTCGCTGCCCACGTTCTGGCTGACCGTGTCGCACCTGAACCCGTTCTTCTACATGATCGACGGCTTCCGCTACGGCTTCTTCGGCCAGTCCGACGTCGACCCGGTGGTCAGCCTGGGCATCGTGTCCGCCTTCCTGGTGGTGCTGTCGCTGGCGGCCATCCGCCTGCTGCGCAGCGGCTACCGGCTGCGCCACTGACGCGCAACGAAAGATTTATACCGTTTATACCGAACGCCTGTACCGAAATACATATCAAGGAATTATCGTGTCCACTACTCCAGAACTGATTCACAGCTACATCGCCGCCGGCCTCGAATGCACCCACCTTGAAGTGGAAGGCGACGGCCAGCACTTCCAGGCCGTGATCGTGTCGCCCGCGTTTGCCGGCAAGCGTCTGATCCAGCGCCACCAGCTGGTGTACGCGGCGCTGGGCGACCGCATGCGCGAGGAAATCCACGCGCTGTCGATGAAGACCATGACCCCTGAAGAATTCCAAGGATAAGCATGGACAAGCTTCTGATCCAAGGCGGCAAGCGCCTGTCCGGCGAGATCGCCATTTCGGGCGCCAAGAACGCGGCCCTGCCCATCCTGTGCGCCGGCCTGCTGACGGCGGGCGACCTGGAACTGTCGAACGTGCCGCACCTGCACGACGTGGCCACCATGCTCAAGCTGCTGGGCCAGACCGGCCTGAAGGTGGAACAGGACGGCGAGCGCGTCACCCTCAACGGCAGCGCCATCACCAAGCTGGAAGCGCCGTACGAGATGGTGAAAACCATGCGCGCCTCGATCCTGGTGCTGGGCCCGCTGCTGGCCCGCTTCGGCGAAGCCAAGGTATCGCTGCCGGGCGGCTGCGCCATCGGCTCGCGCCCCGTGGACCAGCACATCAAGGGCTTGCAGGCGCTGGGCGCCGAGATTTCCATCGAAGGCGGCTACATCTACGCCAAGTGCAAGAAGCTCAAGGGCACCCGCATCGTGACCGACATGATCACCGTCACCGGCACCGAGAACCTGCTGATGGCGGCCACCCTGGCCGAAGGCGAAACCATCCTCGAAAACGCCGCCCGTGAGCCGGAAGTGACGGACCTCGCCCACCTGCTGGTGGCCATGGGCGCCAGGATCGAAGGTATCGGCACCGACCGCCTGGTGATCCAGGGCGTGCCCGAGCTGCATGGCGCCAAACACGCCGTGATCTCGGACCGCATCGAAGCGGCCACCTTCCTGTGCGCCGTGGCGGCGGCAGGCGGCGATATCACGCTGCGCAACACCCGCACCGACATCATGGACGCCGCGCTCGACAAGCTGCGCGAAATGGGCCTGGAAATGACCATCGGCGAGGACTTCATCCGCGCACAAATGAACCGCCGCCCCACGCCGGTCAGCTTCCGCACCACCGAATACCCCGGCTTCCCGACCGACATGCAGGCCCAGTTCATGGCCGTGAACACGGTGGCCGATGGCGCCAGCCGCGTCACCGAGACGATTTTCGAGAACCGCTTCATGCACGTGCAGGAGATGAACCGCCTGGGCGCGGCCATCGAGACGGACGGTAACACGGCCTTCATCAAGGGCGTGGAACAGCTGATCGGCGCGCCCGTGATGGCCACCGACCTGCGCGCCTCGGCCTCGCTGGTGATCGCCGCGCTGGCGGCCCGCGGCGAAACGCTGGTGGACCGCATCTACCACCTCGACCGCGGCTACGACCGCATGGAAGTGAAGCTGTCGGCCGTGGGTGCCGATATCCGCCGCATCAAATAACGGGAACCACCATGAGTGCATTTAACGGCCAGTCCAACTCGCAACTGATCCTGGCGCTGTCGAAAGGCCGCATCTTCGAAGACACCCTGCCGCTGCTGGAAGCGGCCGGCATCACCGTGACGGAAAATCCGGAAACGTCGCGCAAGCTGATCCTGAACACCAACGATCCCAACGTGCGCGTGATCATCGTGCGCGCCACCGACGTGCCCACCTACGTGCAGCATGGCGCGGCCGATTTCGGCGTGGCCGGCAAGGACGTGCTGCTGGAGCATGGCGGCGAAGGCCTGTACCAGCCGATCGACCTGAACATCGCCACCTGCCGCATGTCGGTCGCCGTCAAGAACGGTTTTGATTACGAGACGGCCGTGCGCCAGGGCGCGCGCCTGCGCGTGGCCACCAAGTTCGTACAGACGGCGCGCGAGCACTTCGCCGCCAAGGGCGTGCACGTGGACCTGATCAAGCTGTACGGCTCGATGGAGCTGGCGCCGCTGGTGGGCCTGTCGGACGCCATCGTCGACGTGGTCAGCACCGGCAACACGCTGCGCGCCAACGACCTGGTGGAAGTGGAAGCGATCATGCCGATCTCCTCGCGCCTGATCGTGAACCAGGCCGCGCTCAAGCTCAAGCGCGAGCGCCTGCAGCCGATCATCGAAGCGTTCGAACGCGCTTCCCAGCCCAAGAGCCAATAAGTCCCAAGCCCAGAACAGCCGGAACCGCCCATCATGCCGATTCAGATCACCAAGCTCGACTCCAGCCAAGCCGATTTCCAGTCCGCCCTGTCCGCCCTGCTGGCGTTCGAGGCCAGCACCGACGATGCCATCGAAACGGCCGTCACGGCCATTCTGGCCGACGTCAAGGCGCGCGGCGACGCGGCCGTGCTGGAATACACCAACCGTTTCGACCGCATTCCCTACGGCGGCGCGACCAGCATGGCCGCCTTCGAAGTGACGCAGGACGAACTGCGGGGCGCGCTGGCCGCGCTGCCCGACGCCCAGCGCCAGGCGCTGCAAACGGCGGCCGACCGCGTGCGCACCTTCCACCAGCGCCAGAAGCAGGAACTGAACGGCTTCACCTACACGGAAGCGGACGGCACGGTGCTGGGCCAGAAGGTCACGCCGCTCGACAGCGTGGGCATCTACGTCCCCGGCGGCAAGGCCGCCTATCCGTCGTCCGTGCTGATGAACGCGATCCCGGCCCACGTGGCCGGCGTGGGCGAGATCATCATGGTGGTGCCGACTCCGGATGGCGTGAAGAACCAGATGGTATTGGCCGCCGCCGCCATCGCCGGCGTGACGCGTGTGATCACCATCGGCGGCGCCCAGGCCGTGGCCGCGCTGGCCTATGGCACGGAGACCATCACCGCCGTCGACAAGATCGTCGGCCCCGGCAACGCCTACGTGGCCGCCGCCAAGCGCCGCGTGTTCGGCGTGGTGGGCATCGACATGATCGCCGGTCCGTCCGAAATCCTGGTGGTGTGCGACGGCACCACGGACCCGGACTGGGTGGCCATGGACCTGTTCTCGCAGGCCGAGCACGACGAACTGGCCCAGGCCATTTTGCTGTGCCCGGACGCGGCCTACATCGCCCGCGTGGAAGCGAGCCTGAACAAGCTGCTGCCGGCCATGCCGCGCGCGGCCACCATCCGTACTTCGCTGACGGACCGCGGCGCGCTGGTCAAGGTGCGCGACATGGACGAGGCCTGCGCCATCGCCAACGCCATCGCGGCCGAACACCTGGAAATCTCGGCGGAAAACCCGCAGCAGTGGGCCGACAAGATCCGCCACGCGGGCGCCATGTTCCTGGGCCGCTTCTCGTCCGAATCGCTGGGCGACTATTGCTGCGGTCCCAACCACGTGCTGCCCACGTCGCGCACGGCCCGCTTCTCGTCGCCGCTGGGCGTGTACGACTTCCAGAAGCGCTCGTCCATCATCCACGTCAGCGAGGCCGGCGCCCAGACCCTGGGCAAGGTGGCGGCCGAACTGGCCTACGGCGAAGGTTTGCAGGCGCACGCGCGCAGTGCCGAGCTGCGTTTGAAGTCGGCCATCTGAGTCCCGTATGAGCGAGTCCGTGGGTACTTGGCTGAACCAGGTTTTTTGCGAGGATGCGCTGGCCGGCCTGGCCCGCATCCCGGATGGTTCCGTCGACCTGATCCTGACGGACCCGCCCTACAACCTGGGCAAGGATTACGGCAACGCGTCCGACAAGCAAAGCGTGGACGATTACCTGCGCTGGACCGAGCAGTGGATCGACCTGGCCCTGCCCAAGCTCAAGCCCAACGGCAGCCTGTACATTTTCCTCACCTGGCGCTTCTCGCCCGAGATTTTCGTCATGCTCAAGCAGCGCATGACGATGATGAACGAGATCATCTGGGACCGCCGCGTGCCATCCATGGGCGGCAGCGTGCGCAGCTTCTCGTCGGTGCACGACACCATCGGCTTTTTCGTGCGCCGCAAGGACTACTATTTCGACCTGGACGCGGTGCGCATCCCGTACGACGCGGCCACCAAGAAGGCCCGCTCGCGCTCCATCTTCATCGGCGCGAAATGGCTGGAAGTGGGCTACAACCCCAAGGATTTGTGGAGCGTGTCGCGCCTGCACCGCGAGCACCCGGAGCGGGCCGATCACCCGACCCAGAAGCCGCTGGAAATCATTGAACGCATGGTCAAGGCTTCGTGCCCGCCGGATGGCGTGGTGCTGGACCTGTTCATGGGCAGCGGCACCACGGCCATCGCGGCCCGGCGCTGCGGCCGCAATTTCGTCGGCTTCGAGCTGAACCCCGATTACTGCGCCATCATCAACGCGCGGCTGGCGCTGCCGGAGCTGGACGCGCCGACGCTGGCGCCGGAGCCTGAACCGGCAGCCAAGGGCGTCAAGGCCGCCAAGCCGGCGGCCAAGCGCAGCCGGAATGTTGCCAAGCCCGCCGCCAAGCGCCCCCGTCCCACCATCGCCGCGCTGGACGACGACGAAGTCGCCGCCTAGCCCGCCCACCATTCCAGGAGCCCCAGCCAGATGTCCGCCGTTTCCAACCTCATCGCCGCCACCATCCGTTCCGACGTGCGCGCCATCGGCAGCTACCACGTGCCCGACGCGAGCGGCTACATCAAGCTCGATGCGATGGAAAACCCGTACGAGCTGCCGGAGCCGCTGCTGCGCGAGCTGGGCCAGCGCCTGGCCGACGCCACGCTGAACCGCTACCCGGTGGCGTCGTACAGCGCGCTCAAGCAGCGCATCTGCGCGCGCCTCGGCGTGCCGGCCGGTTACGACGTCATGCTGGGCAACGGTTCGGACGAACTGATCTCCATCCTCGACATGGCCTGCGCGCTGCAGGAACGGCGCGCCGTGGTGCTGGCGCCCTCGCCGTCGTTCGTCATGTACCAGCGTTCGGCCCAGTTCGCGGGCATGGATTTCGTCGGCGTGCCGCTCAAGGACGACCTGACGCTGGACTTGCCGGCCATGCTGGCCGCCATCGCCCAGCACCGCCCGTCGCTGGTCTACCTGTCCTACCCGAACAACCCGACCGGCAACCTGTTCGAGGCGGATGCCATCGTCGCCATCATCAACGCGCTGGGCGAGACCGGCATCGCCGTGGTGGACGAAGCATACGAGCCGTTCGCCGAAACCAGCTTCATGGCGCGCCTGCCCGAGTTCCCCAACCTGGTCGTGATGCGCACTGTATCCAAGCTGGGCCTGGCCGGCATCCGTCTCGGCTACATGTCGGCCGCGCCGGAATT
The DNA here is from genome assembly GCA_035254005.1 of Burkholderiaceae bacterium. Lineage (GTDB taxonomy): Bacteria > Pseudomonadota > Gammaproteobacteria > Burkholderiales > Burkholderiaceae_D > Rugamonas. The sequence continues at coordinate 32,491 of DATFBD010000104.1, read as the reverse complement.
GCTGGCCCAGTTCGACAAAGTGCGGCCTCCTTACAACATCAACGTGCTGACCCAGGCGGCGGCCGAATTCGCGCTCGACCACGTGGACGTGCTGAACCAGCAGGCGGCCCAATTGCGGGCCGCGCGCGCTGAACTGGCGGGCGCCATGGCCGCGCGGCCCGGCGTGACGGTGTTCCCCTCGGCGGCGAATTTTATCTTGATACGGGTGCCAAACGCCGATGATGCCTACGCGAAACTCCTTGATCGCAAGGTATTAGTCAAAAATGTGAGTAAAATGCACGCTGTGCTGTCCAATTGTTTGCGCATCACGGTCAGCACCCCGGAAGAAAACGCCGCCTTCCTCGATGCCCTGCAAGCATCGTTGGCAGCCTGATATCATCGTAGAGCCCTTCATGAACCGCACCGCAGAAATCACGCGCAACACCAACGAGACGCAAGTCCGCGTCGCCATCAACCTGGACGGCACCGGCCAGCAAAAGCTCAACACCGGGGTGCCCTTCCTCGACCACATGCTGGACCAGATCGCCCGCCACGGGCTGATCGACCTGGAAGTGGAAGCGACGGGCGACATCCACATCGACAACCACCACACGGTGGAAGACGTGGGCATCACGCTGGGCATGGCGGTGGCCAAGGCCATCGGCGACCGCAAGGGCATCCGCCGCTACGGCCATGCCTACGTGCCGCTGGACGAGGCGCTGTCGCGCGTGGTGCTCGATTTTTCGGGCCGCCCAGGCATCGAATACCATATCCCGTTCACGCGCGCCATGATCGGCACCTTCGACGTCGACCTGACGCTGGAATTTTTCCGCGGCTTCGTCAACCACGCGCTGGTCACGCTGCACATCGACAACCTGCGCGGCACCAATGCCCACCACCAATGCGAAACCGTGTTCAAGGCCTTCGGCCGCGCGCTGCGCATGGCGGCGGAGCTGGACGAACGGGCCGCCGGCACCATCCCTTCGACCAAAGGCACGCTGTAAGCACGCCCCTGCCGGGCGGGCGGCTCCGGTCACATTTTGATGCTTGAATATGAATAAAATTGTTGTAGTGGATTACGGCATGGGCAACCTGCGCTCGGTGGCGCAAGCGCTGCGCGCGGTGGCGCCGGAAGCGGACGTGAAGATTTCCGGCGAAGTGGCCGACATCGAGAACGCGCACCGCATCGTGCTGCCAGGCCAGGGCGCCATGCCCGACTGCATGCGCAGCCTGCGCGAATCGGGCGTGCAGGAAGCGCTGCTGCGCGCGGCCGAGAGCAAACCCCTGATGGGCGTGTGCATCGGCGAGCAGATGTTGTTCGAGGTGAGCGAGGAAGGCAACGCGGCCGGCCTGGGCCTGTTGCCCGGCAAGGTGGTACGCTTCCAGCTCGACGGCATGCTGCAGGACGATGGCTCGCGCTACAAGGTGCCGCAGATGGGATGGAACCAAGTGCGCCAGACGGCGTCTCACCCGTTGTGGCAAGGTATTCCGGACAACAGCTATTTTTATTTCGTGCACAGCTATTACGTCGAGCCGGCGCAAGCGGCCCACGTGGTGGGCGAGACCGTGTACGGCAAGCCGTTCGCCTGTGCCGTTGCCCGCGACAATATCTTTGCCACCCAGTTCCACCCGGAGAAGAGCGCGGCCATGGGCCTGCAACTGTACAAGAATTTCGTTCACTGGCAACCTTGAGTTCCACCCCTTTTCACTCTCACATCTGACACGATCATGCTGCTCATTCCTGCCATCGACCTCAAAGACGGTCACTGCGTGCGCCTGAAACAAGGCGATATGGAACTTGCCACCGTATTTTCCGAAGAACCGGCCGACATGGCGCTGCACTGGCTCAAGCAGGGCGCCCGCCGCCTGCACCTGGTCGATTTGAACGGCGCGTTCGCCGGCAAGCCCAAGAATGAAGGCGCCATCAAGTCCATCCTCAAGGTGGTGCAGGACTTCGCGCTGGAAAACGATATCGACGAGATTCCCGTCCAGCTGGGCGGCGGCATCCGCGACCTCGACACCATCGAGCGCTACCTGGACGCCGGCATCAGCTACGTGATCATCGGCACGGCCGCCGTCAAGAGCCCCGGCTTCCTGCACGACGCCTGCGGCGCCTTCCCCGGCCATATCATCGTCGGCCTGGACGCCAAGGATGGCAAGGTGGCCACCGACGGCTGGAGCAAGATGTCCGGCCACGAAGTGATCGACCTGGCGCAGAAGTTCGAAGCCTATGGCGTGGAATCGATCATCTACACCGACATCGGCCGCGACGGCATGATGGGCGGCGTGAATATCGAGGCCACCGTCAAGCTGGCCCAGGCCGTCAAGATCCCCGTGATCGCTTCCGGCGGCCTGCACAACCTGGGCGACGTGGAAGCGCTGTGCGCGGTGCAGGACGAAGGCATCGAAGGCGTGATCTGCGGCCGTTCCATCTACGAGGGCACGCTGGACCTGGCCGCGGCCCAGGTGCGCGCGGACGAACTGACCGACGGCGCCGCCGAATAAGGCGCGCCAGATTCTTAGCTTATGGCCTGCGGGCCGACGGGTTCCAACATGCTTGCAAAACGTATCATCCCCTGCCTGGACGTGACCGATGGCCGCGTCGTCAAGGGCGTCAATTTCACCGAGCTGCGCGACGCCGGCGACCCGGTCGAGATCGCGCGCCGCTATGACGAACAGGGCGCCGACGAACTGACCTTCCTCGACATCACGGCCACCAGCGACAACCGCGGCCTGATCCTGCACATCATCGAGGCCGTGGCCTCGCAAGTGTTCATTCCGCTGACGGTGGGCGGTGGCGTGCGCGAGGTGGCCGACGTGCGCCGCCTGCTCAACGCGGGCGCCGACAAGATCAGCATGAATTCCTCGGCCGTGGCCAATCCGCAGCTGGTGTATGACGCCTCGCAGAAGCACGGTTCGCAGTGCATCGTGGTGGCCATCGACGCCAAGCAGGTGTCGCCCGGCAAGTGGGAAGTGTTCACCCATGGCGGCCGCAAGGCCACCGGCCTGGACGCGATCGAATGGGCGCGCAAGATGGAGCAGCTGGGCGCGGGCGAGATCCTGCTCACCAGCATGGACCGCGACGGTACCAAGTCCGGTTTCGACCTGGCCTTGACGCGCGGCGTGTCGGACGCCATCAGCATTCCCGTGATCGCCTCGGGCGGCGTGGGCGGCCTGCAGGACCTGGCCGACGGCATCAAGCTGGGCCGCGCCGACGCCGTGCTGGCGGCCAGCATCTTCCACTATGGCCAGCACACGGTGCAGGAAGCCAAGCAGTTCATGGCGGCCCAGGGCATCCCCATGCGGCTGGCGTGAGCGGAGGAACGATGATGGCTACGCCACCCAACAACGGCCTTGCCAAGGCCAAATGGCTGAAGAAAGTGCAGTGGGACGAGAACGGGCTGGTGCCCGTGATCGCCCAGGAAGCGGGCAGCAACGACGTGCTGATGTTCGCCTGGATGAACCGCGAGGCGCTGGCGCGCACGGTGGAACTGGGCGAGGCCGTGTACTGGAGCCGTTCGCGCAAGAAGCTGTGGCACAAGGGCGAGGAATCCGGCCACGTGCAGAAGGTGCTGGAGATCCGTCTCGATTGCGACGAGGACGTGGTGCTGCTCAAGATCGAGCAGGCCGGCGGCATCGCCTGCCATACGGGCCGCCATTCCTGCTTCTTCCAGAAATTCGAGGGCGACGCGCTGGAAGGCGACTGGCAAGTCGCCGAGCCGGTGCTGAAAGACCCGGCCATCATCTATCCCGAACCCGCCAAGCCGGCGCCCAAGGCCGTGGCCAAACCGAACAAGACCAAACCGACATGAGTGCAATCCTGGACCGCGTAGCGGACATCATCGAATCGCGCAAGCTGGCCAACGGCGGCGACCCGGCCACCTCCTATGTCTCGCGCCTGTTCGCCAAGGGCGACGACGCCATCCTCAAGAAAATCGGCGAGGAAGCCACCGAGACGGTGATGGCGGCCAAGGACGCGCGCGCCGGCGGCGATGCCTCCAAGGTGCTGTACGAGTGCGCCGACCTGTGGTTCCATACGCTGGTGCTGCTGGCCCAGTTCGACCTGACCCCGCAGCAGGTGCTCGACGAGCTGGCCCGGCGCGAAGGCGTGTCCGGCATCGTGGAAAAAGCGTCCCGCCAGGATGCGCCGGGCGACGGCGCCTGACCGTAACAACCCGACTTTTAGGAGCGTTTGTGGACAACTGTATTTTTTGCAAGATCGCAGCCAAGCAGATTCCCTCGACCATCGTCTACGAGGACGAAGACTTGCTGGCGTTCAAGGACATCAACCCGGCAGCGCCCGTGCACCTGCTGCTGATCCCCAAGCAACATCTGTCCACGCTGTCGGACTGCACGGCCAACCAGGCCGCGCTGCTGGGCAAGATGCTGGCCCTGGTGCCGCGCCTGGCCGAGGAATTCGGCTGCGCCGTCAGCTACGATGCGGACGGCACGCCGAGCGGCGGCTACAAGACCATCATCAATAGCGGCCCCGATGGCGGCCAGGAGGTGTACCATCTGCACCTGCACCTGGTGGGCGGCCCGCATCCGTGGCGCCGACTCCATTAAGTATTCCGGATGAGGCAGGGCTAGTCCATGTGACAGCTACATGACAGCTCGCGCATCGCTTATACTGTGCGTATTGGGTATAACTGAATTCTTTGGGCGTATGCCCTTGCAAGGGGATTAAGATGGGTTCTATGAGTATTTGGCACTGGCTGATCGTGCTGGTGGTCGTGATGCTGGTGTTCGGTACCAAAAAGCTGGGCAACATGGGTTCGGATATCGGCAAGGCCGTCAAGGGCTTCAAGGATGGCGTGCGCGGCGAGGAAGAGAAACCGGCCACCCCGGCTGTCCCGCCCACCATCGACGTCGACGCGAAAGAGAAGAACAAGCTGTAAGCGGCGCGGGGCCCTGGCCCCGAGCGCGATAGCCTGCCCCTTATGATCGATCTCGGTCTTTCCAAACTAGCCATTATCGGCGTCGTCGCCCTGGTCGTTATCGGTCCCGAAAAGCTGCCCAAGGTGGCGCGGATGGCCGGGTCCCTGTACGGCCGGGCCCAGCGTTACCTGAACGAAGTCAAATCCGAAGTCTCGCGTGAAATCGAGATGGAAGAGTTGAAGAATTTGCAGAAGGAAGTGCAGCAGGCGGCCGAGAACGTCAAGCAGGACGTGGAAAAGGCCGTGTCGGACAACCTGGGCGACCTTCAAGGCGTCTGGGATGGCACGCCGTTGCCGACCACCGAGCGCCTGATCCACGCGACCCCGGACGACCTCTCCCGCAAGGCGCGCGAGTTCCGCCGCAAGAAGCTGGTGCGCAATTCCGCCATTCCCGGCTGGTACAAGCAGCGCCACGGCGGCAAGATGCACGTGACGTCGGGCGCTGCGCGCGTGGCCCGTTTCCGCCCGCGCGGCAATTCCTCCTCCTCGTTTTACTAAATGACTACACCTGCGCCGGGCGAAGAGACCTTTATTTCCCACCTGATCGAGCTGCGCGACCGCTTGGTCAAGGCGTCGATCGGTATCGTGCTGGTGTGCATCGGGCTGCTGGTGTGGCCCGGTCCCTCGCACATCTACGACATCATCGCCCGTCCGATGATCGCCTCGCTGCCGGTAGGCTCGAAGATGATCGCCACCGGCGTCATCTCGCCGTTCCTGGTGCCGATGAAGGTGACGCTGGTGATCGCCTTCATCCTGGCCTTGCCGTGGGTGCTGTACCAGCTGTGGGCCTTCATCGCGCCCGGCCTGTACGCGCATGAGAAGCGCCTGATCGCGCCGCTGGTGATCTCGTCGTCGCTGCTGTTCATGATGGGCGTGGCGTTCTGCTATTTCTTCGTGTTCGGCCGCGTGTTCAAGTTCATCAGCGAGTTCTCGCCGCAGTCGATCGCTGTCACGCCCGATATCGAAAACTATCTCGATTTCGTCATGTCTATGTGTTTGGCCTTCGGCGCCACCTTCGAGGTGCCGGTGGTCGTGGTGATCCTGGTGCGCATGGGCCTGGTGAGCGTGGAAAAGCTCAAGGAAGTGCGGCCCTACGCCATCGTCGGCGCCTTCGTGGTGGCCGCTGTCGTCACACCGCCCGACATCGTCAGCCAGTTCTCGCTGGCCCTGCCCATGTGCCTGCTGTTCGAGCTGGGCTTGCTGGTGGCGCCGATATTCGTGCGCGTGACCCAGGCGCCGGAAGAGACGTCCTGACCGCACGCCAGGCTCGATAGGTCCGGTGGGCTCAGTTGGCGCTCATCGCGCCGAAATTCCAATTCTTGGCACTGCCTTCGGCCGCCGCCAGCCGCGCTGCTGCGGGATGCCACCCTCGGTCAGCTTTCTGGCGTACTCAAGCGTGTCGAACTGTATGGGCATGGTCATGAACGCTCCCGGATTTCATCGTAGCAGAAAAGACGTGGCGCTTCCCCCGCGGCGGCAATCGTAGCGGACCATGTTTCTGCCCCGGTTGCGGGCCCGCAAACAGACGCCAAACGCCCGTCACGCAAGGCGCTCTGCTTGTACGCCGGAAAGCAAACGGGACGCGCGCGGCGTCCCGTTGTTGTCCTGCGCGTATGCGGCCTACTGCGTCATCAGCTCGCGGATCATGCGCACCGGCGCGCTGCCGTAGCTGAGGAATTGCTCGTGGAATTCCTTGAGCGAGAACTTGCTGCCCAGCGCCTGCTTGCGCTGCTCGCGCAATTCCATGATTTCGCTGTAGCCGCTGAAATAGCTGGTCAGCTGGACCGATGTCACCTGTGCCCGGTGCCACTTTTCCTCTGCCTCGCTACGGGTCTGGAATGCCTGGCGCGTGAGCAGGTCCATGGCCTGTTCCTGCGTCATGCCCAGCACGTGCACGCTGTAGTCGAGGATGGTGTTGGTCACGCTGCGCAGGTTCCACTTGGACCACATCAGCCACATCTCGGGGGCGTTGTCGCCGTAACCTGATTCAAGCATCATGCGCTCGCCATACACGGCCCAGCCTTCCACCATGGCGCCATTGCCGAAGATGGACTTGACGATGGACGGCGAACGGTTGGCATACACGAGCTGCGCGTAGTGGCCCGGTATGGCTTCGTGGATGTTCAGGATTTGCAGGATCCAGTCGTTGTACTCGCGCAGGCTGCTTTCGGCCGCTTCCGGCGTGGCGCCGTCGAGTGGGGTCACGTTATAGTAGGTGCGGTCCTGCGGACGGTACGGGCCGGGCGCGTCGATGCTGGCGCCGGCCACGCCGCTCTGGTAAGCCGGGGTGGCCCGCACTTCAAGCTGCTTGTTGGGATCGAGCGTGAGCAGGTCGTGGCTGATCACCCAGTCCTGCAGCAGTGGCACTTGGCGCCGGATCTCCTTGAAGAAATCCTCGCGCGCCACGTGGTGGCTCGACAGCTTGTCGATCACCATGCCGATCTTGGCGTAGCGGTCGGCCGGCTTGGCGGTGTCGCCCATGGTCTTGGTCCACAAGTCGTCGGATAGCTTGTCCATATTGGCCAGCAATTCCTCGCGGGCGGCCAGCGCCTTGCGGTAAGTCTCTTCGGCCGTGCTGCCGGACTGGATATCGAGGGCGAATTTTTGCTCGTACAAGTCCTTGCCGATGCGGAACGAGCGGCCGCTGCCATTCTTGGCCATGGTCTTGTCCAGGTCCGTCAGGAAGGCCACGTAGCCATCCACGGCCGTCAGCGCGGCGTTGATGCGCTGGGTGAACAGCTGTTTCTCGACCGGCGTGAGGATGGAAGCCTGCGCTTCCTTGTCCAGCTGGGTCAGCACGGTCAGCACGCCGGGCGCCTGGGCGATGGCCAGCTTGGTGTGTTCGGGCGTGGGGTTGACCAGGTTGGCGCGGGCCGCGTCGTAATAGGCGGGAATGCTGGCGATGCGCTTGAGCAGCGTGCGCAGGCGTTGCGGCTTGGCCGCGTATTCCGTGTTGAGGATCAAATCGATCGGCCCGGCCACGTTGTACAGCGCGGGATTCCACTGGTATTCACGGAACGTGGTCAGGTTGAAGCGGTCCGAGTTCAGCTTGTTGATGAGCAGGGCCAGGTCGGTGCGCCTGCTGGCAGACAGCTGGCGCGTGTCGACCTTGGCCAGGCGGCCCAGCCAGTCGTCGGCGAACGCCTGCTCTTTGGCCAGCGTGGCCGGGTCATAGACGGTCATGGTGGCGGCCGTGTCGTACTTGCCGGCGTAGATCGCGCTTTCCGGGTCGATGCGCCACAGCGCGTTCAGGAATTGCATGCTGAGGGCGTCGAGCTGCTTGTCGCTGCGCCGCTCGGGCTGCACCGGCTGCGCATGGTGAACCGCCGCCGCCACGGTGGCGGCAGCTGCGACTGGCGCAGCCGCGTGGGCCTTGCCTTTGCCGTGCTTGCCGCCTTTGCCACTGCTGTCTTTGCTGCTGCTGCCTTTGCTGCTGCCTTTAGCGCTGGCTTTGCTGTCGCTCTTGCCATGCTTGCCGTGGGACGAACTCTTGGTCCCCGACTTGGCCGTGCTGGCGGCCGCCTTGGCGTGGTGTTTGTGGGTGCTGGCGCTGGCCGGCGCCAGCGCGATCGACGTCAGCAATGCAGCCAGCGCGATATGGGTCTTCATCATAAAAGGGCAGCCTCGTGTATGTTTGGGCAAGACGCGCATATTCGCAGGTTTGGGGCGGCGCGCCAAGGTCAAGCGTGGGAGATTATCACTAAACGGGGCCCGCGAGGGCGCCCGTTACATGCCGCTACAAGTGGTGCCGGGGCGCCATCAGCGCTGCATGCCTTCGGCCAGCATGGCCAGCATGTCGGCCGCCGACATGCGCGCCGCCAGGTCGCTGCCGTCGAGCAGGCTGTCGGCCAGGTCGCGCTTGTGCTGGTGCAGCGCCACGATGCCCTCCTCGATCGTGTGGCGCGCCACCAGCCGGTAGATGGTGACGGGCCGCTGCTGGCCCATGCGGTGCGCGCGGTCCGAGGCCTGGTCCTCCACGGCCGGATTCCACCACGGGTCCATGTGGATCACGTAGTCGGCCGCCGTCAGGTTGATGCCCATGCCGCCCGCCTTCAGGCTGATCAGGAACACGTCGCCGTCGCCGGCCTGGAATGCGTCGACCCGCGCCTTACGCTCCTGCATGGAGGTGGCGCCGTCCAGGTACTGGTAGCGGATGCCATGGGCGTCCAGGTGGTCGCGGATCAGCTTCAGGTGGTCGACGAACTGGCTGAACACGAGTACCTTGTGGCGGTTGTCGAGCAAGCCTTCCAGCAGTTCCGCGAACGCGGCCAGCTTGCTGCTGGCCAGCCCCAGGGCCGGCGCCACCAGTTGCGGATTGCAGCAGGCGCGGCGCAGCTTCATGATCTCGGCCAGAATCTGGATGGTCTTGCGGTCGGCCGGGCCTTCCACTTTCTCCAGGTTTTCCAGCGCGGCGCGGCGCAGCGATTCGTACAGCGCCGTCTCCTCCTTCGACAGCTCCACTTCCAGCGTGATTTCCGTGCGCGAGGGCAGCTCGGCCAGCACCTGGGCCTTGGTGCGGCGCAGGATGAAGGGCTGGATCAGGCGCCGCAGCCGCTGGCGCGCGCCCACTTCGGCCTTGTGGTTCTGGGCTTTCTCGATCGGCCCCGCGAAGCGCAGGTTGAACTGCTCGATGCTGCCCAGCAGGCCGGGATTGATGAAGCGGAACAGGTTCCACAATTCGCCCAGGTGGTTTTCCAGCGGCGTGCCGGTAGCCACCATCTTGAAGTCGCCCTGCAAGGCCATCACGGCCTGCGAGCGCTTGGTGGCGCCATTCTTGATGGCTTGTGCCTCGTCGAGCACGATGGTGTGCCAGCGCACGCCGGCAAACAGCTTCGCTTCCAGTTGCAGCAGGCCGTAGCTGGCCACCACCACGTCATAAGGCTGCAAGGTGGCCAGCGTCTCGCCGCGGTCGCCCGCGCCGAACAGCTTGACGTTGAGCGTGGGGGCGAAGCGGGCCGCCTCGCTGATCCAGTTCAGGCATACGGAAGTGGGCGCGATCACCAGCGTCGGGCCTTGCGGCGCGCGGGACAGGATCAGGGCCAGCGCCTGCAGCGTCTTGCCCAGCCCCATGTCATCGGCCAGGCAGGCGCCCACGCCCCAGTGGGCCAGGCGCGCCAGCCAGTCGTAGCCTTCGCGCTGGTAGTCGCGCAGGTCGGCCTGCAGGGTGCTGGGCAATTGCGGCACGAACTCGGTGCGTTCGCGCATGCGCGCCAGGTGTTCCTTCCACAGCTTGTCCGCCTTCAGCCCGCCCGCGTCGTCGGCCAGTTCTTCCAGCGCGAACGCGGCCAGCGGATGCAGGCGCACGCCGTCGGCCGTCAGCTCGCCGTAGGCCGACACTTCGCGCAGGCGGCGGTGCAGTTCTTCCGTCAGCGCCAGGAAGCGGTTCCCGCCCAGCTCCACGAAACGGCCCTGGCTGGTGTGCATCAATTCGAGCAGGGTGCGCAGGTCCAGCACCTGGTTCTCGTCCACCTGCACTTCGCCGCTGGCCGCGAACCAGTCCTTGTGGCTCTTGATGGCCAGCCGCAGCTGGCCGCTGCCCACCTTGGACGTGACGCGGAAGCTCTCGCCTTCCGGCCAGGCCAGCACGATGCTGTCCTGCTCCAGCGCCTGCAGTTCCACCAGCAGCTGCAAACACAGGGCCGGTTGGCCCAGCAACCATTCGCCATGTTCCTGCTCGGCCGATGCGAGGATGGGGCAACGCGCCACCAGTGCCCGTTCCGCGTCGCGCTCGCCGTTCAGGTCGCGGCGCGCCTGCACCGGCTTGCCGCCAGCGTCCGCGATCACGCTGTCGGCGCCGGTGCCGGGCGGGTAGTAGGCGCCGCCAGCCAGCGGCCGCACCAGCAATTGCATCTTCAGGCCATGCTGGTAGGGCAGCAGGTGCACGTGCAGCCGGGCGTCGGCCGCCACCTGTTCCATGTCGGCGCCGGCGCCGCCGATCTCCGATTGCACCGTCACCAGCGACGAGATCGAACCGATCGCCTGCAGCACCTGCTGTTCCGCGTGGCGCGGCACGGTCAGTCCGTCGCCGACGATGGCGCCGATGCGGCGGTGCTCGTCCTGGATCTGGATCACGCGCAGCCGGGTCGGCGTTTCCTTGTTGATGATGACGGTGCTGCCGTCGTCGGGTATGGGCGGTTGCAGCGTGATCGTCAGGTTGTCGCCCTGCTTGCGGATCAGCAGTTCCGGCTCGCCGGCCAGCAGTTCGACCCGCGTGTCGGGCGCGTCGTGCCAGAACAGCAGCGGGTGGCCCACCAGCGCGGTGGCCGCGCGTTGCGGGTCGATTTCGTAGCTCAGGCCCGAGGAATGGTAGTGGCGGTGCGCTACTCCGATCGCTTCAGACGCGCGCAAATCCTGCGGCGTGAGGAAATCGAACTGCTCGGCTTCGAAGCGCAGCCGCTTGAGCGCGATGGCGCGGCCCTTGCCCCAGATGCCGCGCGCGTCGCGCTTCTGCTCGCGCGGTTCCACGCCCGTCAGGCCGTAGCGCGGATGGAATTCCAGCACCCAGGCCAGCCGCGCATTGCCACCCGGCGCGGGCGCGGCATCCTGCTGCAGCGCGATCAGGGCGGCCAGCTGGCGCTGCCATGCTTCCTGCCGCTCGAACCATGAAGTCAGGTCGGCGTAGCCATGCTGGCGGCGCAAGGCCGCGCCGTGGCGCGCCTGTTCCGCGTCGCCCAGGTGGCCCAGCAAGGTGGCCGCCTGTCCGGCGATGAAGTAATAGCCGGCCTGGTCGGCCAGTTGCACCAGTTCCTGCAACTGCGGGCGGTAATCGGCAAGCTGCGGCTGCGATAGCCAGAAATACAGCAAGGCCTGGAACATCTGGGCTTGCAGGCCCGTTTCCCAGGCGCGCCTGGTTATCGTGTCCGCCGTCAGCGTGCCGGCGCGTACCCGGCGCAGCAGGTCCAGTTGCTGGTAGACGGCGCTGTCGTGGTTGTGCGGCGCGCGCAGCGCCGCCTCCAGGTAGGCTTCGGCGGCCCTGGCCAGTTTGGCGTCGCCCTGGCGCAGCATGGCCAGCACGTACAGGTGGCCGCCCATGCCCGCGAACAGCTGCTTGCGCTTGCCCGACTCGCGCCGCAGCATCTTGAGCGCGGCGTCGAAGCCGGTGATGGCGGCCGAGGCGGCGCCGCGCAGCAGCACGATCACGCTGGCCAGGAACTGGCTGTGCGCGCCGGCCGTGCCTTCCAGGTAGCGGGCCGCGTCGTCCAGCCGGCCGCACAGGATGGCGTCTTCCGCCAGCGCCAGGCGCAGCGCAGGCGCCACGTCGTCGCCGCCAGCGCGGCGGCGCTGGAAGTGCTGTTCGGTGAACGCGCGCAGCACGGGCGCGCTGGCATAGTCGCGCTGGGCGTTTTGCAGCAGCAGCGTCAGGATATCGTCCTGCAGCAGCGGGTGGACGCGGGCGATCATGCCCGCCTCGAACGGGCGGCCGAAGATCTCGATGATGGGGTGCAGCTGGGCCGCTTCGTAGCAGTTCTGGCAGAACGCCAGCAGCGGCAGCACGCGCTGCGGTTCCTGGCCGCGCAGCAGCGCCATGCGCAGGCGCGCCACGCCGGCCCGGTAGCTGCGCGGCTCCACCGTGTTCCAGGTCTGGCGCAGCGGCACCAGCAAGTCGTGCGCCTGGCTCAAGTCGTCCAGCGCGTGGGTGCCGATGGCGGCCCGGATGGCGGGCCAGCGCAGGCCGGGATTGCAGCTGTGGCCGCGTGCCGTCACCACGTTGGTGAAGGCCAGCCGCTCCAGCTTGCGCAGCGCGTCGTCCAGCGAGGCGACGGTGAGCGCGTCGCCGTGCTGGTCCTCGATGCGTGCCGCCTTCAAATGGTCGAGGATGGCGGTGCGGCCCATCGGCTCGCCGACCAGCGCGAGCAGGGCCAGCGTCATCTTTTCGTGGTAGGCCAGCGCGTCGAATTCGGCTTGCAGTTGTGCTTCGTTCATGCGGGCAGGTTGTCGATGTGGACCGCGCCGGGCGCGTCGCCCGGGTGCAGGCCGAACAGGCGCTGGTAGAAGTACAGCTCCGCTTCCAGCGTGCGCACGATATTCTCGGCCTTGCGGAAACCGTGACCTTCGCCTTCCAGCGGCACGTAGGCCACCGGCACGCCGCGCGCGCGCAGCGCCGCCACCATGGTTTCCGATTGCTGCGGCGGCACCACCTTGTCGTCCAGGCCCTGGAAGAAGATCATGGGCCGCGCCAGCCGGTCCGTGTGGTTGATCGGCGAGCGGGCCTGATACAGCGCCTCGGCCGCCGGCTGCGGGGCGATCAGGTATTCGTTGTAGTGCGATTCGAACTTGTGCGAGTCCTGGTCCAGTCCCTTGAGGTCGGACACGCCGTAGTAGCTGGCACCCAGCTTGAACACGTCGTGGAAGGTCAGCGCGCACAGCGTGGTCAGGCCGCCGGCGCTGCCGCCACGGATGATCAGGCGCTCGCCGTCGGCCAGGCCGCGTTCGACCAGCGCGCGCGCGCCGGCGATGCAGTCCTCGACGTCGACGATGCCCCACTGGCCCTTGAGCGCATCGCGGTAGGCGCGGCCGAAACCGGCGCTGCCGCCGTAGTTCACGTCCAGCACGCCGAAGCCACGGCTGGTCCAATACTGGGTGGCCAGCTTGAGGGTGCTGGTGGTCATGCTGGTGGGGCCGCCGTGGCTGATCACGATCACGGGCGGCAGGCTGGCGGCCGGCGCCTGCACGGCCGGGTTGCAGGGCGGGTAGAAGAAGGCATGCGCCGTGCGGCCGTTCGCGCTGGGGTAGCTGATCGACTGTGGCACGGACAGCTCGGCCACGGCCGGCAGCGTTTCGATGGAACGGGCCAGCACTTCCACTTCCTCGCTGGTGTATTCGATGCGGGCCAGTTCCAGCGCGATGGTGGGGCTGCCACCCATCAGCGCGATGAAGCCGGGGCCCACCTTCAGTTCGCGGATTTCCTGGTAGGGATGGGCGATTTCTTCCAGCCGCGCGCTGTCCACCTGCAGGCGGGCCAGCTTGCTCACGCCCTGCACGATGTAGGTGCAAATAATTTCATCAGCTGAGCGGAAGCCGTACATGGACGCGCCAAACACCCAGTGCGGGGTGGCGAATTCGGCCTCCATCGGGCACAGGGGCTGGACCTGGTCGCCGGCCAGCCGGTACAGGTTCCACCATCCGCTGCGGTCGGAGACGAAATGCAGCACGCCGGCCGGCGACCATTCAGGCTGGCACACGGCTTCCTCGGGGCCGCCGGCCACGCGGCGCGGCGCACCGAGGCTGCCGTCGTCCTGCACCGGGGCCAGCCACAGTTCCGTACCCTGCCACGGCATGCGCGGATGGTCCCAGCTCAGCCAGGCCAGCTGGCGGCCGTCCGGCGACAGGCGCGGCGCCGCGTAAAAGTCCGCGCCTTCGACCAGCACCGTCTCGGCGCCGTCGGCCCCAATCGCGCACAGGGTGTTGACGGGCTGCGCGTGCGGATCGTCGCCATGCAGTTCGCGCACGCTGATCAGGCGCGCGTGGGCGCGGTCGGCCACGAAGTCGGCGTGGCGCTGCTTGCCGGGCCGGGTCAGGGCCACGGCCGGACCGTCGCCCTGCTGGCGGTACAGCAGGTTGTCGGCGTAATGGGAGAAGTAGACGGTGTCGCCATCGACCAGGTAAGCACCGCCGCCATATTCGTGCACCCGGCTGCGCACGTTGTAGGGCAGCGGGGTCAGTTCGGCCGTCGTGGCGCCGCGGTGGCGCAGCAGCGTGTTGCGGCCCGCCTCGGCCGCGCGGCCGGCCAGCCAGTAGATGTCGGTGCCATCGGCCCCGCCCACGGCCAGTTGCGACAGCGGCGTGGCGCCGGCCGCCACGCGCGCGGCGCTGATGGTCGATGGCCAGGCGCCGAACGGTGCGGTGGGCAGTGGGGTGGCTGGATTCATGGAAGCTCCAAAAATGGTCGGGATCGGGGTGCTGGCATCATAGTGAAAGCGCACGCATTGTTCCAGTGCTATCTGGCGTCGCGCCGGCCCTACGTTTCGTCATGCCGGGCACAGGACGATGCGTAAAAACCGGGCGCGGGATGCGATAATAGCGCCTTTATTCCCGCCTTCGATTGCTATTCATGCCACAATTCGCCCCGCTCCAGAACGACACCTTCTTGCGCGCGTTGCTGCGCCAGCCGACTGACTACACGCCCGTGTGGCTGATGCGCCAGGCGGGGCGCTATTTGCCGGAATACCGCGCCACGCGCCAGAAGGCTGGTTCCTTCATGGGCCTGGCCACCAATCCTGACTATGCCACCGAAGTGACGATCCAGCCGCTGGACCGCTTCCCGCTGGATGCGGCCATCCTGTTCTCCGACATCCTGACCGTGCCCGACGCCATGGGCCTGGGCCTGCATTTCGTGGAAGGCGAAGGGCCGAAGTTCGAACGTCCGCTGAAAACGGAACAGGACGTGCTGGCCCTGCGCCAGCCGGAACCGGGCTCGCTGGATTACGTGTTCAAGGCCGTGACCCAGATCCGCACCGAACTCAATGGCCGCGTGCCGCTGATCGGCTTTTCCGGCAGCCCGTGGACGCTGGCCTGCTACATGGTGGAAGGCCAGGGGTCGCGTGAGTTCCACACCATCAAGAAGATGCTGTACAACCGTCCGGACCTGATGCACCACGTGCTGGCCACCAACGCCAAGGCCGTGGCCGAATACCTGAACGCCCAGATCGACGCGGGCGCCCAGGCCGTGATGATCTTCGATTCCTGGGGCGGTGCGCTGGCCGATGGCGCCTACCAGGAATTCTCGCTGGCCTACATGCAGCAAGTGGTGTCCCAGCTCAAGCGTGAAAAGGATGGCGTGCGCATTCCGGCCATCGTGTTCACCAAGGGCGGCGGCCACTGGATCGAGGACATCGCCGGCATTGGCGCCGATGCCGTGGGGCTGGACTGGACCGTCAACCTGCGCCAGGCCCGTGCCCTGGTGGGCGACCAGGTGGCGCTGCAGGGCAACCTGGATCCGGCCATCCTGTTCGCCAGCCCGGACCAGATCCGCGCCGAGGTGCACAAGGTGCTGGACGCGTTCGGCAAGCCCGGCCCCAACAGCGGCCACGTATTCAACCTGGGCCATGGCATTTCCCAGTTCACTGATCCGGACCACGTGGCAGCCATGGTGGAGGCCGTCCACAGCCACAGCCGTGCGCTGCGCGCCTGACGCCATTACCTGAAAAGGGGGCGTTTCCGTGGAAACGCGCCCTTTTTTCTGGTTGTCTTTGTTCATCCGATACCGACTTATACACAATTTTATTTGCTGCTGAAATAACAGGCAGGGTGTTTTTTCCCTCTGGGAACGCTGTTGTAAGTTATTGATTATATTGGGTTTATTTTCGCGTCCAGAGAGGCAAGATTAGCGATAGGTAAACCTTATCCCGGCAGTGAAACAGGCTTGTCAGTTCATTGTCCACAAAGTTATCCACTAAAACTGTGGATAAAAAAGAAAAGACCTTAGTAAACCGCCACTTAGCCGTTTTGTTAGCACACCGGTTGAAGTGCATGTTGCGCCGCACGAAAAAATGGCAATGTTTTTGCCGCGATAACGGTCTTGTTTGGGCGCAAACGTTGTCCTTGCAGTATGTGTAGAATGCGCTGCGCCCGGTCGAGGGCGGTAAACGGATGCTGCTCTGCGGCAAACGTGATCTGTGTGGCATCCGGTGCAAAAAAGGGCTTGATTTCGGCTCAGAAAGTCCACTAAATACTTCACTTATGCACAGCGGCGCGGAACTGGCGCGATTTTTTCCTCCCCTAGGGAGCATTTTTCAAGTTGTTGATTTATAAGGGAATTAATTTTGGTTTTTTGCCCGGTTTATGACACTGGCAAGGCGGAAGTGATCGGTTTCCGTA
This sequence comes from Burkholderiaceae bacterium, assembly GCA_035254005.1. Lineage (GTDB taxonomy): Bacteria > Pseudomonadota > Gammaproteobacteria > Burkholderiales > Burkholderiaceae_D > Rugamonas. The sequence goes on along the minus strand of DATFBD010000104.1, from coordinate 15,758 downwards.
AATTAATTTTCCTTTGTCCACAAAGTTATCCACAAAAACTGTGGATACTTTCAAGTGTCCCAAGCGTGGCGGGATGGCCGGGGAACATCGCGTGATTTGTGCAGTGACACTATGACGACACCGGACCAACCTTCCCCCTGCATCCTGCAAATTGTGCTCGATACGCCACTGAACGCCGTATTCGATTACCGCTGGGCTTGCGATCCCGCAAATCCGCCGCAAGTCGGCCAGTTGGCGCTGGTGCCGTTCGCCCGGCGCGAAGTGGTGGGCCTGATCGTGGGCATCGCCGATCAAACCGAGGTGCCGGAAGCCAAGCTCAAGGATGCGCTGGCCGTGCGCAGCCAGTTGTCGCCGCTGTCGCCGCAGTGGCTGGCGCTGGCCGGCTTCGCGGCCGATTACTACCAGCGCCCGCTCGGCGAGGTGGCGCTGCCCGGCCTGCCCAAGAACTTGCGCGTGCTGACCACGGTGGCGCTGGACCGGGCGCTGAAAAAGCTGGCCAGGCATGACACGCCGCACGACGGCACGCCCATCGCCATGCCGCAACTTAACCCGGCCCAGCAGCAGGCGGCGGATGCCATCGGCGGCGCCCGGGGCTACGCGCCCACGCTGCTGTACGGCGTGACGGGCAGCGGCAAGACGGAAGTGTACTTGCAAGCCTGCGCCCAGGTGCTGGCGCGCGAGCCCGAGGGCCAGATCCTGATCCTGGTGCCGGAGATCAACCTCACGCCCCAGCTCGAAGGCAACATCCGCGCGCGCTTCCCCGGCGTGATGCTGGCCACCCTGCACAGCAGCCTGTCCGAAGGCGAGCGCATGCTGCACTGGCTGGCCGCGCACCAGGGCAAGGCCCGCATCGTGCTGGGCACGCGGCTGGCCATCCTGGCCTCGCTGCCCCAGTTGAAACTGATCGTGATCGACGAGGAGCACGATCCCTCATACAAGCAGCAGGAAGGCTTGCGCTATTCGGCGCGCGACCTGGCCGTGTGGCGTGCCTGGCAGCTCGGTATTCCCATCGTGCTCGGCTCGGCCACGCCGTCGCTGGAAAGCTGGCACCACGCCCAGTGCGGCCGCTACCGCAAGCTGGAACTGCGCGAGCGGGCCGTGAAGAACGCCACGCTGCCGCAGGTGAAGCTGCTCGACATGGAGCGCGACAAGCCCAAGGATGGCCTGACGTCGCAACTGGTGGCCGCGCTGCGCCAGCGCATGGAGCGCGGCGAACAGTCGCTGCTGTTCCTGAACCGGCGCGGCTATGCGCCCGTGATCTGCTGCGAGTCGTGCGGCTGGATCAGCGACTGCAAGCGCTGCACCTCGTTCATGGTGCTGCACAAGCCCGAGCATCGTTTGCGCTGCCACCACTGCAGCCTGGAGATGCGCATTCCGCGCCACTGCCCCACCTGCGGCAACGTGGACTTGCAGCCGCTCGGGCGTGGCACGCAGCGCGTGGAGGAAGGCTTGCAGCAGCTGTTCCCGGAAGCGCGCATCCTGCGCATCGACGCCGATTCCACCCGCAGGAAGGGCAGCGCGCAGGCAGCGTTCGACACCGTGCACCGGGGCGAGGTCGATATCCTGATCGGCACCCAGATGGTGGCCAAGGGCCATGACTTCAAAAAGCTGACGCTGGTGGGCATCCTCAATCCCGACACGGCCCTGTTCTCGCAGGATTACCGGGCCAGCGAGCGCCTGTTCGCGCAGCTGATGCAGGTGGCCGGGCGTGCCGGACGGGCCGGCCGCGCCGAAGGCGGCAGCGCCAGCGAAGTGCTGATCCAGACCCGCTATCCGCAGCATCCGCTGTACGGCGCCGTGGTCAACCATGATTACGACCATTTCGCCACGGCCCTGCTGGAGGAACGCGAGCAGGCCGCACTGCCGCCCTACCTGTTCCAGGCGCTGCTGCGGGCTGAAGCGCCGGAGCTGGCCACGGCCATCGAATTCTTGCAGAGCGCGCGCGACTGCGTGGAACATGGCGGCATCACCATCAACGATCCCATCCCGATGAGCATGACGCGCGTGCACAACGTGGACCGGGCCCAGTTGCTGGTGGAGTCGCCGTCGCGGCCAGCCTTGCAGGCTTTCCTCAAGCACTGGATGGCCACCCTGCGCGACATGAAAAGCCGCGTCAAATGGTCGCTGGAAGTGGATCCACTCGATATTTGAGGCGTGTCATCGGGGAGGGGTATCACGTCTGCAGTGTTGGCAGCGGGCGTATTGCAGTTACGTTCCGAATGATCAGGATGAAGGCTGCAGCAGATACCGCCGCGCCGTCGCCACCACCTGTTCCGATAGCGCGCGCGTGAAGGGCGTGTCGAGGTTCCACGCATGCCAGGCCAGCGCCACGTCGACATGCTGGCCGGGCGCCAGGTCCACCAGCCTGTCCTGCGCCAGCGCCGCGCCCACCTGCGGCAGCGGCAGCAAGCCATACGCCAGGCCGCCGTGGATGCATTCGCTGTAGGCCGGCGAGAGCGGCATGGTGTGATGCGGATACCCGCCCTGGACCTGCACGGCGCCGGCCAGGAAGCGCGCCATCAGTTCGCGGTCGCTGACGACGGCCGGCGCCAGCGCCACCGCCTCGGCCGAGAAACCGTCACCGAACCAGTGGCCGGCGAACACGGGCGTGGCCACGCACACGTAGCGCATCAGGCCCAGCTGGGTGACGTTGGGGCCGTTGGGCTGGTCGGCGCCGGCGGCCGCGCTGGCGGCCACGCAGCCGAACACGCTGCCCTCGTGCACCAGGTGCAGCGCCAGCTCCGGCGCGGCCGCCTGCACCTGCAACTGGCAGCGTGGCGGTGACAGCAATGGCTGCAAGCTCAGGGGGAACCAGGTCGCCAGGCTGGCCGCGTCCACGGCCAGCGCGATTTCCGGCATGCTGACCGGATTGCCCAGGTCGATGTCGAGCGCCGCTTCCATCAGCTTGACGTTGCGGTGGTGGGACACCAGCCGCTGTCCCAGCCCGGTGGGCACGGCCGGCTGGCCGCGCACGATCAGCAGCCGGCCGCTGGCGTCTTCCAAAGCCTTGATCCGCTGCGATACGGCCGACTGGCTGATGCCCAGGGCCAGCGCGGCTTTTTCAAAGCTGCCATGGCTGGCGACAGCGTCGAGTACGGCCAGGGCGCGATAGTCCAGGTTTCCCATAAGCTGCACTTATAAAAGTTTGGAAGGATAAGTAATACTAATGCGGTTTTGCCGCAAAGTAAAACTTAAAGCGCGGCACGGCTTGCGCCAGCGCAACGGCGCGCGGCGCTGCACTGCGGCGCACAGCGGTGCGCATCCACGCGCTGCCCGCGCGCGAAGCGGCGTAACATCGGCTCCATGCCGGCTTGCCGCCGGATGGGAGCACATCATGCGCAGCATCGAGACGGAAGTGGCTGTGATCGGGGCCGGCACGGCCGGCTTGAACGCCTACCGGGCCGCGCGCGCGGGCGGGCGGCGGGCCGTGCTGATCGAAGGCGGGCCTTACGGCACCACCTGCGCGCGCGTGGGCTGCATGCCCAGCAAGCTGTTGATCGCGGCGGCCGAGGCGGCGCATGCGCTGGCGGCCGCGCCAGGGTTCGGCGTGCACCCGGGCGCCGTGCGGATCGACGGCGCGGCCGTCATGGCCCGCGTGCGTGCGGAGCGCGACCGCTTCGTCGGCTTCGTGCTCGATACGGTGGAACAGGTTCCCGCCACCGACAAGTTGCGCGGCCATGCCCGCTTTATCGCGCCCGACCGGCTGCAAGTGGACCAGCACACCGAGCTCCACGCGCCCCGCGTGGTGATCGCCACCGGCTCCAGCCCCATCCTGCCGCCGGCCTGGCTGGCGGCCGGACCGCGGGTGACGGGCAGCGACGCCGTGTTCGACTGGAGCAGCCTGCCCGCCTCGGTGGCCGTGATCGGCACCGGCATCATCGGCCTGGAACTGGGCCAGGCCCTGCACCGGCTGGGCGTGCGGGTGGCGCTGTACGCGCGCGGCGACAGCATGGCCCAGCTGGGCGACCCGGCCGTGGGCATGGCCGCGGCGCAAGCGCTGGCGCGCGAACTCGATATCCGCTGCCACACGGTGGTCAAGGCCATCGCGGCCGACGGCCCGCAGTTGCTGGTGCGCAGCCGCGACGACGCGGGCCGCTTGCGCGAGGAACGCTATGACCACGTGCTGTGCGCCATCGGCCGCCAGCCCAATGTGCACCAGCTGGGGCTGGAAACGACGGGGCTGACGCTGGACCGCCATGGTGTCCCGCTGTACGACCAGCACACCATGCAGTGCGGCGCCAGCGCCATTTTCATCGCCGGCGATGCCAGCAACGAGCGCCCGCTGCTGCCGGAAGCGGTCGACCAGGGCAAGATCGCCGGCCACAACGCGGCCCGCTATCCGCAGGTGGCGCCGGGCTTGCGGCGCACGCCGCTGGCGGTGGCGTTCACCGAGCCGCAGATCGCCACCGCTGGCGCCAGCTACCACGCGCTGTGCGACAGCCATGCGGGCGGCTTCGCCATCGGCCAGGTCAGCTACGAGGACCAGGGCCGCAGCCGCGTGATGCTGCAAAACCAGGGCTTGCTGCGGGTGTACGGCGAGTTCGGCACGGACCGCTTCCTGGGCGCGGAAATGGTGGCGCCGCGCGCCGAGCACCTGGCCCATCTGCTGGCTTGGGCTTGCCAGGCCGGACTGACCGTGACGGCCATGCTGGACATGCCGTTCTACCATCCGGTGGTCGAGGAAGGCGTGCGCACGGCCTTGCGCGACTTGTCCCGCCAGTTGGCGCGGGGGCCGGCGCCGGGGCAGGATGGCCTGCCCTGCTGCCCCGGCGAATGATATCGCCCGGACAGCGCGCGAAGCTGCTCCATGTCGTTGCAAAATAGAAAATAAAGATGCGTTAAAGCAAAAATACAACAGTCTGGCGCACTTTTTCTCCACCCGGCGCCGGAAACGCTACGGCCCCGCCCCGCAAACCCGTTATGCTTCTGTCCAGTGGTTTTTTACTAACAGGCGATGACGATGCGCCAGCCAGCTTGGCCGCGCGGGGGGAGGAGTGGGGATTAACAGAGTCAGCCGGGGGGACCTGAAGCTGGGGATGCTGGTGCCATGGGACGTGTATGCCAGCAATGGCATGCTGCTGGTGCGCAAGGGCCACCTGATCGCCAACGTCAACCAGATCGATTACCTGGTCGAGCGTGGCTCCTACGAGGAGCACAGCGACCCTGTGGCGCCGGCGCCCGCGCCGCAATCGGTGCTGCGCAAGCTCAACACGGCCTGCGTGGAATTGCAGCAGGCGCTGGAACTGGTGGCGGCCAAGCTGGCGCCGCACGATACCGTGCGCCGGCTGGAGGAGGTGGCGCTGCTGGTGACCCAGGCCGTGGACCTGAGCGCCGACGTGGCCGTGGCCAGCATCCTGCACAACCAGCAGGCGGCGCCGTACGCGGTGCGCCACAGCGTGGACACGGCCGTGCTGGCCCAGCTGGCCGGGCGCGCCCTGCGTCACGACGCGCGCGCCATCTTCACCACCACGCTGGCGGCGCTGACCATGAATGTGGGCATGCAGCAACAGCATGTGCGCCTGCAGGAGAGCCGGGAAAAACTGGACCAGCAGGACCTGGAACGGGTCCGCCAGCATCCGCAGCGCGGCGTGGCCCTGCTGCGCCACGCGGGCGTGAGCGACCCGCACTGGCTGGCCTGCGTGCTGCACCACCATGAGAACGAGGATGGCAGCGGCTATCCGGCCGGCACCAAGGGCGAGGACATTCCGGTTGGCGCCAAGCTGATCGCGCTGGCCGACCGCTATTGCGCGCGCGTGGTCAGCCGCCACTACCTGCAACCGCTGCTGCCCAACGCGGCCCTGCGCGACATCCTGCTGGAAGGGCGCAGCGTGCTGGACGGCCAACTGGCGGCCGTGATGATCCGCGAGCTGGGCATTTATCCCGTGGGTACCTGGGTCAAGCTGCTGAACGGGGAAGTGGGCGTGGTGTCGCGCAAGGGCTTGCGCTCGACCATGCCGCACGTGGAATCGGTGATTGGCCCGCGCGGCGCGCCGCTCAGCGTGTTCCTGCAACGCGATACGCGCGGCGAACTGCATACCATCCGCGAAGTGCTGGCGGCCGAACAGGTGCTGGCGCTGGGCGGCCAGCCGTTGCGGATGGAACAGGTGTGGGGCCGGCTGGCGCGGCCCTGAGCGCGGCCCTGAGCGCGGCCATGATGCAGAGACGGCGCCCGTGCGGCGCCGCGGCGGTGGTAACGATCGCTAGTTGAGGATGGCGTCCAGGCGGCCGTTGGCGGCCAGGTCGCGCAGCACGCGGATGGTGTCGATGTCCGATTCCTGGTAGGCCGAGCGGCGGAACTCGTCGTACATGGCGTTGGCCGCGTCGGTGGCCGCGTCATGCGCATCCTCGTATTCGAAGCGCACGAACAGCACGTGCGCCTCGGGCCGTTCGATGGTCATGGTCAGGCTGGAGGCGGCGATGTCCTGCTGCGGCGCCACGTCGTAGCGGATCTGGTGCATGGGCGTGAGCAGCACCTGGTCCTCGATCACCAGCTTGCCGTAGCGCAGCCGGCGGCGGAAGGTGTGCTCGCCGCGCTCGACGATCACGCATTCGTCCAGGTGGGGCACGAACAGCTTGGGCGACTCGGCGCGCAGCACCAGGCCGCGCCACAGCTGATCCACGGTGAGGGTATCGATCAGCGGATTGAGCGGATCGTTAATTTCAATTAAGTGTTCGAATTTCATAGTAGTATTGCCGCAGGTTCCGGCGCGTGGTGCGCCGCTATCTGGACATGGTAACGCAAATGACGGCTGTCATCATGCGCCGCGTCAGGCGCGCGCGAGGCTGCTACAATGGCCGGCTCACCCCAGCCAGCCCGCCATCCCGATGTCCAAAGCACCACAATTCGGCCTCAACGTCCCGCAAAGCGCCGCCGTCACCTATCTCGACGGCCCCTGCCTGGTGCTGGCCGGCGCCGGTTCCGGCAAGACGCGGGTGATCACGCAGAAGATCGCCCACCTGATCGAGGACCGCGGCTACGATCCGCGCACCATCGCCGCGCTCACCTTCACCAACAAGGCGGCGCTGGAAATGCAGGAGCGCATCGCCAAGCTGCTCAAGCAACCGCGCCAGGCCAAGCAGCTCACCGTGTCCACCTTCCACTCGCTGGGCGTGAAGATTTTGCGCCAGGAAGCGAACGGCCTGGGCCTGAAGGACCGTTTCTCCATCATGGACAGCGACGATTGCGCCTCGCTGGTGCAGGATCTGGCCATCACGACGGACAAGCAGCTGATCCGCCGCATCCAGACCGACATTTCGCTGTGGAAGAACGGCCTGGTCGATCCCGAGCAGGCGCTGCAGAATGCGAAGGACGAGGATGAAGCGCAGTCGGCCCGCATCTACCGCAGCTATGTGGCGACCTTGTCGGCCTACCAGGCGGTCGATTTCGACGATCTGATCCGCCTGCCAGTGGAACTGTTCCGCAACAACGAGGCGATCCGCGACAAGTGGCAGCGCCGCCTGCGCTACCTGCTGATGGACGAGTACCAGGACACCAACACCTGCCAGTACGAGCTGGTCAAGCTGATGGTGACGGGCATCGGCAAGAAGCCGATGTTCACGGCCGTGGGTGACGACGACCAAGCCATCTACGCCTGGCGCGGCGCGTCGGTGGAAAACCTGAAGACCTTGCAGACCGACTTCCCCAACCTGGAAGTGATCAAGCTGGAGCAGAACTACCGCTCCACCACCCGCATCCTGCAGGCGGCCAACGCCGTGATCGGCAACAATCCCAAGCTGTTCGAGAAATCGCTCTGGTCCGAGCACGGGCTGGGCGAGCCGATCAAGGTGCTGGGCATGGCCAACGACGACCAGGAGGCGGAACAGGTGGCCATCATGATCTCGGCCGACCGTTTCGAGCGCAAGAACAAGTGGTCCGATTACGCCATCCTGTACCGCGGCAACCACCAGGCCCGCGTGATCGAGCAGGCGCTGCGCAAGGAGCGCATCCCGTACACGATCTCGGGCGGCCAGAGTTTCTTCGACAAGGCCGAGATCAAGGACATCATCAGCTATTTGCGCCTGCTGGCCAACACGGACGACGACCCGGCCTTCATCCGCGCCGTCACCACGCCGCGCCGTGGCGTGGGCCAGTCCACGCTGGAAGTGCTGGGCACGTTCTCGGGCCAGTGGCAGTGCTCGCTGTTCGAGGCCGTGTTCAAGGGCGGCATCGAGGGCAAGCTCAACGAGCGCCAGCTCAAGCCGCTGCGCGACTTCTGCAACTTCATCAACAACCTGGAAGCGCGCGCCAGCCGCCCCGGCCCGTCCGGCAGCGGCGACAACGCGGCCCAGGTGCTCGATGACCTGCTCGAAGCGATCAACTACGAAAACTATTTATACGATATGTTCGAGGAGCGCGCGGCGCAGGGCAAGTGGCAGAACGTGCTGGAGTTCACCAACTGGCTCAAGGATCGCGGCCGCGGCGGCAAGGACCGCGACGGCGAGGAAAAGAACGTGCTGGAGCTGACCCAGATGGTGGCCCTGATGTCCATGCTCGAAGGCCAGGACGAGGACCCGGATGCGGTGCGCATGTCGACCCTGCATGCGTCGAAAGGGCTGGAATATCCGCACGTATTCCTGGTCGGCTGTGAGGAAGGCATCCTGCCGCACAAGGGCGACGCCGACGCGCCGGCCGAGAGCATCGCGGCCCGCGTGCAGGAGGAGCGGCGGCTGATGTACGTGGGCATCACGCGGGCCCAGCGCACCTTGCAGATCACCTGGTGCAAGAAGCGCAAGCGGGCCGGCGAGCAAGTCCATTGCGACCCGTCGCGCTTCATCAAGGAAATGCAGCTGGACGTGGGCACGGCCGCGCCCACCGAGGCCGAAGTGCTCACCCCCAAGGAGCGGCTGGCACGCATGAAAGCCTTGCTGGCCACACCCAAATCTTGATCCGGCAGCGGCTGGCGCGCTTGCGGCCCGGTTTTGTCCAGGGCAAAAAAATCGGCCACCTTGATTTGGCGCTGGTGCTAGTATTCAATTGTGCCATTTCGGCATCGTGCAATGGAGGCAAGCATGTCACTACGCTGGAAATTCTGGGCGCCAGGGATGCTGGCGCTGGCTGGCCTGCTGGGCCAGGTGCAGGCGGCCGATTTCGCCACCAAAGCGGACGCGGAGGCCATGGTGCGCAAGGGGCTGGTTTATCTGAAGGCCAACGGCCGCGACAAGACTTTTGTCGAGATTGACAGGCGTGAGGGCCAGTTCGTGGACCGCGACCTGTATCTGGTGGTCTACGGCATGGACGGTGTGGTGCGCGCGCATGGCGCCAATGCCAAGATGATCGGCAAGAACCTGATGGAGATTAAGGACGTCGACGGCAAGCCCTTCGTCAAGGAACGGGTCGAGTTGGCCAAGAAAAAGGCGCCGTTCTGGCAGGACTACAAGTTCACCAACCCCATCAGCGGCAAGATCGAACCGAAGTCGATGTACTGTGTGCCGGAAGATGACCTGATCATGTGCGGCGGGATCTACCTGAAGTAGGCGCGGCGGGCGGTAGAATGCATGCTTTCATGCAGGAGTTTGCCCGTGAGTACCGAAGACCGTTTCATCGATATCGAAATCAAACTGGCGCACCAGGAAGACCTGGTGGAGGCGCTGAACCAGCGCGTGTACGAGCAGCAACAGCAGATCGACAAGCTGGAACTGCTGTGCGCCACGCTGGCCCAGCGCCTGCGCGAACAGCCGCAGGGCGGCGGGGCCGGCTTGGCCCATGAACGTCCGCCCCACTACTGATCGCGCGGCCTGACCCAATCACATTGCGCATGGTTAGCGCATTTGCTAACCAACTTGCAGGTCAAGCGCGTGCCGCGCAAAAGTTGATTTTGCGCGGCACGGTGAGGCAACAAGGATGACTTGAAGCCGCGGTCTGAAGTCCAGGCCGCGCCAGTACAGGCCAGCGCGGCTTGGAGACTACCGCAACAACATTACACGGCAGCCAGCGCCGCGTTGAAGCTGGCGCTCGGACGCATGGCGGCCGAGGTCTTCTCCGCGTCGGGCGCGTAGTAGCCGCCGATGTCGACCGGCTTGCCTTGCACGGCCGCCAGTTCCTCGACAATCTTCGCCTCGTTCGCTGCCAGCGCTTGCGCCAGCGGGGCGAAGTGGGCTTGCAGTTCCTTGTCGTCGGTCTGCGCGGCCAGGGCCTGGGCCCAGTACAGCGCCAGGTAGAAGTGGCTGCCGCGGTTGTCCAGCTCGCCCGTGCGTGGCGATGGCGACTTGTTGTTGTCGAGCAGCTTGCCGGTGGCTTCGTCCAGCGTCTTGGCCAGGATCTTGGCCTTGGCGTTGCCGGTCTTGATGCCCAGCTCTTCCAGCGACACGGCCAGCGCCAGGAACTCGCCCAGCGAATCCCAGCGCAGGTGGTTTTCCTCCACCAGCTGTTTGACGTGCTTCGGTGCCGAACCGCCGGCGCCCGTCTCGTACATGCCGCCGCCAGCCATCAGGGGCACGATCGACAGCATCTTGGCGCTGGTGCCCAGTTCCATGATCGGGAACAGGTCGGTCAGGTAGTCGCGCAGCACGTTGCCGGTGACCGAGATGGTGTCCAGACCCTTGCGGATGCGCTCCAGGGAGAAGCGGATGGCATCGTCCGGGGTCATGATGCGGATGTCCAGGCCGCTGGTGTCGTGGTCCTTCAGGTACTTCTCGACCTTGGCGATCACCTGCGAGTCATGGGCACGAGCCGGGTCCAGCCAGAACACGGCCGGGGTGTTGCTGGCGCGGGCGCGGTTGACGGCCAGCTTGACCCAATCCTGGATCGGCAGGTCCTTGGCCTGGCACATGCGCCAGATGTCGCCGGCTTCGACGTTCTGCTCGAGCAGCATCTGGCCGTTGGCGTCGACTACGCGGACCACACCGTCGGTCGGGATTTCGAAGGTCTTGTCGTGCGAGCCGTATTCCTCGGCCTGCTGGGCCATCAGGCCGACGTTCGGCACGCTACCCATGGTCACCGGGTCGAAGGCGCCGTGCTTCTTGCAGTCGTCGATGACGACCTGATAGATGGTGGCGTAGCAGCGGTCCGGGATCAGGGCCTTGGTGTCGTGCAGCTGGCCGTCGGCACCCCACATCTTGCCGGAGTCGCGGATCATGGCCGGCATGGAGGCGTCGACGATGACGTCGCTCGGCACGTGCAGGTTGGTGATGCCCTTGTCGGAGTTCACCATGGCCAGCGGCGGACGCTGGGCGTACAGGGCCTGGATGTCGCCTTCGATCTCGGCCTGCTTCTCGGTCGGCAGGGTCTTGATGCGGGCGTACAGGTCGCCGATGCCGTTGTTCGGGTTGAAGCCGACTTCCTTCAGGACTTCGGCGTGCTTCTCCAGCACGTCCTTGTAGTACTCGGCAACGATGTGGCCGAACATGATCGGGTCGGAGACCTTCATCATGGTGGCTTTCAGGTGGGCGGACAGCAGGACGCCTTGCTGCTTGGCCTCTTCGATCTGTGCGGCGATGAAGCTGCGCAGGGCCTTCTTGCTCATCACCGAGCAGTCGATGATTTCGCTGTCCAGGAGATTGGTCTTCTCCTTGAGGACCTTGGTGCTGCCGTCGGCGGCGACCAGCTCGATCTTGACGCTGCCGGCTTTCTCGACGGTGACGGCCTTCTCGCTGCCGTAGAAGTCACCGGCGTTCATGTGCGAGACGTGGGTCTTGGAGTCGGCGGCCCAGGCACCCATCTTGTGGGGGTGCTTGCGGGCGTAGTTCTTGACGGAGAGGGGGGCGCGACGGTCGGAGTTGCCTTCGCGGAGCACCGGGTTCACGGCGCTGCCCTTGATCTTGTCGTAGCGGGCCTTGACGTCCTTCTCGGTGTCGGTGCTCGCCTCTTCCGGATAGTCCGGCAGCTTGTAGCCTTGCTGCTGCAGTTCCTTGATGGCCGCCTTGAGCTGCGGAACCGAGGCGCTGATGTTCGGCAGCTTGATGATGTTGGCTTCGGGGGAGGTGGCCAGCTTGCCCAGCTCGGCGAGGTGGTCGCCGATCCGCTGGTCTTCGCTCAGGTACTCGGGGAAGGTGGCGAGGATGCGGCCTGCGAGGGAGATGTCCCGGGTTTCGACAGCGATGCCGGAGGAGGCGGTGAAGGCTTTGATGATCGGAAGCAGGGAGTAGGTCGCCAGGGCGGGTGCTTCGTCAGTAAAGGTGTAGATGATCTTTGAGCGTGTGGACATCTTTCTAATCTAACCCTCAGTTTTGCTGTGGTTATAAAAAGTCTTGATGCGCGCAAGAGGATGCTTCTTGAGGCGATTCCGTGCGCATCGGCTTTTGGCCATGGGCAGCTATTGTATGGTGCAGACCGGCAGACAGGGAGAGAGGAGCAGCGTGCCACTCCAGCCCGGACCCGGTCCTTATGCCACCGCAGTCGCGCAGCGATCATAGCACGTTATGCCGCTTGCATTCATGGGGGCAGGCCGTTCGACCATCCGCTGGGTGCCGGGCAGGCGCGGTGTTGGCCAGGGCGGGGTGAGGTGGTTTCGGCGAAGGGGGCTGCCTTGCAGTCGGGGGGGGGGCGACTGTTTCGTCTCGGACTCGGCAGGACGTCTGGTCGCGTAACGGTGGGGCGGCGGGGAGTGCTCAGGGATCTAGGTGCCGGCGAATGCTGACAAGATTTCTGCCAATCCCGGCATGAGCCTGAAAGTACCGAGCAGCCCGGCCATTGTGCTCTCCGGCGGCGATGGCGTGGCATCGATATCCGTCCGGTGCTGAACAAGTGGTCGATGCGGCTGTTCGCAAAGCCCGTGGGCAGGGCACGCCAGGTCGTCTGGGGGCGGTCCCTGGTGGTGAAAAGGCTACCAAGGTCTATGCCTCCGACATCTGGCTTTCGCGCGGGCTGTTCCGTCAAGGCGGAGGGCTGCCGCTCGCCGGGCCGCAGTCGTGCGCCAGCAGTGGGGCTTCTATCGTCTGCCTGCGTCCGGTGCGCTGGTTCGCAAGCATGCCCAGTCCGGTGGAGGTCAGGCTTGTAGGTAGGGCGCTCTTCCGCGAGGGGGGGGCGGAAGGCCTCAAGCCGGTTTTCAGAGGGCGCCCGGTGTCTGTTGCGCAAGGCCCTGCGCTGCGTGGCGGGCAGTGATCGCGGGTCGCTGGGCCAAGAGCACCAGGGTCGCAGCACGCAGTTCACCGCAGGTGCCTTCAAGGTGCAGGCCGCGAAGTCACCCGTGACGAGTTCGGCGCCGTGCCGCTGGATAGGGGCTCAGTGTTCGTCGCCGCGTTGGGCTGCGATCGGGAGTGGCTGGATGTTGATGGCATGCAGGCCCTTGGGCCCCTGCAGGATCTCGAAGTTGACCGCTTGTCCGGCCTTCAGTGTCTTGTAGCCGTCGCTCTGGATGGCCGAGTAGTGGGCGAACAGATCTTCATCCTGGCCATCGGCCAGAATGAAGCCATAGCCCTTGGCGTTGTTGAACCACTTGACCTTGCCGCTAAGCATGCTGACTTCCCTCTGCAAAGGACTCCATTGCTGGAGTATCATCCATTTCGGGGTGCGCGGATGGTTGAGGTGTTCCGCGTCGCGATCCCCACAGCCTATTTATGGGTATGCCTTTTCTGTTTGTAACACTGTTTTGCCGATAGTCAAGGCGAGGCGGCAGTTGCCGGTAGAGCCGCGCAAACTGGTTCCCTCAATCCCCTCCACCAGCCAGTGTTGACCATTCCAGCATGCATGCAAGCAGCCAGATTCGACTAACATTCAATCAAGACTCGCCAGCTCCAGCTGGGGATGAAGATTCGGGGGTCGCAGTCCAGGAGGCCAGGCCGGCGCTTAAGCCGCCGCCAATGTACAAGGTCATTCTGCTCAACGACGATTACACTCCGATGGACTTCGTGGTTGAGGTGCTGGAGAGTTTCTTTGGGATGGAGCGGGAAAAGGCGACCCGGATCATGCTGGCGGTCCATACCGAAGGGCGGGCGGTGTGTGGCGTCTATACCCGCGACATTGCCGAGACCAAGGCGATGCTGGTCAATCAGTACGCCCGCGAGTGTCAGCACCCGCTGCTGTGCGAGATCGAAAAAGACGAGTGATATGGCTGCCGGTGTGGGCTTTTGGGAATGAGGTGAAGTTATGTTGAACCGCGAACTTGAAGTCACCCTCAATCTCGCCTTCAAAGAGGCGCGAGCCAAGCGTCATGAATTCATGACGGTCGAGCACCTCCTGCTGGCCCTTCTGGATAACGGTGCTGCGGCCATCGTCCTGCGTGCCTGCGGGGCCAACATGGACAAGCTGCGCCACGATCTGCGCGAATTCATCGAGTCGACTACGCCGCTGATCCCGCTGAGCGAGGAGGAGCGCGAAACCCAGCCCACCCTCGGCTTCCAGCGCGTCCTGCAGCGCGCGGTGTTCCACGTGCAAAGCTCCGGCAAGCGCGAGGTGACCGGGGCCAACGTGCTGGTGGCGATCTTCAGCGAGCAGGAGAGCCAGGCAGTGTTCCTGCTCAAGCAGCAGAGCGTCGCGCGCATCGACGTGGTCAACTACATCGCCCATGGCATTTCCAAGGTGCCGGGGCAGAACGAGGCGCACGAGCAGCCGGAGCAGGAGTCCCAGGACGAGGAGGGCGGCGACAGCCCGGTGTCCGGCAATCCGCTGGATGCCTATGCCAGCAACCTCAACGAGCTGGCTCGCCAGGGGCGCATCGATCCGCTGGTCGGGCGCGAGCTGGAGGTAGAGCGCGTCGCGCAGATCCTCGCTCGGCGGCGCAAGAACAATCCGCTGCTGGTCGGCGAGGCCGGGGTGGGCAAGACGGCGATTGCCGAGGGTCTGGCCAAGCGCATCGTCGACGGGCACGTGCCCGACCTGCTGTCCTCCAGCGTGGTTTATTCGCTGGATCTCGGTGCCCTGCTGGCGGGGACCAAGTATCGCGGCGATTTCGAGAAGCGCTTCAAGGCGTTGCTCAACGAGCTGCGCCGTCGCCCCCAGGCCATCCTGTTTATCGACGAGATCCACACCATCATTGGTGCTGGTGCCGCCTCCGGCGGGGTGATGGATGCCTCGAACCTGCTCAAGCCGCTGCTGTCGTCCGGGGAGATGCGCTGCATCGGCTCGACCACTTTCCAGGAGTTCCGCGGCATCTTCGAGAAGGATCGCGCGCTGGCCCGGCGCTTCCAGAAGGTCGACGTGCTCGAGCCTTCCGTGGAGGATACGATCGGCATTCTCCGGGGGCTCAAGAGCCGCTTCGAGCAGCACCACAAGATCGCCTATACCGACGAGGCCCTGCGTGCCGCTGCCGAGCTGGCGGCGCGCTACATCAACGACCGGCACATGCCGGACAAGGCTATCGATGTGATCGATGAGGCCGGCGCCTACCAGCGGCTGCAGCCGGAAAGCCGGCGGGTTGCCTGCATCGACGCGCCGCAGATCGAGGATGTGGTGGCAAAGATCGCGCGGATTCCGCCCAAGCATGTTTCTACCTCGGACAAGGAGCTGCTGCGCAACCTGGAGCGCGACCTCAAGCTGACGGTGTTCGGCCAGGATGCAGCGATCGACGCACTGTCGACGGCCATCAAGCTGTCGCGGGCGGGCCTCAAGGCGCCGGACAAGCCGGTCGGTTCGTTCCTCTTCGCTGGTCCGACGGGTGTCGGCAAGACCGAGGTGGCACGTCAGCTGGCCAAGGCGCTGGGCGTGGAGCTGGTGCGCTTCGACATGTCCGAATACATGGAGCGGCATACCGTGTCGCGCCTGATCGGCGCGCCTCCCGGCTATGTCGGCTTCGACCAGGGCGGCCTCTTGACCGACGGCGTCGATCAGCATCCGCATTGCGTGCTCCTCCTCGACGAAATCGAGAAGGCGCATCCCGACCTGT
>DATFBD010000103.1:0-9701 GCA_035254005.1 Burkholderiaceae bacterium | reverse complement strand
CTTAAAAAATTTTGTGGCAAACCCTAGGCAATTCGGAATGGAGTATGTACAATGCGGCCTCCTTTCCCTGATAGCTCAGTCGGTAGAGCGACGGACTGTTAATCCGCAGGTCCCTGGTTCGAGTCCAGGTCGGGGAGCCAGAATACAGTAGCATGCCAAGAACCCAGCCCTAACCCGGTTGGGTTTTTGCATTTTAGGGTCCGTTTATTTACACCTAGTGGGCCGAGGCGAGGCCGTTAGTCGTCGGGGGGGGGAGCAGCCCCTTAGGTTGGCCTCGCGCTGCACAGGCGGGCGCTCTGTTGGCAGGTTTCCGCGCAGAGCTTCGGCGAATATGGCGCTCACAATTTCAAGCTGGAAGTCCCCGGTTACGGCACCTACCTTGGCCAAGCCGCCGCGCACGGCAGGGAAATGGCCATCCATTTCGCGCTCACGGACCAGAGCACCAAGGATTATGGAACGGCTATTGCGACGTTCGCCGAGAGCAGGGACGGCAAATGGTCGTTCCATAAGTTCTACTACGAACCCGAGTTCAAAGGCGGAAATTTCGGCGTCGAGGATTGCGAGCGTCGTTGAGCACAGCTGTTCTGTTCACGACCATGCAAAACGTCAGCTCTTGAACCTCACGGTGTTTCACTCCACCATTCGCTGAGCTTCTTGCACTTTTGCGGCGCCAGTTCCGGCCGGAACTGGCAATCGAGCGTGATGAAGAAGTCGCGCGTGACGCCGTAGTCGCGCCGGTAGCGTTCGAGGATGCGGTCGATTTCTCCGCTGGCATACAGTTGCGCGATGCCGCGCTCGAACGCGGCGCGCTGGGCCTCCGTGCGGAACCGTAGCCAGTAAAAGCGGCCATGCCCCAGCACGTCGTGAAACGCCAGTTCCGCTTCGGCATTGCGCTTCTGCGGTAGTTGCTGCCTGAGGTAATAGCGGAATACGTCGGGCTGCGAAATGATGACGTCGGTGCGGTCGAGGAAGAGGGCGCCGGACGGCATCGTCACCGCTTCCCGGTAATGCGGATGATTATTGGTGGCCGCCGCGTAGGCCGGCCCCAGTACTTCGCGCGCGTTGCGGAACGCGGTGACCCGGTATTTCTTCAACTCGCCCACGCTGGACAGCACGGGAATCTTGCCACGCAAGGTGATCGCTGTGTTGTGGAAATAGGAAACGGGCCAGCGGCTCATAAAGCCATCCGGCGTCGGCTGCGCGGTGGTGGCCGTGTTGACGTCGAATACGCCCTGGCGAAACTGTTCATCGAGGCCCGCGTTGGGCAGGTAGATGAATTCGGCCGCAATCCGCTGCGAGGCGAACGCGGCGCGCAGCACGTCCACAAACAGGCCGCTCGCGTGATCGGGCAGCACGAATGGCGCGATCGCGCTCTGCAGCCCGATCTTGACCGAAGCGGGGCCGGGATCGGCCGGCGCTGGTTCTGCGGCGGCATTGCTGGCGACGGCGGCAGCAAGCACAACGGTGGTGAGCCACATTGGCGGTCCCCCAGTCCGGATTGGTTTCATCATTATAGTCCCGCTGCAGTGCTGTCCGGGCGGCCGCTTGGCCATGGTTTCCTGTCAGGACTTACGGGAGGTAGAAATACTCCTTCGGAATCTGGCGGAATGCCGGCGTCAGATAAGGGTTGTCGAGCCCGATGACGATGCGTTGCTTCAAGCCGGCCCGTTGCAGGCTGGTGTGGAAGCGTTCGTCCTGTTCGAAAAAGCGCAGCAGGCTGCCGTCAGCGAACGATTTCTGCAGCCCGCTGAGGATGGCCTCGCGCAGTTCCGTGTCGCCCTTCCTGACGAAGAATTGCCGGCTGAACGGATATTGCAGTACCAGGTGCGGCTCCACCACCACGTCCGGCGCCAGCGCCCGGTAGCGTTCGAGCAGCATGAACGCCTCGTCCGCGCCCAGCGGGTAGAAGTCGATGCGCTTGGCGTTGACCATGCGGAACAGCGATTCGAATTCGGCCGTGCGCACGTGGATGCCGGATGCGGTCAGCACCTTGCTGTCGGCCCAGCCTGGTCCCTGGCCGGCGACCATGCGGCGCAGTTCGCCCAGGTTCTGGATGGCGGCGAAGTCCTGCTGCGCATCCTTGTGGATCAGCAGCAGGCGGAAGCCGCTCAAGCCGCGGTCGATCGGAAAGTAGACGGCGTCGAAACGGGCTTCGAATTCGGCGCTGGTACCCGCGTCGAGCACGGAAATGTCGCCATGGTCCAGCAGCGAGCGGGCGCGCTCCTGGTTCATCTTGGGTACCGACATCGACAGCACGAACGGCACGCCCGACTTTTTCAGCGCCAGTTCCAGCAGCTTGTAGCCGTAGTCGTCGGGCGGGCGTTCCTCGATGCGCGGGTAGACCACGTGCAGCGTGGCCCACGCCGGTGTGCCGCACGCGCTGGCCAGCAGCACGCACGCGGCGGCCAGCCAGCGGCGCAGGCGGTGCGGCACCAGCACACGGCGCCTTATTTTGCGCCGGCCACGGCCGCCGCCAACTGCCTGGCCGCCTCGGCCGGCGAGGTGCCGGCATCGAAGAACTTGGCCACCACCTCGGTAGCGGCGGCCTTGGCCTTGTCGTGCATGGCGTGGCCGTGGGCGAAGCTGCCGACCATGGTGTTGTTCTTGAGCGCGGCCTTCATGTCGTTCATGGATTTCTTGCCGCATTCATCGAAACCATCCATGGCCACGTCGGTGCGGGCCGGGATCGAACCTTTGACCTGGTTGAACTTTTCCTGGAAGTGCTTGTCCATCACGGCGCTCGCCAGCGCGGCCTGGCCGGCCATCTGTTTCTCGCTGACCTTGAGGAAGCCGAACTGGTCGGCGTTGAAGATGAAGCTGCCTTCGGTGCCCGGATACTGGAAGCACAGGAAGTCCTGGTTCGGCTTCATCTTGCCTTTCTCGAACTCGCCCTTGGCCCAGTCGCCCATGATCTGCATGGCCGCCTTCTTGTGATAAATCATCGAGGTGGCGATGTTCCAGTCGCGGCCCGCGTAGGCCGGATCGACCATGCTGCGCAGCTTTTGCATCTGCTCGAAGGCTTTCTCCATGGTCTTGCCGGACAGGGCCTTGGGATCGAGGTCGACCAGCGCTTCCTTGTAGAACTTGGGCCCGCCGGCCGACATGACGGCGCTGTCGAACAGGGTCGCGTCCTGCCAGGGCTGGCCGCCGTGGGCCAGCGGGATGTAGCCGGCCTTGCGGATCTTGTCGGCCATGGCCACCAGTTCATCGAAGGTTTTCGGTGGCGTGAGCTTGAGTTCATCGAAGATGGCCTTGTTGGCCCAGATCCAGTTGGTGCGGTGGATGTTGACAGGCGCGGCCACCCAGTGCCCCTTGAACTTGGCGAACTTCTGCAGCGGCGCCGGCACTACCTTGTCCCAGCCTTCGGACGTGGCGACCGCGTCCACGTTGCCGAGCAAGCCTTCCTCGGCGTAGTCGGTGATGGAGTAGCCCAGCATCTGCATGGCATCGGGCGGGCTGCCGCTGGCCACGCGCGTCTTCAGCGCGCTGCGCGCGTTGTCGCCACCGCCGCCGGCCACGGCGCTGTCCTTCCAGTTGAAGCCACGCTTGACGACATCATCCTTGAGCACCTTGAGGGCCGCGCCCTCGCTGCCGGAAGTCCACCAGTGAACCACTTCGACGGATTTTTCCTGGGCCGTTGCGGCGCTGCCGGCCAGCAGCAGTGTCATGAGGGTGATGGCATGCTTCATGGAGTGTCTCCCGCGTCTCGTTGTAGGGTGATCGGCGCCATTTGCCTGGCGACACTCAAACATACGCCTATCCCGTGCCGCGCTCAACGCGCAACAGGACATCGGCCCTGGCCTGTTGCTGTCCCGCGACGTGAGGCATGTGGCGGCGGCGCCGTTAGTCGAGCTGCGACCTCTTGCCGGTCAGGCAACATGTCGCGCTATACTGGTGGCAAGTCCCGCGCCCGCTGTGTTGAAGAGCGGGGGCGTGCCTGCCCATGATCGCTGTGCCAGCCGCCACGGAGTGTGCCATGCAACATTGGAATAGGTGGGTCGCGTCCTTCTTGCTGGTGGCCTCATGCCCGGCGGCGCCGGCCGATGCGCCGGCGCAGCAATTTCCCTTCATCTGCCGCTCCCAGGAAGCGGGGCTGGGCCAGCCCATCGTCGACAGTTTCGATGCCTCGGCCCATCCGGTGATGGACAGTGCCAGCCACCAGCCGTTCGGGTACAGCCGGCAGTGCGCGATCACGCCGCGTATCGCCTACTTCTACTACACCGGCAGCGCGTTCAAGCCGTTCGCGCCCGCCACCGATTACGCCCATCCACCGGCCGACCTGCGCCGCGCCAGTTACGGCGGCGCCAGCGTGCCGTTCGTGGTGCGGGTGGAAGTGGGCACCATCAACCGCTTCTTCTACACCATCGCCATGCTGGCGCCGGCGCCCGAACCGGCGCCACCGGCCTGGAACCGCAAGCTGTTCTACTGGCTGCGGGGCGGGGTGGGCATAGGCCACCAGCAGGGCTTGCCCATGTGGATCAACGGCGCGCTGAGCCGTTCCGAGCGGCAGTTGCTGCCGGTGGTACTGGAGCAGGGCTACGCGGTGCTCAGTTCGTCCGGCAACGAGACTGGGGTGCACTACAACATGCGCCTGGCCGGCGACACGGCGCTCAAGGTCAAGCAGCACTTCATCGCCGATCATGGCCAGCCGCTGTACACGATCGCCATGGGCGGTTCGGGTGGCGCCGTGCAGCAATACCTGTTTGCGCAAAACCTGCCGGGGCTGTTTGATGCCGGCGTCCCGATCCAGTCGTTTCCGGACATGATCACCCAGACCATCCCGATCTCGGACTGCCCCTTGCTGGGCCAGTATTTCAAGGATGCCGTGGCGAGCGACCCGGCCTCGCCGTGGGCGCATTGGAGCAGCCAGTCGCTGGTGGAGGGCATGAACGCCAGCGACACCGTGCCTAACGTCCAGTCCGGCCAGCCGGGTACGACCGAATGCATCAATGGCTGGCGCATGGCCATGCCCACCGTGCTCAACCCGTTGTACCGCGATCGCCGTTTCGACCTCGGCGCGCATGCCTACGGCTATCCCGACGGCGCGCTCGACAAGGTGAAGTGGACCCACTGGAACGACCTGGCCGACATCTACGGCGTCGACGCGCGCGGTTACGCGCCCATTTCCATCGATAACGTGGGCGTGCAGTACGGCCTGGCCGCGCTGGCGGCGGGCCAGCTCGACGTGGACGAATTCCTGCGCATCAATGCCTGCGTCGGCGCATGGAAGGCGCAGCCTGATTTTGTGGCGTGGCAGGGCGCGGCCGATCCCTTCGATGGCGCCAACATGCTGCGCGGCGACCGTTGCCGTTCTCCGGACGGCACGCCCGCGCCGCGCCGTGCCGGCGACGTGGACGCCATGCGGCGCGCCTACACGTCGGGCCAGGTTTTCACCGGGCAACGGCTGGGCATCCCCATGATCGACCTGCGCCCTTACCTGGAGGCGACGCTGGACATGCACAACGCCCGCCAGTCGTTCTCCGCGCGGGCGCGCTTGCGCGCGCACGATCCGGCGCAGGCCGCCCGGCAAGTGATCTGGTTCGTGCGGCCCGAGGCGGACCTGGTGCCGGTGGCGCTGGAGGCATTGGGCGTGCTCGACCATTATCTGGCGCAGCACCAGCCACCGCCCTTGTTCACCGACCGTTGCATGGACGAGCAGGGCGCCACCATCGCCGCCGGCCCCGCCGTCTGGGACGGCGTGCTCGACCAGCGCGCGCCCGGCGCCTGCACGCGCGCGTTTCCCATCTTCTCCAGCCCGCGCATGGTGGCCGGTGAGTCGATCCGGGGCGACACGTTCAAGTGCGCGCTCAAGCCCGTGGCGACCGCCCTGGGCGATGGCAGTTATCCGCCCGGCGTGCATTTCTCGGCCAGCCAGCAAGCCTGGCTGGCCCGCATCTTCCCGCAAGGCGTATGCGATTACACGCAGGGCGACCTGGGCCGCCCCCCATCCAGGTAAGGCAGATCAATTCCGGCGCCGCATGATGTTGCGTTGGCGCTATACGCATGACTTGCAAGATTATTCTTGCTGTATATTGGCAATGAGGCCTGCGCCTGCACCCCGCGCGGCGGCTCTGCGTTGCGGCCACGTCCATGCCGATGTTCACCGTCGCCGGCCCGCCAAACGCATGGCGTGAACATGGCGGCGGCCTGGAAAACCGATATGCGAGGGGGGAAGCGGGGAATGCTGAAGCTGTCGTGGAACACGGCCTGGCGCCGCGCGCTGGGGGTTATTTTGCTGAGCTTGCCGTTGGCGGCCGGCGCCGCCAGCCAGGCGCCGGTGCGGCTGGTGGTGGGCGAATTGCCGCCGTTCGCCATGGAAGGCGGGGAGCGCGGTCCCGGCTCGCTGGTCGAAATCACGCAGGAACTGGCGCAGCGCCTGGGCTTGTCCGCACCGGTCGAATTCTATCCATGGCAGCGCGCGTTGAAGATGACGGAAGGCATGTCGCGCGTCGTGGTGCTGCCGCTGACCCGCACGCCCGAGCGCGAGCCCCGCTACACGTGGCTGGCCCGGCTGTATCGCCAGGATTTCGTGTTCGTGTCGCGCCATGGCACGCTGGACTTGCGCAATATCGACGCGCTCAAGGGGCGCCGTATTGTCGTGCTGCGCGGCTCGCCGCACAAGGCCGTGCTGGCGGCCGAACATTTCGCCGCCGTGTTCGAATGCGCCACCGTGCGCGAATGCATGCGCATGGTGCAGACCGGGTTGGCCGACGCTACCTACGGCGGCGAAGTGATCCACCGCAGCGCGGCCAACCTGGCCGGCGCGTCCGTGTCCGATTTCGATTACAGCGCCCCTTACCGGTGGGGCGAAATCTGGCTGGCCGGTTCGCTCGATTTCTCCGCCGCCGACATCGCCCAATGGCAGGCGGCCATGAACGCCATGCGCCATGACGGCAGTTGCGCGCGCATCCTGCGCAAGTACGGCCTGCCGCTCGATACTTGCAAATAACGCCATATTAATCAATTGCTTAGCTTGCCAGCCGGCCACGCTGACCGGGGGCGGCTTGTTGGCGTTCGACCCGCCGATTGTTTTGTCCAAGCCAGCCTGGACAGCAATTTCTACCAATTGAAGGCTCACTCGGTATATTGCGCTTGCAATACACGGTATCAATGCCAGAGAATACTGCCTTTTTGCAAGTCGGTGCATTCCAGACATCATTGAGATGCGGATCAGACCTGCCACCGCTCACGAGGCGACGTGGCGGGCTGTTCCAGGCTCACCGAAAGCGGCACAGCCCGCTTGCGCCGTTCCGTCCCGCAGAGGAACGGTGTCGACAGAAGAGAGAACAGGAGACAACTGTTAGCCCCTCTTTGCCAAAACTACTAAATCGGGAAATTGAATGATCAAATTGTCCAAGATGCACAAGCGCCTGCTGGCGCTGGGCGCCGTCATGCCCATGGGCGCCGCCGTGGCGCAAACCGCAGCGGCCGCCGCCGACGTGCCCCAGCTGGAAACGATTACCGTGACGGCCCAGCGCCGCACCGAGAACATCAAGGATGTGCCGGTGTCCGTGTCGACCCTGAAGGATGAGAAGCTGGACGTGCTGGTCTCCGGTGGCCAGGACATCCGCCTGCTGGCAGGCAAGGTGCCGAGCCTGAACGTGGAATCGTCGAACGGCCGTACCTTCCCCCGTTTCTACATCCGCGGCTACGGCAACACCGACTTCAGCACCTTCGCCTCGCAGCCCGTATCGCTCGTGTATGACGACGTGGTGCAGGAAAACGGCATCCTGAAAGGTTTCCCGATCTTCGACGTGGCCAACGTGGAAGTGCTGCGCGGCCCGCAAGGCACGCTGTTTGGCCGCAACACCCCGGCCGGCGTGGTCAAGTTCGAGTCCGAAAAGCCCAACACCAAAGGCATCGAAGGCTATTACAACCTGTCGCTGGCCACCCACAACACGGCCAACGTGGAAGCGGCCGCCAACGTCCCGCTGGGTAAGGAATGGGCGATGCGCGTCTCGACGCTGCGCCAGCACCGCGACAACTTCGTCGACAATACCTTCACGCACCAGAACGACGTGATGGAAGGCTACAACGAACACGCCGAGCGCGTGCAGTTCCTGTACCAGCCCGACACTACCTTCAATGCGCTGTTCAACGTGCACGCGCGCACCACCGACGGCAGCGCGCGCCTGTTCCGCGCCAACCTGATCAAGAAGGGCACCAACGACTTCGCCGACGGCTACGACTTCACCAAGATCAACACCAACGGCCAGAACACGCAGAGCCTGAGCACCAACGGCGCCAACGCCCGCCTGACGTGGGACCTGGGCACGGTCAGGCTGTTCTCGATCACCGGCTATGAAGCCGTGGACAACTACTTCAGCCGTGGCGACATCGACGGTGGCGTGCCGGGCCAGGTGCCGTTCCAGGTTGAAACCGGTGGCGGCCTGACCGGCCTCAAGCAGTACAGCCAGGAATTCCGCGTCGAATCGAAGAATGCCGGCCCGCTGAACTGGCAGAGCGGCGTGTACTACTTCTCGGAAGACGCCAACGGCTACAGCAACAACTTCAACAGCACCACCGGCGCCCAGACCTCGCACCTGGCCAGCCACCAGAAGAACACCGCCTGGGCCGCCTTCGGCTCCGTCAACTACGCCGTCAGCGCCGACCTCATGTTGCGTGGCGGCCTGCGCTACACGAACGACAAGAAAGACTTCAACACGGTCGACGCGGTCAACGTGGTGCAGATCGGCCCGAGCGGCGTGAGCGAAAGCAAGAGCAAGGTTAACTGGGACGTCAGCGGCACCTACAAGATCAACAAGGACGTGAACGCCTATGCCCGCGTGGCCACCGGCTTCCGCGCGCCCAGCATCGCCGCTGCCAACAGCTCGGTGCCCATCACCGTGGCCGACGCCGAAACCATCGTCTCGTACGAGGCTGGCATCAAGGCCGACCTGTTCAACCGCCGCGCCCGCGCCAGCGTCAGCGTGTACGACTACGACGTGAAGAACCAGCAGCTGACCGTGGTCGGCGGCAATTCCAACGTCACCAAGCTGATCAACGCGGCCAAGACCAAGGGCCGTGGCGTGGAAGCGGAATTCGAAGCCTTCGTCACCAGCGACTTCAAGGTCACGGCCGGCGGCAGCTACAACTTCACGGAAATCCGCGATCCTAGCCTGTCGGTGATCAAGAACCCATGGAGCACGGTGCTCAACCCGATCAACGCCGCAGGCCGCGTGGTCATCGATGGCAACCCGCTGCCGCAGGCGCCGAAGTGGACCTTCAACGCCACCGCCAAGTACAACTGGGCGCTGGAGAACGGCAACCTGTTCGTGCTGACCGACTGGTCGTATCGCAGCAAGATCAACTTCTTCCTGTACCAGGCGACCGAATTTACGGGCAAGGCCATGCTGGAAGGCGGCCTGCGCGTGGGTTACAACTGGGATGGCGGCAAGTATGAAGTGGCCGCGTTCGGCCGCAACATCACCAACACCCAGCGCATCATCGGCGCGATCGACTTCAACAACCTGACCGGCATGGTCAACGAGCCACGCCAGTTCGGCGTGCAGTTCAAGGGCAATTTCTAAGCCCTGGACCAGGGGCCGGACGAGGGCGGTGAAAATTTTTCGCCGCTTTCTGGACAGCCCCGAAATGGCCGTATATAATGCGGCCTCTTTTCCCTGATAGCTCAGTCGGTAGAGCGACGGACTGTTAATCCGCAGGTCCCTGGTTCGAGTCCAGGTCGGGGAGCCAGAATA
>DATFBD010000102.1:0-11029 GCA_035254005.1 Burkholderiaceae bacterium | reverse complement strand
ACGCTACGCTGACGTTTTCGTCTATGCGGCCCGGCCGTTGCTCCGCATGCGCGCTCTACTCCTCCGCTTCGCCGCCGTGCGCGGCGCACTCGCCACGCGATTGACGTGGCGCGGCGGCCTGTGCTGGCTGTCGATCGCGCTGCTGTGCTCGGCGGTGGGCAGTTGCGCCACCCTGCCCGACGTGCAGCAACTGGGCAGCACGCTGACGCCCGCCACCGCCCCCACCGTCAACGGCGCGCACGGCCCGCTCAGCGACAACCGCGCGCTCACCCTGCTGCGCAAGCGCTGGCCCAGGAACACGCTGGACCTGCAGGCCGCCGCCGCGCTGGAGGAAGCGGCCACCGGCGTGCCCCTGATCGCCGGCAACAAGTGCACGCTGCTGTATGACGGCCCGCAGACCATGGCGGCCATGTCGGCCGCGATCGCCGCCGCCACCGACCATATCAACCTCGAAACCTACATCTTCGAGCAGGACGCGCTGGGCCGCCAGTTCGCCGACCTGCTGATCGACCGCCAGCGCCACGGCGTCACCGTCAACATCCTGTATGACAGCGTGGGCACGCTGGACGTCCCCGACAGCTTCTTCGAGCACATGCGCGCGGCCGGCATCCACCTGGTCGGGTTCAACCCCGTCAATCCGGCCCGGCTGCGCGGCGATGACTGGCGCATCAACAACCGCGACCACCGCAAGCTGCTGATCGTCGATGGCAAGGTGGCCTTCACGGGCGGCCTGAACATCAGCGGCACGTATTCGCGCAGTTCGCTGTTCCGTTCCCACAGCCGGCCGGCCGACGCCGCGCAACTGGGCTGGCGCGACACGGAAGTCATGGTCGAAGGCCCGGCCGTGGCCGCGTTCCAGTGGGTATTCCTGCGCACCTGGGCCGGCCAGGACGCGGCCGACCTGCCCGACGCGCATTATTTTCCACCGCCGGTACGGGCCGGTGACAAGATCGTGCGGGTGCTGGCCAGCGACCCCGGCGGCCAGTTCGAGATCTACAAGGCCTACAACCTGGCGATCCAGCAGGCGCGCCGCAGCATCCACCTGACCTCGGCCTATTTCGTGCCAGACCCGCAGATGGTGGCCGCGCTGGCGGCGGCGGCCCGGCGCGGGGTGGACGTGCGCATCGTCGTGCCCGGCAAATCGGACCTGGGCCTGGTGCTCTACGCGGGCCGCGCCAGCTACGACGCGCTGCTGGCCGCGGGGGTGCACATCCACGCCATGAAGCAAGCCGTCCTGCACGCCAAGACGGCCGTCATCGACGGCACCTGGTCCACCGTGGGATCGACCAATATCGACACCCGCAGCTTCCTGCACAACAGCGAACTGAACGTGGTGGTGCTGGGCGACAGCTTCGGCGCGGAAATGGAAAGCGCGTTCCGCGAAGACTTGCGCGACTCCATCGAGATCACGCCCGAGGCGTGGCGCGCGCGCCCGCTCGGCGAGCGCCTGCGCGAGTGGCTGGCGCGCATCATGGCCTACTGGTTGTGAGCGCCGGCAACACAGCAGGGTGCGTTGGTGAAAAAACCACAGTTCCAGCGCTTTACTGAATATTTATACAGTACCTGTGGATTCATACAGTAGTTGTGCTATTCTGATGACTCGTTCAACACATCTCCCTTCCAAGGAATTGTCATGACAACACTGAATAGCACTTTTGGTTCCCGTTTTGGTCTGCAATACGCACCGATGTCGTTCCTGCTCCGCATGGGCAAACGCGAAATGCTGGTGTGCCGTGACTTCCGCAAGCGCTACTACGCCGTCAACCCCGTGATCGAGCTGGACACCGGCGTCGAGGCAGGCCACCTGGAAGTGCTGCTGCTGCGCCGCTGGCTGCTGATCCTGTCGAAAGCACACTGATGCACGCCGGGGGGAGAAAGTGTGCGCGCTGACCGCGCGCACTTCCCCGCTCGCCTCCACGCTCGCTTCCGCGCGCCTCCGTGCTCAGACACTGTGATCGGGATAGGCGGCCACGCGGCTGTCGAACACATCGGCCTCGTACCACAAGGTCATGAACAGCACCATGACGACCGGACCGATGAACAGGCCGACCAGGCCCATCGTTTCCACACCACCCAGGATGCCGAACAACACGGCCAGGAAGGGCAAGCGTGTCGCATTGCCGATCATGCCTGGGCGTACGAAATGGTCAGCCACGAACAGCACCACGCCGCCCCATGCGGCCACACCGATGGCGGCCGGCACGCTGCCCTGCACCACCAGCACGGCCGCCGCGCTGACAAAGGCCAGCGGCGCGCCAAACGGAATGATGGCCAGGATGCCGGTCACGGCCGCCCACAGCGCCGGCGAAGCCAGGCCGGCCAAGGCGTAGCCGATACCGATCAGCACGCCCTCGGCCAGGCCCACCAGCACCAGGCCATTGACGGTGGCGCGGATGGCAGTGGGGATCTTGGCCGCATACCGGCCCCAGCGCTGTTCGCTGAAACAGTGATTGCCGATGGCCGTGATCTGGCGTGTCAACGCCATGCCATCCTTGTAGAAGAAGAACAGGCACAGCAACGCCAGGCCAAAATCGACGAGACGGTGGAAGAAGCCCGCGCCCATGCTCTTGAGCATGTCGCCAGCCGTATGGAAGCTGCCCAGGCCACTGCCCGACAACAGATGGGCCAGCCCGTGCGGCTGGCTCAGCGTGGCCAGCCACCAGTCGGCGACCGCTTCGCCGACGAGCGGCAAGCCATGCAGGAACACCGGCACGGCGATGCCGTCCGTATTGGCGCCCGCGATAAAGGCGGCCAGTTGCGGCGCCTGGCGCGCGGCCTGGGTCAGCGCCAGCAGCACCGGCAGTACGAATACGCAGGCGCACGCCAGCGTCACCAGCGCGGCCGACAGGATGGCGCGGTTGCCCAGCCGTACCAGCACCCGGCGGTACAACGGCCACGTGGCCACGCACAGGATGCCGGCCCACACCAGCGGCAGGAAGAAACGCTGCATCACGAACGCGGCCAGCGCGATCAGGGTCAGGGAAAAGCCGGCGCTCAACAGGTCGCGCTGGGATTCGGTCATGGGTGGCCTCCGGTTAAGATTGAACGAATGGTAAGGGCATTTGCGGCCGCCACAACCATGTAGATGCAAATTTTTTCCTCGCTTCAATCGGCCAGCAGACGCTCGCACTCGGTGCGCAAGAAGTCGCGCAAGTGCAGCACGGCCGGCGTCACCTGGCTGCGGTGCATGCACACCATGGTCAGCGGCGCCGCTTCGCAGGCGTATTCCGGCAGCAAGCGTTCCAGGCTGCCGCTGCGCAGATCGGCCATCACGTCCAGCTGCGACTTGCAGGCGATGCCCATGCCGGCCACCGCCCAGCGCCGCACCACGTCCGCGTCGTCGGCGCTGCGGTCGCCGCTCACCAGGACGGTCTGCGGCGCCGCGCCATGCGGGCCTTCGAAGGTCCAGCGGTCGTGGATCACGCCATCGATAGCAAAGCGCAGGCAATTGTGCTCGCGCAGCGCGGCCGGCGTGGCCGGGCGGCCGTGACGGCGCAGGTAGCCGGCGGCGGCGACCAGCACACGCCGGTTGTGCGGCGCCAGCGGCAGCGCCACCAGGCTGGAATCGTCGAGCTGGCCATAGCGTATGGCCAGGTCCACCGGCTGGCGGTACAGGTCGGACACCCGGTCGCCCACGCTCAGCTGCAATACGATGCGCGGATATTGCTGCTGGAACGCATCCAGCCAGCCCAGCACGATATTGCGGCCGATGTCGGACGGCAGCGCGATTTTCAGCGTGCCGGCGAAATCGTCGCGCCCCTGGATCAGCGCCTCATGGCCTTCCTTGAGCAGGCGCAGCGCCTCGCGCGCGTGCGCCAGGTAGTGCTCGCCCTGCTCCGTCAGCCGCAACGAGCGCGTGGTGCGCGCGAACAGGCGCAGCCCCAGCGCCAGCTCCAGCCGCTTGACGCCGGCACTGGCCAGGGCCGGCGAGATCTCCAGTTCACGGGCGGCGGCCGACAGGCTGCCGTGCTCGGCCGTGCGCACGAACACGGTCAAATCATCCAAACGCAGCAATTTTCACGATTCCTTTGAAAGTGTTTCGTCATTGACCTTCTTTTTCTTCAAGATCAGATAAATGATGATACGCCCATTCCTCAAGTCAACCGGAGTATTTCCATGAAAGCCATCGCCTACCGCCACAACCTGCCCATCACGGATGCCGACGCCCTGCTCGACATCGATCTGCCTGCGCCGCAAGCGCTGGGGCGCGACTTGCTGGTGGAGGTGCGCGCCATCTCCGTCAATCCCGTTGACGTGAAAATCCGCGCCGGCGTCGCGCCGGCGGCCGGCGAAACGAAAGTGATCGGCTGGGATGCGGCCGGCATCGTCAAGGCCGTCGGCCCGGATGTCACCCTGTTCCGTCCCGGCGACGCGGTCTGGTACGCCGGCTCGCTGACCCGTCCCGGTACCAACAGCGAGCTGCACCTGGTGGACGAGCGCATCGTCGGCCACAAACCCGAGCGGCTCGATTTCGCCCAGGCGGCGGCCCTGCCGCTGACGGCCATCACGGCCTGGGAATTGCTGTTCGACCGGCTGGCCGTGCCACGCGGCCCCGGCGCGGCCGGGCAATCGTTGCTGGTGGTGGGCGCGGCCGGCGGCGTCGGCTCCATCCTGGTGCAACTGGCGCGCCAGTTGACGGGACTGACCGTGATCGGCACCGCCTCGCGTCCCGACACGGCGCAATGGGTGCGCGGCCTGGGCGCCCATCACGTGATCGACCATACCCTGCCGCTGGACCAGGAACTGGCGCGGCTCGGCCTGCCGCCGGTGACCTACGTGGCCAGCCTGAACCAGACCGCACAGCACTGGAACGCCATCGCCGAACTGGTGGCGCCGCAAGGCAAGGTGGCGCTGATCGACGACCCGGCGGCCATCGACGTGCGCCTGCTCAAGCGCAAGAGCGTGTCGCTGCATTGGGAATTCATGTTCACGCGCTCCATGTTCGGCACGCCCGACATGCAGCAACAGCACCAGTTGCTGAACGACGTGGCGCAACTGGTGGACACGGGCCTGATCAAGTCCACGCTGTCCGAACGCTACGGCAAGATCAACGCGGCCAACCTGAAGCGCGCCCACGCGCTGATCGAAAGCAATCGCGCGATGGGCAAGATCGTACTGGAAGGGTTCTGACCGAAAGGGTTCGGACAGAAGCGGCGACGGGCTAGGCGACGGGCTAGGCACCGGGCAGCGGCCCGCAGGCCGCCAGCTCCTGTGCCCGCAAGGCGCGCAGCCGGGCCAGCACGGCGGCGTCGTGGGCGCTCAGCTCGGCCTGCAGCACCCCGGCCAGCGCGCACGAATCCGCGATCTCCTGCAGCAATTCCTGCTGCCGTCGCCGCAAACGGGCTGATACATAGCCCAGTTGCTCGAACATGGTATCGATTTCCAGGCAGCAGTCGCGTAACTCCCACATGGACTTGCGGGTCGATTCCACCGCGTCCGTCAAGCCCTTGTCGAGGTCCAGCATCTCCAGGCTGGCCCGGCCATCAGACGCCATCTTGCGCACCACCGCGAGCCAGCGGCGAAACTTGGCCGAGATGCCGCGCATGCGCACGATCTTCCTCTGCAATATGCGGCAGTAGTGCCAGCACAGCCAGCGCATCGGCAGCTGCGCCAGCACAGGCGGCAGCCCGATCGCATGCGAGCGCCGCTCCAGCCAGCGCACGCCCGCCAGCAGGCGTTCAAAGGAAAAGCGGATGGGCACGTTAGACATGGTGCGTGGCTCCGGCAGGATGGCGTCGATCCACGCTACGGTAGCAAATGCGGGCACGGTGCCGGTGCGCGACGCGCACACCATTTGACCTGTCTTAAGAGATCGCGCTGCGCACGCCACGCTCAGTGCGCATGCCGCTGCGGACAGCGGCATCGGGAAGCGGGCGGAAACGGACCAGCACGCCGTCCCCGCCGCGTGATGCTTAGCTGGCGCCGGCGCCCTCGCCCTTGCGCAGCATGGCCTTAATGCCGCGCAAGCCCTGGCGGATACGGGCTTCGTTCTCGATCAGCGCGAAGCGCACGTAGTCATCGCCATACTCGCCAAAACCGATGCCCGGCGATACGCACACCTTGGCCTCGGCCAGCAGCAGCTTGGAAAACTCCAGCGACCCCAGGTGGCGATACGCTTCCGGAATGCGGGCCCAGATGTACATCGACGCCTTCGGCTTGTCGACCGGCCAGCCGGCCTCGTTCAAGCCTTTGTGCAGCACGTCGCGCCGGCTCTGGTACTGGGCCACGATCTCGCTCACGCAGCTTTGGTCGCCTTCGAGCGCGGCGATCGCCGCCACCTGCACCGGCGTGAAGCTGCCGTAGTCGTGGTAGCTCTTGATGCGCGCCAGCGCCGCCACCAGTTCCTTGTTGCCGACCATGAAGCCGATGCGCCAGCCAGCCATGTTGTAGCTCTTGGACATGGTGAAAAACTCCACCGCCACGTCGCGCGCGCCCGGCACCTGCATGATGGACGGCGCCTTCCAGCCATCGAAGGCGATGTCGGCATAGGCCAGGTCGTGCACCACCAGGATGTTGTGCTGGCGCGCCAGCGCCACCACGCGTTCGAAGAATTCCAGTTCGACGCACTGGGCCGTGGGGTTGGACGGGAAGCCCAGCACCATCATCTTGGGCTTGGGATAGCTCTCGCGCACGGCCCGTTCCAGCTCGTCGAAAAAGTCCACCCCCGGCGTCATGCGCACCGAGCGGATATTGGCGCCCGCGATCACGGCGCCCCAGATGTGGATCGGATAGCTGGGATTGGGCACCAGTACCGTGTCGCCCCGGTCCAGCGTGGCCAGCATCAGGTGCGCCAGGCCTTCCTTGGAACCGATGGTGACGATGGCTTCCGATTCGGGATCGAAGTCCACGTCGTAGCGCGTCTTGTACCACTTGGTGATGGCGCGCCGCAGCCGCGGTATGCCCTTGGAAGCGGAATAGCCGTGCGTGTCGGGCCGCTGCACGGTCTCGATCAGCTTGCTGACTATGTGCGGTGGCGTGGCGCCGTCCGGATTACCCATCGACATGTCGATGATGTCTTCGCCGCGCCGGCGGGCGGCCAGCTTCAGTTCGGCGGTGACGTTGAAAACGTAGGGCGGCAGGCGGTCGATGCGCGCAAAATTGCGCACAGGAGGAGTGGTGGTCATGAGTTGTCTTTACGTAAGCGCCCGGAACCGTCCGAGCGACGCTGGCACAAGGCTGTGCCTGCAACCATACTAGCCGAAACAAATGCGCACTGGCAAGCCCCAGCGCGCCGCGCCATCGCGACGGTACTAGCTGGCGATGGCGAACAGCTCCAGCTTGAGCGACTTGATATTGATCGGCGCATACACCGCGATCGCTTGCGCCTTCAGCATGTTGTCGTACAGCGGCCCCTTGCCCTCGATCGAAAAATAGTAGGTGTTGGGCCTCACTGGTACCTGCGGCGGCACCTGCGGCATATGCGTCAGCTCCACGCCGGGCAAGGCGAACTGGATGGCGCGCTCGACGTCGTCGGGCGCGCCGGCCTTGAGCAGGCGCGGCACGGCCGCCACCAGTTCCAGCGCCGGCATGTCGGCCTGCACCGCCAGGCACAGCGCCGTGTCGCGCGTGACCCGGGCCGCGTCCAGCAGCCCGTTGTGGTGGGTCGGCTTGGACGCCTCCACCACCAGCGCAATGGCGACGTAGCGCGACGAGATCACCGTATCCACCAGGTCGCGGATGATGGCGTCCAGCCGCGCGAAGCCGGGCCCGGGGTCCGCATGATCGTAGGCCGGCAGGTCGGCCAGCGCATACTTCTGCGAAAACGTCAGCAGGCCGCCGGCCAGCGTCATCCATTGCTGGAACAGCACCTCGGGATGGTGCCGGCGGTAGCGCGCGCAATGGGTCAGGCCGGCGCCGGCCGTGTTGAGCGTGTTCAGCATCCAGAACGAGGCGATGTCGCCGCTGTGGACTTCGATCACATTCCTGCTGGACTGGCGGTGGCGGCTGTACAGCGCCTCGATCTTCACGCTCAGCTTGCCCAGCAGTTTGTCGAGCCGCTGCACCAGCCAGGGCGCGGCGGCCACCGTCACGCTGGGCGGCAGATAGTCCGGGTCCAGCTCGAAACCGCCGCCGGCCAGCCGCCGCACCCGCGCCACCGGCACGCTGACGCAATCGGCCAGCGCATCCAGTTCCGACAGCAGCCGCACATGCGGCTGCAGATAGCTGACGCCCACGCTGGCGGCGTCCGAATACAGGTCCTGCGTATCGCGCTCCACGGCAGCGTAGCGCGCGCCGTTGGCCGCGCCGTTGACCACATTGGCGCCATGCTCCTTGCAGCGCGACAGGGCCGCGTGGAAGGTGAAACGCTGCGTCTCCGGCGGCAGCGTGGACAAGTCCACCGTCAATGGCAGCGGGCACGACGCGGGCGCCTCAACCAACTCGCCGTCCGGAAAAATCAGCGACAGGGTCTCGGCCGTCAGCCGGTTGTTGGCCAGGCCGTCGCTATCCCATTGCAGGGCGCACACGCCCCACAGGTGGGGATGCAGGGCGGCTGCCGTGCGCTGCAAGCGCGCTTCATGGTAACGGTCCAGTTGTTGCAACTGCTGTGGTCCCAGGGGCAATCCTTCGGACCACAGTACTTTGGGTGGCAGGCGCATGGCGGTCTCCGGCGGGATGGAAAGTCGTGTCATCCCAGCATGCAGCGGCCAGCGTCGGTGATGTTGATGCATCTCAGAAAGCATGTTTGCACCCAACAATTCCACAAGGAAACGCACTTTCCCGTACGGAAATTTGATGCGATAATCATGCTTGCGCTAACGGTCACATTCCGGCCCGTTCGCCCTCCCCCGGTAACACATGCCCTGAGCGGCAAAGCACAGCATTCCCATGGACACCGCGGCAATCACACAAGAGTTTTTGGATCAACAACTGAAGTCCTGCGGCTGGCATATCGCCGCCACGCTGGGCCTCGGTTTGCTGGCCGTGCCACTGGCCATCTACGGCCAGGACAGCCTGGAGGCGGCGCGCCCCATCTTTCCTTTCATCGACCAGAATTACGGCAGCTGGCAGGCCGCCTATCTGCTGGCGCTGCTCGTGCTGGGCCTGGTGTGGGCGGCCGCCATGCGCCAGAAAATCAACCATTTCCAGGCCTGTTTGCACAACCTGCGCACCCAGCGCCGTATCGACGAGCACAAACAGCTGCGCGCGCGGCAGGCCGAGGAAGCCCGCCAGGCGCGCGCGGCGGCACTGGCCGAACAGGCGGCCCAGCCGCTGTTCCGTGGCGGCCGCAGCGGCAAGTTCGATTACTGAAGCGCCCGGCTTAGGGCGTGCTCAGGTTTGAGTGATTCTTCTCGCGATCGAAGGTCAGGAACTTGAGCACCACGTCCGTCACATTGCGGTCGTAGTTGGAACGCGCCGTGCGCTCCTCCTCGAACCAGCGCCGCTGCTCGCCGGCCGTGGCCGGGGTGCGTCCCTGATAGGGCGATACGAATGGCGTGAGCTGGCTGGACCTGACCGTCTCGCTGGTGAAGGCCGCCGTCAGCTGCGTGCACAGCCGGTAGTCGGACTTGATGCTGATGTGGTAGCGCGGTGACTTCTTGATGCCGATGCCGCCGGGCGAATCGGAAATGAAGCCTTTCTCGACCGCCTCGGTGATCTGCTTCTGCTCAAGCTCGCTGCGCGCCGACCAGATCCCGTCCGGGATCTGTACATAGCATTTGTCCTTGAGACCGCCAATCTGTATGAAATGCGCCATGCGTTTCTCCTTGCGCCGCCAGCTCGCGGCCGGTTGATGTGAGAGGAAAAGACGAACTGCGATTGCTGACCAGCTACTGCGGATGGGATGCGTGAATTACCTGTCAAATTATAAAGCCGGCCGCCAGCCGAACCGCGCCGGTGGCGACATTGTTCGCTGCCGCACGGCGCAAGTGTTGTTTTTTTTGAAGCAACTATGCGGGGCGCCGCACGGTGGTGTCGCCATGCAAAGCGAACGGCACCGCCCTCGCCCAGCGGTTCGACGACAGCGAGAACGTCAGCGCGCGCACCTGGTGATACCAGCCAGCCGGCACGTACAGCATGTCACCGGGCTCGACGATGCACTCGATCATGGCCGCCTGGCGCGCCAGCGGGAAGCGTTCGAAGTCCGGCGCCTCGGGATCGAATGGCGAGCCGAACAGGATGGCGTTCGCTTCCTTGGGGTACAAGAATTCCTCGTGGTGGGGCGGCGCCAGGAAGATGCGCTTGCTTCCCCAGACTTGGGCGAAGATGTTGTCGTCGTAATCGCAATGGAGCGGCGTGACGGTGCCGGCCGGCCCCACCCAGAAACGGGGCGGACCCATCTTGTCGAAATACGTGGGCCAGTGGCACAGGCGGTTCAGCTCGCGTAGTTCCAGGTTGCCCAGGTAGGGGGGCAAGGCGTCCGTGCCGGCCGCCACCAGGTCCAGGTAGTCCAGCATCGTCATGTCGCGCATGGCCCGGTCCGGCGCGAAGGCGGTGTTGATGTAGTCGCCCACGCGCGCGCGCACGGGCACGTGGCCATAGCGCTCGCGCAGGATGGACGGCGGCAGGCTGGTCAGTGGCCAGCGGTTGACGATACCGCTGATCAGGAATGGCAACCCCTGCTCCGCGCGCGCCCGGAACGCGGCCGCGTCCAGCGGACCCAGGCGCGGCACGGCGGTGATGGCCGGCAGTTCACGCGCGGCGCGCCTGATCGCAGCGCGCATGGCCTCGATCGAAGTCACGCCGCGCACTTGCGCATCGCGTTGCTCCAGCGCCAGCTTTCTGGCGATGGCCTCCTCGGGCGACGCGGCGATGAACGCCGACCTGGGGGGCGGCAAGCGCCGCGTCACTGCATTGTGTTGATTGGACATAAACCTTGGCTATCTTCTCGTTGCGTGCCTGGGCACAAGCTGGCCGAAAGTATACATGGCGAGCTCCCCGCCAGCCCCGTCCGGGCGCGCCGTTCGGACAAAAAAAAACCCACCGGCAAGGGTGGGTTGAATCCAATTCTTGGAGGAGTTGGAGGAGACAGGTGCAGTATGCTGCAATACAGCATATTCGTCTAATTTTAAATTGTAATTAGTTGTATCAC
>DATFBD010000101.1:0-78065 GCA_035254005.1 Burkholderiaceae bacterium | reverse complement strand
GGACGACCACCACTTGCGGCCATTGATCACATACTCGTCGCCGTCGCGCACGATGCTGCTTTCGATATTGGTGGCGTCGGACGAGGCCACGGCCGGTTCCGTCATGGCGAAGCAGGAACGGATGCGGCCATCGAGCAGGGGTTTCAGCCATTGCTCCTGCTGGGCCGGGGTGCCGTAGCGGGCCAGCACTTCCATGTTGCCGGTGTCGGGCGCGGAGCAGTTGAACACTTCGGCCGACCAGATCACGCGGCCCATGATTTCGCACAGCGGCGCGTATTCCAGGTTGGTCAGGCCGGCGCCCAGTTCGGACTCGGGCAGGAACAAATTCCACAGGCCGGCGGCGCGCGCCTTTTCCTTGAGCTCCTCGATCACGCGGGTGGGAATCCACGCGTCGCCGGCGGCGCGGTTGGCCTCCACCTCGGCGTGGAAACGGGGCTCGGCCGGATACACGTGTTCGTCCATGAAGGCCGTCAGGCGGGCCTGGAGCTGCTGTACTTTCGGGCTGTATTCAAAATCCATGGTGATCGGTTCCTGGTTAGATGTAGGTGATGGCGCCAGCTTCGCCCAGCCATTCCAGATGGGCGTAGTTGTTCAGGGAGCTCAGGCTGATCTGGCCCGGCGTATGGCGCAGCCGCGTGACGGCGCCATTGGCCAGGCTCCAGTTGAGCGTGACGACCTGCTGGTCGGGCAGGCCAAGCAGATGCTGGGTCAGGGCCGCGATCACGCCGCCCGAGGTGAACACGATGCTGGCCTGCGACGGCGCGTCGGCGCCGGCCGCGCCCTGGGCCGCGTCGGCCTGGGCCGCCAGGCGCTCCAGCGCGTCCACGCAGCGCTGGCGGAACTGGGGCCAGCTCTCCACATAATCGTCCGCGTGCTGGCCGCTCATCCAGCGCAGCATGGCTTGTTCAAACAGATCGCGGAACGCCAGTTGCGGCTGCGGCGACCGGGCCAGCAGGCGCTTGAACGCTTCCGTGTCACCGAACTCGGGACAGTGGCGTTGCAGCACCTGGTGATGGTCGAATTCCGCGAAGTCGGTGTCGGTGCGCCATTCGGTGTCGTGCAGCAGAGCCTTGGGCAGCTCGGCCAGGCAGGTATCCGCGCTCTGGCGGTGGCGCTGCATGCCGCCCATGACGACGCGGTGGAAGCCCTGGCGCGTGTTGGCGAACCACTGGCCCAGCAGGCGCACCTGCTCGAATCCCAGCTCGGACAGCTGATCGTAATTGGCGCTGCCAAACGACGCCTGGCCGTGGCGCACCAGATAAATAGTTCCCATTTCGCATACTCATTCGTGACAGATTAAGACACAGCTTACCGCCGCGCCTATAATTCATCAAATGAATAGTATTAATCGTCCTGTATAAATATCATGCATATATCCCGTGTCGACCTCAATCTGTTCATCGTGTTCGAAGCCATCTACGCCGAAGGCAGCCTGACGCGCGCCAGCCTGAAGATGAACCTCACCCAGCCGGCCATCAGCCATGCGCTGGGCCGGCTGCGCCAGCTGTTCGACGATCCCCTGTTCGAGCGCCAGGGCCACGTGATGGTGCCCACGCCGCTGGCGCGCTCCATCATCGAGCCGGTGCGGCAGGCGCTGCGCGGCTTCGAGGTGACGTTGAACGGGGTGGAGCGCTTCGACCCGGCCAGCAGCGAGCGCACCTTCTCGGTGGCGCTGCGCGACGTGCTGGAGGCCAGCCTGCTGCCGCCGCTGATGGCCGAGCTGGCGCGCGGCGCGCCGTCGGTGGGACTGAATGCGCAGCAGGTGGGACGGCGCGAACTGGAAAGCGAACTGGCGGCCGGCACGCTGGACGCGGCCATCGACATCCTGCTGCCGCTGTCGCCGGACGTGCGCCACACGCGGCTGGTGCGCGACAAGACGGTGGTGCTGGTGCGGCGCGGCCATCCGCAGGTGCGGGGCGGCACGCTGGACATGGACACCTATCTGCAACTGGAGCACATCATGGCCAGCTCGCGCCGGCGCGGGCCGGGGCTGGAGGATTTCGAATTGAGCCGGATGGGATTGCAGCGCAAGATCCGGCTGCGCTGCCAGCACTACTTCTCGGCCTGTCGCGTGGTGAGCCAGACCGATTTGGCGCTGACCATCCCGGAGCGGCTGGCGCAGGTGGTGAACCAGCAGTTCGACAACCAGATCCTGCCCTTCCCGCTGACCATGCCATCGCTGGACATCTACCTGTACTGGCATGCCAACGTGGACAACGACCCAGCCAACGTGTGGCTGCGCGAACGGCTGACGGCGGTGACGGCCGCCTTGCCGGGCTAGTGCGAAAAACCGGGGTCAAGCGCGAAAAACCGGGGTCAGGTCATGCCCCCAAGCAACCACGCGCGTGGTTACTTGAGGGCATGACCTGACCCCGGTTTTAGCAGCCGGTGCCACCGCCGGACAGGCGTTGTACGGCCGCACCAATGCTGTCGGCCAGCCGGCCGACCGCGCGCCGGTGGCCGTCCACCAGCGCGTCGTAGCCGGGGGCGACCTGCTCTTTCAGTTCGCTGCGGCAGGTCAGCACTTTCGGGCTGCCGGCCAGGCGCACGCTCCACACCACGTCCAACAATGCGTACTGGCCCGGCGCCGATTCGAACCGCTGCACGCTGGTGCTGATGCGGTAGATGGCCGCGTGCTCGGGCGTGGGGGTGCGGAACACGTCGATCGCGCCCAGCCGCGCCGTCAACGCCAGCGACAGGGCTTGCCCCAGTTCCGCCGCCAGCGGCGCGGCCCACCGTTCCTGCTCCAGCAACCCGATGCGGCCCGCGCCGGAGGTGACCACCAACTGGCTGCGCGCCACTTGCGGCGGCACGCTGGGCGCCAGCACTTCGATGAAGTACGGCGCGGCAGCGCTGACAACGTCGGTTCCGGTTGAGGCGGTGCTGACAGCGCCGGTTCCGGTGGCGGTGGCCCTGGCGGCTGCGGTTCCGGTGGCGGCTGCGTTGGAGGCGGCGCTGTCGCTTGCGGCTGCGATGGATGCCCGTGGTGCGGCCGGCAGGCCGCTGCTCAAGCTGTAAAAATGTTCGGGCGGCGGACTGGCGCAGCCCGCCAACGCGACCGCCAGCGCGACCGTCGAGGCCATCGTCAACGCCACCGGCGACAGCGCCGCCAACGGCGCAGCAGACTTCCACATGTGAGATGGCGGCGTGGCCAAGACGCGGCGTGCCGGGGCCGTGGACTTCATTTGCGTTCTCCTTGTTTGCCGCGTATGAGCGCCTCGGGATGGCGCTCCAGGTAGTCCGACAGCGCGTTCAGCGATTGCAGCGTTTGCGTCAGCTGCTGCAAGGCTTCGCGCAGGTCGGATTGCACCGGCGAGTCCTTTTGCAGCAGCACTTCGGCCGTGCCGAAAGTCTGGCGCGCCGCGCCCAGGGTCTGCTTCATTTCCGGCATCAGCTGCGCGTCGACCTGCTTGAACAGGGTGTCGGCGCTCTTGAGCGTGTCGCGCAGGTTGGCGCCGATTTCCGCGAACGGGACCTGGTCAAGCTTGTGGGCGATGCTGGCGATCTGGGTCTGCAATTCATCGAGGCTGTTGGGCACCGTGGGCATGACCATCGGGTACTGGCTCACGTCCAGCTTCACGTCGGGCGCTTTCGGGAAGAAGTCCAGCGCCACATACAGTTGGCCGGTCAGCAGGTTCCCCGTGCGCAGCTGGGCGCGCAGACCTCGGCTCACCATGCGCTCCAGCACGACCTGGCCGGCGTTGCGGTCCGGGTCGGCCGCCATCGCCTGCTGGAAGCGCTTGCCGAGGCGTTCGGGATACATGTCCACCGTGACGGGCATGCGGAAACTCTTCTTGACCTGGTCGTATTCGACGCCGACGGAACGCACCTCGCCCAGCACGATGCCACGGAAGTCCACCGCCGCACCCGGCGACAGGCCGCGCAGCGACTGGTCGAAATACAGCACGGTGGTGATGGGCAGGCCGTCCGGCTCGCGCATGGCGCTGGCCTGGTCCGGCGCGAGCAGGAAGCTGGCGCCGGGGGGCGCCTCCGCTTCCGGCTTCTGGCCGCTGATCGATTCGAACGAGATGCCGCCCACCAGCAGCGCCGTCAGCGACTGGGTGTTGAGCTTGAAGCCGTTCGAGTCCAGCCGCACGTCCACGCCGCTGGCATGCCACCAGCGCGTGTTCAGGCCCACGTAGCGGTCGTAGGGCGCGTTGACGAACACGGTCATGCTCACGCCGCGGCCCTTGTCGTCCAGCTCGAAACCGATCACCTGCCCGACCTGGATGCGGCGGTAGAACACGGGCGAGCCGACGTCGATCGAACCGAGGCTCTCGCCGTGCAGTGTGAACTGGCGGCCCTTCTGGTCGCCCGTCACCTGCGGCACCCGTTCCAGTCCCGTGAATGCGTCGCGCGTGACGGCGGACTTGCCTGCGTCCACGCCGATGTAGGCGCCCGACAGCAGCGTCCCCAGGCCGGACACGCCGCTCGCGCCCACGCGCGGGCGCACTACCCAGAAGCGCGTGTCCTCGGCCGTGAAGCGCCTGGCTTCCTTGCTCATGTCTATCGTCACCAGTACTTTGGACAGGTCGGGCGACAGCGAAATGGCGCGTACCAGGCCGATGTCGACGTCCTTGTATTTGACCTTGGTCTTGCCCGGCTCCAGCCCGTCGCCGGTGCGGAAGCTGACCACCACGGTGGGGCCCTGATCCAGTATCGCCTTGGCCACCAGCGTGGCGCCGATCAGCGCGGCCAGCAGCGGCACCAGCCACACCAGCGAGGGCAGCCAGCGGCTGGCCTTCTCCACCACGGGCGCCGGCAGGTGGAGGTGCCCGCTTTCGGCGTCAGGGCCGGTTTCTTCCATCGTCTTCTCCATTTGCTCCAAGATGGTCCCAGATCAGGCGCGGGTCGAACTGCATCGATGCCAGCATGGTCAGCACCACCACCGCGCAAAAGGCCAGCGCGCCGGGGCCGGCCGTGATCACGGCCAGCGTCTGGAAACGCACCAGCGCCACCGTCAGCGTGATGACGAAGATGTCGAGCATGGACCAGCGGCCCACCAGTTCCACCACCCGGTACAACACGGTGCGCTGCAAGGGCCGCCAGCGCGAACGGCGCTGCGCGGTCCACGCCAGCAGCGACAGCGCGGCCAGCTTCAGCACCGGCACCACGATGCTGGCAATGAAGATGATGCTCGCCAGCGCAGGCGAGCCGCTATGCCAGAAATAGATCACGCCGCTGATGATGGTGTCGTCTTCCTTGCCGAACAGGGAGTGGGTGACCATCACGGGCAGCAGGTTGGCCGGGATGTAGAGGATGGCGGCGGCCAGCAGCAGCGCCCAGGTGCGCGCCACGCTGTCGGGCCGGCGCCGGTGCAGCACCGCGCCGCAGCGCGCGCAGCGCTGCGGCCGACGCTGATGATGGCCCTGGTCCTCGGCCACCAGCCCGCACCCGTGGCAGGTGAGCGTGGGCACGCCGCCAGCCAGCACGGACGCGGGCGCGGGCAGCGCGGCCCCGCGCGCGCGGGCCTGCTCGTCGGCCAGGTTCCACAGGATGCGCGGCTCGAACGCCGTCACGATGGCCAGCATCAGCGTGAGCGCGCCAAACGCGAACAGGCCAGGCTGGGGCTCGACCTGCGCCAGGCTGGTCATCTTGACGACGGTGATCAGGATGCCGATCATCAGCACTTCCGTCATGCCCCAATGGCGGGCCGCGCGCACGGCGCGCAGCAGGCGGTGCAGCCCCGGCGGATGCAGGCCGGCGCGCAGGCTCAGCGTCACATACAGCAAACTGCCCAGCTCCACGGCCGGCAACAGCATGGTGCACAGGAAGACGATGGCCGCCACCACCTGCATGTTCTCGTTCCACAGCACGTGGATGGCGCCCGGCAGCGTGGCGCTGGCACGCTGGCCGTTGACTTCCAGTGCGACGATGGGGAACAGCTGGGCGATAAGAAAGGTGACCACGGCGCCCAGCACCAGGGCCGCCATGCGGTTGGCATCGGAGGCGATGCCGCGATAAAGGACGGAACGGCAGCGCACGCAGCGCGCCTTCTGGCGCGGCGCGAGCGGGTGGCGGCGATGCAGTTTGCCGCAGTCATGGCAGCTGATCAGTTCGTATCTGTGCACGGTCACGCTCAGGCTGGGTCCAGCCTGCATGATACGACAAGCGGTGACGCCGTGGCGCGGCGCAGATCGGACCGCTCGCGCTGGCCTTGCGGTGCGCGGCGCGGCGGTGCCGCCGCACCGCCGCGCCGCCAGCTTACGTGGCCAGGAAATCGTACAGCGTCATGGCCACCACCTTGGTCGCCTTGCGCAAGTCTTCCAGCAGCAGCCGTTCGTCGGCCTTCTTGGCGTTCGACTCGGGCACGGTGCGCGGCCCGGCGCCGTACAGCACGGCCGGGATGCCCTGTTCGCCGTACAGGCGCGCGTCCGCGTACAGCGGCGTGCCCTGGGCCGGGATGTCTTCGCCGATCACGGTTTTGGCGTTGCGCTGGATGTTGGCCACCAGCTTTTCGCCGCCTGGCAGCGGGCGCAGCGCGTGCGACAGCAGCAGGCGCTTGATCTCGATCGTGATGCCCGGTTCGCCGCGCACGGCGTCCTCGATCAGCGCGCGCACATGGGCCTCCACGGCCACCGGATCTTCTTCCGGGATCATGCGGCGGTCCATCTTCATCACCACTTTGCCGGGCACCACGTTGGTGTTGGTGCCGCCATCGATGCGGCCCACGAGCATGGTGGGCGAGTCGATGCCGGGCACCTTCGATTTGATCTTCTTCAGCTCCGGCAGCTGGCCGTAGATGGCATTGAGGATCCTGGTGGCCGCCTGCAGCGCGTCGTGGCCCGTCTCCGGCATGGCGCCGTGGCCGGACTTGCCGTGCACGGTGATCTCCAGTTGCAGACAGGCGTTGTGCGCGGTGACGATGTTGTAGCTGAAGCCGGCCGCGATCACGAAGTCCGGTTTGGTCAGCTTCTGCTGCAGCAGCCAGCCCGGTCCCAGCAGGCCGCCGAATTCCTCGTCATAGGTGAAGTGCAGTTCCAGCCCGCCCTTGAGCGGCACGCCCAGCGCTTCGAGCGCGCGCACGGCGAAGATGTAGGTGGCGAAGTCGCACTTGGAGACGGCGGCCGCGCGGCCGTAGATGTAGCCGTTGTCGATCACGCCGCCGTAGGGTGGATAAGTCCAGTTGTCGCCCGGCGGCACCACGTCGCCGTGCGCGTTCAGGGCCACCGTCGGGCCACCCGGCTGGTAAGGCCGGCGCACGATCAGGTTGGTGATGCTCTCCATGCCGTAGTCGTGCACCACGTCGCTGGGCACGGCGTGCTTTTCCGCCTGCCAGCCGTAGGCCTTGATCAGTTCCGCCACCATGTCCGCATGGGGCGCGTTGTTGCCGGGCGGGGTGTCGGTGGGGACGCGCAGCACCTGCTGCAGCACGCCCACTTCCTCGTCGAAATGGGCGTCGATCCAGGCCGCCAGTTGTTCTTTCTGAGTGCTCATTCCGCAATTCTCCGTGTTGGTGTGGGCGCGCTTACCTGGCGCCCGATTCGTACCAGGCCGCGATGGTGGCCCGTTCCGCGTCCGTCATATTGGTCAGGTTCCCGATCGGCATGGCCTTGAGCTGGACGGCCTGCTTGTAGATCTTCTCCGCGCTCTGGTGGATCTGCTGGTCGGTATCGAGCACCATGCCCAGCGGCGCCGTGGCGAAACCGGGCTGGGTGGGATGGGCCGAGTGGCAGCTCACGCAGCGCTGGCCGATGATGGCCTTGACGCTGTTGAACGCGGCCGCCGGATCGGCCGCCGGCGCCACCGCCACGGGGGCGGGCGGCGCGATGGCCACGGCCACGCCCAGCAGCAGCGCCACGCCGGCCACCGGATAGCGCCACTCCACGCGGCCCTTGTGGCGCAGGTTGAAGAAGTGGCGGATCAACACGCCGGCCGCCATGATGAAGGCCAGCACCAGCCAGGCATGCTCGTTCCGGTAGGTCATCGCGTAGTGGTTGCTGATCATGATGAACAGCACCGGCAGCGTGAAGTAGTTGTTGTGGACGCTGCGCTGCTTGGCCTTCT
This sequence comes from Burkholderiaceae bacterium, assembly GCA_035254005.1. Lineage (GTDB taxonomy): Bacteria > Pseudomonadota > Gammaproteobacteria > Burkholderiales > Burkholderiaceae_D > Rugamonas. The sequence goes on along the minus strand of DATFBD010000101.1, from coordinate 70,058 downwards.
GGCCATGCCTGGGGTCGGGCAGGCCGCCGGCCTGCATGGCCTCGACCATCTTGCGCTGGCCGGGAATGATCAGCATCAGCACGTTGCCGACCATGATGGTGCCGATCAGCGCGCCCACGTGGATGTAGGCGGCGCGCCCGCTCAGCACGTGGGTCAGGCCATAGGCCGCGGCGACGATCAGCACGAAGATCACGATCCCGAACGGCAGCTCACGCTGGCCCAGTGGCGAGCGGCACAGCAGGTCGTACACGGTCCAGCCGACGACCAGCGTGCCGATACCAATGACCACCGCCTGCCAGCTGCCGATGTCGGCCACCTGCTTGTCGATCATCATGGCCTGGGCGTTGAAGTAGTAGGCGATGGTGAGCAGCGCGATACCGGACAGCCAGGTGGTGTAAGCCTCCCATTTGAACCAGTGCAGTTCCTTGGGCAGTTCGGCCGGCGCCACCAGGTATTTTTGCGGGTTGTAGAAACCGCCGCCATGGACCGCCCACAGTTCGCCGGACACGCCCTTCTTCGCCAGCTCCGAACCCGGCGCGGGCGGACGGATGGAGTTATCGAGCCACACGAAGTAGAACGAGGCACCGATCCACGCGATGCCGGTGATGATGTGCAGCCAGCGCACGATCAGGTTCAGCCACTCAAGGCCATACGGGATCAGATAGGCAAATGCGTCCATGAATTCCTTGGGTAAGAGATGTGGCGAATTTACAGAAGATAATCGTATTAGGTTCCGGCAACATGAAGATTAGAGTATATTCAACATAACGTCTAACATATATCGCACCATGCCCGCCCTGCCGCAACACCTGGACCTGCACCTGATCCGTATCCTCTACCTGCTGCTGGTGGAGAAGAACGTGTCGCGCGTGGCGCTCAAGCTCAATCAGCCGCAACCTTCGATTTCCGCCTCGCTGCGCAAGCTGCGCGAACTGACGGGCGACCCGCTGCTGGTGCGCGGCGCACGCGGCATGGTGCCCACCCAGCACGGCGAAAGCTTGCTGGCGCCGGCCAAGCGCATCCTCGACGAGACGGAGAACCTGTTCGTCAAGAAGACGCCGTTCGTGCCGCAGGAGGAAGCGCGCGTGTTCCACATCGCCGCGCCCGATTACCTGGACAGCCAGTTCCTGCCCAACGTGGTGGCCCTGCTGCGGCGGGGTTCGCCGCTGAGCCGCATCAAGATCCACAGCCTGGGACCGGGCTCGGACTACATCCGCCTGCTGTCGGACGGCGACATGGACCTCGTCATCGCCAACTGGGACGAGCCGCCCGAGCACCTGCACATGTCCAAGCTGTTCGAAGACCCCATCATCTGCACCATGCGCGCCGACAGTCCCTATGCGATGCGCACCGGCAGCGAGGACATGACGCTGTCCGACTACCTGAACCTTCCACACGTGCGGCCCACGCAGCTGCTGCCCGGCTACCACGGCGTGGTCGACTCCTACCTGGAAGCGCAGGGCATGCAGCGCAACGTGATGGTGGAATCGGCCTACTTCGGCCTGATCCCCTACATGCTGACCCAGACCGACCTGGTGCTGACCACGGGCCGCCAGTTCGTGCGCTACTACGAGCGCAACCTGCCGCTCAAGACCTTCACGGTGCCCGTCAAGTTCCCGGCCATGCGTTTCTACCAGCTGTGGCATGAGCGCGTGCACCAGGCGCCCGAACACAAATGGCTGCGCGACCAGGTCAGCGCGGCGGCGCGCGCGCTGCAAAAATAAGCGTCGCTCATCATCGGCGGCATATACCAGCCACGCGATTCCAACAAAATTTTTCGTGACCGATGCGCCGGCGCGACACCGCTGCGCGGCGTTTTCGAGTACGCACCCGATGCGCGTGAAAGGGATGCACCTAGTCGCATTTCCCCCGCAGCTTGGCCACGGCCACGAACGGCAGCGCCAGCAGGCCGACAAAAATGAACGTGGGCTGGAACTTCAGACCGTCCGGGTGCAGGCAGCTTGGTATCCTGGCTTGATCGAAAGCGGCCGACAAAACATCGGCCTCGGCGCTACCGCGGTACACCACGCCGCCGGGCGCCACGCCAGCTTGCATCTGTTTGTTGGCGACGCTCTGGCGCTCGGTGGCGGCCTGCCGGTCCGCCTCCACCAGCGTGTCATGGATGGCTGCACGGATCGCGGCTTCGGTCAAGGGCGGATGGCTGGCGACGGGTAGCGGCGCGAATGGATCGGGGCCGGCGGCTCCATCACGCTGTGCGGGCGCAGGTGTTGGCGCAGATGCTGGTGCGGTGGGCGGCGCGGCACAGACCGCGCAGGTGAAGGCGGACAGCGTGATCGCGCCACAAGCTTGAGCCAGACGTCGCATAAAGATCATCAGCAAGACAGGCCGCGCGACGACGCCGCGCACACGAGCCAATTTGCACTATATTCCTGGCCCCTCCGGCAGTTATCAAAAATAACATGTTGTTACAATCCGAGGACGTGGTGGAACTACCCCGCATCAGATATGCGATTTCAAAATAATGCTCATTGGAAATAAAAATTAGCCATACGTGCCGCGACGCAGCATAATGCAACTGTCTCCTCCAACTCCGTAACAAGAATTGGATTTCACCCGCCAACATCGGCGGGTTTTTTTTTGCCTCTTCACGGATTTCCGGGAACGTGCTTTTGGGCCCGACGCTTGCGGCGAGCACTTCTGCCGGCACCATGCTTGCGCTGTTCGCCTTCACTTTGCACCCTCGCAGCCATATTGGGTGGGCGGGCCGCCTTTTACTTCGGCTTGGACTGGGGCTTTCCAGCGTGCTTTGCGCGGAGCACCGGCGCGGGATGTGGCGGTGGTGCGCAATCGGCTGTCTGCGTATCGCCTCCGAACAGGCGTGCGATCGCTGCGTTCTGCTGTACCCGGCAAATCTCGGCCAGCAACCATTGCTCACTGCCGGGAAAGCGCAACCAAATAACCTTCCACGCGTTGCGGTTGCCACACCCTTGCTGGTTGGCGAAGCCTGAGGGGGAGACGGCCAGCCCTTCGCACTGGATCTTGTCACCTTCCACGACAGCGAAGCGGGGCTCGCCGCCGAAACTGGCGCGCAGTGTGGTGCCTACTGGAAGAAACAGCTGCTTCCATTGATATCCGCCCATACCCGGATCCGCCGGCTGCTGTCGCTTGGCGGCAGCCGGTTGGATGAAGGCGTGGATAGCCTCGACGATGACAGATTCCAGCTCGGGGTCCGACCACCTATGGCCAGAGTGATCGCCCAAGGCTTCGAGCACATCGGAAGGCAAACGGACCAGCTTTTCGTAGACAGCCATGGTGGTGCTCCCGGAGAGGTGGTTTTATAAACGCAGCTAATCCTTGAGAGGGACCTCTGCAACGCACTATCGCACTCTAAAATGGCCGTGGCGGCAACACTATGTACCTCTAAACGGCTATATAGTCTTTAGAGGCATCCCGTGGGCTTTAGTTCCACGATCTGCCACTAATCAGAGTGGAATCGTGGCAGCCATAGCGGTCTAGTACGGAATCGCGCGAATTAGAAAAAACGGGAAAAAAAGAGGACCACCCTGTGTCCTGCGGCTTGCGGTTACGGGCGACGCAGCTGAAGCGCTTGTAACTCCCGCCGGTCGCGCGCTCAACGGGAGATATGCGATTCAAAAATAATGCTTATTGGAAATAAAAATTAGCCATACGTGCCGCGACGCAGCATAATGCAACTGTCTCCTCCAACTCCGTAACAAGAATTGGATTTCACCCGCCAACATTGGCGGGTTTTTTTTTGCTCCCGCATCGCGCGAAAAAAAAAAGCCCGCGCACCTTGCGATGGGCGGGCGTTGCGCTGGCCACGGGCCGCTGACGGCTTAACCGGCCGTGCGGGCGTTGTGCTTCTTGCGGTAGATCTTGTTGCTGCTGTGGTCCAGCTCCCGGTTCAGGTGGGCGCGTTCCTGGCGCGTCACCTTGCCGTCGGCCTCGGCCTTCATCTTATCCGCCTCGATCTTCGCTTCCCGTTTGTCCAGGTTGGCCGTTTCCCTGGCCGTCAACTGGCCGCTACTGACGCCCTGCTCGATGCGCATTTCCTGGCGTTCCTGGCGCGCGTCGATTTTCGGGGTGGCAGTATTCTGGGCGAAGGCCGGCGCGATCAAGGTGGCCAGGGCAGCGGTCAACAGCACTTTATTGATCTTCATGTTCGTATCCTCTATCGTCTCGGTTGCGGGCAACGCGCCCATGGATACTTTAACGAAGCGAACGCCAAACAGTGCACCACTCAGCTGTAAGGAGTGTAAGCAGATGCTACATCGCCTCCCCCCTATGCAACGACGCCCGCGCGCTCCAGCATCGCGTGCAGCAGCACGTTGCAGCCAGCCTCCAGGTGTTCGGCCTTGGCGTCCTCGATCTCGTTGTGGCTGATGCCGTCCTTGCAGGGCACGAAGATCATGCCGGCCGGCGCCACGCGGGCCGCGTAGATCGCATCGTGCCCGGCGCCGGATACCACGTCCATGGTCGAATACCCAAGCTGCTCGGTGGCCTTGCGCACGGCCCCCACGCAGTCTGGATGGAACGGGCATGGCGGATAGTAGGACACGCGCTCGATGGTGATGCCCAATCCGGTCTCGCTGCGGGTTCGCTCGACGAAGGCCAGCATCTCCTCGTGCATGGCGTTGAGCAGCGTATCGTTCACGTTGCGCAGGTCGATGCTGAATTTGACTTCACCCGGAATCACATTGCGGCTGTTGGGGAACACCTGCACCATGCCGACCGTGCCACGCCCATACGGCGGATAGCGGTTGGCGATGGCCACCACTTCCTGCATGATTTTCGTTGCGACCTGCAGCGCGTCCTTGCGCAAGCCCATGGGCGTGGGGCCGGCGTGCGCCTCCATGCCCGTCACCACGCAGTCGTACCAGCTCAGGCCCATCACGGCCGGCACCACGCCGATCACCTTGCCGGCATCCTCCAGCACCGGGCCCTGTTCGATGTGGGCTTCAAAATAGGCGCCGATCGGATGCTGACCCGGCACCTCGCTGCCCTTGTAGCCGATGCGTTCCAATTCTTCGCCCACGGTTTTGCCATCCACGTCGCGTGCGGCGTAGGCCGTCTCCAGGCTGAAGGCGCCGCAGAATACGCCGGAGCCCATCATCACAGGCACGAAGCGCGAGCCTTCCTCGTTGGTCCAGAACGCGACTTCGATCGGCGCTTCAGTCTGGATATTCAGGTCGTTCAGCGTGCGCACCACTTCCAGCCCGGCCAGCACGCCGTAGTTGCCATCGAACTTGCCGCCCGTGGGCTGGGTGTCGATATGGCTGCCCGTGACCACCGGCGGCAGCGCGTTGTTGCGGCCGGCGCGGCGCATGAACACATTGCCGATCTGGTCCACCGTGATCGACAAACCGGCCGCCTTGCCCCAGCCGACCACCAGGTCGCGCCCCTGCCGGTCCAGGTCCGTCAGCGTCAGGCGCTTGACGCCGCCCTTGGGTGTGGCGCCGATGCGGGCCAGTTCCATCAGCGCCGTCCACAGGCGTTCGCCGTTGATACGCAATTCGCTCCGCAGTTCGCTCCGCAGTTCGTTCATCTCTCGCTCCTCGATCAAGACTGGGCCGCCAGGTGGGGCGGCACGAAGGCCGGCCGCTCCACGTAGCGGCCCGCGCCCTCCTCCGCCATCAGCACGCCACGGTCGAACACCACCTTGCCGGCGGCCATCGTGGTGCTGGGGATGCCGCGCACGGTGCGCCCTTCGAATACATTGAAGCCGCCCTTGGCGTGCTGGGTCTTGGCGCTGATGGTGCGCGTGCCTTGCGGGTCCCACACCACGATGTCGGCGTCCGAACCCACGGCGATCACGCCCTTGCGCGGATACATATTGAAAATCTGGGCCGCGTTGGCCGACGTCACGCGCACGAATTCGGACGGGGTCAAGCGGCCCGTGTTCACGCCCGCGTCCCACACCACGGCCATGCGTTCCTCCACCCCGCCGCAGCCGTTGGGGATCTTGGTGAAGTCGTCCTTGCCGGCCGCCTTTTGCGCGGCGCAGAAGGTGCAGTGGTCGGTGGCCGTCGTATGCAGGTTGCCGCCCTGCAGACCGTGCCACAGCGCGGTCTGGTGGTGCTTGCTGCGGAACGGTGGGCTCATCACGTGGCCGGCCGCGAATTCCAGGTCAGCGCTGCGGTAGACGCTGTCGTCGATCACCAGGTGGCCGGCCAGCGCCTCGCCATACACGCGCTGGCCGTTGGCGCGTGCCCGTGCGATGGCGTCCAGCGATTCGGCACACGACACGTGCACGATGTAGAGCGGCGTGTTGAGCACACCGGCGATGGTGATGGCGCGGTTGGCCGCCTCCGCCTCCACGGCCGGCGGGCGCGACAAGGGATGCGACGATGGTCCCGTCAAGCCCTGGCGCAGCAGGTCCTGCTGCAACTGGAATACCAGTTCGCCGTTCTCCGCATGCACGGTGGGGATGGCGCCCAGTTCCAGCGCGCGGCGGAAGCTGTTCACCAGCGTTTCATCGTCGGCCATGATGGCGTTCTTGTAGGCCATGAAGTGCTTGAAGCTGTTCACGCCGTGGTCGCGCACGAGGATGCCCATTTCCTCGTGCACGCTGTCGTCCCACCAGGTGACGGCCACGTGGAAGGTGTAGTCGCCGGCCGCTTTCCTGGCCCAGCCGCGCCACGTGTGGAACGCCTCCAGCAAGGACTGCTTCGGGCTGGGAATGACGAAGTCCATGATGGTGGTGGTGCCGCCGGCCAGCCCGGCCGCCGTGCCGGTGAAAAAATCGTCCTGCGTGACGGTGCCCATGAACGGCAGATTCATATGCGTATGGGTGTCTATCCCGCCCGGCATCACGTACTGGCCGTGCGCGTCGATCACGCGCGCCGAATGGGGCGCTTCCAGGTTCTCGCCCACGGCGACGATCTTGTCGCCGAAGGTCATCACATCGGCACGAAAGGCGCGGTCCGCGTTGACGACGGTGCCGCCCCGAATAATCATGGTCATAGGCTGGTCCTTTCCGTTATGGTTGCGCGGCCGCGCGCATGGCCGGCAGCGCCTTACCCTTCATCAGCACACCGTACACCAGCGCCGAAATGGCGATGCCGACGAACCAGGCGTAGGTGTAGATGGTCTTGAAGCCGTCCGCCACGCCGGGGAACGAGGACGGGAAGGCGGCATTCAAAAAGCCGGGAATATTGGGCAGCACGCCGATCACGAAAGCCACCAGCGCCGCCGTGTTCCAGCCGTTGCCATACGAGTAGCTGCCGTCCTCGCGGTACAGCTGCGGCACGTCCAGTTCCGTCTTGCGCACCACGTAGTAATCGATGATCAGGATGCCGGCGATGGGGCCCAGCAGCGCGGAATAGCCGATCAGCCAGGTGAAGATATAGCCCTGGGTCGATTCCAGTATCTTCCACGGCATCATCAGGATCGCGATCGAGGCCGTGATGTAGCCGCCCGTCTTGTACGAGATCAGCTTGGGCGCCAGCGACGAGAAATCGTAGGCCGGTCCCACCAGATTGGCCGCCAGGTTCACGCTGACCGTGTCGATCAACAGGATCAGCAGCGCCACCAGCACCGCCACGCCCGTCATGCGGCTGGACAGGTCGACCGGGTCCCAGATCGCCTTGCCATACAGGACCACGGTGGCCGAGGTGACGATCACCGCCATCATGGCCAGCAATCCCATGGGCACGGGCAGGCCGACGGACTGGCCCAGCACCTGGTCGCGCTGCGAACGGGCGAAGCGGGTGAAGTCGGGAATGTTGAGCGCCAGCGTGGCCCAGAAGCCCACCATGGCCGTCAGCGAGGGCCAGAACGTGGACCAGAACTGGCCGGCCTTCTTGCCTCCTTCGACGAACTGCGACGGCGCCGACAGCAGGTCGCCAAAGCCGCCGGCCTTGTTGTACACCCAGCCCAGCAGCACGAAGCAGATCAAAATTTTCAGCGGCGCCGTGTAGGTTTCCAGTTTGCGGATCGCGTCCATGCCGTGCACGATGTACCAGAACTGGATACCCCAGAACGCCAGGAAGCAGGCCAGCTGCGCGCCATTGATGCCCAGGCCCGCGAGCTTGGCGCCGCCGATCTCGCCGCCCATCATCACGCCCAGCAGCGTGTAGATCATCTGGCCGCCGAACCAGGTCTGGATGCCGTACCAGCCGCAGGCCACGATGGCGCGCATCAGCGCCGGCAGCCGCGCGCCCATGGTGCCGAACGAGGAACGGGCCAGCACGGCGTAAGGGATGCCGTACTTGGTGCCGGCATGGCCGATGGCCAGCATCGGCAGCAGCACGATGGCGTTGGCCAGGAACACGGTCAGCACGGCCTGCCAGCCGGACATGCCGCCTTCGATCAGACTGGCCGACAGGGTGTAGGCCGGGATGCACATCACCATGCCCACCCACAGCGCGGCGAAGTGATACCAGCGCCAGGTACGTTGCGCCGCCGAAGTCGGCGCCAAGTCTTCATTCCATAGTTGCGTGCTGCCAGTCGGTTCATTGCTCACGTTGGTCTCTCCTAGGGTTGATGATGCATCCGGCCCGGCCACTTGAACGTGTCAGGTGGCCGGGCCAGTGTATCCCAGTCTTTGCAATTTTTATACCTAACCCTGTATGTGCTGCGAACTAGTCCCGTACTAAGGGTCAGACCCTGGGGTCTGACCCTGGGTTGATGCACTTGCATATTCGCTGTCTGACACCCCACCGCATAGTGCAAGCGCCAAGGCGGGGAGTCAGACCCAAGGCTCTAACCTTGACGATGCTTACGCCGGCACCGTCTCGGCGCGCGGATTGCGCGGATCCTGGGTCCAGTTCATGTACGGCTTGCCCGTCTTTTGCGGCACCATCGTGATGCAGCCCTGCACCGGACAAGTGATTTCGCACAGGTTGCAGCCCACGCACTCCTCCTTGATCACTTCGTAGCGGCGCCCGCCCTGCTGGTCGATCAACTGGGCGATCGACTGATGCGACGTATCCTCGCAGGCCACGTAGCAGCGGCCGCACTGGATGCAATCGTCCTGGTTGATCTGGGCGATCACCTGGTAGTTCATGTCCAGGTATTTCCAGTCCGTCGTGTTGGGCACGGCCTTGCCGGAGAACTCGCTGATGCTGCGGTAGCCCTTCTCGTCCATCCAGCGCGACAGCCCGTCCTTCATCTCCTCGACGATGCGGAAGCCGTGCAGCATGGCCGCCGTGCACACCTGCACCGAGCCGGCGCCCAGCGCGATGAACTCGGCCGCGTCGCGCCAGTTGCCGATGCCGCCGATGCCGGAAATGGGCAGGCCCGCCGTGGCCGGGTCGCGCGCGATCTCGGCCACCATGTTGAGCGCGATCGGCTTGACGGCCGTGCCGCAATAGCCGCCGTGCGTGCTGGCCCCGCCCACGGTGGGGAAGGCCACCATGCGGTCCAGGTCCAGGTGCGTGATGGAGTTGATGGTATTGATCAGCGAGACGGCGTCCGCCCCGCCCTCCCTGGCGGCGCGGGCCGGGCCGCGAATGTCGGTGATGTTGGGCGTGAGCTTGACGATCACGGGCAGTTTCGAATGTTTCTTGCACCAGCTGGTCACCATGCGCACGTACTCGGGCACCTGGCCCACGGCCGCGCCCATGCCGCGCTCGGGCATGCCGTGTGGGCAGCCGAAATTGAGTTCGATACCGTCCGCGCCGGTCGCCTCCACCAGCGGCAGGATATCGGCCCACGCCTTTTCCTCGCACGGCAGCATCAGCGACACGATCAATGCGCGGTCCGGCCAATCCTTCTTGACCTGGGTGATCTCGCGCAGGTTGATCTCCAGCGAACGGTCCGTAATCAGCTCGATGTTGTTAAAGCCGATCACCTCGCGGTTCTTGCCATAGTGGGCCGAGTAGCGCGACGACACGTTGACGGCTGGCGGATCCTCGCCCAGCGTCTTCCATACCACGCCGCCCCAGCCGGCCTCGAAGGCGCGCACCACGTTGTAGGCTTTGTCGGTCGGCGGCGCGGAGGCCAGCCAGAACGGATTGGGCGACTTGATGCCGCAAAATTCTGTGCTCAGATCAGCCATGATGCGGCTCCTTGTTCGATTGGATATCGCGGTGGATGGCCAGTGCGGCCAGCTTGCCGTGCTGCACGGCCTGCACCGTCAGGTCCTGCCCCGGCGCCACGCAGTCGCCGCCGGCGTAGATGCGCGGCAGGATGGTGCGGAACTGCTCGTCCACGTGGATCTTGTCGCCGTCGCGCTGCAATGTTTTCGCCAGCGGATCGCTGATGCTGTCCGCGTCCATGCTCTGGCCGATGGCCTTGAAGATGGCATCCGCCGCGATCTCGAACGTCTCGCCGGTGCCGGTCAGCCGGCCGTTGTGCAGCGCCGTCTTCTCGAAGCGCATACCGCGCACGCGGCCCGCCTCGTCCAGCAACACTTGCTGCGGCTGGGCCCAGGTGCGCATGCGGACCTGGTTTTCCATCGCGATGTGCTGCTCGTGGCCGGTGGCGCTCATGGCGTCGAATCCGCGCCGGTACACCAGCGTCACCTCCTCCGCACCCAGGCGCTGGATCTGTACCGCCATGTCGATCGCCGTGTTGCCCGCGCCGATCACGATGGCGCGCGCCGGCACCGGCAGTTTCGACAAATCGTCGGCCTGGCGCAGCGCGGCGATGTAATCGACGGCCGCCAGCAGGCCGGGCGCGTCCTCGCCCGTCAAGCCCAAACGGCGGCTGGCGCCCAGGCCCAGGCCCAGGAACACGGCGTCGTACTGGGCCTGCAAATCCTTCAACTGCACATTGCTGCCCAGCGTCTGGCCGTGGCGGATTTCGATGCCGCCTATGCCGAGCAGGAAGGCCACTTCCTTCTGCGCGAAGTCGTCCGTCAGCTTGTATTTGGCGATGCCGTATTCATTGAGGCCGCCCGACTTTTCCCGTGCCTCGTAGATGACGACATCGTTGCCCAGCATGGCCAGCCGGTGCGCGCACGACAGGCCGGCCGGGCCGGCGCCCACCACGGCGATCCGGCGTCCCGTGGCGGGCGCGCGCTGGAACGGATGCTGGGCGAACGTCATGTTGTCGATCGCATAGCGCTGCAGCAGGCCGATCTTCACGGGCTGGCCTTCCGCATCGTGATTGCGCACGCAGGCGTCCTCGCACAGGATCTCGGTCGGGCATACGCGCGCGCAGCTGCCGCCCAGGATGTTCTGCTTGAGGATGCCGGCGGCAGCGCCGTTCACATTGCCTTCGTGGATATTGCGGATGAAGCTGGCCACGTCGATCTCGGACGGGCAGATGCGCGAGCAAGGCGCATCGTAGCAATACAGGCAGCGCGCGCTTTCAATGGCCGCCTGGCGCGCGTTGAGCGCGGGCGCCAGGTCGGTGAAATGCTCGGCCAGCGCGCTGCTGGATTGCCGGGACTGCGGCATGTACTTCAGCGATTCGATCATCATTGCACAATTCCTGACTTTGCTGGTTGACGGGGACGCGGGCCAACATGGTGCATGCTGCACGCTGCAAGCGGCCGGCCTTTACTTCATCTGCGGGAATGCAAATTCCGCGCCGGCGCTGGCCGTGTTGGGCCAGCGCTGCATCACGGCCTTGTGGCGCGTGTAGAAACGCACGCCCTCGGGGCCGTAGGCGTGATGGTCGCCGAACAGGCTGCGCTTCCATCCGCCGAAACTGTTGAAGGCCATGGGCACGGGCAACGGCACGTTCACGCCCACCATGCCGACCTGGATCTGGCGCACGAACTCGCGCGCCACGCCGCCGTCGCGCGTGTAGATGGCCACGCCGTTGCCGTACTCGTTGCGGTTGATCAGGCCCACGGCATGGCCCACGTCGGGCGAGCGCAGCACGCACAGCACGGGGCCGAAGATCTCCTCCTTGTAGATGCTCATGTCCGGCGTCACATGGTCGAACAGCGTGCCGCCCACGAAGAAGCCGTTCTCGCGTCCGGCCACCTGGTAATCGCGGCCATCGACCACCAGCGTGGCGCCCTGCTCCACGCCCTCGCCGATCAGCTTCTCGATGCGCTCCTTGGCCGCGCGCGACACCACCGGGCCCATTTCGGCGTCGGCCGCCATGCCGTCGCGGATCTTCAGCGCGGCGGTGCGCTGGGCCAGCGCGCCGATCAACTTGTCGCCGGCATCGCCCACGGCCACCACCACGGAAATGGCCATGCAGCGCTCGCCGGCCGAACCGTAGGCGGCGCCCATCAGTGCATCGACGGCCATCTCCATGTCCGCATCCGGCATCACCACCATGTGGTTCTTGGCCCCGCCCAGCGCCTGCACCCGCTTGCCGCTGGCGCAGCCGCGTGCGTAGATGTATTCGGCGATCGGCGTGGAGCCGACGAAGCTCACCGCCTGCACCACCGGATGATCGAGCAGCGCATCGACGGTGACCTTATCGCCCTGCACCACGTTGAATACGCCGTCCGGCAAGCCCGCCTCTTTCAGCAACCGCGCATGCAGCAGCGACGGCGACGGGTCGCGCTCGGACGGCTTGAGCACGAAGGTATTACCGCAAGCGAGAGCCACGGGGAACATCCACATCGGCACCATCACGGGGAAGTTGAACGGGGTGATGCCCGCCACCACGCCCAGCGGCTGGCGCATGGACCAGGCGTCGATGCCGCGCGCAATCTGGTCGGTGAATTCGCCCTTGAGCATTTGCGGAATGCCGACGGCGAATTCCACCATCTCGATTCCGCGCGCCACCTCGCCCTGCGCGTCGGCGAAAGTCTTGCCGTGTTCACGCGTGAGCATGGCCGCGAATTCGTCCGTGTGCTGCTGGCACAGTTGCAAATACTTGAACAGCACCCGCGCCCGCGTCAGCGGCGGCGTGGCCGACCACGAGGGGAAGGCGGCGGCCGCCGCCGCCACGGCCGCATCCACTTCCTGCGCCGTGCCCAGCGCCACGCGCGCCACCGGCTCGCCCAGGGCCGGGTTGTACACGTCCGCATAACGGCCGCTGCTGGTGTCGGCCTTGGCGCCGTTGATGTAATGGGTGATGGTGTCAAGCGTAGTCATGTTGTTCCGTTCTCGTTAAATCGCATTCAGCCCAGCAGGCTGTCCGCTTCGACATAGTGATAGCCCAGGCCATGCGCCACCGCTTCATAGGTGACGTGGCCGTGGCAGACGTTCAATCCGTTCTTCAAATGGGGGTTGCCCCGCAAGGCCTTCTGCCAGCCCTTGTCGGCCAGCGCCAGCGCGTGGCCGATGGTGGCGTTGTTGAGCGCGAAAGTCGACGTGCGCGCCACGGCGCCCGGCATATTGGCCACGCAGTAGTGCACCACGCCGTCCACCACGAAGGTGGGCTTTTCGTGCGTGGTGGGATGCGATGTCTCGAAGCAGCCGCCCTGGTCGATGGCCACGTCCACCACCACCGCACCCTGCTTCATGCGCGCGATCATGGCCGCCGTCACCAGCTTGGGCGCAGCCGCGCCGGGCACCAGCACGCCGCCCACCACCAGGTCCGCGTCCAGCACCGCCTCTTCCACCGTGTGGGCGTTCGAGTACATGGTGCTGACGCGGTTGCCGTAGATGAGGTCCAGCTGGCGCAGGCGGTCGATGTTCTTGTCCAAAATAGTCACGCGTGCACCGATGCCCACGGCCATCTGCAGCGCATTGGTGCCTACCACGCCGGCGCCGATGATGGCGATGTGGCCGGGCGCCACGCCGGGCACGCCGCCCAGCAGCAGGCCCATGCCGCCCTTGGATTTTTCCAGGTGGGCCGCGCCGGCCTGGATCGCCATGCGTCCGGCCACCTCGCTCATGGGCGCCAGCAGCGGCAGGCCGCCGTTCGGGCCGGTGATGGTTTCGTAAGCGATGCAGACGGCGCCGGAAGCGACCAGCGCGCGGGTTTGCTCCGGGTCCGGTGCCAGGTGCAGATAGGTGTACAGGATCTGGTCGTGGCGCAGCATCGCGCATTCCTCGGGCTGCGGCTCCTTGACCTTGACGATCATCTCGGCGCGCGCGAAGATTTCCGCCGCCGTGTCGACGATGGTGGCGCCCGCGCCCTCGTACATGGCATCGGTCAGGCCGATGGCCGCGCCGGCGTTCTGCTGCACCAGCACCTGATGGCCGCGCAACACCAGCTCTTTCACACTGGCCGGCGTGAGGCCCACGCGCGATTCCTGGTTCTTGATCTCTTTTGGTACGCCTACTAGCATGCTGTTCTCCTCGTTGTTATATGAAGATGCATCGCCACGATCCGCAAATCAGGGTCAGACCCTGGGGTCTGACCCTTGCCTTCTGCGGTGGGGTGTCAGACGTGGAACAACCAAAGCAGCAATCCAGGGTCAGACCCCAGGGTCTGACCCTTCAATACGCGTCAATCCAGGCTTTTCAGCACCTTGGCCAGCTTGCCGAACAATTCGTCGATGTGCTTTTTCTCCAGCACCAGCGGCGGCGAGAGCGCGATGATGTCGCCCGTGGTGCGGATCAGCAGGCCATCCGCGAACGCCTTCTTGAACGCGTCGAAGGCGCGTGCGCCCGGCTTGCCGGCGATCGGTTCCAGCTCGATGCCGGCGATCAGGCCGATGCTGCGGATGTCGATCACGTGCGGCAGCCCGCGCAGCGAGTGCACGGCGTCTTCCCAGTACTGCTGCAAGCTGGCCGCGTGCTCGACGATCTTCTGTTCGCGGAACACTGCCAGCGTGGCCAGCGAGGCGGCGCAGGCCAGCGGGTGGCCGGAGTAGGTGTAGCCGTGGAACAGTTCGATGCCGGCCGGCGCCTGCATGAACGCTTCGTACAGGAAGGGCTTGGTGAACACGGCGCCCATCGGCACCACGCCGTTGGTCAGGCCCTTGGCCGTCGTCATCAGGTCCGGCTCCACGTCGAAGTAGTCGGCCGCGAACGGCGTCGTCATGCGGCCGAAGCCGGTGATCACTTCGTCGAAGATCAGCAGGATGCCGTGCTTGGTGCACAGTTCGCGCAGGCGCTTCAGGTAACCCTTGGGCGGAATCAGCACGCCTGTCGAACCTGCCACAGGCTCCACGATCACCGCCGCGATGGTGGACGCGTCGTGCAGCGCGACGATGCGTTCCAGTTCGTCGGCCAGGTGCTCGCCATATTCCGGTTCGCCGCGCGAGAACGCGTTCTTTTCCAGGTTGTGGGTGTGCGGCAGGTGGTCCACGTAAGGCAGCATGGCGCCATACGGCTTGCGGTTGCCGGCGATACCGCCCACCGAGATGCCGCCGAAGCCGACGCCGTGATAACCGCGCTCGCGGCCGATCAAACGGGTGCGGGTGCCTTCGCCGCGCGCGCGGTGGTAAGCCAGCGCGATCTTGAGCGCCGTATCCACCGCCTCGGAACCGGAGTTGGTGTAGAACACGTGGCCGAAGCGGTGGTTGGTGTATTCCATCAGCTGTTCGGCCAGGTCGAAGGCGGCCGGGTGGCCCATCTGGAAGGTGGGCGCGAAATCGAGCTGGCCTATCATCTCGCGCACGGCCGCCACGATCTTCGGCTGGGCGTGGCCGCAGGGCACGCACCACAGGCCGGCCGTGCCGTCCAGGATGGTATTGCCGTCCACGTCCTTGTAGTACATGCCTTCGGCCGAGACCAGCAGGCGCGGATGGAGCTTGAAATCTCGGTTGTTCGTAAACGGCATCCAGAAGGATGCCATCGATGCCGGACGGGTTTCATTCATGTCTGTCTCCAGTTCCTTGGGACGGCGCCGCAGCGCGGGCGCATCGTAAAAATAATTTACCAGTTGGCAAAATGATGATGCAATAATAGACAGCGCAACAACTATGGCACAGATACACAAATATCAAAACTCGCCAACCGTACAGGCGGCAAAAACACTACAGTTTTGTTCAGTGCAACATTAAGGAGAACACGGATGGGGGACGCGCACACTGCGCCCGATCAGCACCCGGCGCCGCCGTCCGACGGCGGCTGGCCCGTGGTGGCCATCGCGCGCGGCGGCAAAGGCAGCCTGGTGGACCAGATCGTGGCCGCCATCAGCGCCCTGGTGAGCCGGCGCGAGTTGCGCGTGGGCACCAAGATGCCGTCCGTGCGCCAGTTCGCCAAGTGTAATGGTGTCAGCACCTTCACTGTGGTGGAGGCGTACGACCGGCTCGTCACGCTGGGCCTGCTGTCCTCGCGGCGCGGTTCCGGCTACTTCCTGGCCCGCCAGGACGTGCCGGCCGCGCTGCTGCCGGCGCCGTTCCACCCCACCCCGGCCGCCATCGACGCGCTCACGCCGGAACTGTATTCGGGCATGTCGGACGCGCTGCCTGTCGGCGCCGGCTGGCTGCCACCGGAATGGTATGGCGAGGACACCATCCTCGACGCCGTGCGCCACGCCATGCGCATCCCCGCCAACCGCCTGCGCGGCTACGGCCACCCGCTGGGCTTTCCCACGCTGCGCCAGCACATGGCCGCCACCTTGAGCGAGGAACTGTACGCGATCGAACCGGAACAGATCCTGCTCACCCATGGCGCCACCCATGCCTTCGACCTGATCCTGCGCACCCTCACCAAGCCGGGCGACACGGTGCTGGTGGAGGACCCCGGCTACAGCAACCTGCTGTCGCTGATCCGCCACCACGGCTGCGTGGCCGTCGGCATACCGCGCGGCGAACAGGGGCTGGACATGGACCGGCTGGCGGTCCAGGCCCAGGCCACCCAGCCCAAGCTCATGTTCGTCAACACGGCCCTGCAAAACCCGCTCGGCACCTCGCTCAGCGCGGCCCAGGCCCACCGGCTGCTGGCCCTGGCCGAGCAGTTCGACTTCTGGCTGGTGGAAGACGACATCTACCGCGAACTGGCGCCGCGCGGCGAGGCATCGCTGGCGGCCATGGATGGCTTGCGGCGCGTGATCCGGGTCGGCAGCTTTTCCAAGACGCTGTCGCCGGTGCTGCGGGTCGGCTCCATCTGCGCCTCGTCCTCGCTGTTGCCAGAGCTGCTGCGCGTGAAAATGCTGGCTGGCCTCACCACCTCCGAGATCAACGAACGTGCCGTGTACCACGCCATCACGGCGCGGGCCTACAAGCGCATGGTGGAACGCCTGGTGGCGCAGCTCGACGCGGGACGCGAACGCACCATCGCCCTGCTGCGCGAAGCAGGCATGACGCCGCTGGCGCGCCCGCGCGGCGGCATGTTCGTCAGCGCCGGCTGGCCGGACGCGCCCACGCCGGACTGGAACGGCAAGGTGGTGGCCGAACTGGCGCTCAAGGCTGGCATCCTGCTCTCGCCCAACGACTTCTTCCTGCTGCACCCGGCCGAAACGGTCTGGTTCCGCTTCAACGCGGCCTACGCCGATCATCCGCAACTGCTGCAATTCCTGCGTTCGATACGCCCTCGCTGAAAGACGATTCCATGCCGACCGCCAAACCTCAATCCGGAGTACTGCCGAAAAACAGCCGCCGCGCCCTCAACCGCGACCGCCTGGAAGCGGACATCGCCGCCGAAGCCGTGCGCGTGTTCGCCGAATGCGGCTACGAAGGCACCTCGATCGCCACCGTGGCCGAAAACGCGGGCCTGTCCAAGCAAAACCTGATGTACTACTTCCCGTCCAAGCAGGCCCTGTACCAGCGCGTGCTCGACAACGTGCTCGACGAATGGCTGGAACGGATGGAGAACCTGGCCGATCCCAGCCAGGAGCCGCAGGACGTGCTGCGCGCCTACGTGCAGGCCAAGCTGCGCTTCTCGCGCGAGCAGCCGTGGGCCTCGCGCGTGTACGCGATGGAAGTGATCGGCGGCGCGCCCCTGTACGGCACGCAAATCCAGGAACGCGTGGTGCCGCTGCTGCGCAAGGATATCGACGTGTTCGAACACTGGATCGCGTCCGGCAAGATCGCCCCCATCAACGCCACCCACCTGCTGTTCGCCATCTGGGCCATGACCCAGTCCTACGCCGACTTCTCGACCCAGATGGCGCTGGTCCTGGGCCGCAAGCAGCTCACCCGCAAGGACTTCGACGACGCCGAAAAGCTGATCGTCGACATGGTGCTGGCCGCCATCCGGGTGCAACCGCCGGCGCCGGCCAGTTCCAGTTAAACTAATCTTTTCACAACGTTGACCGCCATGCCCGTGTTCGAACCCATCACCCTGCAAACGCCGCGCCTGACGCTGCGCTTCCTGGAACCCTACGACGCCGACGCCCTGTTCGCCATCTACGCCGACCCGCAGGCGATGCGCTACTGGAGCTGCGCGCCATGGCGCGAACTGGGCCAGGCCGCCAGCCACATCGCCACCTCGCGCCAGCACTACGACAGCGGCGAATCGCTGCGCATGGCCGTCACGCTGGCCGCCACCGGGGAGCTGATCGGCACGGCCACGCTGTACGGCTTCCACCGCGCCAACCGGCGCTGCGAGATCGGCTACATGCTGTCGCGCGCCCACTGGGGCCAGCGCTACATGCCCGAAGCGCTGACCGCGCTGATCGAGCATGGCTTCGACACACTCGATCTGCACCGCATCGAAGCCGACCTGCACCCGGCCAACGACGCCTCGGCCACCATCCTGGAGCGGCTGCACTTCCGCCAGGAGGGCCGGCTGCGCGAACGGTGGTTCGTCGACGGCGAACTGTCCGACAGCGTGATCTACGGCCTGCTGCGCAGCGACTGGCAGGCGGCCCGACGCTGACACCAGGCCCCGCGGCGCGCCCCATTCATCGCGCTTTGCCGCAGGCCATGCCCCGCTACGCGCAATTGGTCGGATAGCGCTATCGTCCCTGGCCCGGCTGCACTACATTGACGTCATCGGCATCTTTCACAAGGAGTTACCAGATGAGCAAGATCACCCGCCAGGGCGTGCTCGACGTCCTCAACGAGGTGGGCACCGCCTTCCTGAACACGGCCCGCTACGGCGCGCGCACGCTGCGGCGCATGTCGTGGCCGGCGCTGCTGGTCGCCTGCATCCTGATGGCCATGATCCTGACCCTGCTGCCTTTGGCGCTGTTGCTGTTCACGGCCTTCCTGCTGCTCAAGCTGGCCGTGGGCGCCTGCATCCTCGAACGCCACCACAAGGCCCGGCCCCCGGAGCACCATTCGTGACGACCGTGAAGCGCCCGCCGGGCCGCGTGCTCGGCTTCTTGCGGGAGCTGGGCGACACGGCCAGCGCCCTGTGGTGGCGCTTTTTCGACTGGCTGGCCCAGGTGGCATGGCGCAAGCTGGTCATCATCTGGGTGCTGGTGCTGCTGCTGGACCTGACCCCGTTTGGCCAGCCCGAGCAGGCAATGGCATTCATCCTCGCCTCGTTCGGCCTGAAGGTGCTGGCCGGCGGCAAGCGCAAGGCCGAACTGGAAGCGCGCCAGGCTTCCGCCCACGCGGGCGAGGAAACACTGGAACGGCGGCTGGTGGAAGCCCGCCTGGCAGCGCTGCAGGCCCAGGTCGAGCCGCACTTCCTATTCAACACCCTGGCCCTGATCGGCCAGCTGATCGAAACGGACCCGCCGGAAGCGGCCCGCATCCACGCTCACCTGATCGACTACCTGCGGGCCACGCTGCCGCAGATGCGGTCCAAGGGCAATGGCACGCTGGGCCGCCAGCTGGACATGGCGCGCGCCTACCTGGCCATCATGCAGGCGCGCATGAAGGCGCGGCTGGCCGTGTCGATCGACGTGCCGGCCGAGATCCAGAGCGCCAGCTTTCCGCCCATGATGCTGCAGATCCTGATCGAAAACGCCATCAAGCACGGGCTGGAACCGAAGATCGAAGGCGGCCGCATCGACATCCGCGCCAGCGTCACGGGTAGCCAGTTGCAGGTGGACGTGATCGACGACGGCATCGGCTTTTCGGCCCACGCGGGCGACGGCATGGGCCTGGCCAACGTGCGCGAACGGCTGCAACTGCTGTATGGATCGCGCGCCGAGCTGGTGATCGAAGCGCCGCTGACGGGCGGCGCCCGCGCCACGATACGGCTGCCGTACGCGCCCGATATTTTCGCCAAGGGAGCAGCATGAATCCGCAACTGCGCGCCACCGCGCTGATCGCCGACGACGAGGATGCCATGCGCGCCCAGTTGCGCACCCGCTTGCGCGACGTGTGGCCGGCGCTGGAGATGGTGGCCGAAGCCAGCAACGGCATCGAGGCCGTGGCGCTGGCCGGCCAGCACCAGCCCGACATCGTATTTCTCGACATCCGCATGCCCGGCCTGTCGGGCATCGAGGCGGCCCGCATGCTGTTCAACCGCTGCCACCTGGTGTTCGTGACGGCCTACGACCAGTACGCGATCGAGGCGTTCGAACAGGGCGCGCTCGACTATGTGCTCAAGCCGGCCGGCGGCGAGCGCCTGAAAACCACCTGCGACCGCTTGCAGGCACGGTTGGGCAAGCAGCCCGCCAACATCGAACAGCAACTGGCGGCGCTGCTGCGCGGCCAGCACGGCGGCCAAGCGGCGGGCACGCCCGACTACCTGCGCTGGATCCAGGCCGTGGTGGGCAACAGCCTGCGCATGATCAGCACGCGCGAAGTGCTGTTCTTCCGCGCCGACGAAAAATACACGCGGGTGCAGACGCTGCAGTCCGAAGTCTTGATCCGCAAAACGCTGAAGGAACTGGCCGACGAACTCGATCCCGACGAATTCTGGCGCATTCACCGTTCCACGCTGGTGCGGGTGGACGCCATCGAAGAAGTCACGCGCGACTTGCGCGGACGCCAGATGGTGCGTGTGCGCAACTTTCCCGAGCTGCTGGAAGTGAGCCGGGGCCACGGCCACCTGTTCCAGCAGATGTGAAGGCGTGGCGGTTGTGGCGGCGGCCCCACTGGTCTATATTGGAGCCAGCCACCGGGTTCACCGCCCAATCGCTGTCCCTCTGAGCGATATCAATACGGCCCCCTGGCGGGCCGGCCACGGCGAACCCCCTGGGCCTCGGCACGATCGAATCAGTTCCACACCAGATTGGGAGAGAACCATGTCCACGATACCGAAAGCCACCAAGGCCACCGTCATCCCCTGCATGCGCTACCGCGACGCACCGGCCGCCATCGCATGGCTGTGCGATACCTTCGGATTTGAAAAAACACTGGTGGTGCCCAACGACGACGGCACCATCGCCCATGCCCAGCTTTCGTACGGCAATGGCATGATCATGCTCAGCTCCGTGTTCGACACGGAATACGGCCGGCTGATCCGGCAGCCGTCGGACAAGGACAAGGCCGTCACCCAAGCCGCCTACCTGGTGGTGAACGACGCCGACCTCGTCTACGGCCGCGCACTCGAAGCGGGCGCCCATATCATGCTGGACATCAAGGATGAGGACTACGGCGGGCGCGGCTTCACCTGCCGCGACCCGGAAGGCCACCTGTGGAGCATCGGCACCTACGATCCCTGGCAGGGTTGAGGGCCGAGGGCTGAGCGTGAAGGCCTGAGGGCCGCGCGGCCGGCGGGCGCACCGGCGCCTGTTCGTCAGCCTCAGCCGAGTGCCGCCACCAGCCCCGCATCGGCCACCTGCGTGGGGCGGATGCGGATCACGTCGCGGTACAGCGGCGGGAAGCCCGCGCATAAGGCGGCCAGCGCGTCCGGTTCCATGCGCGGGCGCACGTACTGGAACTGGCCCGGATTCTTCAACGGGAGCGGGCCTTCCATGGTCGAACCATACGCACCCAGGTCCATGAAGCTGAGCGCGCTGTCGTCCGGCCCCTGCGCGAACACGAAAGTGCCCTCCTTGAGATGCCCAAGGTACTGGCGCACCTCGTCGCGCTGGGCCGGCGTAGCCTCGGCCATCAACTGGTAGCGCAACCGGGCGTAGGCGCGCGTGGTCTCCATGAACGCCGTGCGGATACCGGAGCGATCACGTCCGCCGGGCAGGCATAGCAGCAGGTTGCCGAACGAATCGAGCAAGGCGACGGCATCGCCCGCGCCACCGCGCGCACGGTCCTCAGCCATGGCGCGCAACAGGTACGGCGCCAGGTCCGCGTCCGGCTGCTGCGGCGTGCAGCGGTAGCTCAGCGCCTCCGGATACGCGGCCTTGAGGGCGCGCACGATCGCATGATCGGGCGCCAGCGTGGCCGGACACTTGAGCTGCGATTGCGGCAAGTCCGTATTGAACAGCGCCGTCACCTCGTCCTGCGTGGCCTCGAACACCAGCGAACATAACGCCTGGGTCGGTTCCGACACGGTCTTGCCGATGAAGAAAGACTTGGGCGCGGCACCGGTGGCGGCCCGCGCATACTGCGACGCCCCCAGCACGGCCGGATAACTGAATGTGGCCCCGGCCTGCTCGCGCAACGGCGCCGGCAGCGACGGAAACGTGGCGCTGCCGTCGAAGTTGATGCCGGCCTGATGGTCCGGTGCAGCCGCCACCACGTTGAAGCCGGCGGCCAGGATGGCACCGCTGCACATGCAGCACGGGTCGAGCGACGTCACGATGGTGATGTCCTGCGGCGCCGGCAGGTCGCGGCCTTTGGCCAGTTCGGAGTAATACCAGTCGATCAACTGGCGCTCGCCGTGGGCCGTGGGATCAAAGATCAAGCCATGGCGCACCACATTGTTATGCAGCGACATCAGCACGGCGCCGTGCTGGTCGAGCATCACCCCGCCCACGCCGAACGTGCCCTGGGTCTTGGCCGCGATGGCCTCGGCCGCCGCGATGGCGACGGCGGCTTGCACGTCGATGGTCTTCTTGAGCGCCAAGGTGCTTACTTCTTTTTCAGGTCGGCGCCGCCGAAGGCATTGGGCAACTGGGCTGCCGCCGTAGTCTCGAACACGTCGCCCTTCAGGTTACTCAGCACTACGGGCAGTTCATTGCCGCCCAGCTCCAGGATCACCTGGCGGCATGCGCCGCACGGCGCGATCGGGCCATCGGTCTCGCCGATCACGGCCAGCTTGTCGAAGTCGCCCGGCCGGTAGCCATGCGCGAAGGCGCTGAAGAACGCGGTGCGCTCGGCGCAATTGCACAAGCCGTAGGACGCGTTCTCCACATTACAGCCGTGGAACACGCGGCCGTCGTTGCACAGCAATGCCGCGCCCACCTTGAAGTTCGAGTATGGCGTATAAGCCTTGAGGCGCGCCGCGGCCGCCTCGGCGATCAATTGTTGGTTATCCATAAAAATCCTTTTAGCTTCCACGGGGGCTTCCACAGGGTCAGACTCCCCGCCGCAAGTTACGGACGAATCGCGCGATAAATCACCGGGTTGGCGGCCGGCGCCGCCTCGGCGATATGATACGCGGCCTGGATCTCGCGCACTGCTTGCTCCGCCGCCGCTTGCGTGCGCGCGTGCACCATGGCCAGCGGCTGGCCCGCTTCGATACGCGCGCCCAGGCCTGCCAGCTCCGTCAGGCCGACGGCGAAGTCGATATTGTCGCTCGGACGGCGGCGGCCACCACCTAGGCTGACCACGGCCAGGCCGATGCCACGGCAATCCGTACTGGCCGCGTAGCCAGCCTTGGGCGCCGGCACGGGCACGACGATGGGTGCGCGCTCCAGGTGCTTGTCCGTATTCTCGATCAGGTCGGCCGGGCCGCCCAGCGCCACCACCATGCGCGCGAAACGGCTGGCCGCCTCGCCGCTGTCGAGCGCCGCTTGCAGCCTGGCGCGGGCCGTCGTTTCGTCCGTGGCCAGGCCACTCAGCACCAGCATTTCGGCGCACAGCGCCATCGTCACTTCATGCAGGCGCGCGGGACGCGAACGGCCCGTCAGGTAATCGATGGCGCCGCGCACTTCCAGCGCGTTGCCGGCGTAGGGTGCCAGCGATTCGTTCATGTCCGTCAAGATGGCCGACGTGCGCGTGCCGGCGCCATTGCCGACCGTGACGATGCTCTGCGCCAGTTCCAGCGATTTTTCGTAGGTCGGCATGAAGGCGCCGCTGCCCACTTTGACGTCCATCACCAGCGCGTCCAGGCCAGCCGACAGTTTTTTCGACAGGATGGAGCCGGTGATCATGGCCACCGATTCCACCGTGGCCGTCACGTCGCGGATCGAATAGAAGCGCTTGTCGGATGGTGCCAGCGAGGCGGTCTGGCCAATGATGGCCACGCCCACGTCGCGCACCACTTCGCGGAAGCGCGCGTTGTCGGGCACCGTGCAATAGCCGGGGATGGCGTCGAACTTGTCGAGCGTGCCGCCCGTGTGGCCCAGGCCACGGCCGGAAATCATGGGCACGTAGCCGCCGCAAGCGGCGATCATGGGGCCCAGCATCAGCGACACGACGTCGCCCACGCCGCCCGTGGAGTGCTTGTCCAGCACGGGGCCGGGCAGGTTCAGCGAGCGCCATTCGAGCACCTCGCCCGAATCGCGCATGGCCAGCGTGAACGCCACGCGCTCGTCCATGTTCATGTCGTTGAAAAAGACGGCCATGGCCAGCGCGGCGATCTGCCCTTCGCTGACGCTGCCGTCCGTGATGCCGCGCACGAAGAACTGGATCTCCTCGGCGCTCAGGGCGCCGCCATCCCGCTTTTTACGGATGATCTCTTGGGTTAAAAACATGCGATGCTCCGCTTGAAATATGGTGTATTGAAATATGCCGTCGGCGCCGTGCTGCCCCGTGGCCGGAGGGTCTGACCCAAGGGTCAGACCCTGGTTTTCCTACACGCCGTATGGAATCCAGATGTTCTTCACCTGCGACGCGTGGGCCAGCACGGCGCGGCCGCCGCTTTGCGCCGTGTCGTACCAGTCGCGCCCTTTGGCGCCGCCCACCCAGGTGCGCTTGAGCGTGCCGGCCGACAGGCGTTCCACTTCGGCGCAGCCTTCGGCCGATCCGTCGTGGCGCCACACGGCGTCCACGTCGGCGTGGGTGGCCAGCGTGCGCGCCAGTTCGTCGGCGCTGCCGGTGATGATGTTGACCACGCCGCCCGGCAGGTCGGAAGTATCGAACACCTGGTACAGATCCGTGGCCGACAGCGGATGCGCTTCCGACGGCACCACCACCACGCGGTTACCCAGCGCGATGGCCGGCGCCACCAGCGAGATGAAGCCCAGCAGCGGCGCCTCGTTCGGGCACACGATGCCGATCACACCCACCGGCTCATTGAGCGCGACGGTGATGCCATGCATCGGCGGCTGGTGCGCCTGGCCGTCGTACTTGTCGGCCCAGGCGGCGTAGTAGAACAGGCGCTCGATGGCGGCCTGCACTTCGCGTTCAGGATTGCTGGCGCCCGTCATGGCGCCGATGCGGGCCGCGAATTCCGCACCGCGCGCGGCCAGGTTTTCGGCGATGTAGTACAGCACCTGGGCGCGGTAGTGTGCCGTGGCCTTGGTCCAGCCGCCGGCCTTGTGCGCCGCTTCCACGGCGTTGCGGATGTCCTTGCGGTTACCCTCACCCACTTCGG
Organism: Burkholderiaceae bacterium; assembly: GCA_035254005.1. Taxonomy (GTDB): domain Bacteria; phylum Pseudomonadota; class Gammaproteobacteria; order Burkholderiales; family Burkholderiaceae_D; genus Rugamonas. Next base: position 44,937 of record DATFBD010000101.1, on the reverse strand, counting down.
CGATGAAGGCGCCGTCGGCGCCGTGGATGGCGCGGCTGTAGGCGCCATCCGGGCGCGCCTGCTTGCCGCCGATGTACAGCTTGGCCGTGCGGTCGATGCCGAACGGGCTGTCGTGCGGGGCTGGCGCGCTGGCCTTTGCCTTGGCCTTCGCTTCCACCAGCGGCGCGGCCGGGCGCGCTTCTTCCGACAGCGCCGTCAGGTATTCATACATGCCTTCGCGGCCGCCCTCGCGGCCGAAGCCCGATTCGCGGTAGCCGCCGAAGCCGCAGGCCGCATCGAACTGGTTGGCGGTGTTGATCCACACCACGCCAGCCTTGATTTGCGGCGCCACGTCCAGCGCCAGGCTGATGTTCTCGGTCCACACGCAGGAAGCCAGGCCGTACACGGTGTTGTTGGCCAACTGGACCGCCTCGGGCGGCGTGCGGAAGCTCATCGCCACCAGCACGGGTCCGAAGATTTCAGCCTGCGCCACTGCGGCCGTGGTGGAGGCGCCCGTGATCAGCGTGGGCGGGAACCAAGAGCCATCGGCCGGCAATTCGCAGGCAGGCTGGTAGATGGTGCAGCCTTCGTCACGGGCCGAATCCACCAGGTTGGCGATGCGCTGGCGCTGCACCGGGTCCACCAGCGCGCCGATGTCGATCGACTTGTCCAGCGGAGAACCCAGCGTCAGCTTGTCCATGCGCGCGCGCAGCTTGGCCAGGAACTTGGCTTCGACCGACTCCTGCACCAGCAGGCGCGAACCGGCGCAGCATACCTGCCCCTGGTTGAACCAGATCGAATCGACCAGCCCTTCCACGGCCGCGTCCAGGTCGGCGTCCTCGAACACGATGAAGGGCGACTTGCCGCCCAGTTCCAGCGACAGCTTCTTGCCGCTGCCGGCGGTGGCGATGCGGATCGCGCGGCCCACTTCGGTCGAACCGGTGAAGGCGATTTTATCGATGCCGGGGTGCTTGACGATGGCTTCGCCCACGCGGCCGTCGCCGGTGACGATGTTGACCACGCCGGCCGGCACGCCAGCCTGCACGCACAGTTCCGCGAACAGCATGGCCGTCAGCGGCGTGAATTCGGCCGGCTTGAAGACGATGGTGTTACCGGCCGCCATGGCGGGCGCGATCTTCCAGGCCAGCATCAGCAGCGGGAAATTCCACGGCACGATCTGGCCCACCACGCCCACGGCGCGGTAGCCGGCGAATTCCTCGGCCTGCAACTGGGCCCAGCCAGCGTGGTAGTAGAAGTGGCGCGCGGCCAGCGGCAGGTCGACGTCGCGCGTTTCGCGGATGGTCTTGCCGTTGTCCAGCGTTTCGAGCACGGCGAACAGGCGCGCGTGCTTTTGCAGCAGCCGCGCCAGCGCGTACATTACGCGCGCGCGGCCATGGCCGCCGAGTGCCTGCCAGCCTGGCTGGGCGCGGCGGGCGGCCGCCACGGCGCGCTCCACGTCCGCTTCCGTAGCCTGGGTCAGGTCGGCCAGCTTGCTGCCATCGGCCGGATTGGCCGAGACGAACAGCTCACCGGGCTCGCTCCATGCGTTGTCGATGAACAGGCCGAAAGTGCGGCCGCGCTGCTCCAGCCAGGCTTGCGCTTCCTTGGTGCTCTCGGGTGCTGGGCCGTATTCCATGGTGTTGAGAATCTCGTTAATTGTTGGCATGACGAATCCGTTGTGATCTTAAGGTTGCGCGTGGCGGTGGGCGGCCGAGTAAGCACCCGTGACGTAGTGCTCGATCTGGCGCTCGATGTCCGTCAGCAGGCTGGACGCGCCAATGCGGAACAGGTGCGGCTGCAGCCATTCGTTACCCAGTTCTTCCTTCATCAAGGTCAGATACTGCAGCGCGGCCTTGGCCGTGCTCACGCCGCCGGCCGGCTTGTAGCCGATCTTGAAGCCGGTCTGCTCATGGTATTCACGGATCGCGCGCACCATCGCCAGCGAGACGGGGATGGTGGCGTTCACGGGTTCCTTGCCGGTGGAGGTCTTGATGAAATCGGCGCCCGCCATCATGCATACCCACGAGGCCTTGGCCACATTTTCCAGCGTGACCAGTTCGCCCGTGGCCAAAATGGCTTTCACGTGCGCCTCGCCGCAGGCCTGGCGGTAGGCCACCATCTCGTCATACAACGCCTGCCAGTTCCCCGTCAGCACGTGCTGGCGCGTGATGACGATGTCGATCTCGGAAGCGCCAGCGGCCACCGACAGTTCGATCTCGCGCACCTTGGTTTCCAGGCTGGTCAAACCGGCCGGGAAGCCGGTGGAGACGGCGGCGATCGGCAGGCGGCCCTGCAGCACCTGCACGGCAGGCTTGATCATCTCGTGGTAGACGCACACCGCGCCCGTCGTCAGCGGATAGTTCTGCAAGCCCATGGCGGCCACCAGGTCGGCGCGCAGTGGGCGCAGCGCCTTGCGGCACAGGCGCTCCACGCGGCCCGGCGTGTCGTCGCCCGACAGCGTGGTCAGGTCGATCAGGCCGATGGCCTTGACCAGCCACGCGGCCTGGTATTCCTTCTTGACGGTGCGGCGGTTGGCCAGGCTGGCGGCGCGGCGGTCGGCGGCGGCCTTGTTGATGTGGATGTGGTTGATCCAGCCCAGGTCCAGGGGGACCGCTTCGTTGCGCTTGAAGCCGGGAATAGTGCTCATAACAGGTTGGTTCCGTTCGAAAGAGGTTTGACGCCAAGGTGGTGGGCCACGGTCTGGCCGATGTCGGAGAAGGTTTCCGAGATGCCCAGCGCGCGCGGCTGCACGCCGGGGCCGAAGAAGATCATCGGGATATGTTCGCGCGTGTGGTCCGAGCCGGTCCAGGTGGGGTCGCAGCCATGGTCGGCCGTCACCACCACCAGGTCGCCCTCGCGCAGCCTGGCCATGAATTCGGGCAGCCGCGCATCCATCTCGTGCAGCGCGTTCGAATAGCCGGCCACGTCGCGGCGGTGGCCGAAGGCCTGGTCGAAATCGACGAAGTTGACGAACGTGAGCGCGCCGTCGCCCGCCTCGTCGGCCACCTTGAGCAGCGCGTCGAACAGGGCCATGTTGTCGGCGCCCTTGACCACGCGCGACACGCCTTGCGCCGCGAAGATGTCGCTGATCTTGCCGAGCGCGATCACCTCGCCGCCGCCATCCCTCACGTGGTCCAGCAGCGTGGGCGCGGGCGGCGCCACGGCGTAATCGTGGCGGTTGGTGGTGCGGGTGTACTTGCCGTTGGCGCCCACGAACGGACGGGCGATCACGCGGCCGATGTTGTACGGCTCCACCAGCTTGAAGGCCAGTTCGCACAGTTCGTACAGGCGCTCCAGGCCGAACGCTTCCTCGTGCGCGGCGATCTGCAGCACCGAGTCGGCCGAGGTGTAGATGATCGGCTTGCCGGTGGCCACGTGTTCGTCGCCGTGCTTGTTGATGATCTCCGTGCCGGAAGCGTGGCAGTCGCCCAGAAAGCCGGGCACCTTGCCCAGCTCGCGCAGGCGCGCCGTCAGTTCGGCCGGGAACGAAGGCACGGTGCGGGGGAAGTAGCCCCAGTCGAATTCCACCGGCACGCCGGCGATTTCCCAGTGGCCGCTCTGGGTGTCCTTGCCGGTCGAGCGCTCGCGGGCGGCGCCGTAGGCGGCCGTGAAGCCGTCGCGCTGGGCAAAGCCGTCGGCCCACTGGCCGCAGGCCGTGTGGGCGGCGGCCGCCAGTCCCAGTTTTTCCAGCGTCGGCAGGTTCATCGGCGTGCCGGCCCTGGCGGCCCAGGCGGCGATGTGGCCGAAGGTGTTGGCGCCCGAATCGTTGTACTTGGCGGCGTCCGGTGTGGCGCCGAGGCCGAAGGAATCCAGCAGGAGGATAAATGCGCGTTTCATGATGTGCTCCGGTGCGACGATGTAGCGTTTTAGGGTCAGCCCCTGGGGTCTGACCCTGGTTGGTTGTTTCCGACTTCCTTCAGGCCTGACGCCCCAGTGCATGAGGCAAGGGTCAGACCCCAGGGTCCGACCCTCATATTGCCATTGGACGCCTTCCTCATGACTTCGTAAAGAACGAAAAAGGGGCGGACCATGCCGCCCCGCCGGGGATTACGCTTGCGGCGTTTTCGCCACGTTGGCCAGGAAGCCCAGTATCAGCTCGATCAGCGACTTGGCGCCCACGGCCGCGTACTTGAGCGTCTGCTCGTGCGACAGCGGGAACGGCGACAAGCCCTCGGCCAGGTTGGTGATGACGGACACGCCCACCACCTTCAGGCCGCAATGGCGGGCCGACACCACTTCCGGCACCACGGACATGCCCACCACGTCGGCGCCCAGCGTCTTGAAGGCGCGGATCTCGGCCGGCGTCTCGAAATTCGGGCCGGCGTAGGCGATGTACACGCCTTCATGAAGCGTGATGTTCTTGCCTGCGGCCGTCGCTTGCAGCAGCTGGCGCAGGTCGGCGTCGTAGGCGTTGGCCATGCTGAAGAAACGCGGACCGAAACGCTCGTCGTTGGGGCCGATCATCGGCGTGCCGGGCATGAAGTTGATATGGTCGGTCAGCGCCACCAGCGAACCGGCGTCCACTTCCGTGCGCAGCGAACCGGCCGCGTTGGTCACGAACAGCATCTCGCAGCCGAGCAGCTTCATGGTGCGCACGGCCGACGTCATCACGCCCAGGCCATAGCCTTCGTACACATGGCCGCGGCCCTTCATGCAAACCACGGACACGCCAGCCAGCGTGCCGATCACCAGTTCGCCGGCATGGCCATGCACGGTGCTGATGGGGAAGCCGGTCAGCTCATCGAAGCTGATGGTCACCGCGTCCGTCATCTGTTCGGCCAGCACGCCGAGGCCGGACCCGAGGATCATCGCGATGCGCGGCTTGAAATCGGCCGGAATGCGGGCGCGGACGATGGCAGCGGCCTGGAATGGGGAATTGTTAGACATGGATATCCTCGTTGTCGTCGGTATGGTTCGGAATGGCGATGCTGTGTTGCCCTGCGCGCGCGGCGCAGTGTGGCCGGGCGCCGGGCGCCGCTACAACAACTGCTGGTGATGCGGGTATGCTGTGGATCAAATCTGGTTGAACGACACTATGCCTGATCGTTATATGTATGGCAAATACCATTTTTCTTCATCATTTATATGTGCAATGAATAAATAAGAGGGATTCGGAGCCTGCTCAATTGACAGGCAGAAAACATTTGTTTAGCATTAAAAACAAATGTCTTATGGAGCGGCCGTGACGGAACTGTCGAAAAAGGAACAGCTATACCAGCTGATCCGCGCCAACCCTTTCATCTCCCAGCAAGACCTGGCCATCGAACTGCGCCTGTCGCGTTCGGCCGTGGCCGGCCACATTGCGGGCCTGATCCGCGAACGCCGCTTGCTGGGCCGGGCCTATGTGCTGCCCGACAAACGCCCCATCGTCTGCATCGGCGCGGCCAACCTGGACCGCAAGCTGCGCACGCTGGCGCCGCTGCAACTGGGCACCTCCAACCCGGCCAGCGCCGAGGAAGTGTTCGGCGGCGTGGCCCGCAACATCGCGGAAAACCTGACCCGGCTCGCCATCCCGGCCGCCTTGCTGACGGCGCTGGGCATGGACGCGGCCGGCCGCGCGCTGGCCGACCACGCCGAAGCGGCCGGCATCGACATGCGCGGCAGCCTGCACGTGGCCGACTGCGCCACCGGCACCTACACGGCGGTGCTGGACGCGGGCGGCGAAATGACGGTGGCGCTGGCCGACATGGCCCTGTACGACCGCCTCACGCCCGCCTTCCTGGCCAGCCGCCAGCCGCAACGCGCGGCCGCCGCCATGACGGTGGCCGACCTGAACCTGCCGCGCGACAGCATTACCCTGCTGCTGGCCGACGCGCGTCACGACGCCGTGCCGCTGATCATCGTGGCCGTGTCGCAGCCCAAGATGGCGCGCCTGCCAGCCGACCTGCACGGCCTGCGGCTGCTGATCCTCAACCGCGGCGAACTGGAAACCCGCGTCGGGCGCGCACTGCCCACGGAGGACGACGTGGCCGCCGCCTGCCGCGAAGTGCAGGCCCAGGGCGCGCGCGACGTGATCGTCACCTGCGGTGGCCAGGGCGTGTTCCACACCACGGCCGGAGCAGGCCCGCTGGCGTGGCTGCCGGCCCAACAAGTCGAGGTGGTGGACGTGACAGGCGCCGGCGACGCGTTCGCGGCCGCCGTCTGCTGGTCGCTGTACCAGGGCAGCGACGACCTGGCGCTGGCCTGCCGGCGCGGCCTGAAAGTGGCGGCCATGACGCTGGAAAGCCCGGACACCGTCTCGCCCATGCTGGCCGCCGACGTGCTCGACGAGATCAACGACTTCGACCTGGACGCGCCGTCCTTCCCCGCGCCGGGCGTGCCGCTGATGCGCTAGCGCCCCCGCCAACCATCGCCACCAACGCCACCATCGCCACCGCAACCAACAGGACCGACACCATGCACCCCTTCCTCTCGTTCTCGCCCGAAGTAGCGGCCGCCCGCGCCGCCGGCAAAGCCATCGTGGCGCTGGAATCGACCATCATCTCGCACGGCATGCCCTATCCGCAGAACGTGGCCATGGCGCGCGAAGTGGAACAGATCATCCGCGACGGTGGCGCCGTGCCGGCCACCATCGCCATCATCGAAGGCAAAATCCGCATCGGACTGTCGCCCGAACAGCTGGAACTGCTGGCGACCGCGCCCGACGTGATGAAGGTGAGCCGGCGCGACCTGCCCTACGTGCTGTCGCAAGCGAAGCTGGGCGCCACCACGGTGGCCGCCACCATGATCTGTGCGCAGCTGGCCGGCATCGAAGTGTTCGTGACGGGCGGTCTTGGCGGCGTGCACCGCGGCGCCGAAACCAGCTTCGACATCTCGGCCGACCTGCAGGAACTGGCCCACACCCCGGTGGCCGTGGTGTGCGCGGGCGTCAAGTCCATCCTCGACATCGGCCTCACGCTGGAGTACCTGGAGACATACGGCGTGCCCGTGGTGAGCGTGGGCCAGCCCGGCTTCCCCGCCTTCTTCACGCGCGAGAGCGGCTACAACGCCGACTTCCAGCTCGATACGCCGGCCGAACAAGCGGCCTTCATCCGCACCAAGTGGGAGCTGGGCCTGAACGGCGGCGTGGTGGTCAGCAACCCGGTGCCGGCGGCGGACGCCATGCCCAAGGCGGAAATCGACGCCATCACGGAACAGGCCCTGAACGAGGCGGCCCAGCGCGGCATCACGGGCAAGCAGGTCACGCCTTTCCTGCTCGGCCGCATCAAGGACCTGACGGCCGGTCGCAGCCTGGCCACCAACATCGCGCTGGTGAAGCACAACGCGCGCGTGGGCGCAGCGTTGGCCTGCGCGCTGCACGCCCATCCCGCGACCCGCTGAGCCACGCCGAGCACCGTCATGTCCATCGACCTCAAACAGTTACGCTACTTCCTGGCCGTGGCCGAGGAAAAAAGCTTCAGCCGGGCGGCCGAACGGCTGCACATCTCGCAGCCGCCGCTGAGCCAGCAGATCATGAAGCTGGAGGCGGAACTGGGCGTGCGCCTGTTCGCCCGCACCACCCGCACCTTCGAGCTGACGGTGGCGGGCAAGGCGCTGATGCAGGAGGCGACCGAGCTGCTGGCGCGCATGCGCATGACCATCGACACCATCCGCCAGATCGACCGCGGCGAAGTGGGACGGCTGCGGGTGGGCATCGTCGGTTCGGCCATGTGGGGGCCCATCCCCAGCCTGCTGGAGGAATTCCAGACCAAGTACCCGCGCGTGACGTGGACCCTGCACGAGCTGGGCCCCACGGTGCAGTACGACGCGCTGCGCGCCAAGCAGGTGGACGTGGGCTTCTGGCGCGAACCGAAGCTGGACGAGGATGAACTCAAGCGCGACAACCTGCGCCAGGAATTGTGCTACCGCGAGAACGTGTGCGTGGCCATCAACGACCACCACCCGCTGGCCGCGCGCGCCGAGATCGACCTGATGGACATCGCCCAGGAACCGATGCTGACGCTGGCGCTCGACAAATCCTCGTTCCCGCGCTACCTGATCGAATGCTGCGTGCAGGCCGGCTTCCAGCCGACCATCTTCCAGGAGGCGAACGAGCCGCAGACGCTGCTGGCCATGGTGGGCGCGGGCCTGGGGGTGACGCTGCTGCCCGAGACGACCAGCCGCATCGGCTGGCCCGGCGTGGTATTCGTGCCGCTGCGCGATCCGCCATCGGCCAACCTGTACATCACCTACCCCGCCAACGACGACGCGCCCGTGGTGCGCGCCTTCCTCAACATCATCAATCCGCCGGCGCCGGGCGACTAAGCGGTCAGGATGTCGCTTGCATGCCCCACCGCACTTCTCATTTGACGACAGCGCACTGCCAATTGATGACAAAAACGACACAACATCCGCTACACGATTGACCACGCCCCCGCATGCCGGGCAGACTCCATTTCTATTCTCAACAGCATGGAGGCCCGCATGACCCAGTTCCAGAAACCGCCGGCGCTACCCTTGCCGCAACGGCGCACATTCCTCAAGCAGGCCGGCACGCTGGGCGCGGCCGGCGCCCTGGGTGGCACCGCGCTGACGGCGCTGGCCGCCGCGCCGGGTCGCGTCGCGCTGCCGTTCGAGAACGGCGAACGGGAACTGGTGGCCTATCCGCAAAAACGCCCGCTGATCCTGCTCACGGCCCGCCCGCCGCAACTGGAGACGCCATTCGCCATCTTCAACGACGGCGAGATCACCCCCAATGACGCGTTCTTCGTGCGCTACCACTGGAGCGGCATTCCAACCTCCATCGACCTGAACGAATATCGCCTGAACGTGGGCGGCAACGTGAGCCAGCCGCTGGCGCTGACGCTGGACCAACTCAAGCAACTGGGCCAGCCGGTGGAAGTGGTGGCCGTCAACCAGTGCTCGGGCAACAGCCGCGGCCTGCTCACGCCGCGCGTGAACGGCGGCCAGCTGGCCAATGGCGCCATGGGCAACGCGCGCTGGACCGGCATCCCGCTCAAGACGGTGCTGGAAAAAGCCGGCATCAAGGCCGGCTCGGTGCAGGTCAGCTTCAACGGCCTCGATACGCCGCCGCTGGGCGACGGCCCCGATTTCGTCAAGGCGCTGAGCGTGGACCAGGCCATGGATGGCGAAGTGCTGCTGGCCTGGCACATGAACGGCGAGGACCTGCCCGTGCTGAACGGCTACCCGCTGCGGCTGGTGGTGCCGGGCCACTATGGCACCTACTGGGTCAAGCACCTGTCCGACATCACGGTGCTCGACAAACCATTCGAAGGGTTCTGGATGAACCCCGCCTACCGTATCCCCGACAACGCCGGCGCGTCTGTGGCACCCGGCGCCGCGCCCACCAGGACGGTGCCGATCAGCCGCTTCAATGTGCGCTCCTTCATCACCAGCGTGGCCGATGGCGCGCAAGTGGCCAGCGGCCGGCCGCTGGAAGTACGCGGCATCGCCTTCGATGGCGGCTATGGCATTACGGAAGTGGCTTTCTCGGCCGACGGTGGCCGCAACTGGCAGGCCGCGCGCCTGGGCAAGGACCTGGGGCGCTACTCGTTCCGGCGCTGGAGCATCGCGTTCACCCCGCCGCGCAAGGGCGCGTATGAACTGAAGGTGCGCGCCGTGAACCGCATCGGCCAGAGCCAGCCCATGGACCCGTTATGGAATCCGGCCGGCTACATGCGCAATGTCGTCGAATCCACCCACATCGTCGCCGTCTGAGGAGCACCGCATGCGTCCATCCCTGTTTGTCCTGTCCCTGTGCGCTGCGCTGACCGCGCTGGCCGCGCCGGCCGCTTCGGCGGCCAGCATCGACCTGCCGCCCGAGACGGCCCTGTTCAAGCCCAGCACCCTGCCCGGCTACACGCTGGTGCAGCGCAACTGCATGCTGTGCCATTCGGTGCACTACATCCAGAGCCAGCCGCCCCAGTCGCCGCGCGGCTACTGGGAAGCGACCGTCAAGAAGATGAAAAAGCCGTTCGGCGCGCCGTTCCCGGAAAGCGAGATGGCGGACATGGTCGATTACCTGGTCAAGACCTATGGCGCGGAACGGGCGCCGGACGGCGGCGCGAAACACTGACGCCAACGGCGTGGCCATCGCGGCGCGCGGCCGCTGGCCACTGGCCGCGATGGCCACCGTCACGCCACCGTCACGCCACCGTCACGCCACCATCATGCCTCCGTTATTACGCCAGCATTACGCAATTGCGCCCGCCGTTCTTGGCGCGGTACAGGGCCTGGTCGGCGCGCAGCAGCAGGCGCGAGATGCTGTCGCTGCCGCCCGCTTCCAGCGCGGCCACGCCGACGCTGACGGTCATGCTGTATTGGCGGCCATCGTCGGCCCGCAGCGGCAGGGCCGCCACCGACGCGCGCAGGCGTTCGACCAGCTCCACGGCCACCTGCGGCCCCGTGTTGGCCAACAACAGCACGAACTCCTCGCCGCCGAAACGGGCGATCAGGTCGGCGCCGCGCATGGTATTGCCTAACACGTTGGCGATGGCCACCAGCGCGCGGTCGCCCGCCATGTGGCCATGCTCGTCGTTGATGCGCTTGAAGTGGTCGATGTCGAGCATGCACAGGGTCAGCTCATGGCCATAGCGGCGCGCCCGCTCGATCTCGTGCTCGATCCACTCCATCATGCGGCGCCGGTTCGGCAGGCCGGTCAGCTCGTCCGTGCTGGCCCGCAGTTCCAGTTCCGCGTTGGCGCTGCGCAATTCCTGGGTGCGGTGCGCGACGCGCGCCTCCAGCTGCAGGCGTTCCTCGCCCAGCGCGCGGTGCAGGCGCAGCGCGCGGCGCGCCAGCGCGAAGCAGAACATGGCCGGCAACGGCAGCCAGGTGAGCGCGCCGTTGAAGTGAATGGCGTAATCGACGCCGGCCGACAGCGTGTAGCCCCAGGCGGCCCGCAGCCAGGGCGCCAGCCAAGGGTCCCACAGCTGGTGCACCAGGTCGATGTACAGCGATGGCGCCAGGCCCAGCATGAGCAGCAGGCCATCCTGGCTGTCCTGCTCGGCGCGCCGCCAGCTTAGCCAACCGCCAAGCATGATGAGCGATTCGACCACCATGTCCTGGCGGTTCTCGAAATCGAAGCGGTCCATCGGCGGCAGCGGCAAGGGCAGGCCGGCCAGCGCCAGCAGCGACCAGCCCAGCAAGGCGGCATCGACGGCGATCACGCCACGCAGCGCGCGCGCCAGCCACACGCTGCTGCGTGCGAAGCGGCCGAAGTGCAGGGCCAGCCAGCACAACAGGCAAGTCGACAGCGGCGTGGCCAGTTGCCACAGCCAGCCAGCATCGACATCGAGCAGCATCACGTCCAACCGCGCGTAGCTCAGCAACGACAGGCCCAGTGCGAACGAATAACCCGCGTATTCGCCAAATTCACGCTCGCGCAAGGCCAGGCCGAAGGCGGCCGTGAACATGGCCGAGGTGAGCAGCAAGGTGGACGCCAGCAGCGTCGTCATCAGGGTGCGCTGCTGCGCCTGCAACACGGCGGGCAACGGGCCTTGCCCGCGCGCGATCACGCGCTCGGGAAAAGCCGGATTGGACGAGTCCAGTTTGAGATACAGGGGTCCCGCCCGCAGGCCGGCCAGCGGCAACAACAGGCGCCAGCCCTGCTCCAGCGCGCCGCCCGCGTCGGTGCGGGCCGTGCCGACGGGCAGCGGGCGCCCGCCGCTGTCGAACAAGGCCATGTGCAGCATGGTCGAGTGCTGCAACACCAGGTATTCGGACTGCGGCACCGCCATCTCGCCGGCTGGCGCGACCCGCAGCCAGCAGGCGTCGCCGCGTGCGATCAGGGCGCCCGCGTCGGGCACGGGCAGCCAGCCCCCGGCCGCCTGCCACCCCGGCGCTGGCAAGGGCGAGAGCGAAGGCGAGGGAGAAACAAAAACGCAGCGGTAGTCGAGCCGGACCGGCACCGCCTGCGCCAGGCAAAGCACGGGCAGCAGTCCGCCCAACGCCAACACGATGGCGATCAAGACGCGGCGTAGTGTGCTATGCATGGGCCAGATCCAGGGCGGAGGGGATTCACGGCAACTGATATTTACCGTCAGAACGATTATAGCCCGCTGGCAATACTGGCAATACTATTATGATGAAAGAAAGGGAAAAAGAATGGGGCGTTACCAACACACATGCTTGGGTATGAATGTTGGCAACGATGCCACACGGCCCGCATGCAGCGCGGCCAGGGCGCTCAATGCGTCACGCCGCCGGCCTCGCGCAGGTCCACGTCGTAGGCCAGCACCGTGCGCACGGCGATGCGCAAGCCTTCGATCATGTCGGTCAGCCGCATGCTGGGCGCGCCCGGGTGGCGCGCAGCCTGCTGTGGCAGATAAGGTACATGGATCAGGCCGGCGCGCATGGTGGTGCCCCAGTCGGCCGCCTGGTGCATCAGGCTGTAGAACACGTGGTTGCAGACGAAGGTGCCGGCCGTTTGCGACACGGACGCCGGCAGGCCCGCCTCGCGCAACTGGTGCACGATGGCCTTGATGGGCAGGGTGGAAAAATAGGCGGCCGGACCGCCTGCCACCACCGGCACATCCACCAGCTGGCGCTTGCGGTTGTCCTCGATCGGCGCGTCGTCCACGTTGATGGCGATGCGCTCGACCGACAGGTCGACCCGGCCGCCGGCCTGCCCCACCATGATCACGATGCTGGGCTGGAGCTCCTCCACGATCTGGTGCAGCAGCCTGCTGGCCACGCCGAACGCGCAGGGCAGCTGGCGCGCCACCACCGTGAAATCGCCCTCCTGCCAGTCGCCCAGCGCGCGCACCGCTTCCCACGACGGGTTGATGTCTTCCTTGTTGAACGGTTCAAAACCGGTCAGCAATATAAATCTTTTCATGCATTGTGCTCCAGTTACCGGTACATCAAAAAATACAACAGGCCGATGTTGACGGCCAATAGCGGCAAGGCGGTGGGCAGCTGCGCCTTGATCACGCCATGCTTGTCGTCCAGCGCCAGCAAGGCCGCCGGCACGATGTTGAAATTGGCCGCCATCGGCGTCATCAGGGTGCCGCAGTAGGCGCTGAACATGCCGATGGCCGCCATCACGGCCGGATCGGCATGGTACACCCCCACCAGCACCGGGATGCCGACGCCGCCCGTCATCACGGGGAACGCGGCGAAGCCATTGCCCATCACGATGGTAAACAGCGCCATGCCGACGCAATACACGGCCACCGCCGCCAGCCGGGTGTCGAGCGCGATCCACTGCGTGACGACATGGGCCACCGCCTTGCCCACGCCGGCCTGCACGAACAGCAGTCCCAGGACCGCCAGCATGTGCGGCAGCACCACGGCCCAGCCCATGCTGTCGACCAGCCGGCGCGCCTCGCGCAGCGCCTGCGCCGGCGTGGCGCGCGTCAGCCAGCAGGCCGCCGCCACGGCCAGCAGCGCGCCGCAGCCGAGGCACACCAGCGTCAGGTTCTTCGCTTCCAGCAGCGGCGCACCAGCCAGCCGGACGTCCTGGAGCAGCGTGGCGCCGGCAATGGTGACGGCCGGGATCAGCAACGCCGGCAGCAGCAAGCGGTGCCCCAGGCGCCGGGCGCTGGCGGCCCGTTCGGCCGCCGGCCGTTCGCCGTGGCGCCCCGGCAGCACGCCGCCAAAACCGGCCAGCAGCGCCATCACCACCATGGCCAGCCCCACCACTTGCGGCGGCAGGCGCTCGCCGGCCAGGTAGACCAGCGCGTACAGGCCCCAGAACAGGGCGGCCGCGTGGCGGCGCGGGTGGTGGCGGTCGCGCAGCGTCATGAGGGCGACCAGCAGCAGCATGAGGCCCACCACCAGGTAGAAAAAATCGAGCGTGATGGTCATGCGCCATCCCCGGGCACGCGCCCGCCCGGCGTCTCGCCATGGTGCGCCGCCGGTTCCGCCGGTGCCGCCGGTTCCGCCGTCCCGGCCGCACGCGCCAGGGCCTGCGCGCCCTCGCGCGCGATGCGCGCGTCGAGCCGGCGCAGCCGCCACGCGTGGATCAGGAAGGCGCTGACGGCCGTCGGGATGCCCCACAGCGCCATGCGCAGCGGATCAACTTCCAGCCCTTCTCCGCGCAGGATGGTCTGCATCAGCACGATGGCGCCGAAGGCGACGAAGATATCCTCGCCGAAGAACAGGCCGACGTTGTCGGTGGCGGCGGCCATGGCGCGGATGCGCTGGCGCAGCGCCTCATTCAAGCCCGTCAGGCCCGGATGGCGGGCGGCGGCCAGCCCCTCGGCCATGGGCGCCACCAGCGGGCGCACCATGGTGGGATGGCCGCCGAGGCTGGTCAGGCCGAAGGCGGCGCTCAACTCGCGCACCAGCAGGTAGGCGATCAGCAGCCGGCCGGTGGTGGCCGAGCGGATTCGCGTCACCACGGCCTGGGCATGTTCGCGCAGGCCGTAACGTTCCAGCAGGCCGATGGCGGCCAATGGCAACAGCAGGATCAGCGGCAGGTTGCGGGTCTTGACGAAGGCCGTGCCCAGCGCGGCCAGCCAGTCGCCGGGCGGCATGGCGACGGCCGCGCCGGTGGCGGCGCAAGCGGCCACCACCACCAGCACCGGGTGGATGCGCAGCGCGAAGCCGGCCACGATCACGGCCACCCCGATCAAGGGCCACAGATTGACGGCTGCCTGCATGCGCGTTCCTTTCCCCGGAAAAATGCTGGCATGATCTTACCCCAGCCCGCTCCCGGCGCGTGGCCCAAACGCGCCAAACAGCCCAACCGTCGGCTTGGCGCGACGGGAAATCATCAAAAAGGCCTATATTTTCTTTGACAGGCACAATTTAGCACGCTAATATTTATCCAACTACTAATCAAACGAGACACCACCATGTTGGAACTCAAGGATTTACCCAGCTTCGATACCTTGTCGCAGTTCGCCAAGCTCTATCCCAACCCTGATGTCGAGGGCTTGCAAACCTGGCTGCTGCTGTCGCGCAGTTGCAGCGACATGATGGCCGAGTTCGAAGTGAACCTGGCCCGCCATGGCCTGTCGCAGACCAAGTTCTTCGTGCTGCTGCTGCTCAAGCGCAGCCCGGGCGGCCTGGGCGTGGGCCGGCTGGCCGAAGGGGTGAGCGTGTCGTCGCCGACCATGACGGGCATCGTCGACCGCCTGGAACAGGCCAAGCTGTGCCGCCGCGAGCAGGACGTGGGCGACCGCCGCGCCTGGGTGGTGCGGCTGCTGCCGGCCGGCGAAGCCTTGCTGGCCGAAGCGCTGCCCGAACATTACAGCTGGGTGGCGCAGCTGATGAGCGTGTTCAACGCCCAGGAACGCGAGCAATTGCGCGCCCTGATGCGCAAGCTCAACGCCAGCATGGCCGACATCAAGGCGGTCGCCGCCTGATGCAGCCGGGGCCGGGCGGCGTGTGCCGCGCGGCCCGTGGACGGCGGTTTTTTTTTGCATCAAATATTTAGCGAGCTATATAGTTAAACGCTATTTTTATGCTAATATTGAAACCATGACTGAATAGCAATTCAATTCAGCCTGCTGGCGCCGCCAGTTTTTTTTGACCGATTTACTTAGCTTGCTACATAGTTCCTAGCTAATTAAAAGCTGTCGTAATAATAGCCCACGAAAGGATAGACCATGAAACATCCGGTAGCCGTGTTGACCCTGCTGGCGCTGTGCGGCCTGGCCGCCGTGTCCCAGCTCTACCTGCCGCTGCCGCTGCTGGGCCAGATCGGCCGCCAGTTCGGGCTGGACGCGGCCGGCGCCGGCGCCGCACTGGGTGCGTTCAGCTTCGCCTACGCCAGCGGCTTCCTGCTGTTCGGTCCGCTGTCGGACCGCATCGGCCGCAAGCCCGTCATGGTGGGCGGCCTGCTGGCCCTGACGGCCACCACCGTGCTGCTGAGTCAGGCGAGCACGCCGGCCGAACTGTATGCGGGGCGCGCCCTGCAAGGCCTGGCCACGGCAGCCTTCCCGCCGGCCGCGCTGGCCTTCCTGGCCGAGGCGCTGCCGGGCCGGCTGCGGCTGTGGGGTTTGGCATGGCTGAGCACGGCCTTCCTGCTGGCCGGCCTGGTGGGCCAGATCTATGGCGGCCTGGCCGGCGCCGCCTACGGTTTCGGCTGGGCCGTGGCGCTGCCCTGCCCGATCTACCTGGTCACGGCCTGGATGCTGGCCCGCCTGCCGCAGGAATTGCGTCCGCCCGTCACCACCCCGCTGCTGGCCAGCTACAGCGGCCTGCTGCGTGTGCTGCGCCAGCCCGCCCTGCGCACCGTGTATGGCGCCGCGCTGCCCCTGATGATGAGCTTCGTGGCCTTTTACCTGGGGCTGGACCATCACCTGGGCGCCGCGCTGCGGGCCGCCAACCTGAGCCCGCTGGCCGTGCGTGCCATCGCCGTGCCCGGCTTCCTGATGCCGCTGGCCGTGGCCTTGCTGCTGCCCCGCTTCGGCGCCCAGCGCATGGTCAGCGTGGGCCTGGCCACGGCCGCCGCCGGGCTGGCCATGGCCGCCATCGCCAGCGCCGCGGACAAGCAGTTGGCCGCCACGCTGGCCGCCAGCGTGCTGTTCGTGGCCGGCGTGGGCATCAGCGTGCCAAGCCTGATCGCCCGCACCAGTGCCCTGGCCGAAGCCAGCTGGCGTGGCCAGGCCGTGTCGCTGTACACCTTCGTGCTGTTCAGCGGCGCCAGCCTCGGCCCCTGGCTGGCCAGCACGGCCGCCCCGCTGCCGGCCGCCCGCTACTTCGGCTGCCTGGCCCTGCTGGTGGCCGGCGCCCTGATCGTCAGTCTGCCCACCGGACGCTCGGCGGCCAACACCGCCGGCGCCACCGTGGCGCCCCGCTAACCGCCCCATACCAGAAGGAGAACCGCAATGAAACCGAACACCACCGCCGCCAACGACGGCCACGTGACGGATAACAAGCAGCCGCTACCCGTGCACCTCGATCCGCGCCTGCGGCCGCCGGCCGGCTTCGAGACCCTGGCCAGCATCAACCCGGTCACGCTGGACGGCGCCCCCGCCTGGCACTTGCGCTACGAGCGCCGCGACGGCCAGAACGGCGGCCTTGGCGGCGAACACTACAGCATGGTGCTGGCGCCGTCGGGCCAGTTGCTGGGCAAGACCTGGTTCAGCGCGGCCCAGTGCCACGGCGAACTGCCCACCGTGGCCCAGGCCCAGCGCATCGCCCACGCCTACCTGGAACAGCAGGCGCCGGACCTGCTGCCAGGCATGGCGCTGCAATGGGTGCAGCCGCACGACGAAACACTGCGCACCACCGGAGCCGACGGCCAGGTCCGCGCCCACACGCTGACGGGCATGAAGGTCAAGTGCCGCAACGAACGCGACGGGCGCTACTTCTGGGTCATCGTCGGCCCGCACGGCGTGGTGCTGACCTTTGAACGCGACATCGTATGGGATTTCACGCGCAGCCTGCGCCAGACGGAGAAATGGCTGCATGACAGTTGGTTGATGGGGCACGCCGCCCTGGCTTGAGCTTGGCGCTTCGAACCGAAGGCACACACTTTTCCATTCATTTTTAATAGGAGGATTTTATGAACCTGCAACTCGTTATCGCTGAAGAATTCAACAAATTCGTACAAAAACCTGGCGTGCTGGCTTACACCACCCTGCTCGAGCAGCTGCGCCACAACCGCGTCGAGGCGCTGCGCGGCAAGACCCTGGTGGCCGGCCAGGGCCTGAGCGGCATGCAGATCGACCATGCCTACTGCCTGGCCATCAGCCTCGGCCTGGGCCAGGAATTCGCCTGCTGGAACGAGTTGAACCGCCACAGCCGCGCCGGCCATGCGCTGTCGCACAAGCACCAGGACCAGAACGTGCTGATCTCGGTGCCGCGCAAGATCGACGAGACCCACTTCGAGGCCGACCTGCTGATCGACGCCCGCAGCGAATTGATGCTGGACCACCTGACCGGCCTGCACGTGCAAGGCATGGTGCTGACCGAGGCGTGCCGCCAGATGTTCATCGCCACCACGGAAGCGCACTGCATGGGCGCGGACGCGCCGGCCAAGCGCTACTTCGTGATCAACGAAATGAACATGCGCTTCCTGCAGTTCGCGTTTCCGCTGCCGGCCACCATCCGCTACACGCTGCTGGACCTGCAGCGCCCCCGTGCGGACCGCGTCAGCGTGGTGGCCGACATGGAGGTGTGGCAGAACGGGCGCGCGGTGGCCGGCATGGCCGTCAAGTTCGGCGTGTTCGACGACGCCTACCTGGGCCCGCGCGAAAACCAGCTGGCCGACCAGGCCCTGTCGCACAGCATGGACTTGCTGATGGCCGACCTGATCTCGCGCGGCCTGGGCCAGCCCGCCGCCACCCCGGCACTGGCAGCGACCGTGGCCCTGCCGGCCTGATCTTCCACCGCAACCGGCCGGCGCGCCGCCGTGCGCCGGCCCACAGGAGAACCGCATGTCCCGCAATCGCTACGCCTTCTTCGACGTTGACGAAACCCTCATCGACCAGAAGAGCATGTTCACCTTCCGCGCCTTCTACCTGCGCGAACGGCTGGGCCCCATGCGCGGTGCGCTGGCCGACTGGCTGGCCCAGCGCCACCTGCGCGCCCTGCTGCGCCAGGGCCGTGAGCGCAACGAGGTCAATCGCGCCTACTACCGCGCCTTCCGCGGCCACGACCGCAACGCGCTGGCGGCCAGCGCCCGGCGCTGGTTCGCGCAAGCGTCGACCCAGCCCGGCTTCTACATCGCCCCCGTGCTGCGCGCGCTGCGCCGGCACCAGGCCGACGGCGTGCAGCCCGTGTTCGTGTCCGGCTCGGCGCTGGAAATCATCCAGCCGCTGGCCGACGCGCTCGGCGTGCGGCACCTGCTGGTCAACCGCATGGCCGTCGAGCAGGGCCGCTACACGGGCGAGCTGCTGGCGCCCCAAACCATCGGCGCCGGCAAGCGCGAGGCGGTGGACGCCTTCCTGGCCGCGCACGGCGCCAGCGGCGCCCAGTGCTACGGCTATGGCGACCACCTGTCCGACCTGCCGCTGCTGGAAGCCGTGGGCCACCCGACCGTGGTGGCGCACGAACTGTCGATGCTGGCGCTGGCCAATGAACGCGGCTGGCCAGTGCTGATCCCCCATCCCACCATGTAAGGAGAACCTCATGTCCACCCGCATTTCCGCCCTGAGCCGGCTGGTGCTGCTGACCGGCCTGGCCCTGTGGCTCAGCATCGCCGTGTTCAACAACCTGACCGACCCGGGCACCAACCGCCAGCTGCTGGGCCACATGCTGTCGATGGACTTGCTGCGCGGCGAACCGGTGCTGGGCAATGGCCTGGCGTGGCACGCCTGGCCGGTGGACCACGTGCCCACGCTGCTGTACGCGGTGGCGGCCGTGCAGGTGACGGTGGCCGCGGCCCTGTGGCTGGCGGCCCTGCTGTTCGCCCGCGCCGGCTGGAGCGGCAAGCAGCGCCAGCTGCGCCAGGCCCGCAGCGCCGGCGTGCTGGCCCTGTCCGGCTTCCTCTTGCTGTGGCTGTGGTTTGCCTGCGGCGGCCTGTGGTTCGGCTACTGGATCAAGCAAGGCGCCGTGCAATCGGTGCACCTGACCATGATCCTGATCGCGCTGGGCGCCCTGCTGTACGTACAAAGCGCCCCGGTGGCCGAAGCCCCGCTGCACAGCGCCTGAACCTGAAATACGCAACACGGAACCTGAAGGAGAACCGCAATGAAACCGTCCCTTTCCAAGCCTGCGCTGGCAGCGCCCCTGCTGTCGGGGGCATTGGCCGCCCTGCTGCTGGCCGGCTGCGCCAGCCCCGGCCCGCAACGGCCGCTGGCCACGCCGCTGGCCGCCGATACCGTCGCCAGCGGTGCCAGCGCCGCGCTGGGCGACTGGCCGGCCGCCGACTGGTGGCACGCGTTCCACGACGCCCAGCTCGACCGCCTGATCGCGCAAGCCATCGCCGGCGCGCCCGGCCTGGCCGAGGCGCGCGCCCGGCTGGAACGGGCCGACGCCCTGCTGCAGGCGCGCCGCGCCGACGGCGGTCCGGAACTGAGCGCCGACGCGGCCGCCGCCCGCCTGCGCTACAGCGGCAACGGCGCCGTGCCGCCGGCGCTGGCCGGCACCAGCCACACCTCGGCCGCACTGACGCTGGGCTTCCGCTACGAGTTCGACTTCTGGGGTCAGAACGGCGAACGGGTGGCGGCCGATTTGTCGCGGGCCGACGCGGCCCGCATCGAGGCGCGCGCCGCCGAAGCGACGCTGGCCGGCGCCATCGCCCACGATTACGTGGAGCTGGCGCGCACCGAACAACAACTGGAACTGGCGCGGCGCCAGGTGGAACTGCGCCAGCGCGAAGTGACGCTGCGCCAGGCCCGCATGAAAACGGGTTTGGACACGGAAGTGGAATGGCGCCAGGCGCTGGCCGAAGTGCCGATGGCACAGGCGGCCGTGTCCCAGCTGGCCAACCAGGCCACGCTGCTGCGCCACCAGCTGGCCGCGCTGGCCGGCGCCGGCCCCGCGTTCGGTGAAACGCTGGCCGTCCCCACGCTGAAACTGGAGCAGGCGCTGACGTTGCCGGCCCGGCTGGACGCGGACCTGGTGGGCCGCCGCCCCGAGATCGTGGCCCAGCGCCTGCGGCTGGACGCGGCCGGCCATGACGTGGCCGCCGCCCGCGCCGACTTCTACCCCAACATCGACCTGACGGCCAGCGCCGGCGTGGCCGCGCTGGACGCCGGCAATCTGTTGCAAGGCAACAGCCGCCTGTTCGGCTTCGGCCCGGCGCTGCACCTGCCCCTGTTCGACGCGGGCCGCCTGCGCACCGGGCTGGCCATGCGCCATGCCGACTACGCCGTCGAAGTGGCGCGCTACAACCAGCTCGTCATCGACGCCATGCGCGACGTGGCCGACCAGGTGGCCACCTGGCGCGCGCTCGACAGCCGCCTGGCTTCGCATGGCAGCGCGGTGCGCGAACTGGACGCGGCCGAGAAGGCGGCCAGCCAGCGCTACCAGCAGGGCCTGTCGAGCTACCTGGTGGTGCTCGGCGTGCAGCAGCGCCAGCTGGCCCAGGCCCAGGCCGACGCCGACCTGCGGGCGCGCCGCCTGCAGACGGCGATCCGCCTCAACCACGCACTGGGCGACGGTGTGGCGCTGGGCGCCGCGCCGGCCCAATCCTGACCCTCTTTCTGACCGGAGACCAACATGACTACACTAGCCCCCGCCGTTCCCAACCAGGCCGTCGGCGACAAACCGGCGGCCCAAGCTGCGGCCCAAGCGGCAGGCCAACCCGCCGCCCCAGCCGCTGCTCCAGCCGCTGCTCCAGCCGCAGCCACGGCGCCGGCCGCGCGCCGCAAGGCCATGCTGGTGGCGCTGGCCGCCGCGCTGGGCGTGGCCGCCGTCGGCTACGGCGCCTACTGGTACACGAGCGCCCGCTTCCAGGTCTCGACCGACGACGCCTACGTGGCCGGCAACGTGATCCAGCTCACGCCCCAGGTGGCCGGCACCGTGGTCGCGATCCACGCCGATGACACCAACTTCGTGCAGGCCGGTACCGTGCTGGCCCAGCTCGATCCGACCGACGCCAAGCTGGCGCTGGAAAAGGCCAAGACCCAGCTGGCCCAGACCGTGCGCCAGACCGAGGCCCTGTTCCTGAACCAGTCGGCCCAGTCGGCCGCCGTGGCGCTGCGCGAAGCGGAACTGCGCCGCGCGCGGGCCGACCTGGCCCAGCGCAGCGTCCTGAAAGGCAGCGGCGCCGTGTCCGAGGAGGAGATCCGCCACGCCGAGGATAGCGCCCGCACGGCCGCCGCCGCGCTGGAAGCGAGCCGCCAGCAATACGCGGCCAGCCGCGCGCTGGCCGGCGCCGGCGCCGTGCGCGAGCATCCGGCCGTGGCGCAAGCCGTGGCCGCGCTGCAGGAAGCCCAACTGACGCTGGACCGCACCGCCATCATCGCGCCGCAAAGCGGCTACGTGGCGCGGCGCAGCGTGCAGATCGGCCAGCGCGTGGCCGTGGGCGCGCCGCTGCTGGCCGTGGTGCCGCTGGACCAGCTGTGGGTGGACGCCAACTTCAAGGAAAGCCAGTTGCGCCACATGCGCATCGGCCAGCCCGTCACGCTGACGGCCGACCTGTTCGGCCACAACGTGGTGTACCACGGCCGCGTGGCCGGGCTGGGCGCGGGCACCGGCAGCGCGTTCTCGCTGCTGCCGGCCCAGAACGCGACGGGTAACTGGATCAAAGTGGTGCAGCGCCTGCCGGTGCGGGTGGCGCTGGAGCCGTCCGAGGTGGCGGCCCATCCGCTGCGGGTGGGGCTGTCGATGGTGGCCGAGGTGGACGTGTCGCAGCAAGGCGGTGCGCAACTGGCCGGCGCCATCAGCGGTGCGCCCGTAGCCCAGACCAGCGTGTATCAAGCCCGGGCCGAAGCGCGCGCCGGCGTGGCCGACATCGCCAACCAGATCGTGCGCGCCAACCTGCTGCGCTGAACGGAGCATCGCCATGACCACCGCTAAAGCCACAGGCGCCAACACCGCCGCCGCCGCGCCGGCCACGCCAGCCGCACCGGCCGTGCCCCCGCCGCTGACGGGTATGCGCCTGGTGTTCGCCTCCATCGCGCTGGCGCTCGCCACGTTCATGAACGTGCTCGATATCACCATCGCCAACGTGTCGATCCCGTCCATCGCCGGCGACATCGGCGTGTCGGCCAGCCAGGGCACGTGGATCATCACCTCGTTCGCCGTGGCCAACGCCATCGCCGTGCCGCTCACGGGCTGGCTCACCCAGCGCTACGGGCAGGTACGCCTGTTCGTGACGGCCGTGCTGCTGTTCGTGCTGGCCTCGCTGCTGTGTGGCCTGACCACCAACCTGGAAAGCATGATCGTGTTCCGCATCATGCAGGGCGCCGTGGCCGGCCCCATGATCCCGCTGTCGCAGGCGCTGCTGCTGCAAAGCTATCCGAAGGAGAAGTCCGGCATGGCGCTGGCCATGTGGGCCATGACCACCATGATCGCGCCCGTGATGGGCCCCATCCTGGGCGGCTGGATCTCGGACAATATCTCGTGGCCGTGGATCTTCTACATCAACATTCCCACCGGCCTGTTCGCCGCATGGCTCACTTGGGTGCTGCTGCGTGACCGCGATTCGGCGCGCGTGAAAAAACCAATCGACGGCGTGGGCCTGGCACTGCTCGTGGTGTGGGTGGGCTGCCTGCAGGTGATGCTCGACAAGGGCAAGGAACTGGACTGGTTCAGTTCCACCGAAACGGTGGTGCTGGGCCTGACGGCGGCCATCGCCTTCGCCGTGTTCGTGATCTGGGAGACCACCCACGAACACCCGATCGTGGACCTGAGCCTGTTCAAGGGCCGCAATTTTTCGATCGGCACGCTGGCGCTGTCGCTGGGCTACGGTGTGTTCTTCGCCAACCTGGTACTGCTGCCCTTGTGGCTGCAGCAGTTCGCCGGCTACACGGCCACCTGGGCCGGCATCGTCAGCGCGCCGGTGGGCATATTGGCGCTGCTGCTGTCGCCACTGGTAGGCAAACATATCGGCCGCTTCGACGTGCGCTGGCTGGCCAGCTTCGCCTTCCTCGTGTTCGCCGTCGTGTGCTGGCTGCGTTCGCAGTTCAACATGCAGGCCGACGTCACCACCATCATGCTGCCGCAACTGATCCAGGGCGCGGCCATGGCCACCTTCTTTGTGCCGCTGACGGCACTGGCCCTGTCCGGCCTGCCGCCGATGCGGCTGGCGGCCGCCTCCGGCCTGTGCAACTTCGCCCGCATCACGGCCGGCGCATTCGGCGCCTCGGCCGCCGGCACCCTGTGGGACGACCGCGCCAGCCTGCACCACGTGCGCCTGGCCGAAGCCGTATCGCCATTCGCACAGGCCACGCAGGACACGCTGGAGCGCCTGTCGCAGCTTGGCTATTCGGCCGCCCAGTCGTGGCAACTGCTGGAACGCCAGGTCAACACGCAAGCCTACATGCTGGCCGCCAATGACCTGTTCTGGGGTTCGGCCTTGCTGTTCATGTGCCTGATCGGCGTCGTCTGGCTGGCCCGGCCCGTGGCCAGTGCCGGCAAGGTCGATGCCGGCGGCGCCCACTAAACGATTTAGTCCGTTTTTGTTTCACCGTTGTTCATTGTTCGCATGTTCTTCTAAACGCAGCACTCACTCACGACAGGAGCTCTATCATGAAAACCACCGCTTTGATCGCCACCCTGATCATCACCGCCGCCAGCGCCACCGCCTTCGCCGCCGACATGCCCGACACCACCCGCAACGAAGCTGCCGGTTCGCCGTCGGCCAGCGCCGCAACCCAGTCGGAAGCGTCCGGCCTGACCCGCGAGCAGGTGCGCGCCGCCCTGTTCGAAGCCCGCAGCAAGGGCGAGGTGCCGGAAACGGAAGCGGACATGGATGTGGCACAGACCCGTAAGCACCAGCCACATGGCCGCTAACGACCAGGGTCGCGCGGGCCGCGACGCCGTCAAGTGGATGGCGTCACGGCTCCATTTCTCGGGCAGCATCTCGGCAATGGGCAGCCAGCCGCCAGCGCGCCTCGCCAGGGAAGCGCAGCCAGAGCGCGCGCCATGCGTTACGGTTGCCACAGCCGTGGGCATTAACGAACTGGGATGGCGAGACACGCGTGCCATCGGCAATGATCGCGTCGCCCAACACTGCGGCATAAGCGACCTGGCCTTGAAACGTGGTGCGCATATTGGTGCCCTCTGGTAGAAACAGCTGCTTCCATTGATAGCCGTGAATAGAAGGCGGCGCCGCGGCGGTGCCCGCATCCTCGCGGGCAATCCAGCTGCGTACGGCATCGCACAGGGCAGCGCTGCTCATGTCACCAAACCAGTGCTCACCGGTGCAGGCGGTCAGCGCATGAAATACGTCGTTCGGCAGGTGGACGGGGATGGGGTAGCTCATTTTGATCTCCGGACTAAAACGTCTAAATCAGGTCAGAACACTCTGGATCACTCTATCGCGCACTAGAGGGGCTCTAGAACACTCTAAAAATGACAGCGGGAAAACGCATAATGTTCTAAAACGCTCTACTTGCTATTGCCTGCTTCTGAAAATTAGACAGCCATAGAGTGAAGTAGTTCAAATTCCATGGGAGTAGAGCGAGCTAGAACACTTTAGGCGTTCTAGATCAGCGCCCGAAAAGAGCGGAGCAAGGTAGGTATAGGCCATCGGCCCAAGCCCGCGCCAGTTGGTATCCGCCAATGGCAAAACACGGCATAATGCCTTGCCCTAGTCCACAAGGAATGACCAGCCACGATGCGCCAGCAAATCCGCGACGAACTCCTTTCCATCGTCCCTGCCGACGCGCAAGAACGCGACGACCTCGCCGCCTGCCTCACCTGGATAGACTCCGGCGCGCCCTTGTGCCGCACCGCCAAGCCGGCCACGCCGCCCATGCATCTGGTGTCGTATTTCGCCGTCGTCGATGACGGGCACGTGCTACTGGTCGACCATCGCAATGCCCAACTCTGGCTGCCGCCGGGCGGCCACGTCGAACCAGGAGAACATCCGCGCGTGACGGTGGAACGTGAACTGGAGGAGGAACTGGGCTTCGCGGCCCCGCATCCCGTTGGTGCGCCGCTGTTCGTGACGGTGACGCAGACGGTCGGGCTGACGGCCGGCCACACGGACGTCTCGCTGTGGTACGTGGTGCGCGCGCGCAGGGATCAAGCGATCCGCTACGATGAAGCGGAATTCGAACAGGTGCGCTGGTTCGCGTTCGACGAGGTGCCGCTCGACCGCACGGACCCGCACATGGGCCGCTTCCTGGCCAAGCTGGCCGCCGCCGGACAGGGCGCCGGCGGCACCAACGCGTGATGACAGCAGATGAACAACAGCCCGCGCACCTTGCGGCACGCGGGCTGTGAACGAAACAACTAAACGGCGGCGGCTTAGAAATTGACCTTGAACGTGGCGCCCCAGGTGCGCGGTTCGTTCAGCATGCCGGTCAGGTTGTCGAAGTCGATGGCGCCGATCAGCACCTGCTTGTCAGTGATGTTGCGGCCAAACGCGGCCACTTCATACTTGCCGCCGTTCCAGCGGTAGCCGACGCGCAGGCCGCCTTCGGTCAAAGGCTTGGCCTTGTACTCGGGCGCTTCGTACAGGAAGAAGTTGTAGCTGCTGCGGTAGGTCCAGTCGGTGTAGGCATAGAACTCGCCATCGCCCATCTCCTTGCTGTACTTGAGGGTGAAGTTCAGCTGGGTCTTGGGCGCGCGCGGCAGCGGGTTGCCATCGACGCGCGAGGTGCCGGGAACCAGGGGATTCATATTGCTCGGCGTGCAGCCCGACGCGGCATTGTTGGTGTAATTGCCGCAGTACTGCACGAACAGGTTCTTGTCCTTGATTTCCGTATCGTTGTAGCTGCCGCCCAGCGTCATGCTGAAGGCGTCGCTCAGGTTGGCCTGGAAGTCCACCTCCATGCCCTGCCCGGTCACCTTGTCGGCATTGACCAGCTGGTTCATGTTGACGGTACCGCTGCCGGCCGTCAGTTGCTTGTCCTTGACGCGGTACTGGAACAGGCTGGCCGACAAACGGGCCCGCTTGTTGAACAAGTCCTGCTTGATGCCCGCCTCATACGACAGCGCTTTTTCCGCACCGGCGAACGATGGCTTGTCGGTCAGGCCGAACAGGCGGCCCTGCATACTGGGCGCGCGGTAGCCGGTGGCGACGCGGCCGAACAGGTTGGTGGTCTTGTCCAGCTCATAGGTGCCGCTCACGTCCCAGCTCACGTTATGCGACGTGTTGTCGATCTGGTTGAACGACGACTGCGGCGGTTCCACGCGGCTGGCCGTGAAGTCCTTCTTGTCGCTGGTGTAGCGCAGGCCGCCGCGCAGTTTCAGCTTGTCGGTGACGGTGTAGTTGAGCGAACCGAAAGCGGCCCACGACTTGGCGTCCTGGGTCTGGGTGGCGTACTTGGGCGACAGCGGATTGCCCGGCGTGAGCGAATCGAAGGCGATACTGTCGATGCGGATATGTTCATCGAAGTAGAACAGGCCGGCGATCCACTGCAGCGGGCCCTTGTAGTTCGATTCGGCCCGCAGCTCCTGCGAGAACTGGCGGTGGCTGGGCAGCAGGTCGGCCGTCTCGACCGGGAACGGAATCACGCCGGGGCCGCTCGGCTGGGCGCCGATCACGGGGCCGCAGAACAGCGTGCAGCCGTAGCCGCCATCGACGTCGCCACGGCTGTAGAAGTCCAGCGTCTCGTAGCCGGTGATCGAGTGCAGCGTGATGTCGCCCGCGTCGTACTTCAGGCGGATATTGCCGCCCTTGGTCTGCAGGTGCTGGTAGTTCTGGCCATCGGTCGGGTAGGAACCGTAGTCGAAGCCATCCACCAGGTCGTTGGTCCCCTTCTTGATGATGTTGGCGCGGAACAGGGTGGCGCTGCCGTGGTAGTCGCGCTCATGGTAGTTGAACAGCGCGCTGAAGTCCTTGTTCGGCTGCACCAGCGCCTGCAGGCGGAACGCCTGGTCGCCATAGCCTTCGAAGTCCTTGGTGCCCGTGTTGGGGTTCGGATTGGTGTTGTGCACGCGGTTGCCGCGGTGCTGGCTGGTGCCCGAGAAGCGCAGCGCCACCGTATCGCTGACGGGGATGTTGAACATGCCTTCGGCCGTCTTGGCCGAGTAATTGCCGATGCCCAGCGTGACATAGCCTTCCTGGCGGAACACCGGCTTGGCCGAATCGAACTTGATCACGCCGGCCGGCGAATTGCGGCCGAACAGCGTGCCCTGCGGGCCGCGCAGCACTTCGACCTGGTCCACGTCGAACACGGGGAAGCCCTTGAGCATGGGGTTTTCCTGCACGATGTCGTCCATCACCAGGCCCACGGGCTGGGAGGCGTTCAAGTCAAAGTCGGTATTGCCCAGGCCACGGATATAGAAACGGGGGAAGGTGCGGCCATAGTCCGATTCCACGTTCACGCTCGGCGAGCGGCCGGCCAGGAAGCGGATATCGGCGGCGCCCGAGGTCAGCACATCGAGCTTGTCGCCCTTCAGGGTGGCGATCGACATCGGCACGTCCTTGATGTTCTCGGCGCGGCGCTGGGCCGTCACGATCACCGTTTCCAGCTGGCCCGGCGCGGCCTGCTCGGCGGCGGAGGCGGCCTGCCCCGCCTCATCGGCCATGGCCGCGTGCAGCGGGAAGGCGCCGGTCACGGCCAGCGCGATCAGCGTGCGGGTGGCAAATCCATTACTTTTTCTTATCATGAGTGCTACTCCCATTGGTCAAACACCAGTAAAAAGTTCCGTACCAGCAGCCGGATGGGCTGGGCAGGAGATCCTTCGTCGCGCCGGCGACGGTACGCGCGGCGCTGGAAACATGTGAAATTCCCCACATTTGCCTTTGCATTGTGCAAAGTAATGGCCATGCTAGCACGTCAATTGCCCGCAAAAATTCATATCTATTTCATATAAATAACGAAATAAAATCGTATTTGTCGAACATATCAGGGCTGTAGCATAGTAGGGGACGGCCCCGGTACGGGCATGGCCGTCCGCACTGCGGCGCCGCCCCGTGCAATGGCCACGATCGTTATCTTTCCTGCAAGACTAAATTTTTTCCGAACGGACAAAAAAGCAACAGCAATTAAAAATCTTGACAGTGAGTCACTGTTGCCGCCCCGCGACAGCAGCCCGGAAAGCTTAAGTAAAGAACAAGAAAACGCTGCGATGCTGCACTGCAACATCGGACCGCCATGATCCCGAGGACAACCTCTAAACCCGCGCCGCTGGGGGCGTCCGGGGCCAGATTAAATGTTGCTAAATTAGATGTTTCGGCCAATAAAAATATACAATACCGATCTTCCAGGAGCCTATTCATGAAACTTTTACCATTCAGTTTGACGATCGCGGCGCTCGCCGCGGCTGGCGCGTGCGCCAGCGCGTCCGCGGCTGACCCTAAGCTGGGCATCGTGTATGACGCAGGCGGCAAGTTCGACAAATCGTTCAACCAGTCCGCCTTTGAAGGCGCTTCGCGCTTCAAGAAGGAAACCAACATCAATTTCATCGAAGTACAGGCGTCCAGCGACACCCAGGCCGAGCAAATGCTGCGCGGCCTGGCCCGCAAGAACCTGGACCTGATCGCCTCGATCGGCTTCGCCCAGACCCAGGCCGTGCAGAAGGTGGCCAAGGAATTCCCGAAAGTACACTTCGTGCTGATCGACGGCGTGGCGCAGGGCGCCAACGTCAATTCCGTCACCTTCAAGGAAGAAGAAGGCTCCTACCTGGTGGGCGTGGCCGCCGCCATGGCCTCCAAGTCCAAGAAGCTGGGCTTCGTGGGCGGCATCGACATTCCCCTGATCCGCGCCTTCGCCTGCGGCTATGAGCAGGGCGCCAAGGCCACCTATCCGAAAGTGGAAGTGATCCAGAACATGGTGGGCACCACGGCCGCGGCCTGGAACGACCCGGCCAAGGGCGGCGAGCTGGCCCGCTCCCAGTTCGAGCGCGGCGTGGACGTGGTGTTCGCCGTGGCCGGCGGCAGCGGCCTGGGCACGCTGCAGACGGCCAAGGAAAAAGGCAAACTCGGCATCGGCGTGGACTCCAACCAGAACCACCTGTATCCCGGTGCCATCCTGACCTCCATGGTCAAGCGCGTGGACAACGCCATCTACGACTCGTTCATGCAGATGAAGAACGGCACCTGGAAGGCCGGGGTGACGGCCAAAGGCCTCAAGGAAGGCGGCGTGGACTGGGCGCTCGACGAGTACAACCGCAAGCTGATCACGCCCGAGATCGAGAAGCGCGTGCTGGGCGCGCGCAAGGACATCATCGACGGCAAGGTCAAGGTGATCGACTACCGCGCCGGCAACCACTGCCCCGTTTAATCTCCCGCTTCATGACATGACGCGCCGCCGGGGTGATCCTCCGCGCGGCGCGTTTTAACTACTTACTCCTATGCAGCCAGCAGTTGAATTTCGCGCCATCTCCAAGCAGTTTGGCGCCGTGCGGGCGAACGCGGACGTGTCGTTCTCCATCGCCCCCGGGTCCATCCACGGCCTGGTGGGCGAGAACGGCGCCGGCAAATCGACCCTGATGAGCATCCTGTACGGCTACTACCGTGCCGACAGCGGCCAGATCCTGCTCAACGGCCAGGCCCAGTCCATCCGCAGCAGCCAGGAAGCGATCCGGCTCGGCATCGGCATGGTGCACCAGCACTTCATGCTGGTCGAGAACATGACCGTGCTCGATAACGTGATGCTGGGCGCCGAAGGCGGTTTCAAGCTGGCCGCCCAGCGCGCCACGGTGGAGGCGCAGCTGCGCGAGATCTGCACCCGCTACCGGCTCGACGTCGATCCGCTGGCCACCATCGCCGACCTGTCCGTGGGCGCCCAGCAGCGCGTGGAGATCCTCAAGCAGATCTACCGCAGCGCCAACATCCTGATCCTGGACGAACCGACGGCCGTGCTGACGGCCCAGGAGACGGCCTCGCTGTTCGACATCCTGCGCCTGTTCAAGGAACAGGGCAAGACCATCATCCTGATCACCCACAAGCTGCAGGAAATCCTCGACATTACCGACACCGTCACCGTGATGCGCGGCGGACGCGTGATCGGCGCCGTGCCGACGGCCGGCACCACCAAGGAAGACCTGGCCAACATGATGGTGGGCCGCCCGATCGAGAACAACCTGCCGCGCGCGCCCTACAATCCCGGCGCGCCCGTGCTGACGGTGGAGAACCTGCAGCTGCAGGACGCCCAGCACGTCAAGCTCTTGGCCGACATCGGCTTCACGCTGCGGGCCGGCGAAATCGTCGCCATCGCCGGCGTGTCCGGCAACGGCCAGAGCGAGTTGATGGAGATTTTGGCCGGCATGCGCTTGCCCACCGCCGGCAAGCTCACTTACCTGGGCCAGGAACTGCCCTACGCCAAACGTCATGACGCCGACGGCCTGCCGCTGGCGTTCCGCGAGCTCGGCATCGCCCACGTGCCCGAGGACCGGCTGCGCGACGGCGTCGTGAAAAGCTTCTCCGTGATGCACAACACCATCCTCGGCTACCAGGACAAGCTCAAGAACCGCTGGGGCTTGTTCGACTTCAAGGCCATCGCGGCCCGCTGCGCCGGCCTGATGAAGGCATTCGACGTGCGCCCGGCCGACGGCGGCCTGCGTATCGGCCTGCTCTCGGGCGGCAACCAGCAAAAAGTGGTGATCGCGCGCGAAGTGCTGGCGCAACCGAAGCTGATGCTGGTGGGCCAGCCCACGCGCGGCGTGGACATCGGCACCATCGAGTCCATCCACACGCAATTACTGGCGCTGCGCGACGCCGGGGTCGCCATCCTGCTGGTGTCGGTCGAACTGGAGGAGGTGCGGGCGCTGGCCGACCGCATCCTCGTCATGTGCGGCGGCCGCATCACGGGCGAACTGAAGATAGAAGAATTCGACACCACCCGCATCGGCCTGCTGATGGGGGGCATGCATAAATCATGAACAACCACGACCTGCCACGCTGGGCCACGGCCTTCGTCCTGCCCATTTTGAACCTGCTGTCGGCCATGCTGGTCGCGGCCGGCGTCATCTACCTGCTCGGCGAGAGCCCGACCGAATCGCTGGGCATCCTGCTGCACAGCGCCATCCTCAATCCGGAAGGTCTGGGCTACACGCTGTTCTACGCCTCCACCTTCGTCTTCACCGGCCTGTCGGTGTCGATCGCCATGCAGGCCGGCCTGTTCAACATCGGCTCCGAGGGCCAGATGTATTTCGGCGGCCTGGGCCTGACGCTGGCCATGCTGGCCTTCGACAGCACGCTGCCGGCCTGGGCCCTGATCCCGGCCGCCATCGCCGGCGCCGCCCTGTTCGGCGCGCTGTGGGCCTTCGTGCCCGGCTATTTGCAGGCCAAGCGGGGCAGCCACATCGTCGTCACCACCATCATGTTCAACTTCATCTGCGCCTCGCTGATGAACTTCATCATCGTCAAATACCTGATCCCGGCCGGCGAGCAGAACACGGCCAGCCGCGCGTTTGCCGATGCGGCCGCCATGCCGCTGCTGAACAAGTGGTTGCCGGTGCTGGGCGAAACGCCGCTCAACATCAGCTTCCTGCTCGCCCTGGTGGCGCTGGCGATCTACGGCGTGGTGGTGCGCCGCTCGGCCTGGGGTTTCAAGCTGCGCACCGTGGGCCAGAACCCGCACGCGGCCCATTACGCCGGCATCCGGCTGTCGAAGATGATCATCACCGTGATGCTGATCTCGGGCGCGCTGGCCGGCCTCGGCTCGGTCAACTCCATTCTCGGCTCGACCCACTACCTGAGCCTGAACTTCGTCGGCGGCGCCGGCTTCATCGGCATCGCCATCGCGCTGATGGGACGCCAGCACCCGGTCGGCATCCTGCTGTCGGCCGTGCTGTTCGGCGCCCTGATCCAGGGCGGCTTCGACCTGTCGCTGGAAAAACCGAACATCCCCACCGAGACCTTCATCTTCATCCAGGGCTTGATCATCCTGTTCTGCGGCGCGATGGAATACTTCTACGCGCCGGCCATCCTCGCCCTCCTCAAGCGCACGAAAGGCTGACATGACATTCGCAGACCTCCACCTCGACGGCGTGCTCGTCTCCACCGTGCGCAACGCGCCGGTGCTCATCTTCGCGGCCATGGCCGGCCTGTTCGCGGAACGCTCGGGCGTGATCGACATCGGCCTGGAAGGCAAGATCCTGGCCTCGGCCTTCGTCTCGGCCGCCGTCGCCTTCGCCACCCAGAACCCGTGGTATGGCGTGGCGGCCGGCATCGCCGTCTCGGTCGCGCTGGCCATGCTGCAAGCGTACGTGGCCATCACCCAGAAGGGCAACCAGCTGGTGGGCGGCATCGCCATCAACATCGCCATGAGCGGCCTGACCTTCGTGCTGGCCCAGTTCTTCTTCCAGCAGGGCGGCCGCACGCCGGACCTGGGCCAGGCCCGCCTGTTCGACGTGGTGCTGCCCGGTTCGGCCGCCGTCGACAACATTCCCTTCCTCGGCTGGCTGTACGCGCACCTGATCGGCGGCCACTCGGTGCTGGTGTACCTGGCGTTCGCGCTGGTGCCGGTGGTGCACTGGGTGATCTACCACAGCCGCTTCGGCCTGCGCCTGCGCGCCTGCGGCGAGAACCCGCACGCGGCCGACGCGGCCGGCGTGAACGTGGAACGCCAGCGCTACCTGGCCATGCTGGTGGCCGGCGTGCTGTGCTCGTTCTCGGGCGCCTACCTGGCCATCGTGCAAAGCGGCTTCTTCCTGCGCGACATGTCGGCCGGCGCCGGCTACCTGGCGCTGACGGCCATGGTGTTCGGTAACTGGCGGCCCGTGTACACCTTCCTCGGCTGCCTGATGTTCGGCTTCTTCGGCGCCGTGCAGATCCAGATCGAAGGGGTGGAATTGCCCGTGGTGGGCCGCATCCCCGGCTCGCTGATCCAGATGGTGCCGTATGTGGTGACCGTGATCGTGCTGGCCGGCCTGATGGCCAAGTCGGTGGCGCCCAAGGCGCTGGGCACGCCGTTCGTCAAATCGCGCTGAGCGGCCGCCCCGGCCCGCTCCCGGCGGCGCCCGGCGCGCCGCCCTTCCCTGCCGCCGCGACCACCCCCGCGCGGCATTTCCCTACGGCACACCGCTCGCGGTTCCGCTTGATTTGACGCGCGCTACGGCGCGGCGCAGCGGGCGTATGATGGTCTCTCGCGATGCCAGTCCCGGCCGTCGCGTCACCACGCACAGGAGGAAATCATGCCCAAGTCCAGCCAAGGCCACCCGCCCAAGCCCATGCATGCGCCGCCGTCGAAAGTCGACACCGTCTCCCAGCAGAAACAGCGGGCCGAACAGGCCGAAGTGGCGGGCCGCCACAAGAATGCTGGCCGCAACGACAACATCGGCCACAAAACCTCGCGCTGACGAGCGCGCGCCGCCAGCGTTCGGTGCTTTGGCGCTGTGACGCTGTGGCGCCACGGCACCCTGCTGCCCTAGCGCTGCGTGCGCAGGTAGGCCAGCAGGTCGGCGATCTGTTGCGCGTCGCTGATGCCCCAGAAGCGCATGCGCGTGCCCGGCACCACATCGCCCGGGCCGCGCAGGAAGGCGCTCAAGGTCTGCTCGTTCCACACGATGCCGGACTGGCGCATCGCGTCCGAATACTTGTAGTCGGTGGTCGAGGCGGCGCGCCGGCCAATCACGCCATTCAGTTGCGGGCCAAAGCCGCCGCGCGCGGACGGCCCCACCTGATGGCACGACGCGCATTTCCTGAACGCGGCCTTGCCCGCCACCGCATCGCCGGCCGCGTGGGCGGGTGCCAACACGCTGAGGACAAAGGCGGCCGGCAGCGCCGCCCAAGACGCGCGCACCATCACGATTCGCCGCCGCCGGCCGTGGATGGCGCCGGTGGAATCTCGTCGAGGCCATAAAACACCGGCAGGCCAAGCCGGCGCGCCGTATCGACCATCAGGTCGGCGCCGGCCGACGGGCCGCCGACGCGCAACACGGCGTCGCAGCGCGCCAGCAGCCGCTGGGCGTGCGGATGGAACAGCGCCTCGTACACGGCGTCGCCCGGGTGGCGCGAGCCGGCCAGCGCCAGCATCGGCAACGCCAGCCATTCGCCCATCACGGGCAGGTGGCCCGCCTCGTACAAGGGCAGCGCGCATGCCTCCATGGCCGCCACGTTGCGCGCGATCAGGGCCGGGTCGTCGCCGGTGCCGGAACGGTAAGGGCCGGCGACCAGGATCATCAGGCCGCGCGCCGGCACCGGCGGCAGCAGGTGGCGCTGCGCGTACTGCAGCAGCATGATGGTCTTGCCGTCCGCGATCAGCCCCTGCTCCACCATGCGCATGGCCTGCTCGATAGTCAGTTCCAGCACTTCGATATCTTCGCCCTCGTCGGCCACCCCGCCGCCCGTGCCCGCGCGCGCGTGGGGCGCGTACTCGGCCACGAAAAAGTGCAGCCGCTCCGTCACGGAACCGGGGCTCATGTAGGCCTCGTACACCTTGCGCACCTGGCCCACGCGGTAGCCGGTCTCCTCCGCCACCTCGGCGCGGATGCGCTGCTCGGGCGTGGCGCGGTCGAGCAGGCCGGCCGCCGCCTCGATCAGGAAGCCATCGCCGCCATCGCGGTAGGCGGGCAGGCGGAACTGGCGGATCAGCACCACGCTGCGCCGGGCCCGGTTGTAGAGCAGGATGGTGGCGCCATCGCCGCGGTCGTACGTCTCGCGCGACAGGGTTTGCCAGCGGCCGTCGCGGCGCCGGTAGTCGAACGTGGTCTTCTTCAGCACATACCAGTCGTCCGACAAGGTCTCGACGCGCTGGATGCGGATGTGCTCATGCGGCATGGCGGGGGCTCCCGTTGAGATATAGGAAAACTTGTATTTTTCTACACTATCATGCAATATCGTGCAATATCAAGAAATTTCATGCACACCATGCTCGCCCGCCACCGCCAGGAATTGCTGCTCCAACGCTTGAAACAGGATGGCCAGATCGTCGCCAGCACGCTCAGCGCCGAGCTGGGCCTGTCCGAGGACACGATACGGCGCGACCTGCGCGAACTGGCCCGCGACGGCTTGCTGCAACGGGTGCACGGCGGCGCGCTGCCGCTGGCCCTGCCACCCTCGCCCGCGCTGGGCAACTTCGCCGCGCGCCAGCACATTTCCACCGACGCCAAGCCGGCCATCGCGCGCGCGGCGGCCGCCATGATCGCGCCGGGCCAGGTGGTGTTCATCGACGGCGGCACCACGGCCGTGCAGCTGGCGCGCCACCTGCCGCCCGAGCTGCGCGCCACCGTCGTCACCCACAGCCCGTCGGTAGCCGTGGAACTGGCCGAGCATCCGCTGGTGGAGGTGATCCTGGTGGGCGGGCGCCTGTTCAAGCACTCCATCGTGGCCATGGGGCCGGACACGCTGGAAGCGATCGCGCGCATCCGCACCGACCTCTATTTCATGGGCGTGTGCAGCCTGCATCCGGAGCTGGGGCTGAGCACGGGCGACCACGACGAGGCCGGCGTCAAGCGCGCCATCAGCCGGGCCGCGCGCCGCACGGTGGTGCTGGCCTCGCCCGAAAAGCTGGACACGGCCGCCCCATACCAGATCGCGCCGCTGGCGCAGGTGGACACCATCGTGGTGCAGGCCGGCACGCCGGAGGCGCTGCTGGCGCCGTACCGCCGGCTGGGCATCACGCTGGTGCTGGCTTGACCGGAGTCGCTTGCACATGAGAAGCAAAGCATGCCACACTGGTCGCGATATCCACCGCCCACACGGCCCGGCATGATACGCATTGCGACATGGTTTTCCCCGCGCCGGCAGTTGCTGCTGCTGGCGGCCCTGTGCCTGCACGGCGCCTGGGCCCAGGCCTACGACCGGCTGGTCTACCCCTTGTCGGTGGGCTTGGACAGCCGCTATGAGTACGACTGGGCCGTACTGCGCATGGCGCTCGACAAGAGCCGGGCGCAGTTTGGCGCCTACTCGCTGCACCAGGCCACCACCTCCATGTCGCCGCCCCGCATCACGCAGGAATTGCTGATGCCCACTGGCCACATCAACATCCTGGTGCGGGCCACGGCGCCCGAACTGGAACGGCAGTTCCTGCCGGTGCGCATTCCCGTCGACCGCGGCCTGCTGGGCTACCGCGTGTTCCTGGTGCGCCGCGACGACCTGCCCCGCTTCGCCGCCGTCCACACGCTGAACGATTTGCGCCGGCTGCGCGCCGGCCTGGGCAAGGACTGGATCGACGTGCCGGTGCTGCGCGCGGCCGGCCTGCCGACCGAGGAAGGCTCGGCCTACGAAGGCTTGTTCTCGATGCTGGAGGCGGGCCGCTTTGATTACTTCTCGCGCGGGGCCGACGAGGCGCTGCGCGAATACGACGAGCGCCGCGCCACCCATCCCAAGCTGGCCATCGAACCGACCCTGCTGCTGCACTATCCGCTGCCGCGCTACTTCTTCCTGCGGCGCGACGCGGAAGGCAAGCGGCTGGCCGCCCGCATCGAGGCGGGCATGGAGATCATGGTGCGCGACGGCTCGCTCAACACCCTGTTCCAGCGCTACAAGGGCGCCACCATCGCCGCCGCCAATCTCAAGCAGCGGCGCTTGCTGACCATCCCCAACCCCACGCTGTCGCCCCACACCCCGCTGTCGCGCAGCGAACTGTGGTTCGACCCGCTCAACGGCAAATAGGATCGCCCGCGCGGCGCCGCATCGACGCCACGGCGCGACGCCACGACGCCACGGGCTTGTTGCTGCAGCCTCTCAAGGCCAGATCGCCCGCAGCAGCGCGGCCAGGTGGTAGCCGGCCTTGGTCAGCTGGGTGCCGGCGATGGCCGAACTGGGCAGCGGGTAATCGTCCGGCACCGTCAAGCCCCACACGGCATAGACTTCGCCATTGCGGCCCGTCTGATACCCGATGGCGCCCGGCGCCACGTCGCCATAAGCCAGTTTGGCCACGGCCAGCGCATCGTCGGCCCACTGGTAAGGCCAGCTCACGGGCGCGCCCGTGTTGGCGGCGACGGCCGGCTGCGCCGCGATCGTCGCTTGCGCGAACTGCTGCGGCGTGCGCGTGCCGCCGCGGCGGAAAGCGTAATCGACCACCGTCGTATCCCAGTAGGTGTGGAACGGCTGGGTGGGCGACTTGGGCGGCGTCCACGCCGGTGGCGCGTCGGCCGGGCGCGGCAACGGCGGCGGGATCAAACGGGCGCTGGCCGCCCCCAGGCGCGCATCATCGAGCAGCAGGTTGTTACCGCCGCGTGCATCGAACATATTGACCGCATCGACCTGCCCATGACGCTCGGGCACCACGAAGCCCCCTTCCCGGCCCACGTAAGCCGCACCCACGTGCAGCGGCTGGTGGATGTCGCCCGCCAGGTGCACGACCAGTAGCAGCGCCTGGCGCTGGCTGAAGTGGTGCGGATTGCTGGCGTCATCATCGCGGCCCTGCAGCACGGCGATGGCCTGCTTGAGCGTTTGCACGATGTCGTCACCGGCCGTGCCCACGCCGTGGTCGCGGTAGTGGTCGAGCTGGAACGGCACGTCCGTGTAGTGATACTGGCTGTGGTGCGGATTGGCAGCCGTGTAGGCTTGCATCTCGGCCGTCTGCGGACCGCAGAACGTGCCCTTCACGCAATCGGCCCAATTGGCGGCCTGCTCCAGCGTTTCACCGGGCAGCAGCAGGGCCGCCACGTGGCGCTCGGCGGGACTGCCCGCGATCAGCTGGGCCGCCATGGCCGCCACCGCGCGATGGCCATCGCTGCCCCAGGCCAGCACATCACCGGCCATGGCCAGGCAGGCGCTGGCCAGCGCGGCCGCGAGCACCAATCGCGTCATGGCGCGCTTCATTGCGGGCTGCCCTTGGCCGGCTTGGGATAGGCCTTGTTGATGTCGAGCGGCTCGGCGTAGGACGAGCTCCACGTCTGCTCGTGCAGCGCGGCCAGCCGCCGGGCCATTGACTCGTTGCGCATCACCACTTCCAGGTTGCGCGACAAATCCATGTAGCCGCCCGCCCAGTTGCTGGTGCCGACCCAGGCCAGCTTGTCGTCGATCACCATGATCTTGCTGTGGATGACGCGCGCAAACGGAATGAAGCCGCTGGCCGCCACCGGCAGCGTCGCCACCCGCACTTCCACGTTGGGCAGCAGCGCCAGGCTTTTCAGGTACACCTGCTCCGGCTCCTCCAGGTTCCAGTTCGACACCAGCAGCTTGACCTTCACGCCGCGATTGACGGCACTGCGCACGGCGTTGTCGATCACGGCGTAGTAGGGGCGCGTGCCCTTGGGGCCGTAGCTGAGCGGCGCGTAGTCGAGCAACTGGATGCGCACTTCGCGCTGGGCCGACGCCAGCAGCGCCGGCAAACCCGCCTCCGAGTCGCCCACGCCGGCCGGGTTGTAGCGGTTGGGACTGGCCAGCAGGAAGGCATCCTGGTTCAGGTCAGCGGTGACCGTCCGCGCGTTCAGCACGGGCGCGGCCACGCCCTGCGCCGCCAGCGCCTGGGCGCGCCAGTCCTGGTCGAACACGGCCTGCACCTGGGCCACGATTTTCGGCTCCGTGATGCGCAAGCCCGTCTCGTGGATATGCTCGAACGAGCGCCAGTCGAAATTCTGGCTGCCCACGTAGGCCGTGGCGCGATCCACCACCAGGTACTTGGCGTGCAGGATGCCGTTGCCGGTCAGCTGGTTGAAATCGATGATGTGCAGTTCCAGGTTGGGTATCGCCTTCAGGCGCTCGATGGTGGCCGGGTCGGACAGGCGCACGCCCTTCTGGTCCAGCAGGAAGCGGATATGCACGCCGCGCCGGCCAGCCGCCTCCAGCCGCGTGAGCACGCGCTCGAACGCGCTGCCGGCCTGGCCGACGACGTAGAACTGGCCCAGCACGATCTCCTTGCGGGCCTGGTCGAACAGCTCGCACCAGACAGTGGCCGGGTCGCGCAGGTCGGCGTTGACCAGCGTCGTTTCGCGCGGCGCCGTTTGCACCAGCTCGAAGCCGGGGATGGTGAACGCCGCATGGGCCAGCGTGGCGGTGCCCAGCAGCGCGGACAATAACAGGGAAGAAGACAGACGACGCATCATGGTCCTTATGGTTGCGGGGCGCGCTGGATGCGGCCCAGGGATTGCTTGCTGCCGGCCGGCTTGTGCAGCTGCTCGCGGCGGGTCAGGTAGGCGGCCACGGCGTCGCTCAGGTAGATGCCGGTGTCGGCCCGGCTGCGGCCGCTGGTGAAGACAGGGAAGGCGTCGCCCCCTTCGGCCAGGAAGTTGTTGGTGGCCACGCGGTACGGGCTGTCCGGCTCCAGCGGCACGCCATGCAGGGTCACGCTGCCCGGCACCACGCGGCTGCCCACCGGCAGGTTGGGATTCCACTGGTAGCTGAAGCCGTCGGACACTTGCAGCAGCATGTGCTTGTCGCCGTCGCCGCCCTGCCACTGCTGCTCCAGCAGCGTGGTGATCTGGGCGCCGGTCAGGTTCATCACCACCACCGTGTTCACGAATGGCAGCACGGTCTGCACCTGGCCCATGGTGACGCGGCCATCGGGACCGGCCTCCAGGTCCTGGCGCATGCCGCCCAGGTTCATGAACGCCAGCTGGGCGCCGAACGGCGTGCCCGCTTGCAGCATGGCGTCGGCCACCAGGTCGCCCAGCGGCGACTCGTCCACGTCATCCTTGTCCAGCGGGACGACGGGCACGGCCAGCCGGCCCACGGGACGGGCCAGCGCCGCCGTGCCGCGCGCGCGGGCGCGGGCCAGGTAAGCGTCCAGCGCCGGATCGGCCGGATAGCGGCCGGCCAGCATCACCTCGTTGCTGGCGCTGATGGCGCGCACGCGGTTGTCGGCCGTGTCCACCGTGAGCCGGATGCGCGACAGCACGTGGCCGGCCGTTTCCGCCTGGGTCACCACGCGGCCATCCACCTGGCACAGGTAGCCCTTGTGCGAATGGCCGCTGATGACGAGGCGGATGGCCGGATCGAGCCGCCTGACGACGTCCACGATGGGGCCGGTCAAATGGTCGCAGCCCGGCTGGTCGAAATAATCGGTGGTACGCCCGCCCTGGTGGATCAGCACCACGAACACGCCCACGCCCTGCTTGCGCAGTTCCGGCAGCAAGGCGTTGATGGCGTTGGCCTCGTCGGTGAATGCCAGCCCGCTCACGCTCGACGGCAGCGACAACGCCGCCGTATCCTTGAGCACGGCGCCGATGAAGGCCACGCGCACGCCATGCGCCGTCTCGATCTGGTAGGCCGGCACGATGGGCTTGCGGGTCACCATGTCGATCACGTTGGCGGCCAGGTAGTTGAAATGGGCGCCGCCGTAGTTGGGCGCGAACTGGCAAGCCTTGTCGGCGCGCGGCGAGACGCAGCCGCCCTTCTGCTGGCGCAGCAGTTCGGCGCGGCCCAGGTCGAATTCGTGGTTGCCGAGCGCGCTCACGCGCAAGCCCAGCAAGTCCAGCGCGCCGATGGCAGGCTCATCGGCCCACATGGCCGAGATGGACGGGCTGGCGCCCACCAGGTCGCCCGCGCCCACCAGCAGCAGTTCCTGATCGTCCTTGCGCCACGCCTGCAAGGCCGCGCCCAGCGTGGCGATGCCGCCGGCCTGCGCCGTCGTCTCGCGCCGTTCGCGTGCGCTGGTGTAGGTGAAGGCGCTCGGCTCCAGGTTGCCGTGAAAATCGTTGAGCGCCACCAGGTTGATGACGGCCGTGTGCGGCGGTTGCTGCGGCGGGCTGGCGCAAGCGGCCAGCAAGACCGCCAGCGCGGCGGCGGCCAAAGGACGAAGGAAAGTATTCATCGCAAACTGCATCCGTGAGAAGCGAACATTGTACAGGCGAAGAAAAAACGGCTGATGTCGCCATCAGCCGTCCGGTCTTGCCTAGCTACGCATCGGTACGCTTAGAACTCGTACTTGACGGTGGCCTGGATCGCCCATTGCGATTCGCCCTTGACCTGGCGGGTATCCAGCGTTTCCACGTCGCGCACCTTGTAGATGTAGCGGCCCTGTGCATCGAGGCCGACGAAGTCAACAAAACTGCGGGCCTGGCCGCCGGCGGGCTGGAAGCCCACTTCGTTGATGCGGCCCCACTTCTTGTTCAGCAGGTTGCCGAAGTTGAAGATGTCGAACGTGAACGAACCCTTGTGGTCCTTGAAGAAACCCGGAATCTCCTGCTTGATGCGCAGGTCGATCGAGTTGGTCCATGGCGAGAAGTCCGAGTTGCGGCTCACCACGCCGCCGGCCGCTTTCTTCAGCACCGGGTTGGCGTTGACGATGGACCAGAACTTGTCTTCGTTGGCGTGGCTGGTGGCCGTGTCGCCGGAGAACACCACCTGGCCCGAACCTGGCGCGGACGGGATGTACATCAGGTCGTTGCCGCCCTGGCTGTCGCCGTTCAGGTCGTTGTTGAAGGTCCAGCTGTAAGGCTTGCCGCTGCGGCCTTCATAGAACATGCCGAAGGTGGTCTTGTAGGAGCCGAAGAAACGCTTCTGGAAGTTGACCAGGGCGTTGATGCGGTTCTTGACCAGGTAGGCCGAGTTGGCGGCCACTTCCTCGTTCGGGTTGAAGATGGAACGGCCGTTGAAGGTCGAACCCGAGGTCGACGAGGTCAGCGGCGACACTTCCGTCGCGTCCGAGTAGGTGTACGACACCGACCAGTTCAGGCCGTTGGTCATCGGACGGCTCAGCGACAGCGTGGCCAGGTTGCTGCGGCCCTTGTCGGTGCCCGTGGCCACCAGCACGTTGCCGAAGGCGGTGTTGCTGAGCGCCTTGTTGCGGGCGCCGGTGCAGGTGGCGCCGTTACTGACCATCACGCCGGCGGCCGTCCAGCAGGCCGGGTTGTAGGCTTGCGCCGAGTAATACAGCGCGCGGCCATCGGTGCCGGTCTTGGTCGGCGTGCCCAGGTTCAGGCTCTGGTAGTAGATACCGTCGCGCACCTTGGTGTTCAGGTACTCGGCGCCGAACACCAGGCCGAACCACGGCAGTTCCGTGTCCAGCGCGATGTTGGATTTCCACACCGAAGGCTGCTTCAGGCCGGGCGCCAGCGCGTCCACGTTGGCCTGGGCGCTCACGCCAGGCAGGCTGGTGAGCTGCTTGTTGATGTCGGGGCTGAAGTTGCCATCCGTGGTCGGGCAGGCGCCCGAACCGCCGCACACCACGTTGTGGGTGGCCACGCCGGGATTCGAGAACGGGTTGGACAGCCACACGGTGGCCGCCGCGCCCTGGAACAGGCCGGTACCGCCGCGCACCTGCATCGGACGGGCGCTGTCGAAGGTGTAGTTGAAGCCGGCGCGCGGCTGCCACAGTTGCTGGCCGTCGAAGGTGACGGTGTTGTCCAGGCCGAAGCCACCGGTCTGGCGCGTACCCGTCGCCGGGTTGCCCGGTACCATCGGCGCGGCGGCGGCGGCGTTGCGCAGCGGACGGCCATCCACGTGGGCCGTGTCGAGGCGCACGCCGTAGCTCAGCGTCAGGTTCTTGGTGGCGCTCCACGTATCCTGGGCGAACAGGCCGTAGTTCTTCATGGTGAAGCGGGCCACGGCGTCGTCCAGCGTCAGGCCCGTGTTAGGCACTTGCAACGTGTACGACGAAGGACGGCCGCGGCTGAAGTTTTCCAGCACGGCTTGTTCGATCTGGGCGTTGCTGGCCTTGCCGCAGTCGAGCGTGCCGGCGGCCGCGAACGCGTAGTCGAGCTTGTTGATGCACGAGAAGGTGTAGTTGCCCCAGACGTTTTGCAGGAAGGCGTTGTACACCTCGTTCTTCTGGTAGTCGCCGCCGAACTTGACTTCGTGGTCGCCCAGCGTCCAGTTCGCGCCCAGGTAGCCATCCATGGTCTTGGTATTCAGGATGTTGCGCTGGTAGCTATTGTCGGTACCGAACGACAGCGTACGGCTGGCCGTGGACACGCCGGCCGGGGTGCCATCCGGCGTAGGGCCGGTGAACGACAGGTTGATCAGCGGCAGTTGCGAATTCAGGCTGGGCAGGCGGTCGTAATCGCGCTGCGACAGCTTGACCTCGGTCGAGAAGGTCGGGGTCCAGTCGGCCGTCCACTGGGCCACCTTGGTCTCGATGGTCTTGCCCTGGTTGAACCAGCGCGAGTTGAGCGAGATGCTGGACGCGTCCAGGCCGGAGAACTGCGGCTCCTGCTGCTTGGTCTTGGCCCAGCGGAACATGGCGCGGTGGTTGTCGTTGATGTTCCAGTCCAGCTTGACCATGCTGTCGTCGACGTTCAGGGCCGAGTTGGCAGGCTGGGCCGAGGTGCCCACGTCGAAACCGTACTGGTTCTTGGCGATGGCGGTGGCGCCGGCGATGGCCGAGTTGGTGATGCCGACGTTGGTCAGCGGGCTGCCGATCGGGCCGAACGCAGGTGCGGCGCGGGTCGATTCCAGCTTCTCGTAGGCCGCGAAGATGAACAGCTTGTCCTTGATCAGCGGGCCACCCACGGTGGCGCCCTTGGTGGTCTCCTTGAACGGGGCCGGCGCGTAGTAGCTGTCGGTGGCGGCGTTGTAGCGCTTGCCGGCCAGGCTGTCGTTGCGGAACACGTAGTACACGCTACCGTGCACCTTGTTGGTGCCGGACTTGGTGACGGCGTTGATGTTGCCGCCCGTGTAGCCCTTCTGGGTCACGTCGTAGTTGGCCACGTTGACCTGCACCGACTGGATCGCCTCAATCGAGATCGGCTGCTTGGCCGTCGGGCTGCCGTTCGATTCCAGGCCGAAGGTGTCGTTGACGGCCACGCCGTCGATGGTCAGCGAGTTGTAGCGCGAGTTCTGGCCGGCCACGGACATCTCGCCGCGCTCCTTGTCGGTCTGCGACACGCGGGGGTCGGCGCGCGCATAGTCCTGCAGGTTGCGGTTGATGGAACCCTGGATATCGAGTTCGGTGCGGCCGATGCTGGTGCCGGCGCCCATGGTGGTCTTGGAGAATTTCTCGGAACGGCCGCCGGCCACGCCGGCGATGGTCACGGTCTGCATGGCCGGCGCGCCCAGCGTGGCGTCCACGTTGGCCGTCTCGGCCAGCTGGATGTACACGTTCTCGCGCTTTTCGGTCACGCCGTCCTTGGTGATGGTGATCGTGTACGGACCGCCGGTGCGCAGGCCACGCGCCACGTAGCGGCCTTCCGCGTCCGTCACCACGTTGTTGACCGTACCGGATTCGGTATGGACGATGGTGACGACGGCACCACTGGCCGGCTTGCCGTCGGCGGCCGAGATGCGGCCACCGATGGCCGAGGTGGTGTTTTGCGAGAAGGCGGGCGCTGCCGCGAGGGCGATGGACAGGCTGAGCGCGATCTGCGTCAGCCGGAGCCGTTTGTGATCAATCATGGTGTAACCCCAAAATAGACGAATAGTTATATGGAATCCCTGCGGATAGCGGGAACTCCTCTTTACTGTGCTGCAACTGGTAAGCCGCGTGGCCGCATGGCCGGACATCTGCCGCTGCACGCCATGCCGGGCGCTGCCCCTGCGGGCGCAACGCACAAGTGTATCGGTTCAATATTTCAAGGTAATGACATCTTTATGGCAACGTTGCCAATAAAGAAAATGGCGCCGATAAGCGCCGCCGTACTACGTCAAAACCCTGTGTAAGCCCATTCCCAAGCTGTTGTAGAAGCAAAAATATTGCATTTTTGGATCATTTTGTCCCACTATGCATGATGGCAAAATGGTTGACAAATACGATTTAACTTAGTGATTAAGACGGGAAACAAATAAATGAAGCCGCAAACCGCATGACGGACTTGATGCAAAGGCAAGGCCGGGGCTGCCGG
>DATFBD010000100.1:0-167613 GCA_035254005.1 Burkholderiaceae bacterium | reverse complement strand
CGCCAGGCCTTGGCGCTG
Organism: Burkholderiaceae bacterium; assembly: GCA_035254005.1. Taxonomy (GTDB): domain Bacteria; phylum Pseudomonadota; class Gammaproteobacteria; order Burkholderiales; family Burkholderiaceae_D; genus Rugamonas. Next base: position 167,595 of record DATFBD010000100.1, on the reverse strand, counting down.
CTGGAGCCGAAGTTCATCGAGCTCTTGTCGGCCTGCGGCAGCGCGTCCGGGTCCAGACCGGCGGCGACGATGGATTTTTTCAGGTAGTTGCCATGCACGCCGGTGAACAGGTTCGAATACACGATGTCCGCCGCGGTCGATTCCACGATCGCATTGCGGTAGTCGTCGCTGACGTTCGATTCCTGCGTCGCCAGCCAGCGCGAGCCGATATACGCGAAATCCGCGCCCATCGCCTGTGCCGCCAGCACCGCATCGCCGCTGGCGATCGAGCCGGACAGCGCAATCGGCCCCTTGAAGAATTTGCGCACTTCGCCCACCAGCGCGAACGGCGACAGGCCGCCGGCATGGCCGCCGGCGCCGGCCGCCACCAGGATCAGGCCATCGACCCCGGCTTCCAGCGCCTTTTGCGCATGGCGTATCGAAATCACATCGTGCAGCACGATGCCGCCGTAGCCGTGAATCGCATCCAGCATCTCCTTCGGCGGCGCCCGCAGCGATGAAATGATGATCGGCACCTGATGCCGGACGCATGTCGCGACGTCCTGCGCCAGCCGGTCGTTGGACTGGTGCACGATCTGGTTGACCGCGATCGGGCCGATTCTGGCGCCGGGATGGGCGGCCTGACAGGTCGCCAGCTCGGCCTTGATCTGGGTCAGCCAGGTATCGAGCAACTCGGCCGGGCGCGCATTGAGCGCCGGGAACGCGCCGACGATGCCGGCCTTGCATTGTGCGGTGACCAGGGCCGGGCCGCTGGCGATGAACAGTGGCGAGCCGATGACGGGAATACTCAGATTTTGCAATGCAGCTGGCAGTGCCATGACGACCTCACGGAAATAGCGATATGAAGCCCGATTATAAGAGCAAAAAAGAACGAGCGTGCTAGATTGAATGCTCTAGTCGGTCTTGCGGCCGGCACTGCGGCCCGAGTCCTCCGCTGAATGCCTCCGGCGCCGGTCTGGTGCCTGGCTATATACTCCACATGGTATTTTTACAGGCCCTTATAAACAGCGCGGGAACGCCATATATTTGCCATATACCCCGCCTTTTTTATTGATTCGTCGGCTATGCGCGGTGGTTGCCGGCAGCGTCTGTGCGCTGCGCTCGCCGCGCGCAGGATGCGGACTTATTCCGCGGCGCTGCGCCATCGGTTATCCTTACGCCTCATCACCACACCAATACCGAAAGTCATGGCTAATTACGTCTACACTATGAACCGCGTGGGCAAGATCGTTCCGCCCAAGCGCCAGATCCTGAAAGATATCTCCCTCAGCTTTTTCCCCGGCGCCAAGATCGGCGTGCTGGGCCTGAACGGCTCCGGCAAATCGACGCTGCTCAAGATCATGGCCGGCATCGACACCGACATCCAGGGCGAAGCGGTGCCGATGCCGGGTCTGAACATCGGCTACCTGCCGCAGGAACCGGCGCTCGATCCCGAGCAAACGGTGCGCCAGGTGGTCGAATCGGGCCTGGGTGAAGTCTTCGAAGCGCAAGCCAAGCTGGAAGCGGTATACGCCGCCTACGCCGAAGAAGATGCCGATTTCGATGCGCTGGCCAACGAGCAGGCGCGTCTGGAGGCGATCATCTCGACTTCCGACGGCGGCAACCTGAACCTGCAGCTGGAAATGGCCGCCGACGCATTGCGCCTGCCGCCGTGGGACGCGAAGATCGGCGTGCTGTCCGGCGGCGAGAAGCGCCGCGTCGCGCTGTGCCGTCTGCTGCTGTCGAAGCCCGACATGCTGCTGCTCGACGAGCCGACCAACCATCTGGATGCCGAATCGGTCGACTGGCTGGAGCAATTCCTGCTGCGCTTCCCCGGCACCGTGGTCGGCATCACGCATGACCGCTACTTCCTCGACAACGCGGCCGAATGGATCCTGGAGCTCGATCGCGGTTCCGGCATTCCGTGGAAAGGCAATTACAGCTCGTGGCTGGAACAGAAGGGCAACCGCCTGAAGCAGGAAGAAGCGACCGAATCCTCGCGCCAGAAAACCATCGCCAAGGAACTGGAATGGGTGCGGCAGAATCCGAAAGGCCGCCAGGCCAAGAGCAAGGCGCGTCTGGCCCGCTTCAACGAACTGTCCGAACACGAATACCAGAAGCGCAACGAGACCCAGGAGATCTTCATCCCGGTGGCCGAGCGTCTGGGCAATGACGTGATCGAATTCAAGAATGTGTCGAAAGCGTTCGGCGACCGGCTGCTGATCGACGACCTCAGCTTCACGATTCCGGCCGGCGCGATCGTCGGCATCATCGGCCCCAACGGCGCCGGTAAATCGACGCTGTTCAAGATGATCACCGGCAAAGAGCAGCCGGACAGCGGCGCAGTCGTGATCGGCCAGACCGCCAGGGTCTCGATCGTCGACCAGACCCGCGAATCGCTCGACAGCAGCAAAACCGTGTTCGAAGACGTCTGCGGCGGCAACGACATCATCACCGTCGGCCGCTTCGAGATGCCGTCGCGCGCCTATCTGGGCCGCTTCAACTTCAAGGGCGGCGACCAGCAGAAAGTGGTCGGCAACCTGTCCGGCGGCGAACGCGGGCGCCTGCATCTGGCAAAAACCCTGATGCAGGGCGGCAACGTGCTGCTGCTGGATGAACCGTCCAACGATCTGGACGTCGAGACCCTGCGCGCGCTGGAAGACGCGCTGCTGGAATTCGCCGGCAGCGTGATGGTGATTTCCCATGACCGCTGGTTCCTGGACCGGATCGCAACCCATATCCTGGCCTGCGAAGGCGATTCGAAATGGTCCTTCTTCGACGGCAACTATCAGGAATACGAAGCCGACAAGAAGAAACGCCTGGGCGAAGAGGGCGCAAAACCGAAGCGGATCCGCTACAAGCCGCTGACGGTGTAGTTTTGTAGCGCGGATGAGCTACAACGGCGGATAACGCTGTGCTTTTCCGCCCTACGTACTCATCATCCGGAAAGGAACACCATGCAAACCGGCAATCTGTTGCACGCGATCCCGGCCGGCTTGCCGACCGAAATCGTCGAATGCCTGCTGCAGTCCGGCGGCGTCAGGATCGAGCGGATTATCTCGAAAGGGCATCATTCGGAGCCCGGTTTCTGGTACGACCAGAACGAGAATGAATGGGTGCTCTTGGTGAAGGGCGAGGCAGTGTTGCGCTTCGAGCAGGGCGACCAGAGCGTGCACCTGACGCCCGGCATGTATCTCAACATCGCGGCGCATCAAAGGCACCGGGTCGAATCGACTGCGGCCGACCAGGAAACGGTCTGGCTGGCGGTGTTTTATAAATAAAATTCAATCCAGATGCGGGCGCAATGCGCCGGGAATCCTGAACTCGGTGAGCCCGTCATGCTCCAGCCAGCGCTGCGTGTTGTGCGCTGCGCGTTCGATCAGTTCGCTGGCGCGCGAGAAGTCGTAGGCCGACACTGCCAGCGGGCATAGCGGCGGCACCGTCAGCACCTGTGCCTTGCCGGCCAGCAGCTCCAGATCCTGCACCAGCTGATGCGCGATCAGCATGTTCAGCGCATGCAAGGCGTTGCCGATCGCACTGGCCGGCGGCGTCACCAGTGCGCACGCATAGCCGGTGGGCAGTACGATCAAGGTATCGGCGCCCAGTTCTACCGCGGCCTTGATCGGCGTGTTGTTGGCGATCGCGCCGTCGATCAGATAATCGTTGCCGATCAGGACCGACGGATATACCGCCGGAATCGCGCAACTGGCCAGGATCGCGTCGATCGCCGGCCCGCTCGAGAGCCGGATCGAGTTGCCGTGCAATTGCTCGGTCGCGATCACGTGCACCGGGATTTTTGCTTCCTCGAGCAACCGGTAAGGCAGGTGGCGTTCGATCAGCTGGCGCAGCCCGGCTGCGCTGACCAGCGAGGGAGGATGGGAAAACAAGCTTCTGATCTGGCCCCAGGTCACCGCAAACACATCGCGCCGCCGCAGTTCGCACCAGATGCTTGCCAGACGCATCACCCCCGCCAGCGTCGGATCGCCGGCAAAATACGCGCAGTTGATCGCACCGACCGAAGCGCCGACCACAAAATCCGGCTGTACTCCATGTGCAACCAGCGCCCGCAACATGCCGACCTGAATCGCACCGAAACTGCCGCCGCCGGCAAATACAAAAGCCGTCTTTCCCCGCACCGGGTCCGTCATGCAAGCCTCCTTGAAACAACGATGCCTGGTTTCATCATAGTCCACGCCGGCCCGATGATCGACTGCTGCTGCAGGGCGCGGCGCCGGCATTTTTCCAGGTTGTGAGTTGGATTGACTCGCATCAAAAACATTTGCCGAAACTCTTGTAGATTGAAAATCAGTACTCAATAGTCTTGAGTCGTTCAAGGAGCCGAGCATGAGTTACGAGGATCGCGATACATTTGGCATGTACAGGAACGATACCGGCAAGGGTCCCGGACCCGAACTGATGGGTGCCAACACGCTGGTCGGGACCGATGTCTATAACGACAAGGACCAGGAGCTGGGCGACATCAAGGAAATCATGCTGGATATGCGCACCGGCAAGGTAAGTTATGCAGTATTGTCTTTCAGCAGTTTTCTGGGGCTGGGCGAAAAACTGTATGCGGTGCCGTGGAATGCATTGACGCTCGATACCTTCAGCAAGCATTTCATCCTGAAGATCGATAAGGCGCGCTTCAAGGAAGCGCCGGGATTCGAGCCGGATCATTGGCCGGACATGGCCGACCCGGCATGGGTCAATGAAATTCATTCTTATTACGGCACCCAGCCCTAGCCGGATGAGCAGGTCATCTGGCTTGCCGCAAAACCGCGTCGGACACATCGCTCATCGCCTGAAAAAGACCCGCCCAGCGCGGCGATCAAAGGGGGCTTTGCTGCAGTCGCCAGCGCGTACCGTTCCATTCGCGCCATGTACTAAGCTGTAAAGGAAGGTGCCGGCCGGCTGGCGTCGGCTGTTCAATCAACCCGGGAGACTGACATGAGTATCGGAACAATCCTACTGATCATCCTGATCCTGTTCCTGCTCGGCGCGCTGCCGACCTGGCCCCACAGCCGAGGCTGGGGCTATTATCCAAGCGGGATAGTCGGACTGGTGGTCGTGATTCTGCTGATCCTGTTGCTGACCGGGCGACTCTGAAGGCGGCGCACACTGTTACCTATGGAGGATGTTCATGAATCCCCTTGCAAGAAAACTGACGCCTGTCTTATTCGGCGCGCTTGCCGTCATCGTTGCGGCAGGCTGCGCCTCCAGGGCGGGCATGGAGGATAGCAGCAAGATGCAGCGCATCGCCACCATCAACCTCGACGGCAGCCATGAAGTTCCGCCAGTCAACACCACCGCCACTGCGATGGGCACGATTACCGTGTCAGCAGATAAATCGGTACGCGGCAGCATCACGACCACGGGCATCGATGCGCGGTCCGCGCATATTCACGAAGGCGCTCCCGGCGTCAACGGCCCGGTCATCATTCCTCTGGAAAAAATCGCCGACAACACATGGGCTGTTCCGGCCGGCGCGATGCTGACCGATGCGCAATACGCCAGTTATATGGCAGGCAATCTGTACGTCAACGTCCACAGTGCCGCCTATCCGAACGGTGAAATCCGGGCCCAGTTGAACAGGGCGATTACTTAGGAGTCGGTGATTTTTTGAGGAATTTCAAAACATTGCCATTTTCGCGCTCCCAATAAAAATCGATGGGCTGCGCATTTTTATGCGATTGCCCGGGCGTCAAGTCCGCAGCAAGCATCAATTAAGAGAGCAATGCCATGGAACACTACCTTGAGCGGCCAACAACGGCGCAGGATCTGGATGCGCTGATACACAGGATCGATGCCGGCGAGGGCACGTTCGCCTCGCTCAGCGACGAGCAGCGCGATCAGCTGAGAACCGAACTGAGCGACGAGTGGATCGCCGGCTATCTGGATCAATATCCGGTGCCGCAGGCGCTGGCGGCGGCAGCGCTGGAATATCGCGCGATCGCATCGGGCCGGCAATACCCGAACCTGCCCGAGAATATTCGCAACGATATTTTGCTGGAGTTCAATGAGCGGCACGGCGAGGGCGGCCCGGAGCACTGGTCCGGCACGCGGCCGTAATGGCCGGTATGCACGGGTAGCCGGGTGCTTGCATATTGATATGCGTTGGCTACGCTGTATGAATGAAGCCGTTTTTCTTTAATCCGTTATTGGCGCGCAGCGCGTTGCTGCCGGCACAGGACGAACAGCCGGGCAGCCGCATCGATGTCGGGGTGCAATGCGTGCAGCGGGACGGGCATGCATTGTATGAAATACGCGTCAGCGGACTGGCCCGCGCCACGCCGCAGGCCAGTTGGCAAGTGCTGACCGGCTATCAGCGGCTGCAGGAATTCGTGCCGGGCCTTTTGTCGTCGACGCTGCTGTCGCGCAGTGGGCCGGAGGTCGTTCTTGAACAGGAAGGCGTGGCCGGCTTTCTGTTCCTGCAGCAGACCATCCATCTGGTGGTGCGGGTCATCGAACAACCGTTTTCAACGCTCGATATCAGCCTCATCTCCGGCGACATGCAGCACTACGCGTCGCACTGGGAGTTGCTGCCGGCGGCACAGGGCAGCGCCACCCGCATCAGCTATTGCGGCAGCATGGTGCCGGATTTCTATGTACCGCCGTTGATCGGCAGCGTGATCATGCGCGCCGACGTCAGGCAGATGATGGCGGCGGTGATCGCGGAGATCGGCAGGCGTTCTGGCGCGTGAGGCTGCACGTCGAAACTGTGCGAAACTCCGGGATCGACTTTGCCTTGGGAATTACTTGCCATGAATATTCAGCTCGGCGATATCAGCCACATTATCCAGCTGGCCATCGCCCCGGTTTTTCTGCTCAGCGGCATCGGCCCGCAGCTGATCGTGCTGACCAATCGGCTGGCGCGCATCATCGATCGCTCGCGCGATCTGGAACACCTGCTGCGCGACGGCAGCGTGCCGGATCGGCACGAATCCATTCCGGAACTGGAGCTGCTGTATCGCAGGATGCACCTGATCAACTACGCGATTACGCTGAGCACGTCCTGTGCACTGCTGATCTGCCTGGTGGTGGCTGCGCTGTTTGTCGGGGATGCGCTGGGGCTGGAACTGGACCGCCTGATTGCCGGATTGTTCGTGCTGGCGATGCTGTCGCTGATCGGCAGTTATTCGTTCCTGCTGCGCGAGATCATGATCGCGACCAGGTTGCTGTCGATGCGGCGCGTCGCGCTACACCGGCAGTAACAGGGCGACCGCCGCAGATGCTGCGCTTGCTTATCTGATGGAGACTCATCATGCGCTACGAACTGTACTACTGGCCCGAGATCCAGGGCCGCGGCGAATTCATCCGGCTCGCACTGGAAGAGGCGGGCGCCGATTATGTCGATGTCGCCCGCCGCTCCGCGCGCAGCAAGATGGGGCTGCCGGCGCTGCTGCGCTGGCTCGACGACGATGCGCTGCCATGCCCGCCATTTGCGCCGCCTTTCCTGAAAGCCGGCGACCAGATCATCGGACAGACCGCCAATATCCTGCAGTTCCTGGGTCCGCGGCTGGGACTGGTCGCGGATGATGAGGCGAGCCGGCTCTGGGCGCACCAGTTGCAGCTGACGATTGCCGATTTGCTCACCGAAGTCCACGATACCCATCACCCGATTGCCAGCGGCCTGTATTACCGGGAGCAAAAACCCGAGGCGCTGCGGCGCGCGGCGGATTTTACCGCTGAGCGGCTGCCGAAGTTCATGCACTATTTCGAGCGCATCCTGGCGCGCAACCCGCACGGCGATGCCTATATGGTGGGCCCGGCGCTGTCCTACGTCGATCTGTCGATGTTCCAGATGATCGCGGGCTTGCGCTATGCGTTTCCGCGTACGATGCAAGGCCTGGCGCCCGGGCAGCCGCGCTTGCTCGCGCTGCACCGGCGCATCGCATCGCGCCCGCGGGTGGCCGCTTATCTGGCGTCAAAGCGACGCTTGCCGTTCAACCAGCAGGGCATTTTCCGTCATTATCCGGAGCTCGATGCCTGAAATCGGTGCTGCTTGACGTCAAAATGCGGCGTGCGGCGCTGCTGCGGCCAATTTATATACTAGACCGTGTATTTTATGAGGCCAAGCAAACATAAGCGGGGATTGGTATCAAATTGCTTATACCCCCCTGTTTTTAGGTGAATTGCGGAAGCTGCAGCGGATCTTCGATGCGGGCCTTGATCCGGCGTGCCGCTGGAAAACGATGCACGGCTTGATGTGCGGCACCGGCGTCTCCGGCGGCGGGATGCCATCAGCAATCTTTACCCTTTCAGAACGGTAAAGGCTAAAATGGCTTGCCTCTTGATCAAGTGAACCGGTCCCTTGCGATCCAATCGACCGCACCGGCAATGCAGCATGATGCGCGGCAGTTTCTCAATCGTTTCTATACTTCTGGTGGTGCAATGCAACTCCGTATCCCGTTTTCTATGTATGCCATGCTGTGTGCTGCCTTGATGCTGTCGGGATGCGAGCGGCTCGGGATCGCCGATCCGGTCAAGGAGGCAGCCAGCAAGGAGGCGGATGCACGCGCCACCGGCGGCGCCTGCCGTCATGCGGGGCGCGCGATCGAGGACTGCTATTCGATCAATCCCGATGCCGGCAAAGCTGCGGTCTTTGCCGGCTGGAAAGAGATGAACGATTACATGCGCGAAAACAAGATCGAGGATGTCAAGCCTGTGCTCGCACCTAATTCAGCACCGCTGCCGAAACCGGCGAACGAGCACGATGCCAGCGCCGGCGCAAGCGCTAAGTGACGGTTCCTTCTCTGCTCTTCCGTTGACGCACGTAAAGGGTTTCACCACGTTCGCCACCTGCCTGTGCATTCCCGATGCCGGCGTTGAACTATTCGCCGCGCGTTTTGCAAGCAAACGTAACAATTGGCAATCTTCTACAACGCAATAGGTCTTATCGACAACAAAAACAATACTGTCATTGTTGTAACTATTTTTTGCGAAATTGGTGGTAAACAGGTTTATTATGTTGCCACTCGGAACTTAAGCAGGGTTGAAACATCTTATTTCCGCTGATCATATCGGCTTGTGAGAGGCTGCAGGGCTATCTGCAGTTTAATAATGGGGCATCATTCAGTGCACGACGGGACACCCTTATGCAGCACATTAATCCAGAGCAGCTGAAACCGGACGCGCCAGCTGTGCCGCAGCTGGTGGGCAGCCGTCGCAAGCCGCCTGCAACTGATCCGCGCCAGAGGCAACGACTGCATAATTTTGCCCGGATCTGCTTGCTGCCGCTGGGTTATTTATCCGTACTCTATACGTTTTATCTGTGTAACTTGATTGACCAGCGGGTGATCATCAACGCCATTGCCATTTTCGCGGCCGGATCGGCGGCGATTTTCGGATTGTTCTACAGCCGCGTCAATCTTCAGGCTGACGACAAGAATCTGACCGCATTCATGGCCGCCTGCATGATTCTGGCGATGCTGTGGATACTGTACGAGGCGCCGGCCACGCGCATGATTTTTGTTCCGTGCGCGTTGCTGGTGATGATGCTGAGTGCGTTCCGCCTGCGCCAATCGGTGTTGTTGATGATGGCGGTCGGCACGCTGGCCGGTTTTGCGGCAACGATCGCACTGCAGTATCTGCAGTCCGCTACGCCCATTTTTCCGCTGCTCGACGTCCTGCAATTGCTGGTATTGGCGCTGACGCTGCCCGGTTTCATTGTGCTCGGCAGGCGCATGCGGCATTTGCATCGGGCCCTTTACAAGGCCAGCATCAAGATCGAGCATGTGCAGGAAGATGCCCGACGCGATGCGCTCACCGGCAGCTACAACCGGCGCTACATGATGAGCGCGCTGCAACAGCAGAAACAGCTGGCCGACGACAGCGACGATTACCTGTGTCTGGCAGTCATCGATCTTGATCATTTCAAGCGTATCAATGATGAAGTCGGGCATCTGGCCGGTGATGAAGTATTGCGTACCTTCGCCAGGGTCGCACAGCAGCATTTGCGCAAGGAAGACGTGTTCGGCCGCTATGGCGGTGAAGAGTTCCTGTTGCTGATGCCATCGACCATCTTGCTCGATGCGCTCAATATCGTGGAGCGCATCCGCGACTTGAGCGAGGCGCAACTCTGGATCAGCGCCAAATTGCGCCAAAAGGCAACGGTATCGATCGGCGTCACGCAATACATACCGGGGGAATCCATCCTCGACCTGTTCTCCAGGGCCGATGCCGCAATGTATCTGGCCAAGACCGGCGGCCGCAATCAGGTAGTGGTGGAAGAGCCGGTCGAACTTGTGCAATGAGCCGATGCAATCTGCAGCAACGCATCCCGGGCGTCGGACGGCAGCATCAGGACGCGATCCAATAGTCCTTTGCACCATCGGTCAGGCGCATGCGGGCGCCAGCCGCAAACCGAATCGTGCCCGGCGCATATTGCCGGCGCTGAGATAAAAGCCCAGGCCAACGTTTTTTTCGACCTCACCCCGAAAAACTCCCGTACCGGCGCTGAGCCCGCGGCATTCGTGTTCCATCCCTTGCACTGGGAATGTAATTTCCGGCGCCATCAAGCATGTATAAATTGCAAGCACACTTCGGCGAGGGGCAAAAAACATTTTTTAAAATAAGAAGTATTTTGATTGCATCAATTAAAACATGGATTTAGAATGAATCAATTAGCCGCAAGGCTTGTTATTTTTCATTTCAACCATAGGAGTAGTTGCCATGCATGCCACGCGCAAACTCTGGACTTGGCTAGCAGTTATCTGTGTCTTGTCCTTCGCCGTGCTCGGTTGGGTGGGGACGGAAATCTACGTCACCGCGCCACCAATTCCGCAGCAAGTCGTCAGTACCAAGGGCGATGTCATATATTCATCCGGGCAAGTCCAGCGCGGTCAGGAAGCCTGGCTCGCCGCAGGCGGACAGCAATTGGGTTCGGTCTGGGGGCATGGCGCTTATGTCGCACCGGACTGGTCGGCTGACTGGCTGCACCGCGAAGCGCTTGCATTGCGCGAAATCTGGGCGCAAAAGGAATTCGGCACATCCTACGAACAACTCGGCGTCGGCCAGCGAGGACAACTCGATGCGCGCCTGAAAACCGAGATGCGCCAGAATAGCTATGACAAGCAAACCGGCAATATCACGCTGTCAGCCGAACGCGCGGCCGCCGTCAAGCAAGTCGCGGCGCATTACATCAGCCTGTTCGGCGACGATGCGAAACTGGACAAGTTGCGCGAACAATACGCAATGAACCCAGGCGCCCTGACCGATCCGGAAGACCAGCGCGCGCTGTCGTCATTCTTCTTCTGGTCGGCCTGGGCTTCAGTAACGGATCGCCCCGGCGAGGCCGATATCTCCTACACCAGCAACTGGCCGCATGATGCATTGGTGGGCAACACGCCAACCACCGGCACCGGAGTCTGGTCGATTGCCAGCGTGATCCTGATGATCGGTGCGATCGTGGGCATGCTTTTTTATCACTCCACCAGCAAGGAAGAGGGCGACCCGACGCCACCGAAGGAAGATCCGCTGTTCAACCTGAAGGCAACGCCTTCGATGCAGGCTACCAAGAAGTATTTCTATGTCGTCATCGGTCTGATGCTGGCGCAGGTCGCATTTGGCGCGATCACCGCGCACTATGCGGTCGAAGGGCGCAGCTTCTTTGGCTTCCCTCTGGCTGAAATCCTGCCGTATTCGGTCAGCCGCACCATCCATACCTCGTTCGCGGTGTTATGGATTGCCACTGCATGGCTAGCCACCGGCCTGTATATTGCGCCGGCCATCTCCGGTCATGAACCGAAATTCCAGAAACTGGGCGTCAATGTATTATTTTACGCATTGCTGTTCATCGTGGTCGGCTCCACTGCCTTCGGTTGGCTGGGCAGCTTGCAGCACATGGGTTCCTCGTTCAGCTTCTGGATTGGCAATCAGGGCCTGGAGTTCACCAGCATGGGCCGCATCTGGCAGATCCTGCTGTTCGTCGGATTGCTGTTCTGGGTGCTGTTGCTGGGCCGCGGCCTGATGCCTGCGCTGAAAAAACCGTCCGAAAGCCGTGGTCTGATTGCGATGGTGTTTCTGTCTGCCATGTGTATCGGGGCGTTCTATGCGACCTCCCTGGTCTGGGGCCAGCATACCCATTATTCACTGATCGAGTACTGGCGCTGGTGGCTGGTGCACCTGTGGGTCGAAGGCTTCTTTGAGGTGTTCGCCACTGCGGTGATTGCGTTGTTGTTCACCCGCCTCGGCCTGATTCGCGCGACGACCGCAAATAGCGCGATCGTGCTGGAAACCATCGTGTTCCTGTTCGGCGGCATCCTGGGCACCCTGCACCACCTGTACTTCACCGGCACGCCGACCTTCGTGATCGCCATTGGCGCCATGTTCTCGGCGCTGGAAGTGGTGCCGCTGTCGATGATCGGTATCGAGGCGTACCGCAACTACCAGCGCTCCAAGGCCGCACCATGGGTACAGAGCTACAAGTGGGCCATCCTGTGCTTCATCGCCGTGGGCTTCTGGAACACGGTCGGCGCCGGCCTGCTGGGCTTCTCGATCAACACCCCGATCGCGCTGTACTACATGCAAGGCCTGAACATGACGGCCGCCCACGGCCACGCCGCCCTGTTCGGTGTGTACGGCATGCTCGGTATCGGCCTGATGCTGTTCTGCCTGCGTGGCCTGGTGGCCCGCGCCGCCTGGTCCGACAGCCTGCTGCGCGCCATGTTCTGGCTGCTCAACATCGGCCTGGCCATGATGGTGTTCATCTCGCTGGTGCCGGCCGGTATCTACCAGGCCTGGGCCAGCGTCACCGAAGGCATGTGGTTCGCCCGCTCGCCTGAAGTGATCCACTCGTCAGTGATGGAAACGCTGGTGTGGCTGCGCGTTCCTGGCGACATCGTGTTCGCCCTCGGTACGCTGGCTCTGGCCCTGTTCGCATGGCGCCTGATGACCGGCGGCAGCAAAGCCACCGCGTCGCAAGGCGTGGTGACGGGCGCCGACCGCGCCTGATCCGTGCAGTAAATCCGGGCCGCGCTGGCGGCCCATCCCCCGGGGAGGCGGCAGCCGCCTCCCCCACTTTGATTATATTGACCTGGAGTGTTAACATGTCCCACGATTGCTCGCAACCGACCGGCCCCGATGGCATCTATCCCTTCGACGCGCGCGGCGTTGCCAAACGATTCCGCCACGCCGCCATCTTTGGCGCGCTGGATTCCCTGAACCCCGGAGAAGTCATGCGCTTTTGTAACGACCACGATCCCCTGCCGCTGCTGAACCAGATCGCCCAGTTCTTCGGCCCGCGCGTGAAGGTCGCCTACGTGTCGCGCCAGCCGGGCCAGGTCATCATCGACTTCCTGGTCGCGGCCTGACCGCCGGCCATGGACTACTACGCCATCAAGCATTTCCACATGGGCTGCGCCGCCATGAGCGGCAGCCTGTTCCTGCTGCGCGGGTACTGGATGCTGCGCCATCCGGCCCGCTTGCAGCAGCGCTGGGTGCGCACCGCGCCCCACGTGATCGATACGGCGCTGCTGGCCAGCGCCCTGACCATGGTAGTCCTGTCCCACCAATATCCGTTCGTGCAAGGCTGGCTCACCGCCAAGGTGCTGGCCCTGCTGCTCTACATCGTGCTGGGCACCATCGCCCTCAAGCGCGGCAAGACCCGCGCCGTGCGCGCCACCGCGTTCGCGGCCGCCGTCACCTCCTTCCTCTACATCGGTAGCGTCGCCTTCACCAAGCAGGTCTGGCCGTTCTGATCCTTTGTTAGCTGTGCATCGCGCGCGCCGCACGATTGGATAACCTGGATCAAGGATTATCTGTTGCCCCCGGAAAATCGGTAATTTACATCAAGGAAAGTCTTCCACCCGGCCCGTAGCATGGAACCGTCATCCACATCAGGGATGGCACCATCAACCAACAAGGTGAAGAAGATGAAGAAGAAATACAAACTTGCCGCGACCTGGCTGGCCAGCGTCACCGCCGCTCTCAGCATGGTTCCCGTCAACGCTGCCGCGCCTGCGGCTCCGGCTGCAGAAGCCGCCCTGCCCGTTGTAGTGCAGGAACTGGTGGCGCCGCCCGCGCTGCCCCCGCGCATCACGCGCACCACGCCCGCGCGCGTGGTCGTCAACCTGACGGTGGAAGAAGTGGAGCGCGAGATCGCCCCCGGCACGCGCTATACCTTCTGGACCTTCGGCGGCACCGTGCCGGGCAAGATGATCCGCGTGCGCGAAGGCGACACGGTGGAACTGCACCTGAAGAACCTGCCCGGTAACAAACTGCCCCACAACATCGACCTGCACGCCGTGACCGGCCCGGGCGGCGGCGCGGCGCAAACCCTGATCGCACCGGGTAACGAAGCCACCTTCACCTTCAAGACCCTCAATCCGGGCCTGTATGTGTACCACTGCGCCACGGCGCCGGTCGACATGCACATCGGTAACGGCATGTACGGCATGATCCTGGTCGAGCCGAAAGAAGGCATGGCGCCCGTCGATAAAGAGTTCTACGTGATGCAGGGCGAGTTCTACACCACCGGCGCCTACCGCGCGCCTGGCCTGCAGCCGTTCGACATGCAGAAGACCATCGACGAGAAGCCCACCTACGTGCTGTTCAACGGCGCCGACGGCGCGCTGACCGGCGCCAACGCGCTGAAAGCCAACGCCAACGAGAAAGTGCGCATGTACTTCGGCGTCGGTGGCCCCAACGTCACCTCCAGCTTCCACATCATCGGCACCATCTTCGACAAGGTGTACACCGAAGGCGGCACCCGCTACCAGGAAAACGTGCAGACCACCATGGTGCCGGCCGGCGGCTCGGCGATCGTGGAATTCGTGCCACGCGTACCGGGCAACCTGACGCTGGTGGACCACTCGCTGTCGCGCGCCTTCAACAAGGGCGCCATCGGCCTGCTGGCGGTCTCCGGTCCTGAGCGTCCCGATATCTACGCCAAGGGCATCAAGACCCCGCTGCCTGGCGTGGCCGCCAAGGCCGCTCCGGCCGCGCCGGCCGCCCCCGTCGTCACCGGCGCCGCCCACACGGCCCAGCAGGTACGCGGCAAGCAAGTGTACGAGAGCACCTGCGCGGCCTGCCACCAGGCCGATGGCAAGGGCGTGGCTGGCGTGTTCCCGCCACTGGCCAACTCGGACTTCTTCCAGCAACGTCCGTATGAGATGGCGCACATCGTCATCAACGGCCGCAGTGGCGAGATCGTGGTCAACGGCGATCACTACAACGGTGTGATGCCGGCCCAGACCCTGGATGACGACGACGTGGCCGCCGTGATCAACTACGTCAACGTGGAGCTCAACAAGGGCAAACCGGTGATCACGCCGGCGCAAGTGCGCGATATGCGCAAGGCCAAGTAATCATGGCCACCACGCCACGCCATCTGGTGGCCGCCTGTGTGGCGGCGCTGCTGTGCGCGGCCGGCGCCAGCGGCGGCGAATACCGCCCGCTGCCCGGCGGCCAGCTGCGCAGCGTGCTGCCAGCCGATGGCGTGGCGTCCGACGCCACCGTGGCCCCGTTCCAGATGCGCACCCGCCCCGTCACCAACGGCGAGTTCCGGGCCTTCCTGCGCCAGCATCCGGAATGGGAACGCGGCCAGGCGCCGGCCCTGTTCGCCGCCCCCACCTATCTGCAAACGTGGGGCAGCGCGGACAATCCGGCGCCGCAGGCGCTGGACGCGCCCGTGACCCGCGTGAGCTGGTACGCGGCCGCCGCTTTTTGCGCCAGCGAGCAGGCCCGCCTGCCGCGCTGGTATGAATGGGAATTCGCGGCCGCCGCCGACGAGCGCCGGGCCGACGCCCGCGACGATCCGGCCTGGCTGGCCCGCATCCTCGACTGGTACGCCTCGCCCGGCACCCATCCGCCCCACTCCGTGGCCGCCAACGCGCCCAACTACTACGGCCTGTACGACATGCACGGCCTGATCTGGGAATGGGTGGATGACTACAGCGGCCTGTTCGTCAATGCCGACAGCCGCGCCAAGGGCGAACAGAAATCGATCGACTACTGCGGCGGCGCCGCCGTCTCGCTGGCGGACCGCCGCAACTACGCGGTGCTGATGCGCCTGGCCCTGCTGTCGGCCATGGAAAGCCAGCAGGATGGCGCCAACCTCGGCTTCCGCTGCGCCCGCGACGCCACACCCTGACGCCGCTCCCTCAACTCCAGGACTTCATCATGACAATTCGTTCAACCCTCGTTCGCGGCGCGCTCGCTGGCGCGCTGCTGGCCGCCTGCGCCCTGCCGGCGACGGCGCCACTGGCGGCGGCCGCGGCGCCGGCCGCGCGCCCGGCTTTTTCGGGCACCTCGCTGTACCAGCTCGACACCAACCTGACCGACAGCCAGGGCCAGCGCAGCAATCTGCGCGACATGGCCGGCCAGGTGGCCATCGTCACCATGTTCTACGGCGACTGCAATACCGCCTGCCCGGTGGTGATCGAAACGCTCAAGCGCACGGTGGCCGCGCTGGGACCGCAGGGCCGCAAGGTCAAGGTGCTGATGGTCAGCCTCGACCCCTTCCACGATTCGCCCGCCTCGCTGGCGCAACTGGCCGGCGTGCACCACCTCGACACCAGCCAGTTCAAGCTGGCCGTGGCCAGGGATGAAGCGCAGACGCGCATGCTGGCGGCCGCCCTCAACATCAAGTTCCGCGTGATGGGCAGCGGCGAGATCAATCACACCACGCGCATCGTGCTGATCGACGGCGGCGGCAACGTGCTGGGCGCCAGCAGCAAGCTCGATACCAACCCCGAGCCGGAATTCGTCAAGCAGATCGCGGCCGCGCTGAAGGCCGGTTGAACCCCGGCCGCCGACGCGGCTTCTGATTTTTTTAACCTGAATCAAGAATAAAGAAAGATGTTCAGGGATACGTTGACCACACCATATCTAGTGATTAATCTGTAGTTCCAAACTACAGATAGTATCCGGAGGGATTGTGGGCGAAGCCATGCAACAAACTTACATCATCAAGCGCGACGGTTCGCGGCAGCATTTCGACGCCGCCAAGATTGTCGCCGCCCTGCAAAGCGCCGGCCAGGCCACCGGCGAATTCGACGCCGACGGCGCCAACCGCCTGGCCCAGGTGACCGTGCTGCGCCTGAGCGACATGACGGACCTGGCGCAACTGACCGTCGAGCGCGTGCAGGACACCGTGGAATCCGTGCTGTACGACGCCGGCCACCGCAAGACGCTGCGCGCCTACGTGGTCTACCGCGAGCAGCACCGCAGCCTGCGCCAGGACCGCAAATCGCTGGTGGACGTGGAATCGTCGATCAACGAATATCTGAACCAGCAGGACTGGCGCGTGAACGCCAACGCCAACCAGGGCTATTCGCTCGGTGGCCTGATCCTGAACGTATCGGGCAAGGTAATCGCCAACTACTGGCTCAATCACGTGTATCCGCCCGAAGTGGGCCAGGCCCACCGCGACGCCGACATCCACATCCATGACCTGGACATGCTGGCCGGCTACTGCGCCGGCTGGTCGCTGCGCACCCTGCTCAACGAAGGCTTGAACGGCGTACCGGGCAAGGTCGAATCGAGCCCGCCCAAGCACATGTCGAGCGCGATCGGCCAGATCGTCAACTTCCTCGGCACGCTGCAGAACGAATGGGCCGGCGCGCAGGCGTTCAGCTCCTTCGATACCTACATGGCGCCCTACATCCGCAAGGACAGCCTGACTTACGACGAAGTGAAGCAGTACGTGCAGGAGTTGATCTACAACCTCAACGTGCCGTCGCGCTGGGGCACCCAGACCCCGTTCACAAACCTCACCTTCGACTGGGTCTGCCCGGAAGACCTGCGTGAACAGGTGCCCGTGATCGCCGGCCAGGAGATGCCGTTCACCTACGGCGACCTGCAGGAAGAGATGGACATGATCAACCGCGCCTACATCGAGATCATGATGACGGGCGACGCCAAGGGCCGCGCGTTCACCTTCCCCATCCCGACCTACAACATCACCGAGGATTTCGCGTGGGAGAGCCCGAACGCGGAACTGCTGTTCGAGATGACGGCGCGCTATGGCCTGCCCTACTTCCAGAACTTCATCAACTCGGAACTGAAGCCGAACATGATCCGCTCCATGTGCTGCCGTTTGCAGCTGGACCTGCGCGAGCTGCTCAAGCGCGGCAATGGCCTGTTCGGATCGGCCGAGCAAACGGGTTCGCTGGGCGTGGTGACGGTCAACTGCGCACGCCTGGGCTACCTGCACCGCGGCGACGAAGCGGGCCTGCTGGCCGCGCTGGACCGCCTGCTCCTGCTGGGCAAACAGAGCCTGGAAATCAAGCGCAAGGTGATCCAGCGCCACATGGACAATGGCCTGTTCCCGTACACCAAACGCTACCTGGGCACGCTGCGCAACCACTTCTCCACGCTGGGCGTGAATGGCATCAACGAGATGATCCGCAACTTCAGCGACGACGCCGACGACATCACCACGCCCATGGGCCGTGATCTTGCACTGCGCCTGCTGGACCATGTGCGTGCCCGCATGCTGGAATTCCAGGACGAGACCGGCCATATGTACAACCTCGAAGCCACGCCGGCCGAAGGCACGACCTACCGCTTCGCCAAGGAAGACCGCAAGCGCTATCCCGAGATCCTGCAGGCGGGCACCAAGGACATGCCTTACTACACCAACTCCTCGCAACTGCCGGTCGGCTACACGGACGACCCGTTCGAGGCGCTGGAACAGCAGGACGCGCTGCAACGCAAGTACACCGGCGGCACCGTGCTGCACCTGTACATGACGGAAGCGCTGTCCAGCCCCGCCGCCTGCCGCACGCTGGTGCGCCGCGCGCTGGGCCGCTTCGGCCTGCCGTACATCACGATCACGCCGACGTTCTCGATCTGCCCGAAACACGGCTACCTGAGCGGCAGCCACAAGTTCTGCCCGAAATGCGATGCCGACCTGATCGCACGCCAGCAACGCGACGTTGCAACCCTCTAAACGAAAGGAATCACCATGAACGATATGAGCCATACCCTGCAAGCCATGCCACGCACCGTGGTGCTGAACGACGCCGACCGCCAGCCGTGCGAAATCTGGACCCGCGTGATGGGCTACCACCGTCCCGTGTCGTCCTTCAACACCGGCAAGAAGGGCGAGTTCTACGAACGCAAGTACTTCCAGGAGCCGCAAAGCACGGCGGCCTGCTGACATGGACGCCGGCCAGCTCAAGGTGGGCGGCTTCACGCCGTTCACCGCCACCGACTATCCCGGCCACCTGGCGGCGGTCGTGTTCGTGCAGGGATGCGCGTGGCGTTGCGGTTACTGCCACAACCCGCATCTGCAATCGCGTCCCAAGCGCAGTCCGCTGGCCTGGTCCAGCGTGCTGAAGGTGCTGCAAAAGCGGGCCGGCCTGATCGACGGCGTGGTCTTCAGCGGCGGCGAACCGACCACCGATCCGGCCCTGCCGGCGGCGGTGGACGAAGTGCGCGCACTGGGATTCAAGGTGGGCCTGCACACGGCCTGCATCTACCCGGACCGGCTGCGCGAACTGCTGCCCAAGCTGGACTGGGTAGGCTTCGACGTCAAGGCCCCGTTCGACCGTTATGCGGCCGTGACGGGCGCGCCGGGCAGCGGCGTGGACGCCGAAGCGTGCACGCGCGCCATCCTGGCGAGCGGGATTCCGTATGAATGCCGCACCACCGTGCATCCTACGCTGCTCAAGCCGGACGGCATCATCGCGCTGGCGTCGACGCTGGCGGACATGGGGGTGAAGAACTACGTGCTGCAGGAATTCCGCTCGCAAGGCTGCGGTGACGGGGCATTGAACGCCGGCGCGGTGGCTGGCTATCCCGGCCCGGCCATCGTCAGCGCCGTGTCGGACATGTTCCCGCACTTCACCATGCGGCGCAGCCATTAAGCTGAACGCAAACAAAACCGGGGTCAGGTCATTCCATTAGGCAAGATGCGTGCATCTTGCCTAATGGAATGACCTGACCCCGGTTTCTGCCCCGGTTTCTGCCAGCCCCCTGTACGGCTTACTGGCTTTGCAGGCGGCGCACACCGTCCACGAAGCGCGCCAGCGTGGCCGACAGCGCGCCGCGCGGCAGCATCGCTTCGATCAGCTGGAACTTGCCGCGTGTGGCCAGGGCTTGCTGCAACGCTTGCTGCAACTGCTCACGCGTTTCGACGCGGTAGCCGTCCCCGCCCAGGGCGGGCGCGGCGTCCGCGAAGTGCCAGTCACTGAGGTCGTTGTAGCGGGCCGTGGGCTGGAAGGTGCGTAGCATCTCCCAACCGCAGTTGTTGAACACGATGACGATGGGATCCCAGCCATAGCGCTGGCAGTTACCCAGTTCCCAGCCCGTCATCTGGAACGCGCCATCGCCGACCAGGATGATGGGCCGCTCGCCGCTCGATGCCTGCAGGCCCAGGCCGGCCGGGACGCCGTAGCCCATGGTGGCGTAGTAGCCGGGCGCCAGCAGGGCCGTGTTTTCGATATCGAGCGCCGTGAAGAAGCAGTCGCCGATGTCCGATACGATGGGCATGCGGCCGTGGCGGGCCATCAGGTCGTTCACGGCGCGGGCGATGTCCATTGGTTCGATACGCTCGCCATCGGCCTTCAATTCATGCGGATAGCGGGCCGTCTTGTGCTCCGGCGCTTGGGGCGCCAGCGATTGGGCGCTTTCCAGCAGGCCATCCAGCAGCGCATCCAGCGGAATGTCATGGTACACGTGGTAACCCATCGATACCTGGCCATCGAGCGCGAGTATCCCGCGCCGCATGTCGATCTTGCGTTCGGAGACGCCGAAATTGGTGTCCGAGACGAGCACGCCCAGCATCAGCAGCGCGTCCGATTCCTCCACCGCTTGCGTGATGGACGGATCGCCCGCCACGCCAAGGTAGGTGCCCAGCAGCGGCGCATCCGTCTCCGCCAGCAGGCCGCGGCCCATGATGGTGGTGGCCACCGGCACGCGCAGCAGCTTGGCCAGCCGTGCCACCTTGTCCTCGACGCCGAAGCGGCGGATCTCTATCCCCACCAGCAGCACGGGATTGCGCGCGCGCGCCAGCCGCGCCAGCAGTTCCTGCACGCAGGCGTGCAACGCGTCCGCGTCATGCGCGGGTGCGGGCAGGCGCGGCACGGGTTCGCACGGCACGGCCACCATGTCACGCGGCAGTTCGATGTAGACGGGGCGCGACTGGGCCTGGCAGTTGCGCAGTACGCGGGCGATGTCCGCCGGCGCCGTCTCGGCATTGTTCAGCACCACCTGGTCGCAGGTGATCTCGCGGAAAATCGCCAGTTGCGAGTCCAGCGTGCGGGTCTGATGGTGCAGCAGGAAGCCGTTGCGGCGCTCGTGCGCGGCGGGCGCGCCGGAGATGATCACCATCGGCACCTTCTCCGCGTAGGACGAGGCGACCGCGTTGACCATGTTGAGCGCACCGGCGCCATAGGTGACCACGGCCACACCGAGGCCGCCGCCCTGGAAGCGGGCCGCCGCATCGGCCGCGAAGCCGACGCCCGGCTCGTGGCTCAGGGTGTACAACGGCAGCACTTGCGATTGTTCGACTTGCTGGAAGAACGGCAGCACGAAGTCGCCGGGCAGGCCAAACAGTTCACGGGCGCCGTGCGCCTTGAGCGCATGCAGCAGGGACAGGGACAGATTCATGGTGTGGTCTCCTCGGGTAGATTTGATGGGGGTGCCGGAGGGGCCGATCGGGCGCCCTCCAGCAAGGCCTCGACCTCCGCGACGGCCTGGTCGGCCTGCGCTGGGTCGAAATCGGCATGGAACCGTTTCTTGATGCCCATGTGCTGCAACAGCACATGGTGGGTGGGGACGACGGCGTGCCGCTCCAGGCAGTTGCGGGTACACGCGAGCGCGCAGCCGTCGATGGCGACGATGGTGCGGCCGGACTTGGCCAGTTTGACCAGCGACGGCACATCGCCACCGACGCCGGCGATGCACGACATTTCCGCCACGCCGCGCCGGTCCAGCTGCAACGCCACCTGGTTGGCCGTCTGCGCGGCACTGGAACAGCCGGAACACGAATAGACCAGCGGCAGATCCTTGTGTCGTCCAGCCATCGCATGTTCCTCCGTTCAGTGTGGCATCAGCCGCGCTTGGCGACGCCAGGTCTCAAGCCTTGCAGCCACCGTTGCAGCGCCTGGCGCGCCAGGTCCAGCATCGGCGCCTCGATCGCGTCCAGGGTGTTCTTGACCAGCAGGCCCAGTTCCGTGTCGCCTTCCATGGACAGGCGGCGGCAGAAGAACAGCGTGTCCGGGTCCTCTTCGCGGCGTGCCAGCGCCAGGAAGTCACGCGCGCTGGCGGCGATTTCCAGGTCCACCTGCGGCGCGCGGCGGCGCGCGGCGAAGCGCTCGCCCTGCCATTCGAAATCGAACGACACGGACGCGTCGCACACGGTGATGCGCAGGCTGCGCCCTTGCAGGCTGGCGCGCACGTCGGCCGGCAGGTGCTGGCGCAAGGTCAGGTTCAGGCCCGTGACGAACAGCAGCGAGCCGGGGAACGGCGGCAGCCGGCCGAAGAAGGCCGCCACGGGAGCCGGCAGCGTCTGGCCGGTGCGTTTGATCGATGGATTCGCGGTTTGCATCATGCTGCCCTCCCTGCTTGTTGTTCGAGACCCGGTTTGCCGTACCAGTAGCCGTTGCATGCCTCGGCCGGCATCCAGTCGGCCAGCATGGCGTTGGCCGCCGCGCCGGACATATCGCCACGGCGCACGGCGTCGAAACTGTCGATCACGCGGGCCGTGTGCTGCGACTGCGGGCTGATACGCACCACGTCCACACCCAACTTGGCCATCTGGTCCAGTTCCTGGATCAGGTTGTAGACCAGCGCCGATTGCGTCTGGGTGCCGTTGAGGACGAGGAAAGGCGCGTCCTCGCGGGTCTGCATCAGCAAGCCGTCCGGGTAGTCCAGGCAGCTGAAGCGGCAATCATCCTTGGGCAGGTTGCGGTTGCGCGCCGTGAAGCAGCGCGCCGAGAAGGCCAGCGGCATGCGGCCGTAAGCGAAGATTTCCGTTTCCATGCCGGCGGGACGGTCGGCCTGCATCTGTTCCAGGCCTTCACGGCCCATCTCCAGCGGCATGACCCAGCGGCGTGCGCCCAGTTGGCCCATCAGCTGCAGCGTGGGCGGGTTGTAGACGTTCACGTGCGGGCCGGCCACAAACGGGATACCGCCGGCCACCAGGTGCACGGCGCCCATGTCGTTCGCCTCCACGGCGAAGCGGCCATTGCCCGTCAGGCGGCGCAGCGTCGTGACATCGGAGCCCGATTCGAGCAGGGCCAGCGTGGACAGCACCACTTCCTTGCCTGCCGCCTGCAGTTTTTCGGCGATCTCCAGCCAGTCGGCCAGGCGCAGTTCATGGCGGCGCGAGCACACGGCTTCGCCGAGGTAGACGATATCGACCGGCGAGGCCGCGATCTCCTCGTAGAACTTCATGACGGTTTCGCGGGGCCAGTAGTACAGGATGGGGCCCAGGGCGAGTTTCAACATACTTGCTCCCTAAGAGATTATTTCCACGAACGGTGATAGGCGCCCAGCGTGTGCTGCTGGCCTTCCGCCACCCGGTTCAGCTCCGTCATCCAGTCCGGTTTGACGGAATAGCGGGCCGCATTGTTTTTGGCCTGGTCGATGGCGTCGCGCCACACGCGCGTGACCTGCGCCACGTAGGCAGGGCTGCGCTGGCGGCCTTCGATCTTCACGGCGCGCACGCCCATGTTGATCAGCTGCGGCAGCAGTTCCAGCGTATTCAGGCTGGTCGGTTCCTCGACGGCGTAATAGGTTTCGCCTTCCACGTTGAAGCGGCCCTTGCACAGCGTGGGGTAGCTGGCGTTTTCCTCCTCGTCGTAACGGTCGATCAGCACCCCGTTCAAACGCGACTCCAGGCCTTTCGGGCCTTGCTGCCAGCGCACGGCCTTGGCCGGCGAGCACACGCCGTGGGTATTGGGCGATTCGCCGGTGGCGTAGGACGACAGCGCGCAGCGGCCTTCCACCATCACGCACAGGCTGCCGAAGCCGAACACTTCGATTTCGACCGTCGTATTGGCGGCCACGGATTCCACCTGGGCCAGCGACAGCACGCGCGGCAGCACGGCCCGGGCAACGCCGAAGTGCTTCTGGTAGAAGTTGATGGCTTCGTAATTGGTGGCCGAGCCCTGTACGGACAGGTGCAGACGCAGGTCGGGGAAGTGATCGGATGCGTACTGCATCAGGCCCGGGTCGGCCAGGATCACGGCATCCACGCCGGCGCCGGCCGCGCGGTCGATGGCGGTGCGCCACAAGCCGCTGGTCGATGGCTGCGGATAGGTGTTCAGGGCCAGCAGCACCTTGCGTCCGCGGCTGTGCGCGTACTCGATGCCTTGGGCGATGGCCACGTCGTCGAAATTGAGGCCGGCGAAATTGCGGGCGTTGGTGGCGTCGCGGAAGCCCAGGTAGACGCAATCGGCGCCGTTGTCGATGGCGGCCTTGAGCGCCGGCAGGCTGCCGGCGGGGCAGACAAGTTCTATGCCGGCGCTGGGTTCCGCCGGACTGGAAGATGCGGATAAATTACTCATATATTAGAGATCAAGGCTAGGGTGAACCGGCCGCACCCGCGGCGGCCGGTGGAAAAAGTGACGCTGGCGGGCGCGCTCACGCGGCCAGGCGCGGCGGCTGGGTGCCGTTCAACATGTAGTCGATCAGTTCGCGCACGGGCCGCATGGCGGCGCCGAACGGCAAGGCCTCGCTACCCCGGAAGAACAGGCCGCGCTTGCGGTCCCCCTCCAGCGCGAAGGCCAGCTGGGTGTCGATGCAGAACTGGCCGGCCCTGGCGTCGCCATCGCGCCAGCCACATTGCTGCAGGCATTCGATACCCACCGTGCAGGGCTTGGGACGGGCTTTCGATTGCAGCTTGGCTTCCTTGTCCAGGTAGCGCATCAGCCAGGGCGTGCGCACGGCGCGCGCCGGCAGGCCGGCCGCGCTCATGAAGGTGACGGTATCCGCGTCGCCCGCCTCCAGCAGCACGTCCTTGAACACCTGGTGGGCGTCGCCCTCGGTGCTGACGGCGAACGGCGTGCCCAGTTGTACGGCGCTGGCGCCCATGCCGATCAGGTCCTTGACCTGTTGGTGCGAATGGACGCCGCCGGCCGCGATCAGGGGAATGCGCTCGCGCTCCAGGCCCAGTTCGCGCAGCAGCGCGTGCGCCCCTTCCAGCACGGTGGCGAAACCGAAGCGCGGGTCCTTGACGGCCTCCGTGCTGGGCGCGCCCAGGTGGCCGGCCGCGAAGCGCGGATTTTCGATGATGATGGCGTCCGGCAGGCGGTTACGGCGCATCCATTTCTTGATCAGCAGGCCGATGCCGCGCGCGTCCGACAGCACCGGGATCAGGGCCACGTTCGGGTGGTCGGACGTCAGCTCGGGCAGGTCGAGCGGCAGGCCCGCGCCAACCACCAACGCGTCGGCGCCGCTGGCGCAGGACTGGCGTATCAAATCGGCGTACTGGCTCACGGCCCGCATCACGTTCACGGCGATCATGCCCTTGCCGCCGGCGATGGCGCGCGCCTTGCCGATTTCGCGGTCCAGCGCCGTCAGGTTGGCCGCTTCGATCAGGCCCTGGTCCTTGCTGCGGCCCGTCTGCTCCATCAGGTCCGGATGGTGACGGCGCAGGTCCACGCTGGCGATGGTACCCATCGCGCCTTCGCGCGCGACGCTGCCAGCCAGGCGGTGCGCGGACACACCGACCCCCATGCCCCCCTGGACGATGGGGAGCAGCAGCTTGTCCCGGATCCGGAACTTGTCTAAAACAGTCAACAGCATAAAAGGCCTTCCTGATTGCAAGCCCGAACTGTAACGCTCATGCATCGTTGGAATCCTTGATGTGTATCAAAGATTTACGGCTTGCCAGAATGTGACAATGCAACTCAACACTTCGCCAAGGAACAAACATGAGCAGCATCGGCACATTTTTAGGACGCGACCACCAGCAATGCGACGACCAGTACGCCCTGGCCGAGGCGCGCGTCGTGGGCAAGCAATGGGATCTGGCCGCCGGCGATTTCGCAAGGTTCCGCGGCATGCTGGAGCACCACCTCGGCATGGAAGAACAGCTGATGTTCCCCGCGCTGGAACAGGCCATGGGCCACAGTGGCGGCCCCACCGCCGTGATGCGCGGCGAGCACGCCCACATGCGCGACCTGGTGCAGGGCATGGCCGACGCCATCGTGGCCCAGGACGGCGACGAATTCTTCAACCATGCCGACACGCTGCGCATGCTGATGCGCCAGCACAATCTGAAAGAGGAAGGCATCCTCTACCCGATGGCCGACCGCTTCCTGGACGCGCAATTGCCGCAACTGCTGGAACAGATGCGCGCCTTCGAGGCGGCCGCCGAACAAGGAGCGTGACCATGAGCGATATCGAGATGGAATGGGAAGACCAGGATCTGGACGTGGGCGGCCTGGAACCGCCCGAGCCGATGGTGCTGATTCTTGAGGCACTGGACCGGCTGGCCCCGCGCCAGCGGCTGCGCGTGCTGATCGACCGCGAACCCCACCCGCTGTATCGGGTCCTGGAACGCAACGGCTACGCCCACAGCATCTCGTCGCGCGCCGATTACCGCTTTGAACTGCTGATCTGGGATCCGCAGCAGGCCGCACCATCCGCCTGAAACATCGTCACTCCGTTCCACCGACACCATGCAACGCGCCCTGTCGTTCGATCAAAACCCGCCGTTGGCGCTGCCCATGCGCTACTTCCTGAGCGCGCCGCTGTTCGCGGCGCTGGCCGCCGCACTGCTGCTGTGGCAAGGCGACGCCGCGCTGGCCTCGCGCTGGACGCCAGCCACGCTGGCGCTCACCCACCTGCTCACCCTCGGTTGCCTCAGCATGACCATGGTGGGCGCCCTGCTGCAGATGCTGCCCGTGGTGGCCGGCGTGGGCCTGCCGCACGCGCGGCCCGTGGCCGTGATTGTCCACATCGCGCTGTGCGCCGGCACGCTGCTGCTGGCCAGCGCGTTCTGGCTGGAAGCGCCGGCGCTGTTTCAGCTGGCGCTGGCGGCGCTGCTGACGGCGCTCTGCCTGCTGCTGGTGGCCTGCACCATCGGCCTGTGGCAGCAGCATGCCAGCGGCGCCACCGCCACCGTGGCCGCCATCCGGCTATCGCTGGCGGCGCTGGCCATCACCATCATGCTGGGCGGATTGCTGGCCGGCGCGCTGGCCTGGCCAGAATTGCTGTCGCTGCCGCTGCCGGTGCTGACGGACGTCCACGCCATGTGGGGCCTGTTCGGCTGGGTGGGCTTGCTGGTGGTGGGCGTGGCCTTCCAGGTGGTGCCCATGTTCCAGGTCACCGAACCCTATCCGCAATGGCTGACGCGCTCCTTCACCACCATCCTGTTCCTGTTGCTGCTGGCTTGCTCGATCGGCGCCAGCCTGCAACGGCCACAGGAACAATGGTTCCATGCGGCCGTCCAATCGGCCATCGTGGGCTGCTATGGCCTGTTCGCCGCCATCACGCTGGCGCTGCTGGCGCGGCGCAAGCGTCCCAAGGCAGATCCCACCACGCTGTTCTGGCGCACCGCCATGGCCAGCCTGCTGGCAGCGCTGGTCCTGTGGCTGCTGCCCGTGGCCGCCGGTGACGCCAGCCACCCGCTGGCGCTGGGCGTGCTGTTCATCGCCGGCTTCGCGCTCACCACCATCAACGGCATGCTGTACAAGATCGTGCCGTTCCTGACGTGGTACCACCTGCAGGAAGCGATCGGCCGCGGCGCGCCCAACGTCAACAAGATCATCCCGGAACGGCACGCGCGGCTGCAGTTCGCGCTGCACCTGGTGGCGCTGCTGCTGTTGCTGGCCGCCTGCTACTGGCCGCAGCAACTGGCGCGGCCGGCCGGCGCGGCCATGTGCGCCTCGTGCCTGTTCCTGTGGTTTAACCTGCTGCAGGTGATGCGCATGTACCGCCGCCTGCAACGCCAAGCAAAAACCGGCAAGCAACTGGCGCCGGCCTGAACCTCCTGTCCCCGAACGAGAACATCATGACCTTAGAACACTGGATACGCGTAAGCACGCGGCAGATGGCGCCCCGCTCGACGGCGCTGCTCAAGCTGATCTTCAGCGACCCCGACCTGGCCGGCGACGAACCGGTCTGGCTGCACGAGCTGATACGGCTGATGGCGCCGTTCGGCCTGGACGAACGGGCCACGCGCACCAGCGTGTTCCGCCTGACGGAGCAAGGCTGCCTGCAATCGCGCCGCCATGGCCGCCGCGCCAGCTATGAAGTCGCGCCATCGGCCGCCGACGGCCTGCGCGCCGCGTGGCGCCGCCTGAACGCCGCGCCCGAGCGCCACTGGGATGGCGACTGGACGCTGCTGATCAACGCCGGCGGCCGCATCGGCGCCGCCACCTACGCCACCTTGCGCAAGGCGCTGGCCAACCACGGCTACTGCGCGCTGGCGCCCAACGTGCTGGCCCGTCCCACCGACCACGAAACCCGCGGCCAGGACGACCTGGCGGAGCTGGGCGAGGATGCGCACATGGAGATCTTCAAGGTCAGCGGCCGGCAAGTGACCGGTGGCCGTCCGCCCGCCGAATTCGGACGTGAAGCGTGGGACCTGAGCGCGGCGCGCGCCGACTACGACCGCTTCCTGCAACAGTGCGCCCCCCTGCGCGAGGCGCTGCGCAGCGGTCCCGCCCCCTCCCCGGAGCAGGCATTCGTGATCCGGGTGCTGGTCGGCCTGGCCTGGCACCAGTGCCGCCACAACGACCCCATGCTGCCGCTGGAATTCCTGCCCGAGGATTGGCCCGCCCGCAGCGCCTATGACCTGCACCGCGACCTGCGCCGTTACACCCAGGTGGGCGCGCAGCGCCACGTGCACAGCGCCCCGGTTGTGATGCCGGTCATGTTGACCAGGCCAATGCCCGAGCTCTGCGCCCAAGCCGCCTGACGACAACGAGCAGCCCGAACGCAAGGCGGGGTCAGGTCATGCAATCCGGCAACGCGCCCGGCTGCATGAGCCGACCCCGTCCATTTGTGCGATCCCCGCTCCCCATGGCACACTAGCGCATTTCCCGCCGCGCCACGCGGCCCCATCGAGGAAGCGCCATGCACCATCCCCGCCAACTGCTGCGCCGCATGTTCGACGCGGCCGTCGCCGCCGCCCAGCCATCGCTTTGTCTGCCGCCCCACCTGCCGCCAGCACCCAAGGGCCGCACGCTGGTGATCGGTGCCGGCAAGGCCTCCGCCGAGATGGCGCGCGCGCTCGAACAGCACTGGCCCGGCCCGTTGCAAGGACTGGTGGTCACGCGCTATGGCTACAGTGTGCCGTGCCAGCGCATCGAGATCGTCGAAGCGGCGCACCCGGTGCCGGACGAAGCGGGCATGCTTGCGGCGCGCCGCATCCGCGCCTTGGTCCAGGGGCTGACGGCGGACGACCTGGTGATCTGCCTGATTTCCGGCGGCGGCTCGTCGCTGCTGGTACTGCCCGACGAGACACTCACGCTGGCGGACAAACAGGCCATCAACACCGCCCTGCTCAAGAGCGGCGCCACGATCGCCGAAATGAACTGCGTGCGGCGCCACCTGTCGGCCATCAAGGGCGGACGGCTGGCAGCGGCCTGCCATCCAGCGCGCGTGGTCACGCTGCTGATTTCCGACGTCCCCGGCGACGACCCGGCCGATATCGCCAGCGGCCCCACCTGCGCCGACCGCAGCACCTGCGCCGACGCCTTGGCCATCCTGCGCCGCTACGGCATAGACGCGGCGCCCCATATCGTCACGTTACTGGAAAGCGGTGGCGGCGAAACGGTCAAGCCGGGCGACCCGCGCCTGGCCGGCAGCGAGATCCGCATGATCGCCACGCCGCAAATGGCGCTCGAAGCGGCCGCCGCCGTGGCGCGCGCCGCCGGGGTCACGCCCCACATCCTCGGCGACAGCATCGAAGGCGAAGCGCGCGACGTCGGCATTGTGATGGCCGGCGTGGCGCGGCAGGTGGCGGCGCGTGGACAACCGTTCGCGGCCCCCTGCGTACTGCTTTCCGGCGGCGAAACCACCGTCACCGTGCGCGGCAACGGCCGTGGTGGGCGCAACGTGGAGTTCCTGCTCTCGCTGGGGATCGCGCTCAACGGCGCCCCCGCCATCCACGCCATCGCCTGCGACACGGACGGCGTAGACGGCCAGGAAGAAATCGCCGGCGCCCTTATCGGGCCGGACACGCTGGAGCGGGCCTGGTCGCTCGGCATCAAACCGCGCGACGCGCTGGCCAACAACGACGGCCACGGCTTCTTCCAGGCGCTGGGCGACTCCGTCATCTGCGGCCCCACGCTAACCAACGTGAACGACTTCCGCGCCATCCTGATCGACACCACCAAAACCGGTGTCAGGTCTGTCATTTAGACACCGACGCTTATCCTTTGATATTGGTCAAGCCGTCACTGGCTTTTTCTGCGTTCACATTCGCGTATGCGGTAGCGCAATTGCGCCGGCGAGCAGACACGGTACGGTTCTGTCATGAACCGGCCATTACGAATCGAATGTGAGCATGGGCTTTACCACGTCACTGCGCGAGGCAATCGGCAGGACGCCATCTTTCGCACGGACAGCGACCGCCTGGCATGGCTCTCGTTCCTTGGCGAAACCTGTCGACGCTTTAATTTCGTGGTCAGCGCCTATTGCCAGATGACGAACCACTATCATCTGCTGCTGGAAACGATCAACGGCGAACTGGCCCGAGGCATGCGCCACCTTAACGGAAATTACTCGCGCTACTACAATCGGGCGCACGGGCTGGTGGGACACGTGTTCCAAGGGCGATACCAAGCCATCCTTTGCCAGCGGGATACGTACTTGCTGGAACTGTCGCGCTACATTGAGCTCAATCCGGTGCGCGCCCGGATGGTCGCGCTTCCCACCGAATGGCCGTGGAGCAGCTATCAGGCTACGATTGGGCTGGTTGATGCACCAGTCTGGCTGGATGTCGATACCGTGTTGAAGCGATTTGGAAGCAACCTTCGTGACGCCAGATCGTCGTACCGGCAATTCGTCGCAGCTGGCATCGGCGGCAGCAGTCCCCTGGCAAGGGTCGCCAATGGATTGCTACTGGGCGATGAGAAGTTTCAGGCAAGTCTCATTGGAACCGAGCATGCCGGTAATCCGATGGAGGTCAAGCGCAACCAAAGGCGCGCCATCGCGCTACCGTTGCCACACTATTTCGCCACCTACCGCGAGTCCAAGGAAGCGATGGCGCGCGCTTACTTATCCCTTGGCTATTCCATGCCAGAAATTGCCCGGCACGCCCAAGTCTCGGTGAAAACCGTCAGCCG
Source organism: Burkholderiaceae bacterium (assembly GCA_035254005.1). Taxonomy (GTDB): domain Bacteria; phylum Pseudomonadota; class Gammaproteobacteria; order Burkholderiales; family Burkholderiaceae_D; genus Rugamonas. Next base: position 136,423 of record DATFBD010000100.1, on the reverse strand, counting down.
CGCCGTAGCAGCGTTCAAACTCAAGTCTTGAGATTGATCAAAGATGCTTCACCGGTGTCCGAATGACAGACCTGACACCGGTTTTAGCGCGGCGGCGCTGGCCGCCAGCGCTTGAGGCGCAAGGCATTGCTGACGACTGAGACACTGGAAAACGCCATCGCGCCGCCGGCGAGCATGGGGTTGAGCAGGCCGAAGGCGGCCAGCGGCACGCCTACCAGATTGAAGATGAAGGCCCAGAACAGGTTCTGCCGGATATTGCTGTAAGTGCGGCGCGAGATGTCGATGGCGTCCACCAGCAGGCGCGGATCGCCTCGCATCAACGTCACGCCCGCCGTCTGCATCGCCACGTCCGTGCCGCTGCCCATCGCCACACCGACATCGGCCGAGGCCAGCGCCGGCGCGTCGTTGATGCCATCACCCACCATCGCCACCCGCTTGCCGGCCTTGCGCAGTGCGGCGATCACGGCGCCTTTGGCCTGCGGCAGCACCTGGGCATGCACTTCGTCGATGCCGAGTTCGCGGCCGATGTGGTCGGCGGCGCCCTGGTTGTCGCCGGTGAGCATGACGGTGCGCACGCCCAACGCGTGCAGGCGTTCCACGGCCTGCCGGCTCTCCGGCTTGACGGCGTCACCGAAGGCGAGCATGCCGATCAGCGCGGGCGCTGGACCAAGCCGCGCCAGCCACGACACCGTGGCGCCGCCCTGCTCCTGCGCGCGCGCCTGCGCGCGCAAAGGTTCGATACTGACGCCATGCTGAACCAGCATGCGCTCATTGCCCAGCGCCAGCGGCTGGCCATCCACCACCGCCGTCACGCCGTAGCCCGGCACCGCCTTCATGTCCTGCGCGGCGAGCGGCGCGATGTTGTCCGCCTGCGCGGCGTCGCGCATGGCGCGCGCCAATGGATGCTCGCTGCCTTGTTGTACGGCCGCCGCCAGCGCCAGCAGCCGTTGATGGTCGCCATCGGCCGCCACGTGGGCCGCCAGGCGCGGATGCCCGACCGTGAGCGTGCCGGTCTTGTCGAACGCCACCACCTGCACGCCATGCAGCAGTTCCAGCGCTTCCGCGTCCTTGATCAGGATGCCGTGGCGCGCCGCCACGCCGGTGCCGGCCATGATGGCGGTCGGCGTGGCCAGTCCCAGCGCGCACGGGCAGGCGATCACCAGCACGGCCACCGCGTTGATAATGACGGTGCTCCAGCCAGCGCCGGCCAGCCACCAGCCGATGCAGGTCACCGCCGCGATGGCGACGATGGCCGGCACGAACACGGCGCTGACCTGGTCGACCAGCCGCTGGATCGGTGCCTTGGCCGCCTGCGCGTCCTCCACGGCGCGGATGATGCGCGCCAGCGTGGACTCGGTGCCCACCGCGCTGGTCCGGGCCACGAACAGGCCTTCACCATTGACCGCGCCGCCGATCACCTTCTCGCCCTGCCCTTTGCTGACGGGCAGGCTTTCGCCGGTCAGCATGGATTCGTCGACATGGGTGCTGCCTTCGAGGATCACGCCGTCCATCGGGATCCGCTCGCCGGGGCGCACCTGCACCTCGTCGCCGACTTTGAGCGCGGCGGCGGGAACTTCGCGCCACATGGCGCCGCGGCGCACGCGCGCCGTCTCCGGCCGCAACGACTGCAGCGCGCGGATCGCCTCCGTGGTCTGGCGCTTGGCGCGCGCCTCCAGCCACTTGCCCAGCCGGACCAGCGTGATGACGACGGAAGCGGCCTCAAAATACAGATTCATCATGCCTGCCGGCTGCGACAGCCACAGGTACAGGCTCAATCCGTAAGCCGCCGACGTGCCCAGGGCGACCAGCAAGTCCATATTGCCAGTGCGCGCCGCCAGCGCCTTCCATGCGGCGCGGTAGAAGCGCGCGCCGATCCAGAACTGGACCGGCGTAGCCAGCGCCCATTGCAGCCAGGCCGGCAACATCAGGTGGAAGCCGAACAATCCGCTCACCATCGGCGCCAGCAAAGGCAGTGTGAGCGCGGCGGAAATGGCGATCTGCCACGGTTCCGGCAACTGCCGGGATGCGGCGCCCGAGGCTGCCGAGGTGGCCGCTCCCGCCGGCACGTCGGCATCACGGGCCTCGTAGCCGGCCTTGGTGACCGCCGCCGCCAGACGCGCCACATCGGTCTCGTCGCCGGCGACCGTCACGCTGGCCCGCTCGGTGGCCAGGTTGACCGTGGCCGACAGTACCCCCGGCACGGCCGACAATGCCTTTTCCACCCGCCCGGCGCAGGAGGCGCAGGTCATCCCGCCAATGGCGAGGGTGTATTCATGGGTGGGCACGTCGTAGCCCGCCTTGCGCACCACGGCGGCCAGGCTGGCGGCGGACAGCGCCGCCTCACTCGTCACCCGCGCGGTTTCGGTGGCCAGGTTGACAGACACGTTGCGCACGCCGGGGGCGGCGGCCAGCGCCTTTTCCACCCGCCCCGCGCACGACGCGCATGTCATGCCCGAAATGGGCAGGTCCAATTCCTTGATGCTGACTGCGGTCATTCCTTACTCCGGTAGCGGTACACATTCGACAGTGTGTACCTTACCACCGTTGTAAGGTCAAGCGCATGGCGCCGGCATCAGTCTTCGTGGTGTTCATGATGCCGGACCTGCCCGGCCGCATGCTCGCCCTTGCCGCTCAGCGCCGCGATACCGGCCGGTGCGTCGTACCATTGCAGCGCGCCGAAGCCCAGCACCGCCGCCAGCAGCAACCCGGCCAGCGGACGCCATGCGCTGCGGATCGCATCGGCCGGCGTGCCGCGCTTACGGCCGGTGACCATGGCCGCCGCCAGATTCTCGCCATGCAGGCGGCTGCTCACCACTACCGCCGCCACGTGCACGGCCACCAGCGCCACCATCAGGTTGGCCAGCAGTTCGTGGGTTTCCTCCAGCACGTCGCCGCCCAGGTCCTGGAACAGCGTCCAGCCGGTGGCGCCGATGGCCAGCGTCAGGCCCAGCATGGCCACGATGGCCAGCGCGCCGGCTGGATTGTGGCCCACGTAATGGGCGGGCTTGCGCTGCGCGAGGCCGCGCAGGTATTCCAGCACCTTGCCCGGTCCGCGCACGAAATCCGAAAACCGCGCGTGGCGCGTACCGATCACGCCCCACAACAGCCGGAATACCACCAGCCCGACCATGCTGTAGCCCAGCGTCACGTGCAGCAGGCGCAGGCCGTCCTGCTCCGCCGTCAGGTAGGCGCCGGCGAAGCACAGCACCATCAGCCAGTGGAACACGCGTACTGGCGCATCCCACACCAGCACCTTGTCATCGGCCGCAACTGGGGCGGCGCCGTTCAATTCACTCATCTTGCTCTCCTTGGTCCATTCAGATCCGCCCGTGGCGGAGCTCTCATGGCTGCGATCATGGCGCGCCCAGATTAAGTAATTCTTACGCCGCTGAATTCGCCGCCCGGCGTGCTAGACTAAAGCCGCCTCCATCCGGCCGCACGGCCAGCCAGGAACATGCCAGAAGACTTGAAGCAGGATGACTTGAGCAGCGCCGAAGCCTTGCGGCGGCTGAAACAGGACGGGCCCAATGCCTTGCCCGTCTCGCACCCGCGCACCGCGCTGCACCTGCTGCTGAGTGTCGTGTTCGAACCCATGTTCCTGTTGCTGGTGGCCTGCGGCGCCATCTATCTGCTGCTGGGCGACCAGAACGAAGCGCTCATGCTGCTGGGCTTTGTGTTCGTGGTGATGGCCATCTCCTTCGTCCAGCAACGCCGCACGGAACGCTCGCTGGAAGCGCTGCGGGTGCTGTCCAGCCCCGTCGCCATGGTCATGCGCGATGGCCAGGTCGGCAAAGTGCCGGCCTCCACCCTGGTCTGTGGCGACATCGTGCTGATCGCCGAGGGTGACCGCGTTCCGGCCGACCTGTTGCTGCTGGCCGCCACCAACCTGAGCGTCGATGAATCCATGCTGACCGGCGAATCCGTCCCCGTGGCCAAATACCCGGCCACATCGGATGCGCCGCCCGAGGTCGCGCCACCGGACGCGCCCCAGGCCACCTGCCAGGCCTATTCCGGCACGCTCGTCACACAGGGCACGGCGCGCGGGCGCGTGATCGCGACCGGACCTCGCAGCGCGCTCGGGCGCATCGGCCAGTCGCTGGCGGCCATAGGCGCCCAGCCCACGCCGGTGCAAGCCGAGACGGCGCGCGTGGTCAAGCAAGTGGCCGCCGCCGGACTGGCGCTGGCGGTCTGCCTGGCGCTGTTCTACTGGCTGCGGCTGGGCGACTGGCTGCATGGCCTGCTGGCCGGACTCACGCTGGCCATGGCGATCCTGCCGGAAGAACTGCCCGTGGTGCTGACCATCTTCCTGGGCCTGGGCGCGTGGCGGCTGGCGCGCGAGAAGGTACTGGCGCGCAGCATCCCCGCCATTGAACTGCTGGGAGCGACCACGGTGCTGTGCGTGGACAAAACCGGCACCCTGACCATGAACCGCATGCAGTTGCGCGCCCTGTGGTGCGATGACGCCCGTTACGACACCGTGAGCGACGCGGCCATGGCGCTGCAGGAGGAGCTGCACGGCGTGCTCGAATATGCCGTACTGGCCAGCCACCGGCGCGCGTTCGATCCGATGGAAACGGCGATCGCGTCGGCCGGCAAGCAGCTGCTGGCCAACACGGAGCACCTGCATGACGACTGGACGCTGGTAGATGACTATCCGCTGTCACCGGAGATGCTGGCCATGTCCCGCGTGTGGCAGTCGCCCGACCACAGCGCATTGCTGATCGCATCCAAGGGCGCACCGGAAGCGATCATGGACTTGTGCCACCTGTCGCCGCAGCGCTGTGCCGAAATCGCGCGCCAGGTCACGGCAATGGCCAATGAAGGCCTGCGCGTGCTGGGCGTGGCGCGCGCTGAATTCACTAACCCCGCATCCAATCCCGCCAGCACCCGCAACGCCGCCCCAGCCGAGCCGTCCGGCCTGCCCGACAAGCAGCACGATTTTGACTTCGAATTCCTGGGACTGGTGGCGCTGGAAGACCCGGTGCGGGCCGACGTACCCGCAGCGATCGCGCAATGCCGCCGCGCCGGCATGCAGGTGGTGATGATCACCGGCGACCACCCTTCCACGGCCCGTTCGATCGCGCGGCAAGCCGGCTTGACTGCCGATGGCGCACCCATCACCGGCGCCGAACTGGAGACCATGGACGACGCGGCCTTGAACGCGCGCCTGGCCGACACCCACATCTTCTGCCGCGTGCAGCCGGCCCAGAAGCTGCGGCTGGTGCAGGCCTTCCGCGCGCGCGGCGAGGTGGTGGCCATGACGGGCGATGGCGTGAACGACGCACCGGCCCTGAAGGCGGCCGACATCGGCGTGGCCATGGGCGTGCGCGGCACGGACGTGGCGCGCGAGGCGGCGGCGCTGGTGCTGCTGAACGACGATTTCGCCTCGCTGGTGACGGCCGTGCAGCACGGGCGCCGCGTGTTCGCCAACCTGCGCAAGGCGATCGCCTTCATCGTGGCCGTGCACGTGCCCATCGTCGGCCTGTCGTTCATCCCGGTGCTGTTCGGCTGGCCGGCGTTGCTGATGCCGGTGCATATCCTGTTCCTGCAACTGATCATCGACCCGGCCTGTTCGGTCGTGTTCGAAGCGGAAGCGATCGAGCCGCACGCCATGGCGGCGCCGCCGCGCCCGGCCAACGCGCGCCTGTTCGACCGCGAGGTATTGGTACGGGGACTGGTACAAGGCTGTGGCCTGCTCGCCATTCTGCTGGCGCAGTCGCTGGCACTGCGCGCCACCGGCATCGACGGCGCGCAGGAACGGGCGCTCACCTTCATCGCCCTGGTGTGCTCCAACCTGGGGCTCATCTTCGCCAACCGTACCTGGCGCGGCTTGAGCTGGACCCGCGCCGGTGCCATTAACCATGCTTATCGCTGGAGCAGCGCCGCCACGCTGGCCCTGCTGGCGCTGGTGCTGGGTGTGCCCGGCGTACGCGCCCTGTTCGGTTTCGCCCTGCCTCCGGCGCCGCTGGTGGCCGTGGCACTGGCCACCGCGCTGGCCAGCACACTGTGGTTTGAAGCGTGCAAGATAATGCTGAACCGGACGGCGGCGCGCGCCGACGGTCAGTTGGACAAATCGATGCCGTAGAGGGCAAAACCCTTGCCGCCGCCATCGTCGGTCCGCAGCTGGCGCACATGGATCAGGCCTGCATCATGCGCCAGCGCTTCCAGGCCGGGCGGCGCGTGGAACACCACCGGCCCGGCATGCCGCACTGGCGCGAAGCGCCAGCTGCGCGCGGCGCCGTGGGCGTTGCGGGTCAGCTGGCCGGCGGCACGGATGTAGGCGATCAGTACGTCGCGGCTGGCGTCCGGCGCGGCCAGCACGGTCTTGCTGCCGTCCAGGCCAGGGAAACCACCGCCGCCGTTGGCGCGGAAGCTGTTGGTGGCCACCACGAACGCCTGCTCCGCCGCCACCGGCGCGCCACGGTAGCGCAACTCGACGATGCGCTGGCCCGCGGGCTGCGTGACATCGATCGTGTAGCGCACATCGGGATCGGTCAGCATGTCGAAATTAAAGCCGGCGAAGGCCGTATCGACCAGTTCCTGCGGCGCGCTCGCGGCCGGATCGATGCGATGGAAGCGGCCCGCCGCCTTTTCCAGCCACGCGCGCAGCCCGGCGCCCGTAACCTTCACGGCGTACAGGGCGTTCGGATACAGGTACAGGTCGGCCGCGTTATTGAGCGCGACCGGACCCCGTTTGACGTCCGTGTAGTCGCCCGGCCCGGCCGCGCCGGTCTTGAACGGCGATGCCATCGACAGCACGGGCAGCGCCGCGTACTGCGGCAGGTTGGCCCGCACGTAGCGGCGCACATAATCCGCCTGCGCCAGGTTCACCAGCGCGATCGCGCTCGGGTCACCCACGTCGGCGAAATAGCTGGCCATGCGGAAGTCGCTGTGGCCCAGCGGCGCCTGAACGTAGGCGATGGTGGCAGCATGTTCGTCCGCCACCAGCGGCGCGATGGCCGGATCGGGCGCGACAAAACTGCGGTCGGCATTCTGGATGGCGCGCGCCTCCACGGTTGTACGCTCCTTCTCCACCAGCCAGCGCTGGCCGTCGTAACGCAGGCGCAGGCCGATCACGCCCAGGTGCTTGCCCCACAGGCTGGCCATCACGGTTGGCACGCCGAACACCGTGCCGCGCACCTTGTCCACGCCCGGCAGATTGAAGGCGGGGACGGTACTGGCCGCGTCCGGGAAGGTCTGGTGCGCATGGCCGATCAGCATCGCGTCCACGCCGGGCACCTGGGCCAGATACAGGCCGGCGTTCTCCATGGCTGGCGTGTACGGGGCACCATCGATACCGCCGTGGGCCATGGCGACCACCAGGTCGGCCCCTTCGGCCCGCATCCTGGGAAGATATTTTTGCGCCGTCTCGCGCACCCCTTGCGTATAGACCTTGCCTTCGAGCGCACGCTTGTCCCAGTCCAGGATGGCCGGCGGGGTGAAACCGATGATGCCGATGCGGATCGTGGTGCGGAAAAGTCCGCCATCCGGCGCCGTCGCGCTGACTGCCTTGTCGAGGATGCGGTAAGGCGCGAACAGCGGCTGGTGCGTGCGGCTGCTGTAGACATTGGCCAGCACCAGCGGGAAATGGGGACCGGCGCAGCGGGGCGCGGCCGGGTTTACGCCGTCCACCTGGAAGGCGCTGCCCGTGACGCGGCTCAGGTAAGCCAGGCCATAGTTGAATTCGTGGTTGCCGATGCCGCCGCCTTCCACGCCCAGCGCGTCGAGCGCGCGATAGATGGCCAGCGCCCGGTCGCATGGCGGCGGTGCCACCAGCGCCTGATAGTCGGCCAGCGCCGTGCCCTGGATCGCGTCGCCGTTGTCGAGCAAGAGCGTGTTGGGGAATTCGGCGCGCGCCTGGCGGATCAAGGTGGCCGTGCGTTCCAGCCCGATGGCCGGTTCCGGCTTGAGCTTGTAATAATCATAACTGAGCACGGTCGCGTGCAGGTCCGTCGTCTCCAGCACGGCCAGCGTGGCGGCACTGCCGGCCGGCGGCGCAGCCAGCGCGGTTGGCGCGGAAAACAGCAGCGGCAAGGTCAGGACGGACAAGGGGAAGACAGCATGCATGGGCGGCTCGGTCGTATGATTTTCGCAATATCGGCCGCATGATACGCGCGCCCGGGGCACCGGTCCAGCGGCCGTGCCACGTGAAAGGCCCGGAATACCCCTGCGTCGGGTATAATCCGAGGTTTGATTTCAGCCTAGAGAAGATCCAATATGGAAGCCGAACGCATCAACTCCCTCTCCGCCCTGCTCGCCGATCTCACGACGCGCGAAGCCGAACTTCGGAGGTATCTTTGACTTCGATAAGAAGTCGGAGAAACTAGAGCAAGTCAACGAGGAACTGGAAGACCCCACCGTCTGGAACGACCCGAAAAAGGCCCAGGACCTCGGTAAAGAGAAAAAATCGCTGGAAGCCGTGGTGTTCGCCCTCACCAAGGCGCACGCCGACCTGGCCGATATGAACGACCTGTTCGCCATGGCCAAGGAAGAAAACGACGACGACACGCTGGAAGCGATCATCGGCGACACGGAAGAGATCCGCAAAGTCATCGAAGGCATGGAATTCCGCCGGATGTTCAACAATCCGATGGACCCCAACAACTGCTTCATCGACATCCAGGCCGGCGCCGGCGGCACCGAAGCCCAGGACTGGGCCTCGATGCTACTGCGCCAGTACCTGCGCTATTGCGAGCGCAAGGGCTTCAAGGTCGAGATCATGGAACAATCCGACGGCGAGGTGGCCGGCATCAAGACCGCCACGCTGAAAGTGGAAGGCGAATACGCCTACGGCCACCTGCGCACGGAAACGGGCGTGCACCGCCTGGTGCGCAAGTCGCCATTCGACTCGGCCAACGGCCGCCACACCTCGTTCACGTCGCTGTTCGTGTACCCGGAAGTGGATGATTCGATCGACATCGAAGTCAACCCGGCCGACCTGCGCGTCGATACCTACCGCGCCTCCGGCGCCGGTGGTCAGCACATCAACAAGACCGATTCCGCCGTGCGTCTGACCCACATGCCGACCGGGATCGTGGTGCAGTGCCAGAACGACCGTTCCCAGCACCGCAACCGCGCCGAAGCGATGGAAATGCTGAAGGCCAAGCTGTACGAGCAGGAACTGCGCAAGCGCATGAGCGAGCAGCAGAAGCTGGAAGACTCCAAGACTGACGTGGGCTGGGGCCACCAGATCCGTTCCTACGTGCTGGACCAGTCCCGCATCAAGGACTTGCGCACCAACTTCGAGACCGGCAATACCAAGGGTGTGCTGGACGGCGACCTGGACGAGTTCATCTCGGCCTCCCTCAAGCAGGGCGTGTAAGTGATGGCCGGCATGGGCAATCCGCAGCGCGCATTCATCTTCGACATGGATGGCACGATCGTCGACAACATGGCCTTCCACACCAAGTCGTGGGTGGCCTTTTTCGAACGCCGTGGCCACCAGATCGACCCGGATGAATTCTTCCGCGCGACCGCTGGCCGCCAGGGGCACGAGATCATGCGCCACTACCTGGGCGAGCACCTGACCCCGGAAGAAAGCGCACAGCTGGACTTTGAAAAAGAGTCCCTGTACCGCGAGCTGTACGCGCCGCACCTGGCCACCGTGCGCGGCTTCGACCAGTTCATCGCCAACGCCAAGAGCGGCGGCGTGGCACTGGCCGTGGCCACGGCCGCGCCCAACGACAACATCACGTTCACGCTCGACGGCCTGGACCTGCGCGGCCATTTCCGTGCCGTGGTGGGCGCAGCCGACGTGGCACGCGGCAAGCCGAATCCGGACGTGTTCCTGCTGGCGGCCGAGCGCAGCGGCGCCCTGCCCGCCCATAGCATCGTGTTCGAGGACGCGCCGCTGGGCGTGGAAGCGGCGCGCCGCGCCGGCATGCGCGCCGTCGCGCTGACCACCACGCTGCCCGCCGAAGCCTTCGCCCAATTCGACAACGTGATCTGCATCGCGCGCGACTTCAGCGAACTCGATATCGAACAACTGTTCGCCGCCGCACCAGCGGCCACCGCAATCTAAAAACATCAAACTACGAGAACAATATGACCACCGATCTTCAAGAACACGCAGCCGCCCCGGACGACAACAAGATCATCGCCGAACGCCGCGCCAAGCTGGCCGCGCTGCGCGAACAGGGCGTCGCCTTCCCCAACGACTTCAAGCCGCAGCACAAGGCGGCCGACCTGCACGAGCAGTATGGCCAGAAGTCGCGCGAGGAACTGGAAGAGAACCCCGTCACCGTGGTGCTGGCCGGCCGCATGATGCTCAAGCGCGAAGCCGGCAAGAAGGCCGCCTTCGCCACGCTGCAGGATGCGTCGGGCCCGCGCGCCGACGGCCGCATCCAGATCTACGCCACGCTCGACCTGACGGGCGAAGCGGCCATGGCCGCCCTGCACCACTACGACCTGGGCGACATCCTGGGCGTGGTGGGCACGCTGTTCAAGACCAAGACCGATGAACTGACCATCAAGGTCTCGGAACTGCGCCTGATCACCAAGTCGCTGCGTCCTCTGCCCGACAAGTTCCACGGCCTGGCCGACCAGGAAACCAAGTACCGCCAGCGCTACGTGGACCTGATCATGAACGAGGAAACCCGCCGCACCTTCAAGGCCCGCACGGCAGCCATCTCCTCGATTCGCCGCTTCATGGACAAGAACGGCTTCATGGAAGTGGAGACGCCGATGCTGCACACCATTCCCGGCGGCGCGGCGGCCAAGCCTTTCGTCACCCACCACAACGCGCTGGACATGGAAATGTACCTGCGTATCGCGCCCGAACTGTACCTGAAGCGCCTGGTGGTGGGCGGTTTTGACCGCGTGTTCGAGATCAACCGCAACTTCCGCAACGAAGGCGTGTCGATCCGTCACAACCCGGAATTCACGATGATGGAATTCTACGCGGCCTACACCGACTACAAGTGGCTGATGGACTTCACGGAAGCGGTGATCCGCCAGGCCGCCATCGACGCCCACGGCACCGCCACCCTGACCTACGGCGGCCGCGAGCTGGACCTGGCCAAGCCTTTCCACCGCCTGACCATTGTCGGCGCCATCAACAAGTACGCGCCGCACTACACCAACGAGCAGCTGCACGACGCCGCCTTCATCACGGCCGAACTGGCCAAGTTCGGCGTCAAGCCGCACGCCCACTCGGGCCTGGGCGCGCTGCAACTGGCGCTGTTCGAGGAAACGGCCGAAGCGCAGCTGTGGGAGCCGACCTACATCATCGACTATCCGGTCGAAGTGTCGCCGCTGGCGCGCGCCTCGGACACGGTGCCCGGCATCACCGAGCGCTTCGAGCTGTTCATGGTGGGCCGCGAGATCGCCAACGGCTTCTCGGAGCTGAACGACGCGGAAGACCAGTCGGCCCGCTTCCTGGCCCAAGTGGCCGCCAAGGACGCTGGCGATGAAGAAGCCATGTTCTACGACGCCGACTACATCCGCGCGCTGGAATACGGCATGCCGCCGGCCGGCGGTTGCGGCATCGGTATTGACCGCCTGATGATGATCATCACCGACTCGCCCAACATCCGCGACGTGCTGCTGTTCCCGCACCTGCGCCGCGAAGAGTAATCGAAACTGGCCATAGGGTCAGACCCTGGGGTCTGACCCTGGGTTGCGGCAGTTGCTGTTTCACCGCCCGACACCCCGCCGCACATGCCGAGGGTCAGACTCCCCGCCTTGGCGCTGGGGTCTGACCCTGTGTACCGCTACTGGATCACGCGGTAGCAAGGCGTGTAGTGCTTGCCGGCCAGCTTCATGCGGTGCTGGGCCACGAACGAGGCCAGCAGCGCGTCCATCGGCCCCATGATGGAGGCGTCGCCGTGGATTTCGAAGTGGCCGTACTTTTCGATCGCACGGATGCCTTCGTCCTTCACGTTGCCGGCCACCACGCCGGAGAAGGCGCGCCGCAGGTTGGCCGCCAGCAGGTGCACTTCCTGGTTCTTGTGCAGGCTCAGGTTGCGCATGTTCTCGTGGGTGGGCGCGAACGGCTTCTGGAACTCGTGGTCGATCTTCAGCAGCCAGTTGTAATAGTAAGCGTCGCTGCGCGACTTGCGGAATTCGCGCACCTGCTTGATCCCGGCCTGCATCTCGCGCGCCACCAGTTCCGGATCGTCGATGATGATCTTGTAGCGCTGCTGCGCCTCCGGGCCCAGCGTGTCGTGGATGAACTGGTTGATCTGCACGAAATATTCGCGCGACGTTTCCGGCCCCGTGAACACCAGCGGGAACGGGATCTCCGCATTGTCCGGGTGCAGCAGGATGCCCAGGATGTAGAGGATTTCCTCGGCCGTGCCGGCCCCGCCGGGGAACACAACGATGCCGTGGCCCGTGCGTACAAAGGCTTCCAGCCGCTTCTCGATGTCCGGCATGATGACCAGCGCATTCACGATCGGATTCGGCGATTCGGCGGCGATGATGCCCGGCTCGGAGATACCGAGATAGCGTCCCGTGTCCATGCGCTGCTTGGCGTGGCCGATGGTGGCGCCCTTCATCGGACCCTTCATCGCGCCCGGCCCGCAGCCGGTGCAGATATCGAGGCCGCGCAGGCCCATTTGATAACCGACCTCTTTCGAGTAGTTATATTCCGCGCGGTTGATCGAGTGCCCGCCCCAGCACACCACCAGGTTGGGATTGATCTGTGGCTTGAGGATGCCGGCGTTGCGCAGGATGTGGAACACGGCGTCGGTGATGCCTTCCGTGCTCTCCAGGTCGAATTCAGGATTGTCCGTCACCTCATTGCTGACGAAGATAATATCGCGCAGCACCGCGAACAGGTGCTCGTGGATGCCCTTGACCATTTTGCCGTCCACGAAAGCGATCCCCGGCGCGCCCTTGATATCGAGCTTGATGCCGCGCTCGCGCTGAATGATGCTGATGTCGAACGACTTGTAGCGTTCCAGCAGTTCCTTTCCATCGTCGATCGTGCTGCCGCAATTGAGCACGGCCAGCGCGCAATTGCGGAAGATGTTATAGAGGCCGCCCTGGCTGGTGTCGAGCAGCTTGTTGACTTCGGCCTTGGACAAGACTTCCAGCTGTCCTTCGGGCGCGATCAGGGTATCGACAACGTCATGTTCCATGATACAAAAATCCTTATTCAGATTCGCTGCAACGTGATGGCTTGCAACGCCAATATACGACAACTGAGCCCTTTTGGGGCCGGAGATTGCAGGCCACAGGCCATACAAATCACCGCGGGCATTATTAGCACAAACGCTACAATTTTGCAGGCGGCGCCGCAAAAGATGTCCCTGGACTGATTTGTGGATTAAAATGCCGCACCCGGAAGACCGGCGTGGTTCATTGTGCCCCCAAGCTTATCCAGCCAGGGTGCGGTGTCCCACCCATTTTTATCGACCATAATAAACTTTAGGAGAAACCGCATGAGCGGTGCTACCCAAGCTAACCAGGAAGTCGCTGTCCCCGAGTTCAAACAGATCATGGGACACCCAGCTCCGCTTTGGATGTTGTTCATGACCGAGTTCTGGGAGCGTTTCGCCTTCTACGGCATACGCTGGGCCCTGGTGCTCTACATCGTCGCCCAGTTCTACCACGGCGACGCCGCCGGCGAGCAGTTCGCCAACCTGACCTACGGTTCCTACCTCGCGCTCGTGTATGCGGGCGCCCTGTTCGGCGGCTATGTGGCCGACCGCGTGCTGGGCTACCAGCGCTCCATCATCGTCGGCGCGGCCTTCATGTCCGCCGGCCTGTTCATGATCGCGCTGCCCGATCCGAATATCTTCAAGCTGGGCCTGGCCACCATCATCGTCGGCAACGGCATGTTCAAGCCCAACATCTCCACCATGGTGGGCAAGCTCTATTCGCTGGCCGATACGCGCCGCGATTCGGGCTTCACCATTTTCTACATGGGCATCAACTCGGGCGCGCTGATCGCCCCGGTGCTGACCGAATTCCTGGCCACCAAGATCTTTGGCACCGGCGGCATGCCGGCCTATAAGGTAGTGTTCATCTCCGCCGGCGTGGGTATGCTCATCAGCCTGTTCTGGTTCAGCGTCGGCCGCCGCGGCCTGAAAGGCATCGGCGCTCCGGAAGCGCAGATGCAGGACCCCAAGCGCATCCTGTGGGTGGCGCTGGGCGCGCTGTGCGTGATCCCCATCGTCTACATGCTGCTGGCCGTTGGCGCCAACAACCTGCAAGGCGTGCTGTCGGTACTGTTCATCCTGCTGTCCGTGATGCTGATGATCGAAGGTATCCGCAACGGCAAGGTGGCGCGCGACAAGGTGATCGCCATGCTGGTGATCTTCTTCTTCAACATCATGTTCTGGATGTTCTTCGAACAGGCGGGCAGCTCGTTCACCTTCCTGGCCGATAAGATCGTCGATCGCATCATGTTCGGCTGGGAGTTCCCGAACGCCTACTTCCAGAGCGTGAACTCGATCGCCATCATCACGCTGGCGCCGATCATCGCCTGGATCTGGGTGGCCATGGGCCGCAAGAACGTCAACCCATCCATCCCGCGCAAATTCGGCCTGGGCCTGGTGTTCAATGGCCTGGCGTTTGGCCTGCTGATGTTCGCACTGTCGTCGCTGGTCGACGTGCACAACAAGATTCCGTTCTGGACCTTGTTCATGGTGTACGTGATCCAGTCCGTCGGTGAACTGTGCCTGTCGCCGATCGGCCTGTCGATGGTGACCAAGCTGGCGCCAACCCGCCTGGTGGGCCTGGGCATGGGCGGCTGGTTCCTCTCCACCGGCATCGGCAACAACCTGTCGGGCATTTTCGCCAGCTTCGTGAGCGGCGAAAAAGGCATGTCGGTGACGTCGGCGCTGGAAGGTTACACGATGGGCTTCTACTCGCTGATGGCGGGCGGCATCCTGCTGTTCCTGATCGCACCGCTGATCAACAAGTTGATGCACGGCGTGAAATAAGCCGCCCCCGGCTGACACATGACGACGGCGGCCCGCGGGCCGCCGTTTGCGTTTGCGGTTGCGCTTCCATGCCGGCCACCGGCCTCAGAGCTTGCGCAGCGGATGAGCCTCCAGCCATTCCTGCAAACGCGCCGCCGCGCCGGGCGGCAAATGCAAGCCCAGCTTGGAGCGCCGCCACAGGATATCCTGCGCGCTGCGTGCCCACTCGTAGCGGCGCAGGTAGTCCACTTCTGCCGCGTACAAGCCGGCCACGATCTCCGCTCCCATCGCACCGGGCGCCTCGCGCCCCGCCAGCAGCGTATGCATGCGAGTGCCGTAGGCGCGGGCGTAACGCGCCACCAATGGCGTGGGCAGCCAGCCGTAACGCAGCTGCTGCTCGCGCAGCCAGCCGCCAAATTCGAGCACGGCCCGATTCTGCGGCGCGGCCCCAAACAGATCGCCGCCGGGCAGGCAGGCGCCCGCCGTCCAGCCGCCGTGCCGGTTGCCGAGCGCTTTCGCGATCAGGTCCCCCGCTTCCTCGGCCAGCTTGCGGAAGGTGGTGATCTTGCCGCCGAATACGCTCAGCAGCGGCGCGCCGCCCTGCTCCCCCTGCTCCACCTCCAGCCGGTAATCGCGCGTGACAGCCCTGGCGTCGGCCGCTTCGTCCTCCACCAGCGGGCGCACGCCCGAGTAGCTCCACACCACGTCGGCCGGCGACACGGGCCGGGCGAAGTATTCGCTGACCAGTTCGCACAGGTAGCTGATCTCATCGGGCGTGATGGCGACCTGGCCAGGGTCGCCCTGGTAATCGAGGTCGGTAGTGCCGATCAGCGTGTAGTCCTGTTCGTAGGGAATGGCGAACACGATGCGTCCGTCGCGGTGCTGGAAGATGTAGGCGTAGTCGTGCTCGAACAGCCGCGGCACGACGATATGGCTGCCCTTGATCAGCCGCAGCTGGCGCGCCTGCGCTTGCGGCGCGGCCGCTTGCAGGAACGCCGCCGTCCACGGCCCGGCCGCATTGACCAGGTAGCGCGCGTGGACGCGGATGCGGCCGCAGTCGGCCTTGTCCAGCAAGCACTGCCAGCGCTCGCCCCCACGCTGCGCCGACAGGCAGGTGGTGCGGGTGAGGATGGTGGCGCCCCGTTCGCACGCGTCGATCGCGTTCAGCACCACCAGCCGCGCATCGTCCACCCAGCCATCGGAATAGACGAAGCCGCGCGTGAAATCGGGCTTGAGCGGCTGGCCGGCCGGATGGCAGCGCAGCGAGATCGCGGCCGACGCTGGCAGCAGTTCACGGCGGGCCAGGCTGTCGTACAGCAGCAGGCCGGCCCGTATCATCCACGCCGGACGCTGGCCCTGCGCGTGCGGCATCACGAAGCGCAAGGGCCGCATGATGTGCGGCGCGCTGCGCAGCAGCACTTCGCGCTCCAGCAGCGCCTTGCGCACCAGGCCAAATTCGTAAAATTCCAGGTAGCGCAGCCCGCCGTGTATCAGCTTGGTGGAGGCCGATGAGGTATGGGCGGCCAGGTCGTCCTGCTCGCACAAGACGACCGACAGCCCGCGCCCGGCCGCGTCGCGCGCGATGCCGGCGCCATTGATGCCGCCGCCCACCACCAGGACATCGCAATCTATCGTATGCTGCGGTTCTGTCATAAGGTTCCCGCCAGGTCGAGCGCCATTGTTTGCGCCGGCATGGTGCCGGTTGAGCCATTATAAGTACATCCCGCGCGCCACCACCAGTATCAGGGCGCGCCGGGCGATTGGTCTATAATTCCCACCACTTCGCAACCACGAGAATTCTGTCTTGAGTGCTTCCCACCCTGCCGCATCCCCCTTGTTCAAGCGCCGTAACGTCGTGCGCGGCCTGATCGCCATCGTCCTGGCCGGCCTGATCGCCGCCGGCCTGCTGGTGGCCTACCTGCTGCTGGCCATCGCGCCCAACCTGCCGTCGCTGGACGTGATCACCGACTACCGGCCCAAGATCCCACTGCGCATCTACACGGCCGACAAGGTGCTGATCGGCGAATTCGGGGAGGAACACCGCGACTTCATCCCCATCAAGGAAATGCCGGACATGATGAAGAAGGCCATCCTCGCCATCGAGGATACGCGCTTCTATGAACATGGCGGCATCGACTGGCTGCGCGCGCTGGGCGCGGCCCGCTCCAACCTGGCCGGCGGCTTCCGCCAGGGCGGCTCCACCATCACCATGCAGGTGGCCCGCAACTTCTTCCTCACGCGCGACAAGGTCATCGCCCGCAAGCTCAATGAAGTCATGCTGGCCTATAAGATCGAAGCGGCGCTCAGCAAGGACCAGATCCTGGAACTGTACATGAACCAGATCTACCTGGGCCAGCGCTCGTTCGGCTTTGGCAGCGCGGCCCAGGTCTACTATGGCAAGCCGCTGAAAAACCTGAGCATCGCGGAAATGGCCATGCTGGCCGGCCTGCCCAAGAACCCGGCCCACCACAACCCGGCCGTCAATCCCAAGCGCGCCAAACAGCGCCAGCACGTGGTCCTGAAACGCATGCGCGAACTGGACTACATCACGGAAGACCAGTACCAGAAAGCCCTGCACGAACCGCTGCGGGTGAACAACCGCGGCCAGGAATTCGACACCCACGCCGAATACGTGGCCGAACTGGCACGCCAGGTGGTATATGCCAAGTTCAAGGAGGACTCGTACAACAAGGGCATCAGCGTCTACACCACCATCCTCAAGGCCGACCAGGACGCGGCCTACGAATCGGTGCGCCGCAACGTGCTGGCCTACGACCAGCGCCATGGCTACCGTGGTCCGGAAGCGTTCATCGAACTGCCGGCCGGCGACGAGGAACGCGACGACGCCATCGAGGAAGCGCTGCAGAAGCGCCCGGGCAGCGACCGACTGATCCCGGCCGTGGTGCTGGACGCGGGCGCCAGGAGTGTCAAGGTCCAGGACCCGTTCGGCCAGGAGATCACCATCAGCGGCGACGGCCTGCGGCTGGCCGCGCCGGCGCTGGCCGCCAGCGCCAAGGATGGCTTCAAGCTGCGCCCCGGCGCCATCGTGCGCATCATGCGCGGCGAGAAGAACGCCTGGGCCATCACCCAGGTGCCGCAGGTGGCGGCGGCCTTCGTGTCGATCGACGCCGTCACGGGCGCCTACCACGCGCTGGTGGGCGGCTTCGACTACAACCTGCAGAAGTTCAACCACGTGACCCAGGCATGGCGCCAGCCCGGCTCCTCGATCAAGCCCTTCATCTATTCGGCCGCGCTGGAAAAAGGCTTTTCGCCCGCCACCATCATCAACGACGTGCCGATCGAGCTGACCGGCGCGGAAACCGGCAACGAGACCTGGCGCCCAGGTAACGATGACGGCGTGTACGACGGCCCGATCACCATGCGCACGGCGCTGGCCAAGTCCAAGAACGTCGCTTCCGTGCGCATCCTGCGCAACATCTCGGTCGGCTACGCGCACGACTACCTGGGCAAGTTCGGCTTCGACCTGGGCCGCCAGCCCAAGAACCTGACGCTGGCGCTGGGCACGGGTGCCGTCACGCCGCTGCAACTGGCCGGCGCCTACGCCATCTTCGCCAACGGCGGCTACCAGATCGAGCCTTACCTGATCTCGCGTATCGTGGACGGCAACGGCGCCGTGATCTCGGAAACCAAGCCGCCGGCCGGCCTGCAGGAGAACGCGCGCGTGATCGACGTGCGCAACGCCTTCGTCACCGACACCATGCTGCGCGAAGTGACACGCAGCGGCACCGGCGCGGCGGCCGCCAAGCTGGGCCGCCCCGACATCGCCGGCAAGACCGGCACCACCAGCGACGCCGTGGACGGCTGGTTCTCCGGTTATGGCGGCGGCATCGTGGCCGTCTCATGGATGGGATTTGACGATCCCAAGTCGCTCGGTGGACGTGAATTCGGCGCCACGGTGGCCATGCCGATCTGGATGGACTACATGCGCGTGGCCCTGCAACAGCGCCCGCCGCAGGAACGGCCCGTGCCAACCGGCCTGACCCAGCTCAATGGCGAATGGTTCTACGATGAATTCATGGGCGACGCCGCCGTCCACTCGCTCGACATGGGCGACGCGGCGCCCGAACCGGACGCCCCGGCCGCCGACAAGCCGGCTACCAACTAGGCGGGAGTGGCGCCGCTCGTGCGCGGCGCCGCCAGGTGGCTGCGCACGAAGCGCACCGTGCTTTCCGCGAACTGGTCGGGCGTGACCTTGGCGGCGCGGTACTTCCAGCGCTTCACGTACCAGTCCTGGAACATGGCCATGCAGTGGGCCGCCAGCAAGGGGGCGGCGCCGTCCGGACGCCCCGCCACACTATCGACCAGGCCAGTGATCAGCGCCTGCACATACAATTCCGATTCCTTGGCCATGGCCCGCTGCTGCGGCGGCAGCGCGCGCGAGTCCATGAAGACGAAATAAAACCACGGCTGCAGGATCTCGGACAGGAAGATGGACGCGCGGATCAGCGCCTCCAGCCGGTCGAGCGGATCTTCCACATGGGCGAACATGCGCGGCACTTCCTGGCTGGCGTGGCGCACCACCTCCTCGATCATCTCCGCCAACTGGTCCTTGCCGCTGATGTAGCCGTACAAGCCCCCCATCGACAAACCGGTCTCGCGGCACAGGTCGCGCAGATTCATGGCGCGGAAGCCCACCTCATTGGCGAGGCGGAATGTGGCGTTGAAGATTTTCTCCAGATTCTCCAGCGCCGGCTTGCGGCGCTTGACACCGATGCGGTCGGCATAACGGTCGAGCAGGAAGGCCCAGATATTGGCGCCATCGAGCGGCGTCATGCGCTGGAACTGCTGAAAAGTGAAGTGGACAGGCAAGGTCACCCCGAAGATTGATTTCGGGAACGATTATAGCGCAGGAAAACAACTGTCCCGGCCAATTTTCCAATTTCAGCGCCTGAATTCGACCAGCACGAAAACCTTAATGTAACAACAATGTTACAGTCTAAAAACCGAGCGAGCGCTCGTTTTATTCCAGCCGGAGAGCGGGAAGGAACGGGGACCGCCGGGGTACGACGGCCGCCGCCAAGGCGCATCGTGCGCGGCGCAACGGCCGTCCCTTTTTATAACTTTACGGAGACAACATGAAACATCGCTTCTGGAAGACCCTGTCATTACTATTGATCGCGCTCACGGCGCTGCCGGCGCCCTCGTGGGCCACCGGCTACACCCAGACCAAATACCCGATCGTACTGGTACACGGCCTGTTCGGCTTCGACAGCCTGGGCCCGGTCGATTACTTCTACGGCATCGCATCGGGCCTGCAAAGCGGCGGCGCCAAGGTCTATGTGACCACCGTCTCGGCCGCCAACAGCACGGAAGTGCGCGGCGAGCAGTTGCTGACCCAGGTCCAGCAGATCCTGGCCGCTACCGGCGCCACCAAGGTCAACCTGATCGGCCATAGCCATGGCGGCCCCACCTCGCGCTACGTCGCTTCCGTGCGGCCCGACCTGGTGGCCTCGGTCAGCAGCGTCGGTGGCGTGAACAAGGGTTCGCGCGTGGCCGACGTGCTGATCGGCGCCGTGCCCGACGTCACCTACACCGTGGCCAATGCCGTCGCTGGCCTGATCAGCTTCCTGTCCGGCAGCCCCACCCTGCCGCAGGATTCCGTGGCCGCCGCCCAGTCGCTCAGCACGGCCGGCACCGCCGCCTTCAACAGCCGCCATCCGGAAGGCGTGCCCGCCACCGCCTGCGGTGAAGGCGATTACCAGGTCAACGGCGTGTACTACTTCTCCTGGAGCGGCGCCCAACCCTACACCAACGTGTTCGACATCAGCGATCCCGTGCTGGCGCTCACTTCGCTGGCCTTCAACGGCGCCAAGAACGATGGCCTGGTCAGCAGCTGCTCCAGCCACCTGGGCCGCGTGATCCGCGACGACTACGCGATGAACCACCTGGACGAAGTGAACCAGATGATCGGCATCACCAACCTGTTCGAAACCAGCCCGGTCACCATCTTCCGCCAGCAGGCCAACCGCCTGCAAGGCCTGGGCCTGTAAGGGAGCAGCCATGAACGCACGCGCAAAACTGTTGCGGGCCGGCGGCCTGGCATTCGCCGCCGGCGCCTTGTACTTCACGCTGCACCAGCCGGAAGCACCGGCGCAGCCAGCCCGCTCCGACCCCGACTACTTTGCGTTCGTGCGCTCGATGGACGGCACCACGTCCGATGGCGAGGTGCGCCAGAACGGCGCCGACCAGCTGGTGGTCGACGCCGAACTGGCGCACCTGTTCGACTACTACCTGGCGGGCCTGGGCGAACGTTCGCTGGACGCCATCCGTACCGAGATCGGACGCGAACTCGATCGGCGCCTGAAACCGCCTGCCGCCGCCGAGGCGCGCCGCCTGCTGGGCAAATACCTCGATTACAAGCGCGCCCTGGTGGACCTGGAAAAAGGCTTGCCCAAGCCGGCCAGCCTGACCGATGGCGCGCGGGCCCGGCTGGAAGCGATGCAGCAGCTGCGTCACCGCTACTTCAGCCAGAGCGAGATCGATGGCCTGTTCGGCGCCAGCGACGCCTACGACATGGACGCCATTGCCCGCATGGAGATCAACGCCGACACCACGCTCACGCCGGCCCAGCGCCAGCAGAAACTGGCCGCGCTCGACGCCAAACTGCCGGCCGCGCTGCGCGAGGAGCGCGAGGCGCCAACCCGCGTGCTGCGGCTCGAAGATGAAGTCCAGCGGCGCCGCACGCAAGGCGCCGGCGACAACGAGATCTACCAGCTGCGCGCGGCCACGCTGTCGCCGGCCGCCGCCGACCGGCTGGCGGAGCTCGACCGCGAGCAGGCCGACTGGCAGCGCCGCATCGCCGCCTATCAGCAACAGCGCCACCTGTTGCTGGCGCGCGCCACGCCGCCGAGCGCGGCCGAGCTGCAGCAGCTGCGCGATGCAGGCTTCACGCCACTGGAGCAAAAGCGGCTGCCCGCCTACGAATAGCGCGGACATTCGTTGCGGCGGCTCAACACCCAGGCCCCCACTCCAGCCGCCGCCGCCCGGAGTTTCGATGTTACAATTCTTGCACATCAAACATCCTCCGGGTGCGGTATGGCGATGTCACGGCTCAGCGTCACCATCAGCGTGCCCATCATCCTGATCGGCGTGCTGGCCATCGCCCTGAACGCCTACCTGAGCGTGGGCAAGCTCGATCGCACGCTCGGTGAACTGGAGCAGTCGCGCCTGCACCTGATCCTCGACGACCTGCGCGACAACCTGGAAACGGGACTGGACCTGGGATTACCCCTCAAGGGGCTGGGCAACGCGCAGGCAGCCATCGAACGGGAAGCCCGCCAGGACGGCGCCATCGTCGGCATCCGCGTGCTGGATGCCGACGGCGTGCCCGTGTTCAGCACCGGCGACCCGGCCCATGGCGCGCCGCTGCGCGCCCCCCTGTCCAACAACCTGGGCGTGGCCATGGGCGCCATCGAACTGCGTTACGCACGCCAGGCCGAGGAATTATCAGTTTCCGCCTACGCCGACCAGCTGACACGGGCGGCCGCCTGGATCGCCGCCGCCGGCGCCGTGCTGGCGCTGGCAGCGATCCGCTACTGGATGCGCCGCATCGGGCGTACTGTCGACACCATCGCCACCACGCTCGACCGCCAGCCACCGCCACCCGATCCGGACGCGGAAGCGGCGGCCCTGGCCAGCCGCGCGCGCGAGCGTGCCGACCACGCGCTGCGTGAACTGGAACAGGCCACGCGCGCCATGCGCCAGGCCAGCCCGCACCGGGAGCACCCATGACCTCGGCGACACCCGTCCAGGGCCTGACCACGCGGCCGGTACGCCAGCTGTTCGCATTCGCGCTGGCCTTGCTGCTGGCTTCCCAACTGGCCATGTCGTACTACGCATGGACCCGGGCCGAGGACCGGCTGTTGCCGGAACTGGGCAACAAGGCCCATACGGCCGCCTTGTCGCTGGCGGCCAGACTGGAACGGGCGCTGGGGTATGGCATACCGCTGCCCCGGCTGGTGGGCGTGCCCGAATATTTCGCCGACGTCCTCAAACAGAATCCCGACCTGGCCTACCTGCGCGTGAGCGGCACCGACGGCGCCACGCTGTACGGCAGCGGCGACGATGGCGGCCCCCCGGCCGGCTACCTGGACCAGCCGCTGCCACTGCGGCTGCATGGCGCCATCGTCGGCCAGTTGCATGTGGGCGTACACCGCAACTACCTGGCCGCGCGCGTGCGCGAGCTGCGCTACGACATCGGCATTGTGCTGCTGGCCAGCCTGCTGATCGCGTTCGAAGTGCTGTGGTTCGTCGTCACCCTCAATTTCACGGCGCCCATGCGCCAGATCGCCGCCATGCTGTCGCGGCTGGCCGCCGGCGACTTCCGGCGCGCGCCCCTGCACGAAGGCAGCGAGCCGCTGGCACTGCGGCTGGGCGCCATCGCGGCCGCCGTCAACCAGGGCTACGAGCGGCTGGTGGCACTGGCCGGCAATGCGCATCAAGCCGGCATGCTGGGCGAGCTGCGGCGCGAATATGCGTTCGGCGACGCCAGCGGCGACAGCGAACTGGCGCAGCAACGGATCGTGCTGGTGCGGGTCCTCAGCTTCCTGTTCATGTTCGCGGAAATGCTGTCGCGGCCCTTCCTGCCCGTCTATGCGGCCACGCTGCCCATGGGCGCCATGGGCCTGCCGGAAGCACTGCGCGCCAGCCTGCCGGTGACGGCCTTCCTGTTCGCCGTCGCCGTGAGCATGCCCGCCGCTGGCCGCTGGTCGGACCACGCGGGCCGGCGCAGCGGCTACCTGGCTGGCGCCCTGTTGGTGATAGCGGGACTGGCCGCCACCGCCCTCCTGCCGCACTATGGGGTGCTGCTGGCGGCGCGCGCCATCACCGGCACCGGCTACGCCCTCATGTTCATGGCCTGCCAGGGCTATGTGTTCGACAGCACCGACAGCGCCAACCGGGGCCGGGGCATGGCGCTGTTCGTGGGCGCCATCATGGTGGCCGAGATCTGCGCGCCAGCCGTGGGCGGCATCCTGGCCGACCGGCTGGGTTACCGGACCGTGTTCGCGCTCGGCGCCGGCATCGCCGTGATCGCCGCCTGTATCGCCGGGGCCGTGCTCGACAACGCCAACGCAGCGCCCCGCCACCGCCAGCGGGCGCCGTTGCGCCGGCTGGCCCACAACCGGCGCTTTGTCGCGCTCACCGTCTTGTCCGGCATACCGGCGAAATTCCTCTATTCCGGCTTCCTGATCTTCCTCGTTCCCGTCCTGCTGACCGGGCTGGGGCTGTCCAAGTCCGAGATCGGGCGCTACACCATGCTCTACGGCCTGTGCTGCCTGCTGCTGGCGCCCCTGTTCGCACATGTGGCCGACCGCCGCGACGCCTACGGCGCCATGGTCGCCGGCGGTGGCCTGCTGACGGCGCTGGCCATGCTGCCCGTGCTGCGCGGCGCCAGTCCGCCACTGGTCCTGCTGGGTATCGCGGGACTGGGCATCGGCCAGGCCATGAGCATCTCGGCGCAACTGGTGCTGGTGGCCCGCGCCACCCGTCATGAAACGCTGGAGGCGGGCAGCGGCCCGGTGATGGGCGTGTTCCGCCTGATCGAGCGCCTGGGTGCCGCCGCCGGCCCCGTCGTCACGGGCGCGCTGGTGGCTCGCCATGGCGCGGCCGGGGCCATGCTGATATTGGGCGTGGCGGGGCTGGTGTCATCGCTGCTGTTCGCGGCCACGCTGTGGCCTGCGCGGCGCGGGCGCGCGCAAGCGCAAGACACGGCGGGTCAGCCATGAGCAACGTCCGGCCCAAGGTCCCCATGGCCCCGCGCCGGCGCGCCCTGCTGCGCGCCGCCCACGCCACCTGCGCCGCCTGCGCCTGGCTGGCCACGCCGTCGCTGCGCGCCAAACCACGCTCGTACCGCATCTACATGATGCTGTACCGGGGCCAGAGCGCCGTCGAACAAGGCTTTCGCGACTACTTCGCCGTCAACGACATCCCGGTGGAGCTAATCATGCGCGACGTGGCGCAGGATATCGGCAAGGTGCCGCAGCTGGTGGCCGAGGCGCGCGCGCTGCGCGCGGACCTGATCTACACCTGGGGCACGCCCATCACGCTGGCCGTGGCCGGTCGGGCAGGCGCCGTCGACCCCGCCATCCATGTGACGGATATCCCGGTGGTGTTCACCATGGTGGCTTCGCCGCTGGGCTCGGGCCTGGTCACCTCGCTGGCCTCGTCGGGCCGCAACCTGACAGGCGCCTGCCACGTGGTGCCGTTGCAGCAGCAACTGAGTGCCATCCGCGCCTACCGCCGCTTCGAACGGATCGCCGTGATCTACAATCCGGCCGAGCCCAATTCCGTGCACAACGTGGCCGAGTGGCGCGCCCTGGCCGGTGCCAACGGCCTGCGGCTGGCCGAGAAGCCGGTGCCGCTGGATGCCAGGGGCCAGCCCGACGCGGCCGCCCTGCCCGAGCTGGTGGCCGGCCTTGCCCGCGCCGGCACGCAACTGCTCTACATCGGCCCGGACAGCTTCCTGGCCGCCAACCGCAAGGCGCTGACGGCCGCCGCGCTGGCACGGCGCCTGCCCACCTTCGCCGCCACCGAAGTCTATCTGCGCGACGGCCAGGCCTTGTTCGGCCTGGTGTCGGGCTATGACAGCGTGGGACGGCTGACGGCGCACAAGGCGGCCCAGGTCCTGGTGCACCACATGGCGCCGGCCGCCATTCCGATCGAAACGCTGGCCCGCTTTTCCTACCTCGTCAACATGGCGGTGGCCGACCAGCTCCAGTTGTACCCGCCGCTCAAGGTGATCAACTACGGGGAGCTGCTGCGATGAACGATGAGAGCCCGTTCCGCTGGCGGCCGTTGCGCCAGCAAGAAGCCCGCCTTGCCTGGGCGCTGCACGCCCAGGTGTTCGCGGCCACACCGGCCGGCATGGTGCGGCCGGACCAGCCGGACCATTTCGAACAGCACATCGAGGCGCTGGGCCGGATACTGGGCTGCTTCATCGGTGACCAGCTGGTGGCCTATGGCGTGCTGGGGATGCGGTCTGAAACGGTGGCGCACCTGGCCGGGCTGCTGGCGCTGTCCGCGGCCGACCGGGCACGCGCCTGCGTGCTGGACGGCGCTGCCTCGCTGCCGCCGTGGCGCGGCCACAACCTGCACCGCGCCGCGATCGACGCGCGCGGGGAACTGGCGCGATCGCTGGGCCGCACGCTGGTGCTGGCCACGGTGGCGCCGGAAAACATGCGCAGCCTGCGCGGCCTGCTGCTGCAAGGCTATGCCGTTCATGGTTACGCCACCGTCTATGGCGGCCTGCCCCGGCTGCTGATGGCGCGCGACCTGCTGCGGCCGCACTGCGAATGGCGGCTGGCGCGCCAGGTGCCGGCTGCCGACCACGTTGGCCACCAGTCGGCCCTGGCCGACGGCCTGCGCGGCTATGGCTGCCAGCAGGACGGCACCAAGGCCTGGCATATCGCCTACGGCCAGGCTGCGGTCGATGCCTGATGCTCACTGGCCCCGGCGGCGTCCCAGTCCACCGCGCCGCTGCTCACGGTCGCGCTGGCGCAGCACGTCGATCATCACGTTGAAGGTACGGGCCAGCTGGCCGATTTCATCACTGGTGGTAACCTGGATGTTGGCGCGCTCGTAGTCACCCTCCTTGAGCGCGTTGGCGGCAGCCGTCAGGCGCTTCACCGGCCGCACGATGCCGCGCGCGAACCACAACGCCAGCAACAGGAACACCAGTCCCACCACCGCCACGCTGTAGAGCACATTGTCGAACAGGTGCCGCAGCGGCGCTTCAAAACGGGCACGCGGTTCCGTCACAGCCACCACCCAGTCATGCCCCGCCACCGGCGCGTAGCCGGCATATTCGTCCACGCCCGATAGCGTGGAATGGTAGCGGATGCTGCCGGTGGCGCGCGCGCCGACCATGGCACGCGCCAGTGTCGGCACGTCCAGGCTGTCGATGCGCTGGCGGCGGAAGCGCTGGTCGGCCACGATGCGCGCCAGCGTGTCGCGCGGCAGCGGCATCAGGCTGCGGTACAGCATGCGTTCGTCGGGATACTGCACCAGTACCCCGTCGCCATCGATCATGAGCGGCTGGCGCGCACTCTTGGCCCGCACCTGGTCCAGGATGGCCGCGATGGTCGAGCCTTTGATGCGCAGCACCACCACCCCGATCACGGCATGGCGCGCGTCGAACACGGGATAGGCGTAGTAAACGCCAGGTTTGCCTTCCGTGGACCCGACGATCACCCCCGTCATGAAGGCATGGCCCCGCACGGCCTGCTGGAAGTACTCGCGGAACTTGAAGTTGAGGCCCGCCACCCCGGATTCGCTGGACACCAGCGCGTCGCCGTTCGCATTCATGAGGAACATCAGGTGCACGTCGGGATTGGACTTGACCACGGCCAGCAGCCGCGCATGCACCGCGTCGCGGCCCGCCGGCGCGGGCGCGCGCAGGTAGTGGATGAAGACCGGATCCGTGGCCAGGTAGGCCGCCAGGTGGCGGCTGTCGCCCAGCAGTTGCGCTACCCGCCCGGCCGTGCTCCGGGCCAGGCTTTCGAGGTTGCGCAATTCGCTGGCCGAGACGGTGGCCACGCTGGCCCGCAGGTTGTAGTAGGCCGTGATTGTCATCGGCAGCAGCGCGGCCAGCACCAGCGCCAGCGTCAGTTTCAACCCCAGCGGCCAGGAACCCGGCCGCCACACGGCCCGGCCCAGCCGGCGCACGCCTTTGGACAGGCGCCGCTGCGCTTCCAGCTCCCCCACCCGCAGCGCATCCTGCAATCCCAGGCTGCCGGCATGGGCCGAGAACAGGCCGTGGGCGAAATCGGCTACCGATTGCGGGCGCTGCGCAGGATCGAGCATCAGCGCCTGGTCGATCGCCGCCAGGAAGGCCTCGCTGTAGCGGCCCGCCGCCGCCTCGCGAGCCGGCACGTACTGGGCCACACCGTGCTGGCGTTCGGGCGCCGGCGGCGGCTTGGTGCCCGTCACCATCCAGTACAGTGTCGCACCCAGC
Organism: Burkholderiaceae bacterium; assembly: GCA_035254005.1. Lineage (GTDB taxonomy): Bacteria > Pseudomonadota > Gammaproteobacteria > Burkholderiales > Burkholderiaceae_D > Rugamonas. The sequence goes on along the minus strand of DATFBD010000100.1, from coordinate 108,580 downwards.
GCGTAGATGTCGGTCCACGGCCCCTGCGGACCGCCTTCATACTGCTCCGGCGGCGCATAACCGGGCGTGACCACGTCGGCGGCGGCATGCCCGCCGCCGGCCGTTTGCCGGGCGGCCCCGAAGTCGAGCAGCACCAGGCTGCCGTCCTCCTTGCGCACGTAGATGTTGTCCGGCTTGATGTCGCGGTGCAGATAGCCCGAGTCATGCACCAGCGCCAGCCCATCGAGCAGCGGATGCAGCAACGACAGCAACTGCTGCTCAGGCATCGCGCGGCGCTTTTCCCACCACTGCTTGAGCGGCTTGCCACGCTCGTACTCAAGCACCATGTAGGCGGTACGGTGGGCCTCGAAGAAGCGCGCCACGCGCACGATATTCGGGTGCCGGAACGTGGCCAGCGTGCGCGCCTCGACCAGGAAGCTTTCCAGTCCGCTCAGGTAGAAATCGTTATCCTCGGCCCAGCGCGGCGACACGGAGTGGTCGGACGCGCGGGTGGCGTAGTCGCCGGGCAGGTACTCCTTGATCGCCACCTTCGCGTTCAGGTTGACGTCCGTGGCCAGGTAGGTGATGCCAAAGCCGCCCTGCCCCAGCACGGCGTCGATGCGGTACTCGAACAGCTGGAATCCCGGACTGAGCGCCAGCGGCAGCTCCACGCCCGGCGCGGCGCGGGCCGGCGGCGGCGCGGCCGGCAGCACACTATGCGGCGGCGCCGATGGTGCAATGGACGGGCTGCCGGCGCCGGCGGCGGTATTCGTGACCATGCGCGTCTCGGCCAGCGACATGCTGGGGAGCGCTGCCGTCGCGCTGGCCGCGATCCGGGTGGCGTCGTCGGCAGCTGCGGGCGCGGCGATGCGGGTCGCGTCGTCCGCTGGCGCAGGCCCAGCGATACGGGTAGCGTCGTCGGCGGCGTCGGTTGCGTCGGCGGCGTCGGTTGCGGCGGCTGCGGCGGCTGACACGGCTGGTACGGCTGGCGCGGATGGCGCGCTGGACGCGATGCGGGTCGCATCCTCGTCCGCCGGCGCGGCTGTAGCGAGCCGCGCGCCGTGCTCTTCGCCCGGCGGCCGGGCCGCGCCGCCGGCCAGCCTCCCCTCCAGCGCGGCAAGCTGGCCCTGGGCAGTGCGGGCCGCTTCCGCGTGGACCTCGCGCAACCGGCGCTCCAGCGTGACCACCGCCTCCAGCGCCACCACCCGCCGCGCCAGTTCAGCCTCGCGCGTGGCGGTGCCGACATCGGCGCTGGCGTCATCAGTCTGGGGACGATCGTCACTACGGTCCATGCGACTCCACATTTTTTTGGGGAATTTACATCGAACTAATGCATGGCTCATGCTAGCATGGGATACTTCCCCATTGGCGAAAAGTCATCTTCGCGGTTGCGCTTTTTTCTGGCCAGGAGACACCTTGGATAACTGGAAACAATTATCGCCCTCCGTACCGCACCACCTCGATTTCGGCGTGGCGTTCGGCCTGACGGACATTGGCACTGTGCGCGAATCGAACCAGGACAATTTCTTCATCGCGCCCGACCTGGGCCTGGTGATGGTGGCCGACGGCATGGGCGGCCACAATGGCGGCGAGATCGCCAGCGCCGACGCGCTCAACCTGGTCTACAACTTCGTGCGCGCCGCGCACAACGCGCCGGCCACGCCGCCGGGCAGCGAGACCACGGTGCCGCTGTTCCGCGCCACGCCGTTCGATCCGGCCCTGGCCGACCCGGACGCCACCTGGTCCGACGCCGCCATGAAGGCCATGATCACGCTGCACGACGCGGTGGAATACGCCAACAACCGCATGTACCAGACCAACCTGGCCAACGACCGTGCCGACGGCAGCGGCATGGGCACCACCCTGACAGGGCTGTGGCAACTGCCGCCCGATGGTCCCATGTTCGTGTTCCACGTGGGCGACAGCCGCCTGTACCGCTATCGCCAGGGCCGCATGGAGCAGCTGACGCGCGACCAGACCCTGTACCAGCAGGCGCTGGACGCGGGCACCCAGACGCTGCTCCCGCCGCGCAACCTGCTGCTGCAGGCACTGGGCCCGGCGCCGGAGCTGGTGCCGGAGCTGCAGTCGCAAGTGATGATGCCTGGCGATGTCTACCTGCTGTGCAGCGATGGCCTGTACGGCGAATCGGCGCCGGGCAGCATCGAAACCATCCTGGCCAGCGCCACCGCCGACAACCTGGACGCCTGCTGCGCCGCGCTGGTGGAGATGGCCAAGCGTGACGGCAGCCGCGACAACATCACGGCCTTGCTGGTCAAGTGCACGGGCTGACGGCCGCGGGCCAGATCCCGGCCAGCATGCCGCCAAATTGCTCCGGCGCGGGCAAGCCCCGGCACATCAGCAGCGATGGGGCGACGTCGGCCGAACCTTCCGTCCACCACAGGCTATGACCGCGCAGGGCGGCGGCCGCGATCTGTGGCGCCATGCCGGCCAGCGCGTCGAACGATGGCAAGTCCACCCGCCAGTCCGCGGCGCCCAGTTGCCCCGCCAGCGGCGCGTCGGGCAGTGGCGCCAGCGCCTGCACGGCGCTGTCAAAGCGCTCCAGCACGAAGCCCTCTTGCAGCGTCGATAAGGCCAGCGCCTCGGCCTGCGCGTACCAGTCCTGCCCCGTCGCCAGCCAGTCCGGCAGTGCCGCGCCGCCGGACGCACCGGCCGCGATGGTCAGCGGGAAGTGGCGTCCAACGCGGTCGACGCTGGGCATCAGCACCCCCGCCCACGCATGCTCATCGCAGGCGCCGGGCGCCAGCGCGAAACGCCACACGGGACTGGTCAGGTAAACGTCAAGCCAGCGTGCACCCAGCATTTCGCGGCTCGATTGCAACCCGGCCTGCAACCACGCATCCCACAAACCCACCAGCGCGGGCGGCAACCGGCGCGACACGAAATCGCCGTGCGACACCACCTTGCCGAAGAAGCCGGCCGTGGTGCTGAACGCGGCGGGAAGCTGCGGCGCGGCGGCCGCAATCACATCGTCCATGGCCATGCCCCGTTATTTGCGGATCGCCCAGAACTCCATCTGCAGCCCCGGGAACTCGCCCGCCACGTGCATGGCGAAACCGGCCGACGTGGCCAGCTGTTGCCAGTATTCGCTGTTGCGGTCCAACTCGAAATAGGTGAAGCCGGCATGGAACGGCAACTGGCGCGGCGCCACGGGCAGCGGCCGCAGCGCGATGCCGGGCAACTGCAGGTTGACCAGGTCGCGGATCTTCTCCACCGAACCGATCTTGACCTGGCGCGGGAAGGTGGAACGGATCGTCTCCGGCGGCACCTGCGCATTCACCACCAGCACGAAGGTGGACGACTTCACCAGTTCCGGGTCGCGCAGCACGGCCACGCGGATGCCGAACTGGCGTTCCTCTAGGGGGATGGGCACGGCGTGCGTGTCGAGCACCATCGACAGCGCCTCGCGCAGATCGTCGATCACGGGCTGGAAGCTTTCGCGCAACTGGTCGTGGCGGTACACGGGATACTGCTGCGCGCGTTTGTTCACCGGGCTGAAGGTAGCCAGTTCGCCCGCCAGTTGCACGGCCTCGCGGAAGAACTCCTCCGGGTGCAATCCCGTCATCGTGGCCAGATGGCCGAACAGCGGTTCGCTGCGGTTGATCAGTTGCAGCAGCAGGAAGTCCGCGATTTCCGCCGCGCCCGCCGCGCCGGGCTGCGACAGGCGGTTGCCCAGCGCATCGCCGCGCTGGTGCAGCAGTCCCACCAGCTCATCGGCGAAGGCGCCCAGCCGCGCCGCCACCCGCAAGTCCAGGCATGGCGGGCAGTATTCCGGGTCCAGCACCAGCCGGTTGTCGGGCCGGCGCTCGATCACGCGCGCCACGCCCAGGCAGGCGTAGGCGTTGGCCACTTCCGGCTCCAGCGCCAGCCGCAGGCGCAACCTTCCCACCTGCATCAGCGCGCTGTTGTCGATGCCGTTGCTGTCCCAGGCCTCGTGGTCCACCGTGCCATAACGGGCATAGTTGTCGGGTGCGGGACTGTTGCCCGTCTCGGCGATACCCGGCCGCCGCACCGGCAGCGCCAGCACCACCATCACATTGCGCGCATCCTCGGGAATATCGAGCGGCAGCGGCAGGTCGTCGTCGGCCGGCAGCGTGAACGGCGTCCCGTCCGGCAGCACGGCGTGGCAGGACAACAGGGCCAGCTTGCCCAGCGCCAGCTGCTGCTCGTCGATCCGCAGCGAGGAAAAGCCCCACGCGTAGGGCCGCAACCGCGCCACGCGCGCTTCGAGCTGGGTCTGCAGGTAACGGTCGTGCTGCTGCAGATGCTGCGGCTGCAGCAGCATCCCTTCGGACCAGATGACTTTACGGTTCCATGACATGGCGTCTCGCTTCGGCAAAATGTTCAGGTGGTTCAGTTCTTGTGCTGCAGCCTTGCTATCTGTTCCTCGTATGCGGCGGCGAACTTGTCGCCGAACAGGCGCTGGAAGTCGTCATCCGCCGCGCGCGCGATGGTGCCGTATTGCTCCACCATGCGGTCCCACATGCGCGCCTTGCGGCCAGCGCCCATCATCTTGTCCATCACCCCGCCCGGCTCCATGGCCGTCTCGATGCGGGCCGGATCGAAGCGCGCCAGCACGCCCGCCAGCGCCGCCCGCATGCCGGCGATCACGGCCAGCTCGTGCGACTTGAGGTCGTCGAACGCGCTGGCCATGGCCTTCACGGGCGGCATGTAGCCGGCCATGGAACCGCTCAGCATCTGCGTCAGCGCCATTTCAGCGTCGGGGAAGAACTTGAGCGGATTGTTGGCCTGTGCGCCCAGTACCGTCACCTCCAGCCGGGATTCGCGCTTGGTCATGGCGCGCGCCAGCAGCACGGCCATGGTGCCGGACATGGCCTCGCGCAGCATGGCGCCCACCAGTTCCGCCGTCTCGGCCGCCGGCCGCGATGGCGTGATATCCGGCACGCCAAGGCCGCGCAGCAGCGCTTGCAGCACTTGCTGGTCCGCGCCGGGCGGCAAGGCGGCTGCCGCCACCGGGTCCGATGGCGCCGGTGGCGCCGATGGCACGGGTACGGATGCCGCCGCAGGCATGGGCGCGGGCGCGGCGGCCACCGGCGGCGTGGCTATGGGCATCACCGGCGGCGCCGCGACAGGCGCCGGCGCATAGACCGTTTCCGCCTCCACCGCGACGCGGGGCGGTACGAACGATGCCAGCGGGTCGAAATCGTCGGGGATCAGGGCCGCAGGCGGGGCAACGGGCGACGCGGCCGGCCCAGCAGCGGATGCGGGCGCGGCGGCCGGCGCCAGCACGCCTGGCATCGGTACAAACTGGGGCGCCACGTGATCGGGCTCCGAGCCCCGGAACGCCGACGCCGGCACGGTGGCGCTCCGCCCACGGCCGCCGTGCTGGATATTCAGGCCCAGCGGGTCATCGGGCGATGGCGCCACGATGGGATCGAAGCTGCCCGTCGCCTCCAGTATCCCCGCCCCGGCCAGCGTATCGTGCCACTGCTCGTCGCCAAATGCCGGCGCGCGCGTGCCGGCCACCGCCGGCTGCGCCTGGAACGGCAAGGCATCGGAGGTCTCGGGCTGGAACACGGGTATGGCGGGCGGCGCGCTTTCGTCCACTTCGGCCAGCAGCACGTAGTCGCCGATCAGCAGCACATCGCCATGGCGCAGGCGCACGCTCTTGCCCAACCCCACCGGCGCATCGTTGACCCAGGTGGGATTGCTGCCCATGTCGGTCAGCACGTAATGGCCATCCAGGTAATCGATCTTGCTGTGATTGCGGGAGATGTACTTACCGGGGTCGGGCAATTCCAGGTCGTTGCCGGTGGCGCGGCCTATGGTGCCGCCCAGGCGATCGAAGGTGCGCACGACGGGCAGCGCCGGCGCTTGCTTTTGGTAGGACTGGATCCGCAGGGTCAGTGGCATCGGCTTGGTGGACTCGCTCAGTTAATCCTCAGTTGATCTTGACCAGCGCGCCTTCGATGGTCATGATGGCGCCCGATTTTATCTGCATCATGGCGCCCGCCTTGATGGTGGTGTTGGCATCCGATTCCACCATGATCTCGGGCGACTTGACCGTGATCTTGGCCGGCTCGATCTTGATGCTGCTGGCGCCCACCTTCAGTTCGATCGAGGTGGTGGCTTCGATCACGATGGTCTTGGAGACCGTCACCTTCTGGTCGCCCGTGATGTTTTCGGTCTGGTTGCCGGTCACGTCCAGCTTCTGGTCGCCCGTGATCTTCACCGTCTGGTTGCCGCCCACGTCCATGCTCTGGTCGTTCTTGATGGAGATGGTCTGGTCGCCCTTGTCGGCCTTCTCGAAGCCCACCTTGAGGGTGTCGTTGTTCTTGACCACCCGGTTGAAATCCTTCTCGGCCTGGACGAAGATCTCCTCCGAGTCCTTCTTGTCCTCGAAGCGGATCTCGTTGAAACCGCCACCGCCCTTGGAGCTGTTGCTCTTGATGGTGGAGCGGGTCTGGTTGGCGGGCAGCTCATAGGGCGGCATGGCGTCGCTGTTGTACACGCAGCCCGTCACCAGCGGCCGGTCCGGGTCGCCCTCCAGGAAGCTGACAATCACCTCCATGCCGATACGCGGCAAGAACATGCCGCCCCAGGCCTTGCCGGCCCAGCCCTGCGCCACCCGCACCCAGCACGAACTGTTCTCGTCCTCCTTGCCGTCGCGGTCCCAGTGGAACTGCAGCTTCACGCGGCCGTATTTGTCGGTCCAGATTTCTTCGCCCGATTTACCCACCACCATGGCCGTCTGCGGCCCGCGCACCACCGGCTTGTCGTAGTGCCGCGGCGCGCGGTAGCTGTGTTCCTTGCCGATGGCCGTGAACTGGCATTGCATGTCGGCCGGCGTACTGCCGCCCGTGCTGTAGTCGTCACCCACCAGTTCATAGCGGGCCGAGGTGACCAGGAACTCGCGATTCTGGTCGCTGCGCGGATGCTCCTTGAGCGCGAACAGGCCACCCGGATACAGGCCGCGTGCATTGGTGTCGGCCACGATCTCCTCGCATTGGCCGTGCAGCGCCTCCATGCGGCCGCGCGCCAGCGCCGTGCCGTTGCCGGCCACCACGTAGCCACCCGGATAGTCATACATCTCGTAGGCCTGTTGCGAGAAGGCGGCTGCGATGGTGGACTTCACGCGCAAGCCGCCGCTATTGCTGGAGGCGGTTTTCTCGAAGTCGAAATCATTGAGCTCGTAGCTGCTGGACTGGATCACGCCAGCGGCCTCCCAGCCATACACGGCTTCCTGGTCCACGATGCGCCGTCCGGCCTCACCCGAATACTCCACCGTGCCATAGCCGGGGATGGTCGCATGGGCGCCATAGGAATCGGCCAGCACCATGGTGTGCTTGCTTTCCTCGTGCTTGAAGTAGAAATAGATGCCGGCCGTTTCCAGCAGCCGGCACACGAACTGGAAGTCCGTCTCGCGGTACTGGACGCAGTAAGGCAGCGCGTCGTAGGTACCGCTGAGCGAACCGGGGTCCAGTTCCACCACGCCGCCGTAGGCCGCATCGCCGCACACGGCCTTGACGATGTCGACCACCGACTTGTCCTGGAAGATGCGGCAGTTCGAGGAGCGCGTCAACAGCCATAACCACGGATGGACCACGGCTTCATAGCGGCACATGGAATCCTTCCAGCCGCAACTGGCGAAGCGCGTGACCACGCCGCCGAAATGGCGCTTGCCGCCACCGGGCAGGTCCAGGTGGATGCCCATCGGCTTGCCCAGCACGTCGGCGATCTTGATATCGGAGCGGGTGCTGAGCAGTTGCACGCGGTATTCGGACAGGCGGCCCAGCTGCTCCGTGCCGCTCATGCGGTCGAACAGCAGCACGTCGGCGCCCAGTTCAGTACTCACATCCACTTCGCGGTTGGCTTGGGTGATCGGCATGGCGGCGTCTCTGGCTGGGGTTCGGAGTCGGGGTCGAAGTCGCGTCGGGTCAGGGTATCATGGTCTTGGTGGTGCCGGGGTTGCTGAAAGTGATCACGCCACCCCAGTTGCACATGCACTGCGAAACATTGTCGAGCGCCGGCATATTGGCGATCAACACGGTCGGCGCGCCCGGCACCCACGGCGCGGCCGTGGCCGGGATGCAGGGCATGGGCGTGAGCACCCCCAGCGCGGCGGCCGTGGCGGCCGCCACGGTGGGATTGGCCAGCGACGTGCACACGCCAAACGGCATGATGTTGACCATGGGGATATGGTCCATGATGTTGGCCGCCGGCGGCCCTTCGGCCAGCACCTTGTTTTTGGGCAACACCACCAGCGACGACGGCGCCGCCCCGAAGGTACAGGTCATCATCGCTCCCATCGACACTTGATTGGGCATCGCATCCTCCGGTTGTTGCTGCGGGCGAATTGGTGTGGTCTATTATGACCGATAAAACTGTAAGAAAGGAAAGCTTTTAGGGTAAGCTGGCATACCAATACCGGGCCGCGCGTGGCGCACGCACGACGCGAGGCGACATCAGGACGATGGACTTGTGGAGGCTGACATGGCAGGATCACTGATCTTCGAATTCCAGCTTGAATTGCCCGGGCACGACGCGGAACCGGCGGCGCCGGGCCAGCCCATGCGCCTGCTGGTGCTGGGCGATTTCTCCGGGCGCGCGCCGGACACGCCGCTGGCCCGCCGCCCCACGCACCGTATCGACCTCGATAATTTCGACCAGGTGATGGCCCGCTGCGCGCCGGCCCTGGAACTGGTGCTCGACGGCGCGCCCGCCACCGTGCGCTTCACCTGCCTGGACGACTTCCATCCCGACCAGCTGTACCAGCAAGCCGAGACCTTCCAGCCGCTGCGCAACCAGCGCCAGCGCCTCAGCTGCCCCGCCAGTTTCGCGGCCGCCGCCGCCCAGATGCAAGTGCCGCCCACGGCCACTCCGGCGCCCGCGCCCGCGCCCGTCCACGCGGATGGCGCCGATTTCGCCAGCCTGCTCGGTGGCACGGTGCGCCCGGCCGCCAGCAAGACCGATATCGATGCCCTGGTCAAGGCGCTGGTGGGCGCGGTGCCCGGCACGGATACCCGCCAGTCCAGCTACCTGGCGGCGGCCGACTGCGTGATCGGCGCGCGCATGCGCGAACTGCTCCATGCGCCCGGCTTCCAGCGGCTGGAAGCGGCGTGGCGCGGCGTCCACAAGCTGGTCACGGGACTGGAGCTGGACAGCGGGCTGGAACTGTACCTGGTCGATATCGGCAAGGACGAACTGGCGGCCGACCTGCGGACCGCCGGCGCCCAGCTCCAGCAAAGCGCCCTGTATCAACTGCTGGTGGAGCGGCCGCGCCAGTCGCCGGACGGCGCCCCCTGGTCCATTCTGGTCGGCGATTACCATTTCGACGCCGGCGAGGACGACGTGCAGACGCTGTCCGCGCTGGCCGCATTGGCCAGCCAGGCCGGCGCACCGCTGCTGGCCGGCGCGCACGACAGCGTGCTCGGATGCGCGCAACTGGCTGCCACGCCCGATCCGGACGACTGGCCCGCCCCGGCAGCGGAAGCCAGCGAACGATGGCAGGCCTTGCGCGTCAGCCCGCACGCCGGCTGGCTGGCGCTGGCCCTGCCGCGCATGCTGCTGCGCCTGCCCTACGGCAAACAGACCGACCGCATCGAGCACTTCAATTTCGAGGAAGCGGATGGCCAGCTCGATCACGCACACTACCTGTGGGGGAATGCCGCGTTTGGCCTGGCCCTGCTGCTGGGCCAGTCGTTCAACGCCGAGGGCTGGGACATGGAACCGGGCGACCAGCTCGAACTGGACGACCTGCCAGCCCACACCTTCCGGCGTGACGGCGAAGCGCACATGCAGGCCTGCGCCGAAACGTGGCTGTCCGACCGCGCCGCCGAAGCCATTCTGCGGCAGGGCCTGATGCCATTGCGTAGCCTGCGCGGCCGCAACGCGGCCCGCTTCCAGCGCTGCCAGTCGCTGGCGCAGCCGCAGCAGGCGCTGTGCGGCCCGTGGCAAAAATAAGTTACAAAAAACAGCATGGTGCCGCGCCACCGGGCGCCACGGGACATGCTACCGTAACCGCTTTTTGCGCAACCGGACAACACATGGAACCATTGGACATCGTCGACACCCAGAAAGACACCCCGGCCGGGGGCAAGCTCAATGCCGCCGTCGCCATCACGGTGGCGCTGCTGGCCACCTTCATGGGCATCTGCAAGGTCAAGGACGACAATATCAACCAGGCCATGCAACAAGCCCAAGCCAACCGGGTCGACCACTGGAACTACTACCAGGCCCGCAATCTGCGCGAGGAAGTCGCGCGCGCCACCGTCACCCAGCTCAAGCTGGCCGCCGTGGGCCGCGCGGCCGGCGAGCAGGCGGGCTACCGGGACGCCATCCAGGAATACCAGACCCTGGCGGCCGAACAGTCCAGGAAAAAAGCCGAGGCCAAGGCGGCGGCCGAGCAGGACCAGAAGGATTACGACGCCCTCAACTTCCGCGACGACCAGTTCGACCTGTCCGACACCCTGCTGGCCATCGCCATCTCGCTGCTGGCCATCACCGCCCTCACCCAGCAACGGGGCCTGTATTTCGCCGCCCTGGTGCCCACCGGCTTCGGCGTGCTGATGGGATTGGCCGGCCTGGCCGGCTGGCCCATCCACCCCAATGGCCTGATCGCCCTGCTGTCCTAGCCATCCATCCGAGGAGTCCGCATGCCCAAGTCGTCCCGCCCCACGCCCCGCCACCCGCGCCGGCCTTCGCAGCAAATCAGCGTGGCCGACGCCTTCCAGCTGGCCATGACGGTGCACCGGCGCGGCCAGCCGGGACTGGCCGCGCGCCACTATCGCGCCATCCTGCAGGTGGCGCCCGGCCATGCGGACGCCTTGCACTACCTGGGCGTGGCCCAGCACCAGTTGGGGCAGCACGACGACGCGCTGCGCCTGATTGCACGCGCGCTGGAACTGGCGCCCGACTACGTGGACGCGCGCAACAACCTGGGCAACGTGCAAAAGGAGCGCGGACACTACGCCGACGCCGAACGATCCTACCGCCAGGTCATCGCCGCGCGGCCCGATTTCGCCCAGGCCCATAACAACCTGGGCGTGGTGCTCAAGGAACAGGGCCGCCATGAAGAAGCCGTCGGCGCCTACCGGCAGGCGGTAGCGCTGGCGCCCGGCTTTGTCGAAGCGTGGACCAACCTTGGCCACGTGCTCAAGAAGACGGGCGCGCAGGAGGAAGCCCTGAGCGCCTACCGCGAAGCCATCCTGCTCAAGCCCGACGACGGCCGCATGCTGCACAGCCTGGGCCGCGCGCTGGTGGCCTATGGACGCGACGCCGAAGCGCTGGAAGTGTACCGCCGCTGGCAGGAACGGGAACCGGACAACCCGGTGGTGGCCCACATGATCGCCGCGTGCCAGGGCGCCAGCGCACCGGCGCGCGCGTCGGACGCGTTTGTGCAGACCACTTTCAACCGCTTCGCCGACAGTTTCGACCAGGTGCTGGCGCGGCTCGAATACCGCGCCCCCGCCCTGTGCGCGCAACTGGTGGCGGCGCAATCCGATGCGCCGGCGCGCCAGCTGGAGGTGCTCGACGCCGGCTGCGGCACCGGCCTGTGCGGCCCGCTGTTGCGCCCTTACGCCCGCGCGCTGCATGGCGTTGACCTGGCTGGCGCCATGCTGCAAAAAGCCGCCCTGCGTGGCGACTACGACACCCTGGACGAAGCCGAATTGACGGCCTGGCTCAGCCAGCATCCGGCCGCCTATGACCTGATCGTCTCGGCCGACACCCTGTGCTACTTCGGCGCCCTGCAGGAAATACTGGCGGCAGCGCGGCTGGCGCTGCGCGCCGGCGGGCTGCTGGTGTTCACGGTTGAACAGGGGCCGGACGACGGCGGCCAGCAGGCGGGCTACCAGCTGCACGGCCACGGCCGCTACAGCCACACCGAGCGGCATGTGCGCGCGGCGCTGGCCGCCGCCTGCCTGACAGTGACGGCGCTCGACCCGGTGACGCTGCGGCTGGAAGCGGGCAAACCGGTGGCGGGCCTGCTGGCCGCGGCCCGCGCACCGGCCACGGCGACGAACACGGCGACGGGCAGCTAAGCGGCCATTACCCGGTTGCGGCCGGCACGCTTGGCCGCATACATGGCCGTGTCGCCGGCCACGATCAATTCCAGCAGGTCGTAGCCATGCTGGTCCGAACACACCACGCCCATGCTGGCCGTGTAGCGCACCGTGTTGCCGACCACCTCCACCTGCGCCGCCTCGACCCTGGCGCGCAGCCGCTCGGCCACGCGCAGCGCATCTTCCAGGCTGACCCCATCGAGCAGCAGCACGAATTCTTCGCCGCCGTAGCGGGCCAGCAGGTCGAGCGGCCGCAGTTCCGCCTTGATCTGGCGCGTCAGGTGGCGCAGCACGGCGTCACCGACGGGATGGCCCCAGGTATCGTTGATATCCTTGAAGTGGTCGGCGTCGAGCATGATGACGGACAGGCTGCGGCCGGCCCGCAACGTGCGCTGGGCCAGGCGCCGGCCCTGCACCTCCAGGCCAGCGCGGTTCAGCGCTCCCGTCAGGCTGTCTACCCACGACAGGTTGCGCAGGCGTTCGGCGTAGCGCCGCATCACCATCAGGATCAGGCCGAATGCGATTCCGACCTGGGCCAGCGGCACCGTCAGCATCACGATCCCCAGCACCAGCAGCGCGCGTTCATCGCCCGGCCCGTGGTGCAGCAGGTACACGCCGCGCACGCACAAGGCCACGCCCAGGGTGACGAAACCGGCCACGCTGGCGCCCACGCTGCGCCAGTCAGCATGGCGCGCCAGCGTGGCGGCGCACAGGCCATTGATAAGGCCAAAGTAGAAGCCGGACACGCTCAGGCGCCAGCTCTCGCTGGGCACCACGTAAGTGAAATATCCCGTCAGCAGCACCGCCCCAGCGACGATGGCGGCGATCCAGCGCCATTCGAGCGCCTCGTTGCAGTACAGGCGCAGGCCGCGCAGCACCAGCGCCATCCCCAGCGCCAGCACCCCATAACCGAGCACCGCATGCAGCACCAGCGGGCCGCTATCGAGACTGGACATGGCCAGGCCGATGGACGAGACGACATTGCCCACGGCCCACCAGCGCTGCTCACCCGCCCCTTCCGAATACAACGCGGCCATGGCCAACAGCACCGTCGTCAGCACGGTGATGCAGATCTGGACCAGCAAGAGCGTGTCGTAATTGAGCACGTTGTATCCCATGGACGCTTGTCGCCAATGTAGCGCAGCGGCGTGGCAGTGGCAATCTCCACACCTGCCGCGCCGTCACAAAATGCTACTGGCACTGGCACAGGCACAGGCATGAAAAAGGCTCCCGCAGGAGCCTTGTTCCGTGGCGCGGCCGGGAGCTTACTCGAAGGCGTAGGCGAATTCGCCGTCCGGCGCCGTCACCTGCACCCGTTCGATCTGGCCACCCTCCATCATGCGCGTCAGGAAGGCGCGGCTGATATCGGGCAGCATGGTGTTGGTGAGGATGGCGTCGATCATGCGGCCACCCGATTCGCCCTCGGTGCAGCGCGACACCACCAGCTTGACCACGTCGTCGCTGTACTCGAACGGGATCTTGTAGCGCGCCTCGACCCGCTTCTTGATGCGGTCCAGCTGCAGGCGCACGATCCGCCCCAGCATCTGGTCCGACAGCGGATAGTAGGGGATCGTCACCAGGCGCCCCAGCAGCGCCGGCGGGAACACCTTGAGCATCGGCTCGCGCAGGGCCTTGGCCATGCCTTCCGGGTCCGGCATCAGGTCCGGATCCTTGCACAGGCCCGCGATCAGGTCCGTGCCGGCGTTGGTGGTGAGGATGATCAGCGTATTCTTGAAATCGATGAAGCGGCCCTCGCCATCCTCCATGAAACCCTTGTCGAACACCTGGAAGAACATCTCGTGCACGTCCGGGTGGGCTTTTTCCACCTCGTCGAGCAGCACCACGGAGTACGGCTTGCGGCGCACGGCCTCGGTCAGCACGCCGCCTTCGCCGTAGCCCACGTAGCCCGGTGGCGCGCCCTTGAGCGTGGACACCGTGTGCGCTTCCTGGAATTCACTCATGTTGATGGTGATGAGATTTTGCTCGCCGCCATACAAGGCTTCGGCCAGCGCCAGCGCCGTCTCCGTCTTGCCGACGCCCGAGGTCCCGGCCAGCATGAACACCCCGATCGGCTTGCTCGGGTTGTCCAGCCCCGCGCGCGAGGTCTGGATGCGCTTGGCGATCATTTCCATCGCGTGGTCCTGGCCGATCACGCGCTGGCCCAGCAGATCGGCCACCTTGAGCACCGTCTCCATCTCGTTGCGGGCCATGCGGCCGACCGGGATGCCGGTCCAGTCGCCCACCACGGCCGCCACGGCCTGATAGTCCACCGTGGGCAGGATCAGCGGCGTCTCGCCCTGCAGCTCGGTCAGTTGGGACTGCACCGCGTGCAGCTGTTCCATCAAGGCCGCGCGTTCGGCCGGGTCCAGCACCGGCGCCACCGCCTCGGCGGCTTCTTCCAGCTGGCTGCCCGTGCCCTCCACCGGATGCACGCCGTCGCGCAGGCGTGCGCGCAGCGCCAGCAACTGGTCCACCAGCTGGCGCTCCGCATTCCAGCGTTCTTCCAGCGCGGTCAGGCGCGCCTGTTCGCTGTCGAGCAGCACGTGGGCCTCCGCCTCGCGCTTGCCGATATCGACGCCGATCGCCTTTTCACGGGCGATGATGCCCAGCTCCGTCTCCAGCGCCTCGATGCGCTTGCGGCAGTCGTCCACCTCGGCCGGCGTCGCATGCAAACTCACGGCTACGCGCGCGCACGCCGTATCGAGCAGGCTCACGGACTTGTCGGGCAACTGGCGGGCCGGGATGTAGCGGTGCGACAGCTTGACGGCCGCCTCCAGCGCCTCGTCCAGGATCTGTACCTTGTGGTGCGCCTCCATGGTCGAGGCCACGCCGCGCATCATCAGGATGGCCCGCTCCTCGCCCGGCTCGTCCACCTGCACGGTCTGGAAGCGCCGCGTCAGCGCCGGGTCTTTTTCGATATGTTTCTTGTACTCGGCGAAGGTGGTGGCGCCGATGGTGCGCAGCGTGCCCCGTGCCAGCGCCGGCTTGAGCAGGTTGGCCGCGTCGCCGGTGCCGGCCGCACCGCCCGCGCCCACCAGCGTGTGCGTCTCGTCGATGAACAGGATGATGGGCTTGGGGCTGCCCTGCACTTCGTCGATCACGGAGCGCAGCCGCTGCTCGAACTCGCCCTTCATGCTGGCCCCGGCCTGCAGCAGGCCCACGTCCAGCGCCAGCAGTTGCACGTCCTTCAGGCTCGGTGGCACGTCGCCGCGCGCGATGCGCTGGGCAAAACCCTCCACCACGGCCGTCTTGCCCACGCCCGCCTCGCCCACCAGGATGGGATTGTTCTGGCGGCGCCGCATCAGGATATCGACCACCTGGCGGATCTCGTCATCGCGCCCGACGATGGGGTCCATCTTGCCGCTGCGGGCCTGGGCCGTCAGGTCCACCGTGAATTTCTTCAGCGCCTCCTGCTTGCCCATGGCCGCCGGGGCAATGGCGCCGGACGCTTCGCCGGGCGCCGCGCCAGCCTCGCCGGACGCCTGGAAGCCGTCCGTGGCGCCCATGATGGCTTCCGGCGATTCCTTGAGCAGGGTGCCGAAGCGCTCGCACAAATCCTCCACCTTGATCCGCTCGAACTGGCGCGACAGGCCATACAGCGCGTTGCGCAAACTGGCCGTCTTGAGCATGCCCACCACCAGGTGCCCGGAGCGGATCTGCGATTCGCCGAACATCAGGGTGCTGTAGACCCAGGCCCGTTCCACCGCCTCCTCCAGCTGGGACGACAGGTCGGTGACCGAGGTCGAGCCGCGCGGCAGGCGGTCCAGCGCCGCCGTCAGGTCGCGCGCCAGCCCCGCCGGATCGAGCTCGTACTGGCGGATGATGCGGGCCAGGTCCGAGTCCTGCAGCTGCAATATCTGATGAATCCAGTGCGCCAGCTCCACATAGGGATTGCCACGCAGCTTACAGAACACGGTGCTGCTTTCAATGGCCCGGTAGCACAGGGGATTGAGTTTGCCGAACAGGGCAACGCGACTGATTTCTGCCATGATGATGTCCTATAGGTAGGCACTGGGGTTGATGAGCAGATCGTCCGGATCGCGTGTGGCCGGCCCGCTCATGGGCCAGGTACTCCAGCCCAGTCGCGCGCCCGCCTCGCCACCACCCAGCCGCAGGGGCGGTATTTCGCCCTTGTCCAGGATCAGGCGCACGTCCCAGTCCAGTGCGCCGCCCACGTAATTGCGTACCCATGCCAGCAGCCGCTTCATGCTGTCGCCGCCGGGCAGCATGCGCCGGTAGTCCGTGTAATTCAACGGCCCGATCACGATACGGAACTTGTTCTGGCTATCCCATACCTTGCTGCCGAGGACCGTGGACACGCCCAGCCGGTTGCCTTCGCCCAGCCCGCCCGCGCCGCCCAGCCGCGATTGCACCTCCGGCGGCAGCCGCATCCAGTGGCCCACGAACTGCTCGACCCGCACCGGCAGCCGGAAATATTCGCGCAGGATGGACACCAGCCCGGAGGCCGGCCGCGCGTTATTGGCCAGCAGGCCCGCGAAATGCAGCTTGGCGAAGTCGCCCACGGCGTCGCGCTCGCGCAGCCCCGGCGCGCCGATGCCGAACAGGCTGCCGACGAATTCGGCAAAGCGGTCCGTCTCCGGCCGGTCCAGGTTCAGCGCCGGTTCGGCCTGGGCCCGGGCCCGGTAGAACAACGACAGCAGGCGGTGATGGAACACGTCCAGAAACGCCAGCAAGGTGCCGTCGCCGCCATTACGCAGGCGGTCGCGCGTGTACTCGGTCAGGTGCAGCGGCAGCGGGCCGTTGGCGCCCAGCAGCCCGAAGAAATTGACGGCCAGCCGTGCGCGCGCCTCGCCGCTGGCGCGCGTGTAGCGTCCCAGCGCCGTGGGATGAAAGCACAGCGACGGGTCCTGGCCGAAGCGCACGGCGTCGTCGCGCGGGCGCAGCGAGGTGCCGATGCGCGGCTGCTCCGGGTGGGCCGCCTCGATCAGCCGCAGCACCTGGAAGAAATCCATGCGGGCCGAGTGCGCCTCCAGCTGCAATTCCACTGCTACAGGATCGCGCATACGCCCTCCGCCGCCGGCCAGCGCATGATGTCGCCGCGCGCCAGCGTCCTGACCACGGTCTCCGTGAACGAGTTGATGGACACGTACTGGCCGAAGAAGTGACTCAGCACGGCGCCCAACAGGAAGGCTCCCGTGCCCTCGAAGGCCGCGTCGTCCAGCGTCAGCGTCACCTGCAGGCCACGCCCGAAGGTGATGGGGCCGGGCGACGGCATGCGCCGCGTGACGGGTGTGGCCGAGATCGAGCGCACCCCCTCCACCTGGCGCTGGGCATTGAGGTCGCCCGCGTGGCAGTACAGGGCCAGCATCTCGCGCAGCGCCACGGCGCCCTGCTGCGGATCGCTGTCGGCCAGCGACAGGTAATTGAGCGACAGGTGGTTGAGCAGGCGCCAGGTCACGCTGCCCTCGGCGAACGAAGGATGGGGCGCGCTGGGGCCGGCCACGCAGCGCACGGCCGTCACAGGCGCGCCGGAATCGAGGATGAAGTCGGTCTTGCCCACGCCGATCGGCATGGACAGCGGCAGGTCGCGGTTGGTGCACCAGACGGACAGGCCGAGCTGGCGCAGGTCGCCCCGGTACGGCGCCTCGGCCGCGTCCACGATGGCGATGTACATCTCGCTGCCGACGTAGCTGGAGCGCGGCCCCACGCGGCGCTGGCGCTGCGAAATGG
Source organism: Burkholderiaceae bacterium (assembly GCA_035254005.1). Classification (GTDB taxonomy): domain Bacteria; phylum Pseudomonadota; class Gammaproteobacteria; order Burkholderiales; family Burkholderiaceae_D; genus Rugamonas. The sequence continues at coordinate 90,869 of DATFBD010000100.1, read as the reverse complement.
TGCGCGGTTCGCGCCGCACCTGGTAGAACGCCTTGTCCTGGTGCAGGCTGCCGATATCGCGCGCCGTGTAGAAGGCACGGAAGGTCTGCTCCGCATCGGCCCCGGTACCGTAGCCGGTCACTTCCTCGACCTGGTACACCTCGTAATCCATGGGCCGGGTGCGGTCCACCAACACGTGGTGCTCGAACTGTTCGCCAGAGACGTTGATGCGGTCGGCCCGGCGCTGGAACAGATTGACGGCCGGCGTGCAGTTGAGCGCGAAGTGGGAGGCGTCCAGCACCTGCTCCAGGTGGGGGTCGGCCCGGTTCAGCAGGATCACCACCTCGCATTCCTCGCCGCCGCAACGCGCCAGCGCCTGGCGCAAACCTTGCAGCCGCAGGAAATGGTAGCGCTGCGGGAACGCGAAGTATTCCTGCAGCAGCCGGTAGCCCTGGAAGGTGCGCTTGCCCGTGGGGAGCAGCGCCTCGTCCTCGCCAAAGCCCATCGGCGACAGCACCGACTTGGGCAGCACGGTGTGGGTCTGGCCCGGACCACGCTTGCCCTGCGGCGGCTGCACCAGCACGCCCTCCACGCAGGCCAGCAGCTTTTCGTAGATCCGCACCGGCATGTCGTCGCTGCCGCGCAGGTGCAGCACCAGGCTGTCCATGGCCAGCTCCTGCAACGGCAGGCCGCCGCTGGTGCGCAGGCGCAGCCGCAACCCGGCCTTGACGGCGGGCGGCAATTGCATGTCGCTGCCGGCCTGCACCCCGCTGTGGGTGTAGAACCGGGCCTCGGCCAGCTCCACCGGCCACAGCGTCACGTCCTGTCCGGTGCGGTATTCACAAGCCGTGGTGTCGCCCTTGCCCAGCACACTGCGCAAGGCGCTGCCGCGCGGGACCACGAAGCCTTGCTTGAGGCTGGGATTGCTCAAATCGGGCTGCAACTGCACCACCGTCATCGACGGCGTGGGCGCCAGGAAGTGGGGATAAACCAGTTCCGACAGGTGCTGGGTAAAGCGGAGAAATTCCGCGTCCAGCTTCATCTGCACGCGCGCCGTGAGGAAGCTGAAGCCTTCCAGCAGCCGCTCGACATAAGGGTCGGCGCACTCGAAGCCTTCGAGGCCCAGCCGTCCAGCGATCTTCGGGTATTCGCGCGCGAACTCGCCGCCCACCTCGCGCAGGTGCTGCAGCTCCTGGCTGTAGTAACGCAGGAAGCGGGGATTCATCGCGGCGCTCCCATTTCGCTCAGGCGGATGGCGGCCCGGTCCAGGTCCAGTTCCGTTTTCAGGTACAGGCGTTCCGGGTAAGGCTGGGCCCACATGTCGGCTTCGATCTCGAACATCACCTTGTTGCTGCTGGACTGCGAAGCGATGGCGCGCACCACCACCGAGGCGCGCAGCAGGCGCGGCTCGAAGTCCCAGATGGCCTGGCGTATGCCCCGCTCCAGGTCGGACAGGTTCATGCCGGCCACGGACAGGCCGGAAATGTCGGGCATGCCGTAATTGACGACGGAGCCGGCCACGTGCGGCAAGCCGCCCCCTTCGGTGACGGAAAACAGGTTGGTGGCGTTGAGCAGCCAGGCCAGGTCGCGCAGCACACTCTCGCGCAGCGTGCGCACCGACAGCACGCGCCGCTCGCGCGACTCCACCGTCTTGTCAGGTTCGTCGTCCGTCAGGCGGTCCAGCAGCGAGGGCTGCAAGCGTTCACGGGGCGCCAGTTCAGCCATGCTCGCCGTCCGCCTCGCCCTGGCGCGCGCTGTCACCTTCCGCATTGCCCTCGAAGGCGACGGTGCGCACGTCCATCAGCGCATATTCGCCAGCGTCGGTGGCCAGCAGGCGCTGGCCCAGGCCGTAGCCGCACAGCGGCCCCTGTTCGGCCCACTCGGTGCGGCGCGCCAGCAGCAAGGCATCGTCAATATCTGCCTCGGCGCCGGCGCGGGTATCCACGTAGCGGGTCGGAATCAGGCCCACGGTGCTGGCGCCGTTGGCCCAGGTGAAGCGGGCCGGCGTCCACACGGCGTCGCGCAGGTCGGCCGGCGCGTCGCATTCGATACGGCTGATGCGCTGGAACGGAATCCAGAAATAGCGGCCATTGACGATGGCTTCGAGTACCGGCCCCAGGCGCTGGTCGGCGTCGGCCAGCCAGGCGAACGGCTCGCCGTTGATGGTGCCGCCGCCGGCCGGCGCGTCCTCGAACGCACGGGCGCGAGTATCGGCGGCGCGCTGGTACTGGCCTTCGCCATCGAGCCGCAAGGCGTCGATCAGCAGCGCCAGCCACGATGTCGGTTCGCCGAACACGAGCGGCGCCCGCTTGCCGGCGAAAATCTCACCGCGCAGGGCCTCGCACTGGATGGCCTCGCGGTAGGTTTGCGCCATCGGCAGCGCGGCCGCATCCAGTTCGGCCGCCACGTTCAGCTGCGTCAGCGCGCGGTTCCACTGTCCCATGACGGACAGCAGCTGGAACAGGAAAATCCGGTACTTCGCGTTCGATGCGTCCTTGCGCACCTGGTCCTGCAGGGCCGCCAGCGCGGCGTCGAGCTTGCCCTCGGCGATCAGCTGTTGCGCATCCATATCCGTGTTCTCCCCCGGCCCGTGGTGGTGCGGTCTGTCGCGGGAACGGGGCCGGCGCTGCCGCCCCCGCGCAACCGTCTTTTACTTGGTGATATTGCCGGCGATATCGTAGTGGAACTCGCCGCCGGACGCCGTCACGCCCTTCTCGTTCTGCAGGAAGTACTCGAACTTCACTTCCGCGAAGTTGAGCGAGATGTTTTCCGTCAGCCGGTCCTCGCCGCCGCTGCCGCCGGTGGACACGGACGTCACCAGCACATTGGTGAGCGTGATCTCGAGGTATTTCTGCTGTCCTTCGCCGGCCTTACGCACCAGCAGCTTGGCCGTGGGGATGTGGGAGCCCTTGGCCAGTGCGCTCAGCAGCGCGGGCGAAGCCTTGTCCAGGTACTTGGTCACGGACAGGTCCTGGAAGTTGGCCTTGCCGGCCCCGCCGCCGCCGCCCGTGTGGAAGGAACCGGAGTTGCTGGCACCCCAGCTCCAGGCCAGCACGTCGATGTCGCCCGCTTCCTTCTGGGCCGAATCCTTGGTTTCGCCTTTGATGGTGGCGCCTAAATTGAGGAACATGTCTACAGCCATTTTGCTCTCCTTGTATAGCCGGCCCGTAGCCGGCATGGGTTGGAACTGACAATGCCGGGCGGCGGAACCGCCCGGCGCGACTGCCTGCGATGAAGATGGTGCGGGGTGAAACGGCGTCAGGCGCCTTTACCGGACGGCAGCTTGGACACCAGCCGCAGCGACACCGTCAGCCCTTCGAGCTGATAGTGGGGCCGCAGGAAGAACTTGGAGGTGTAATAGCCCGGATTGCCCTCGACCTCCTCCAGCTGCACCTCGGCCGCCGCCAGCGGCTTGCGGGCCTTGGTGCCTTCGCTCGAGTTGGCCGGGTCGCCGTCCACGTACTTGTTGATCCAGTTGCTGAGCCAGCGCTCCATCTCGTCGCGCCCCTTGAACGAGCCGATCTTGTCGCGCACGATGCACTTGAGGTAGTGCGCGAAGCGGCAGGTGGCGAACAGGTAGGGCAGGCGCGCGGCCAGGTTGGCGTTGGCGGTGGCGTCCGGATCGTCGTACTCGGCCGGCTTGTGCAGCGACTGGGCGCCGATGAAGGCGGCGAAGTCGGTGTTCTTCTTGTGCACCAGCGGCATGAAGCCGTTGGCCGCCAGTTCGGCCTCGCGCCGGTCCGAGATGGCGATCTCGGTCGGGCATTGCATGGCCACGCCGCCGTCGTCGGTGGGGAAGCTGTGCACCGGCAGCCCTTCCACGGCGCCGCCGGATTCGATGCCGCGTATCCGCGAGCACCAGCCATATTCCTTGAACGAGCGGTTGATGTTGACGGCCATCGCATAGGCCGCGTTGGCCCAGGTGTAGTTCTTGCTGCCGGGCGCCGAGGTGTCCTCCTCGAAGTCGAACGCCTCCACCGGATCGGTCTTGGCGCCGTAGGGCTGGCGCGCCAGGAAGCGCGGCATGGCCAGCCCGACGTAGCGCGCATCCTCGGACTCGCGGAACGAGCGCCAGGCCGCGTGTTCCGGGGTCTGGAAGATCTTGGTCAGGTCGCGCGGGTTGGACAGCTCCTGCCACGATTCCATCAGCATCACGGACGGTGCGGCGGCCGAGATGAACGGCGCGTGGGCGGCGGCGGCCACCTTGGCCATCGACGACAGCAGTTCCACGTCCGGCGCCGTGTTGTCGAAGTAGTAGTCGGCCACGATGGAGCCGAACGGCTCGCCGCCGAACTGGCCATACTCTTCCTCGTACATCTTCTTGAAGATCGGGCTCTGGTCCCAGGCCGTGCCTTTGTACTTCTTGAGCGTCTTGGCCAGGTCGTTCTTGGAGATGTTCATCACGCGGATCTTGAGCATCTCGTCCGTCTCGGTGTTATTGACGAGATAGTGCAAGCCGCGCCACGCCCCTTCCAGTTGCTGGAACTCGGGCGTGTGCAGGATCAGGTTGATCTGCTCGGTGAGCTTCTTGTCCAGTTGCGCGATCAGGCTCTCGATGGTGCCCAGCACGTCGCCCGACACCACGTTCGCGCCCACCAGCGCCTGTTCGGCCAGGGTACGCACGGCGTTTTCCACCGCCTCCTTGGCCTTGTCCGATTGGGGCTTGAATTCCTTCTGCAGCAGGCTGCTGAAATCGCTCATCTCGAGCGTGCCGGTCGCGCCTTGCTGCAATTCCGCTGTAGTCTCAGCCATGTTGTTCCTCCTCGGTGGTCTTTATTCTTGGGGCTTGGGCGCGGCCGTCAGGGCCTGCATCAAGGTCGGCTCGGCCAGCAGCTTGGCGATCAGTTCCTCGGCCCCCGTCTTGCCGTCCATGTAGGTCAGCAGGTTGGAGAGCTGGCCGCGCGCCTCCAGCAATTTGTTGAGCGAGCCCACCTTGCGCGCGATGGCGGCCGGGGTGAAGTCGTCCATGCTCTCGAACGTCATGTCCACGCTCAGGTTGCCCTCGCCCGTCAGCGTGTTGGGCACCTGCACGGCCACCCGCGGCTTCATCGACTTGAGGCGCTCGTCGAAGTTGTCGACGTCGATCTCCAGGAACTTGCGGTCCGCCACCGGCGCCAGCGGATCGGCCGGCTGGCCCGACAGGTCGGCCAATACGCCCATCACGAAGGGCAGTTGCACGGCTTTCTCGGCGCCGTACACTTCGACGTCGTATTCGATCTGCACGCGCGGCGCGCGATTGCGCGCGATGAACTTCTGGCTACTTTCTTTGCCCACGATAGACTCCTCCACGTTGATAAACACTGCCCTGCATTGCTATCCAAAGCACCGGCGCCATGGCGGCGCCGGCCACCCGCCCCTTGCTACGATTCCGGCGTATCGCGCGGCCCGCTCACCACCAGCAATTGGGCGATGCCGTCCGGTGCCAGGTCTTCCAGCACTTCGAAGAAATTCTTGGGCACCAAGCGCCTGGCGCGGCCCAGCAGCAACGGCACGGGACTGGCCGGCTCGTTCTGGGCGTAGTATTTGATGATCTTGTCGAGCATGCGGATCACGTCGGCGCGGCTGGTGATGTCGCCGCTGATGGCGGCCGGCGCGCCCGCCGCACGGACCGTGCCTTCGGCCGGCGCGGCCGCCGCGGCGCCGCCCGATTCGTCGGCCGCCGGCGCCGGTGCCTCCGCCTCCGGGACGCCGGCGTTGGCGAAGTCACGCGCGCGGCGCAGGTATTTGACCAGCAGGTCGAGATTCAGGGCTTGCGACGAGCCGACCTGGCGCACCAGCAGGGTTTCGATATTGGTCGCGCTGTCGTGGGCCTGGCTCAGGGCCGCGCTGAGCGAGCGTACCCGCTCCGGGTCCGCGTCGCGCAGCGCCGCTTCAATGGAGGACAGCTCAACCTTCGCTTCGCCTTCGGGCGGCGGCACCTCGCCGCTGGCGATATCGAGCGTGCGCAGGCTCACCGGCCCCAGCGCCGGCAGCACGATCAGCGGCGCCTCCTTCAATTCGCGCAGCAGCGTGGCGCCGTCGGCCAGCACGGCCAGCGAATTGATGCGCAACATGGGGTCGTTGTCGTCATCGGGATCGAGCTGGGGATGGACGCTGTCCCAGCGCTGCACCAGCAGCGATTCGATCAGCCGCAGGCCGTCGGCGCAGCCGGCCATGCCCTGCAGCGCCAGCTGGGCGCGCAGCATGGCCACGGCCAGCCGCAGGTCGCGGCTGCGATCGAGCAGTTCGCTGGCCAGGCGCTGCACATGCTTCCAGTCCGGCGGCACGGCCGGGGTGATGGTGTCGCCATACTGGACTTCGGGCTTGCCCTGCAAGGCCTGCTCCAGCTCCAGGAAAGCCGGGTCATACTCGAGATTGGGACCGCACGGATTGGCGGGGTCCACCTCCTGCAACAGCGCATCTATATTCAACATACCCATCTTGATCCAGAACCTCGCGTTGACGACGATCAGAATTGCGGAATGAAGCAGCGAAACAGAAACCGGACGACAGAAACTGGTGGAACAGAAGTGAATAACTGAAACGAATACCGCTACCTCACCGGACACGCGGTCCGGCGGGCGAAGCTTGAAGGCAGGTGAGGCTGAAACTGGTGAGGCTATGGTCGCCTGTCAAGTTTTCAACAATGTGTTCGACTATACTCGAAAACCCAATAAATATCGGAAAAATAATTTTAGGTTGATTCAAGCCGTTTGTGTGCCACCGTTGTAGAAAGGTAACTACCTCATCCAGGGGACGGATGAGGCGCCGTGCTGCGTCGCAGCAAACTCAGGCCGCCGCCGTGTTCGCCAGCGCCACAGCGAACTGGCTGGCACTTTGAAAGCGCAGCGGCGCCTCGCGCGCCAGCGCTTTCGCCAGCACGCCATCGAAGCGGCGGCCCAGCGCCGGATGGCGCGACGACGGTGGGGGCGGCGACCCGGCCAGCGCCTGCTGCACCACGGCGCCGGCATTGCCCTCGAACGGCAGCTGGCCCGTCAACAACTGGAACAGCACCACGCCGGCCGCGTACAGGTCGGCGCGGGCGTCGGCCGGTGCGCCGCGCATCTGCTCGGGCGCCATGCAGGCCGGAGTGCCGGCCGCGCTGCCGCCCTGCCCCACGCGGGCGGCAAGACCAAAGTCCGTGACGACCAGCTGGCCGGCCGCCGTGATCAGCAGATTGGACGGCGTGATGTCGCGGTGCACGATCCCGGCGCCATGCAGGTACGCCAGCGCCGCCAGCAACTGGGCCATCCAGGCCAGCGCGCGTTCCTGCGGCGGCATGCCGTCGGCCAGCACCGCCCGCAGCGGCCGGCCCGCAACCCACTCCAGCGCCGACCAGGGCCGGCCAAGTTCCACCCCGGTCGCCAGCACGGGTGCGAGATGAGGATGGTGCAGCCCCGCCAGCAACGCATCGCCCGGGCTGCCCAGCTTGAGCAGCAGCGGCCTGCCGCTGGCCGGATCGACACCCGCGCACACGCAGCGGCCCGCCCGCGCCGACAGCAGCGCCGTGACGGGAAAGCCGCCGATGGTGGCCGGCGGCGTGAACGAGGTTGAATTCATGGGCACCAGGGTAATCGTGTTCAGGAAGGCGGTCGTCACATGTCCAGGGGCAGTACCTTGTCTCTGACCCTCGCCGTATGCAGTGGCTTGTCAGGCACAATATGTACTAGTTCAAATTCGACCTGACCGGAAGTGTCTGGCCGACGGCTGTTTCCGCCCCATACCGGAAGTAGCCGCTTCCCGAAAGCGGTCGTTCAGCGCTCCAACCAGGCTTCTGCGTGACGCTCGAAATGAAGCAGGGCATGCCACACTCCTGCTAGCATCTGGCCGGCCTTGGCTGGCCGCTGCCATCGGCAGTCAGGATAGCAGTTTACCAAACTATAAAACCCGCAAATTTCGCCCGGCGAAGGAGGTCTTGCTGCAAGATCGGTAATTGAGGGTTCTTCACGGATTTCCGGGAACATGCTTTCGTGTCCGGCGCTTGCGGCGAGCACTTCTTCCGGCACCATGCTTGCGCTGCTCGTCTTCACTTTGCACCTTCGCCGCCATATTGGATGGGCGAGCCGCCTTTTTCTTCGGCTTGGACTGGGGCTTGCCAGTGCGCTTCGCACGGCTCGCCGGCACCGGCTGTGGCGGTGTGGCGCGAACGGCTGTCTGTGCATCGCCACCGAACAGGCGTGCGATCGCTGCGTTCTGCTGTGCCCGGCATACATCGGCCAGCAACCATTGCTCACTGCCGGGAAAGCGCAAACCCGCCGGCTGCTGTCGCGTGGCCGAAACCGGTTTGATGAAGGCGCGGATAACCTCGACGATGACAGGTTCCAGCTCGGGGTCCGACCACCAATGACCTGAGTGATCTCCTAATGCTTCCAGCACATCGGCGGGCAAACGGACCTGCTTATAGTAGACAGCCATGGTGGTACTCCCGGAGAGGGTGGTTTTATAAACGCAGCTAATCCTTGCGTGGGACTACTGCAACGCACTATCGCACTCTAAAATGGCCGTGGCGGCAACACTATGGACCTCTAAACGGCTCTATAGTCTTTAGAGGCGTCCCGTGCGCTTTAGTTCCACGATTTGCCACTAATCAGAGCAGAATCGTGGCAGCTGGCGCGATCTAGTAGTGCATCGCGCGATTTAGAAAAACCGAAAGAAAAAGCGAAGACCACCCGGTCTCCTGCGGCTTTGCGGCTACAGGGCAAGGCTCAGTCCCCCGGACTGCATCGCGTTTCATCGGCCGATGGGACTCCTGCCCGAATCTGTTTTACACTTGGCCTTTTCGACAAGCTTAACCGGGCTCCATGGTTTATCCTATCCAGCACAAACTCGTCATCGGCATCGCCTCCAGCGCCCTGTTCGACCTCACCGATTCGCACCAGGTCTATCTGGAACAGGGCGAGGAAGCCTACCGCAAGTACCAGGAGCAGCACCACGACGTCATCCTCGGCAGAGGCGTGGCCTTCCCCTTCATCCGCCGCTTCCTCAACATCAACAAGCAGTTCGCCCGCCAGTTGCCGGTCGAGGTGGTGCTGTTCTCCCGCAATTCACCGGAAACGGGCCTGCGCGTGATGCACTCGATCGCCCACTACGGCCTGGACATCACGCGTGCCTGCTTCGTCACCGGGAAGTCGGCCCATGCCTACCTGCCCGCGTTTAACACGGCCCTGTTCCTGAGCGCGAACGAGGACGACGTGCGCAGCGCGCTGGCGGCCAACCACCCGGCCGGCCTGGTGCTCCCGTCGCGCACCGAGGACGACGAAGCGGACGGCGAACTGCGCGTGGCCTTCGACTTCGACGGCGTGATCGCCGACGACGAGGCCGAAACCGTCTTCAAGCGCAACAACGATGTGGACGAGTTCCACGCCCACGAACGGCGCCACGTGGCCACGCCGCACCGCCCCGGCCCGCTGGCCGACCTGTTCCAGAAGCTCGCCTTGATGCAGCGCATGGAGGAAAAGCAGCTGCGCCGCGACCCGACCTACCGCAAGATCCTGCGCATCGCCATCATCACGGCCCGCAACGCGCCTTCGCACGAGCGCGTCGTCACCACGCTCAAAAGCTGGGGCGTATCGGCCAATGAGACCTTTTTCCTGGGCGGGATGGAAAAGGCGCGCGTGCTGGAAGTGTTCCGGCCCCATATTTTCTTCGACGACCAGCTCAGCCACCTCAAGTCGGCCGGCGGCACCATCCCCATGGTGCACGTGCCGTTCGGCGTGGCCAACCTGCGCCGCCCGGTTTGATCCCGGCCAGCCCGGCCGGCTCACCGGCTGGCTTGCCGCCCGGGCGACGTGCCAGGGTGGCATCGTCTATAATGTCGCCAGCGGCATTGCCACGGTCGGCAATGCGCCTAACCGTACTATTGCGTTGCAGCCTGCATGTCCTTCGACCTGAAAAAATCCCTTCCCAAGTCCGGCACCCGATACACCCTGCCCCCCCTGCATGGATCGTCCGACGCTTACGCGCTGGCGCAATGCGCGCTGGAGCTGAAGTCGCAGGGCCGCATGCTGGCCGTGGTGGTGGCCGCCGCCAGTGACGGCCAGCGCCTGCTGGACGAGATGCCGTGGTTCGCCGAAGGCCAGCTGCGCTGCCACCTGCTGCCCGACTGGGAAACGCTGCCCTACGACGCCTTCTCGCCGCACCAGGATCTGGTATCCGAGCGCCTGGCCACGCTGCACGAGATCAGTTCCGGCCAGTGCGACGTGCTGATCGTGCCGGCCACCACGGCGCTGGTGCGCATGGCGCCGCCGTCGTTCCTGGCCGCCTACACCTTCTTCTTTGAACAGGGCGAAACGCTGGACGAGGCGCGCCTGAAGTCGCAGCTGACGCTGGCCGGCTACGCCCACGTGGCGCAAGTGATGTCGCCCGGCGAATACTCGGTACGGGGCGGCCTGCTCGACCTGTTCCCCATGGGTTCGGCCCTGCCCTACCGGCTCGACCTGTTCGGCGACACCATCGAATCGATCCGCACCTTCGACGCCGACACCCAGCGCTCGCTGTACCCGGTCAAGCAGGTGCGATTGCTGCCGGGCCGCGAGTTCCCGATGGACGATGCGGCCCGCACCACCTTCCGCAGCCGCTGGCGCGAGCAGTTCGAAGGCGACCCGTCGCGCGCCGTGGTGTACAAGGACATCAGCGCCGGCATCGCCTCGGCCGGCATCGAATACTACCTGCCGCTGTTCTTCGAGCAGACGGCCACGCTGTTCGACTACCTGCCGCAAGGCGCGCTGGTGGCCACCGTGGGCGATATCGACAGCGCCATCCAGCGCTTCTGGACCGACACCAGCTCGCGCTACCGCTTCCTGAAGGCCGACCGCGAGCGCCCCATCCTGGCGCCCGAAGCGCTGTTCCTGTCGGACGAGCAGTTCTACACGCTGGCCAAGCCCTTCGGCCGCCTCGCCATCGCGCGCGACGCGGGTGCGCCAGCCTCCGAGCTGTCGGCACCGATACCGAACATCGCCGTCAACCGCCACACGGAAGACCCGCTCACCAACCTGCGTGCCTACCTGCTGCAAGCGGGCCGGCGCGTGATGATCTGCGCCGAATCGAACGGCCGGCGCGAAACGCTGCAGCAGTACTTCAACGAATACAACCTGGCGCTCACGCCGGTGGAAGGCTACGCCGGCTTCGCCGCCGGCGACGCCAGACTGGCGCTGGGCGTGGCCCCGCTGCACGCCGGCTTCGAGCTGTCCACGCCCGCTGAAAACCTGGTCTTCATCACCGAGACGGAACTGTACGCGGGCTCCGGCCGCCGCGCGGGCAAGAAGAAGCAGGAAGGCGTCACCCAGGTCGAATCCATGGTGCGCGACCTGTCGGAGCTGAAGATCGGCGACCCGGTGGTCCACATCAACCACGGCATCGGCCGCTACATGGGCCTGACCAGCATGGACCTGGGCGAAGGCGAGACCGAATTCCTGCACCTGGAATACGCCAAGGACACCAAGCTGTACGTGCCCGTGTCGCAGCTGCACGTGATCTCGCGCTACTCGGGCGCCTCGCCGGAAGACGCGCCGCTGCATTCACTCGGCTCGGGCCAGTGGGAAAAAGCCAAGCGCAAGGCGGCCGAGCAGGTGCGCGACACGGCCGCCGAGCTGCTCAACCTCTATGCCCGCCGCGCGCTGCGCCAGGGCCACGCCTTCGAATACTCGGCCCACGACTACGAGCGCTTCGCCGACAGCTTCGGCTTCGACGAAACGCCGGACCAGGCCGAGGCCATCAACAACGTCATCAAGGACATGACTTCCGGCAAACCGATGGACCGCCTCGTATGCGGCGACGTCGGCTTCGGCAAGACCGAAGTGGCGCTGCGCGCCGCCTTCATCGCCGTCATGGGCGGCAAGCAGGTGGCCATCCTGGCGCCCACAACGCTGCTGGCCGAGCAGCACGCCCAGACCTTCGCCGACCGCTTCGCCGACTGGCCCGTGCGCATCGCCGAAATGTCGCGTTTCCGCACCGGCAAGGAGATCGCGCAAGCCATCAAGGGCATGGCCGATGGCACGCTCGATATCGTGATCGGCACCCACAAGCTGCTGTCCGACGAGGTCAAGTTCACCCGTCTGGGCCTGGTCATCATCGACGAGGAACACCGCTTCGGCGTGCGCCAGAAGGAGGCGCTCAAGGCGCTGCGGGCCGAGGTCGACGTGCTGACGCTGACCGCCACGCCGATCCCGCGCACGCTGGGCATGGCGCTGGAAGGCTTGCGCGACTTTTCCGTGATCGCCACGGCGCCGCAAAAGCGCCTGGCCATCAAGACCTTCGTGCGCAGCGAGGGCGAGGCCATCATCCGCGAAGCGTGTTTGCGCGAGCTGAAACGGGGCGGCCAGGTCTATTTCCTGCACAACGAGGTGGAAACCATCGAGAACCGCATGGCCATGCTGACCGAGCTGCTGCCCGAGGCCCGCATCGCCGTGGCCCACGGCCAGATGCACGAGCGCGACCTGGAAAAGGTGATGCGCGACTTCGTGGCCCAGCGCTTCAATATCCTGCTGTGCACCACCATCATCGAGACCGGCATCGACGTCCCCACGGCCAACACCATCATCATGCACCGGGCCGACAAGTTCGGCCTGGCCCAGCTGCACCAGCTGCGCGGGCGCGTGGGCCGTTCGCACCACCAAGCCTACGCCTACCTGCTGGTGAACGACGTGCAGGGCCTGACCAAGCAGGCGCAGCGCCGGCTCGATGCGATCCAGCAGATGGAAGAACTGGGCAGCGGCTTCTACCTGGCCATGCACGACCTGGAAATCCGCGGCGCCGGCGAAGTGCTGGGCGACAGCCAGTCCGGCGAAATGACGGAGGTCGGCTTCCAGCTCTATTCAGACATGCTCAACGAGGCCGTGCGCGCGCTCAAGAACGGCAAGGAGCCCGACCTGGCCGCGCCGCTGTCGAGCACCACCGAGATCAACCTGCACGTGCCGGCCCTGCTGCCGGCCGACTTCTGCGGCGACGTGCACGAACGCCTGTCGATCTACAAGCGCCTGGCCAACTGCGAGGCGCAGGGCAAGATCGACGACATGCAGGAAGAATTGATAGACCGCTTCGGCAAGCTACCCGACGCCGTCAAAGCGCTGGTGGAAACCCACCGCCTGCGCATCGCCGCCCGTACCGTGGGCATCGTCAAGATCGACGCCCACGGCGAGGCGGCCACGCTGCAATTCATGCCCAAGCCGCCTATCGACCCGATGCGCATCATTGAACTGATCCAGAAGAACCGCCAGATCAAGCTCAATGGCCAGGACAAGCTCAAGATCACGGCCGCCATGCCGGACCTGGCCGCGCGCGTCACCCACATCAAGAACGCCATCAAACAACTGACCGCCTAGCGGCAACGAAGCCACTTTATGACCGACGCCACCACCTCCATGAACCTGGTCCTGCAAGGCCTGGACGACTGCAAGGCCCGCCTGGAGCGCATTGCCGCGCTGACCGCCCCCACCAACCTCACCTGGCTCAGCGAACGCGCCGTGCGCTGCGAAGGCATCGCCTTCTCGCCGGCGCTGCGCCAGACCATCGAAGTGGCGGCCCACGCCGCCCAGCTCGACGCCACCTACATGGTCGGCATCCGCCACCTGAGCGAATTCAAGCTGGTGGCGATGGACATGGATTCGACCTTCATCACCATCGAATGCATCGACGAGATCGCCGACATGCAAGGCCTCAAGCCCCAGGTGGCGGCCATCACGGAAGCGGCCATGCGCGGCGAGCTCGATTTCTCGGCCAGCCTCACGCGCCGCGTGGCGCTGCTCGAAGGCCTGGACGCGTCGGCGCTGGAGCGCGTGTACGAAGAGCGCCTGCGCCTGTCACCGGGCGCCGAGAACATGCTCAAGGCGGTGCAGGCAGCCGGCCTGAAAACGCTGCTGGTGTCGGGCGGCTTCACCTTCTTCACCAGCCGCCTCAAGGCGCGCATGGGCCTGGACTACACCCACGCCAACGAACTGGAAATCGTCGATGGCAAGCTGACCGGCAAAGTCATCGGCGGCATCGTCGATGCGGACGAGAAGAAGCGCACCGTGGAACGCGTGTGCGCGGAGCTGGGCATCTCGCCGACCCAGGCCATCGTCATGGGCGACGGCGCCAACGACTTGAAAATGATGGGCATCGCCGGCCTGTCCGTGGCGTTCCGCGCCAAGCCTGTGGTGCGCGAGCAGGCCAGCGTGGCGCTCAACTTCGTCGGCCTGGACGGCATCCTGCCCCTGCTGGCCTGAGGCCGGAACAGGCGGCGCGCCGGGGCCGGCGCGGTGATCGGCCGCAGCATCGTGGCGGCCCTTTGCCGCGCCCCGACATTGTGAGAAAATAAAAATTGTTCATATCACCAAGGAAGCCGCCATGTCGCAACAACTGATCCTCGACGACCGCCTCGACGCGGCCAAGAACCTCGTCTGGTGGCTCTACCTGGGCCACGCGCTCAGCTTCGTGTTCTCGCTGGGCGCGTTTTCCTTCATCCCGCTCATCATCAACTACGTCAAGCGGCCGGAGACGGAAGGCACCTTCGTGCACAGTCACCACAGCTGGCAGATCCGCTCGTTCTGGTGGTACCTGATCTGGATGGCCGTCGGCGTGGCCCTGTTCCTGACCATCATCGGCATCCCGCTGGCATGGCTGGTGTGGGTCGGCGCCTGGCTGTGGAAAGCCTACCGGCTGATCGCCGGCATCAGCGCCCTGAACCAGAACCGCCCCATGCCCGAATAAACCCACATCAAGCGGGTGCGGCGCCTTGCCGGCGCGCGCGCCGCTTGCCCGGCCGCGCCCTGGCGGCCGCTCAAGCACTATGTCCGAAAACACCGCATCGTCCGCCGCCAGCCGCGCCGAATACGCGCGGCGCATCAACCTGGTGCTCGACTATATCGACCGTCACCTCGACACCCCGCTGGAACTGGCCCAACTGGCCGACGTGGCCCACTTCTCGCGCTTTCACTTCCACCGCATCTTCACCGCCTGGATGGGCGAGACGGTGGGCGACTACGCGCGCCGCCGCCGGCTGGAAGTGGCAGCCTTCCGGCTGTCGCGCAACACCGGGGAGACCGTGCTCGACATCGCGCTGGGCACGGGCTTCGGTTCCGGCGAAGCGTTCGCGCGCGCATTCAAGCTCAAGTTCGGCTGCACCCCCAGCGCCTGGCGGCAAGGCACCGCCGAACGCATGGCGCAACAGGTGGCCGCGCTGGGAGAGAACAAATTCACGCTGCATAGCAATCTGGATCAGATCCTGGGCAAGCCCGATCAGGCGCGCCCGCGCCGCCTGGGCGAAGATGGCCACTCCCATCCAACCCAAGGAGAAAACAGCATGCAAGTTCAAGTCATCGACCTACCACCCGTGCGCGTGGCCTGGCAGCGCCGCATCGGCGCCTATGGTCCCGGCATCGGCGCGTTCTGGCGCGACACCATGGCGCCGTGGATGCAGTCGCACGGCCTGATGGAGCAAACCTGCTACGGCGTGGGCCTGGACGACCCCGTGCTGACGCCAGCCGACAAGTGCCGCTACGATGCCTGCGTGGCCCTGCCCGAGCAGTTTCAGGGCAACGGCAACACGGCCATCACGACGCTGCCGGGCGGGCGCTACGCGGTGGCCCGCTTCCAGGGGCCCACCACCAGCATCGCGGCCGCGTGGATGACGCTGACGCGCGAATGGCTGCCGTCGAGCGGCCTGCAGTGCGACGAGCGGCCGTGCTTCGAGCGCTTCAACGCCACCACGGCGCTCGATCCGGCCACCGGCGAATTCACCTGCGACATCTGCATTCCCGTGCGTCCGCTCTAGCCACCGCATCGGGCGCTGGCCGCGCCAGCTACATCTGCGCCAGCGCCTGTTCGATGTCGGCGATCAGGTCCACCGTATCTTCCAGGCCCACGTTGAAGCGCACCAGGATGCCCTTGTCGTGCCAGGCCTGGCGCATGTGGGCGATCCGGTACGGCATCACCAGGCTGTTGGCGCCGCCCCAGCTGTAGCCGATCTTGAACAGCTTGAGCGCGTCCACGAAACGGTCGGTGCGCGCTTCCGGAATCGCCGGATCGAACAACACCGAGAACAGGCCGCCGGCGCCTCTGAAGTCACGCTGCCAGGTCGCATGGCCGGGGCAATCCTCGAACGCCGGATGCAGCACCTTGCTGATCTCGGGCCGCGTCCGCAGCCAGGCGGCCAGCTTGCGCGCGCTGGCGTCGTGCGCGTCGAAGCGCAGCTTCAGGGTCGGCAAGCCGCGCAGCACGAGGTAGGCGTCGTCCGCGCCGACACCCATGCCCAGGCGCATGTGGGCCATGCTCAGGCGCTCGTGCAGCGCGCGGTCGCGCGTGATCAGGGCGCCCATCAGCACGTCCGAGCCGCCGGACTGGTACTTGGTCAGGGCCTGCATGATGATGTCCGCGCCGAGCTCGAAGCCGCGCAGCGCCAGCCCGGCCGACCAGGTGTTATCGAGCGCCACCAGCACGCCGCGCGCGTGCGCGGCCTGGCAGATGGCGGGCAGGTCCGGCACTTCCATCGACACGGAACCGGGCGCCTCGGTCCAGATCAGCCTGGTGTTGGGCTGGATCAGGGCCGCGATGCCGGCGCCGATCAGCGGATCGTAGTAGCGCGCCGTGACGCCGAAATCGGCGCTGAGCCATTTGCCCAGTTCACGGTTGGGGTTATAGACGTTATCGGGCAACAGCACATCGTCGCCGCTCTTGAGCAGCGCGAAATCCACCATCGCGATGGCGGCCAGGCCGCTGGGCGCCAGCAGGCAATGTTGGCCATCCTCGATCTCGGCCAGCCGCGCCTCCAGCGTGAACGTGGTCGGCGTACCGTGCAGCCCGTAGGTATAAGCGTTCTTCTCTTTCCAGTCGCCCGAGCGCATGGCCGCCACGTTCTTGAACAGCACGGTGGAGGCATGGTGGATGGCGCTGGGGAAGGCGGCGAAACCGGGTGGCGCCTGGTAGTCAGTGTGCACCAGCGCGGTCTGCGGGGATTTTTTCACGGTCATGGCGGAGTAATAGCGGCGTAGTGGCGGTTGCGGTCAACGGAAGGCCGTGGGCCCTGTTGGCGAAAAGGGCCGGCGGCATGCCGGCCCGTTGGCGAATGTTGGCGAATGTTGCCGATTATAGAAGCTCACGCCGGATTTGTCCGCGCACCGCCGCGCGCGGCCGAATCAAACTGCTTGAGTACTCAACTATTTGGCGGCGGGCGTGAATTCCGGATGGGGCACGGTCAGCTTCTTCTCGGACGAACCGGTGTACAGCACCAGCAGCTTGACGGCCTTGCCATCGAGCGCGCGGCCGTTGTGCAGCGTGTCCACCACTTCCGGCAGCATGTCGCCCACATGCAGCACCTTGGTCTCGCCGGTGGCGCGGGTCACTTCCAGCGTGCCTTCCATCACGTAGGCGAACGACGGCACCTGGTGCTCGTGCCAGCCGGTCTGGCCGCCGGCCGCGATCTCGACGATCAGGGCCGTCACTTCGGCCGCGCCGGCCGGATAGGTGATCGGCTTGGCATCCCAGCTGGTGGTGGTCTTCAGCAGCGGCGTGACTTTGACGGCGGCCGAATTGTCGAGCGCATAAGCGCCCTGGGTGGCAGCAAACAGGAGGCTCGTTGCGAACAGCAGGTGTTTCATGGGGTTCCTTGGTTCTTATTGTAAGAGCGAGCCAGTCTATACGAAATATGCTAAATTGCGCAGACAATAATTGCCGCCCGAGCAATATTGAGACGACATGATTTGCATACTGTTGCGTACATGGCGACAGGGTTATGCTATGGACTCGGAACCAGCGGGAGAAAAAACCGGATGAACGACCTGACCTGCCACATGGCCCCCGTCGCGCTGCGCAACAGCGCCTGTTTCTGCGTCAGCCTGGACGAGGAAGCGCTGCGCCAGGCCCTGCGCACGCAACTGGATCAGCCTGATATCTACGCGCTGGTGCGCGAGCGCTGCCCCTACCTGTTCGCGGCCCGTCCCGTGTTCATGTCCACGGCGCGGCTGATGCGCATGGAAGAACTGGTGCAGGCGATCGAATCCGTCATCGCCCTGCCCGCCTACCGCGAGCGCGTGCTGGCCTGGGCGCCCGACATCGCCCGCCACGACACGGGCGCGCGCGGCGTCTTCATGGGCTACGACTTCCACGCCGACGAACAGCATTTCGGCCTCATCGAAATCAACACCAACGCCGGCGGCGCCATGCTCAACGCCGTGCTGGCGCGCGCCCAGCGGGCCTGCTGCGCCGAGGCCGAATTCCTGGTGCCGCCGGTGGCCACGGCCGGCGCCTTCGAGCGCGAAATGATCGCCATGTTCCGCCGCGAATGGGCGCTGGCCGGGCACCAGCGCCCGCTGCGCAGCATCGCCATCGTCGACGACGCGCCGGAGCAGCAATACCTGTACCCGGAATTCCTGCTGTTCCAGCAGCTGTTCGAACGCCACGACCTGCGCGCCGTGATCGCCGCGCCGGACCAGTTCAAGCTCGAAGGCGGCGCCCTGTGGCACGAAGGCCAGCCCATCGACCTGGTCTACAACCGCCTGACGGACTTCGCGCTGGCGGCGCCGGCCAGCGCCGTGCTGCGCGACGCCTACCTGGCGCGGGCCGCCGTGCTCACGCCCCACCCGCGCGCCCATGCGCTGTACGCGGACAAGCGCAACCTGGCGATCCTGAGTGATGCGCACGCACTGGAGCAAATCGGGGTGCCCCCGTCGCAGCGCGCCATCCTGCTGGCCGGCATCCCGCGCACGGAGCTGGTGCGGCCCGAGCATGCCGAGCGCCTGTGGAAGGAACGGCGCGGCCTGTTCTTCAAGCCATATGGCGGCTATGGCGGCAAGGCCGCCTACCGGGGCGACAAGCTGACCCAGCGCGTGTGGCAGGAAATTCTGGCCGGCGGCTACGTCGCGCAGGCGCTGGTCGCGCCGGGCGAGCGCACCATCTCATCGGAAGAGCCGCCCCAGAAACTGAAATTCGACGTGCGCAACTACGCCTACGACGGCGCCGTGCAGTGGGTGGCCGCGCGCCTGTACCAGGGCCAGACCACCAATTTCCGCACGCCGGGCGGCGGCTTCGCCCCCGTCTATGAAAACGTGATGTCCCCTGCCTGAAAGCAAAACCGGGGTCAGGTCATACCGATGTGCAATGTGCACGCACATTGCACATCGGTATGACCTGACCCCGGTTTTTTCCGGGATGACCTACGCTTACTGGGCCTCGCCCCACAGGTCGTGGGCGTCGGAGGCGGTGATGGTCACGTCCACGAACTGGCCCACGGCCAGCTTCTTGTGCGGTTCGTACGGCGGCTTGACGTAGACCACGCCGTCGATTTCCGGCGCGTCGGCAGCCGAGCGGCCCACGCCGCCGCTGCGCGTCACTTCGTCGATCAGCACGCGCACGGTCTTGCCGACCTTGGCCTTCAGGCGCTTCTTCGAAATCTCTTCCTGCAGCAGCATCACGCGGCCGCGGCGTTCCTCGCGCACTTCGTCCGGCACCTGGTTTTCCAGTGCGTTGGCGGTGGCGCCTTCCACCGGCGAGTAGGCGAAGCAACCGAGGCGGTCGATTTCCGCTTCCTTCAGGAAGTCCAGCAGGTATTCGAACTCCGCTTCCGTCTCGCCGGGGAAGCCGGCGATGAAGGTGGAGCGGATCGTCAGGTCCGGGTTCATCTTGCGCCAGGCCTGGATGCGGTCCAGGTTCTTCTCGCCGCTGGCCGGACGCTTCATGCGCTTCAGCACTTCCGGATGCGCGTGCTGCAGCGGCACGTCCAGGTACGGCAGGATATGGCCGCCGCTCATCAGCGGGATCACCTGGTCCACGTGCGGGTACGGGTACACGTAGTGCAGCCGCACCCACGCGCCGTAGGACTTGGCCAGCTCGCCCAGCGCTTCGGTCAGCTGGGTCATGTGGGTCTTGACCGGACGGCCGTTCCAGAAACCGGAGCGGAACTTGACGTCCACGCCGTAGGCCGAGGTGTCCTGCGAGATCACCAGCAGTTCCTTGACGCCGGACTTGAACAGGTTCTCCGCTTCCAGCATCAGTTCCGCGATCGGGCGCGATACCAGGTCGCCACGCATGGACGGGATGATGCAGAAGCTGCAGCGGTGGTTGCAGCCTTCGGAAATCTTCAGGTAGGCGTAGTGCTTGGGCGTGAGCTTGATGCCCTGCGGCGGCAGCAGGTCGATGAACGGCTCGTGCGGCTTGGGCAGGTGGGTATGGACCGAATTCATCACCTCGCCCAGCGCGTGCGGGCCGGTCACGGCCAGCACCTTCGGGTGCACCTTGGTGATGATGTCGTCGCCAGCGGCATCCTTCTTCGCGCCCAGGCAACCGGTCACGATCACCTTGCCGTTTTCGGCCAGCGCCTCGCCGATGGCGTCCAGCGATTCCTGCACGGCCGCATCGATGAAGCCGCAGGTGTTGACGATGACGAGGTCGGCGCCGTCATACGACTTGGCCGTTTCGTAGCCTTCGGCGCGCAGCTGGGTAAGGATCTGTTCGGAATCGACCAGCGCCTTGGGGCAGCCGAGCGAGACGAAGCCCACTTTCGGCGCAGCGCCGGACGCTGCGGGCGCTGCGGGCGTGGCGGGCGTGCTGCCGTCCTTGGGAATACGGGAGATGGAATGCATGGTGTGTTTGCTCAGGAAATTCAGGCCAATCGGAGATTATACATCGTTCCGGCCCGTGCTGACCGGCAACAATGGCTGTGCCCGCCTGACAGGAAAGCCACACCGGCCCGCCATTGCCGCCACACTTGAGCGGACAACGCTTGCGTCCGCCCAAAACAGTGCAACAATGACATGACACTTCGACCATAACAGTGACCACCCGAGGCCCACCATGACCAAGCTGCGCGCCATGACCAAACTGTCCACCCTGACCCCGCGCGCCGCCTGGCGCACCGTCACCGCCCTGCTGCTGGCCGCCGCCTGCGCGGCAGCGGGCCCCGCCAGCGCCGCCAAGGGCGCCAGCAAACCGCCCTACGAATACTACGCCACCGGCAATCCGCAAGCGACCGTCACCCTGCCCGCCTCCTACGCCACCACCTCGCTGGTGCTGATGGGCGGCGGGCCGGACGTGGACGAGGCGTTCCGCTGGATGATCACGCGCGCCGGCATCAAGCCCGGCACGGGCGGGCGCTTCGTGGTGATCCGCGCCACCGGCACCGATGCCTACGATCCCTACCTGTACTACAGCGACGCCGCGCTGAGCACCTCCACCACCGTGGCCGACCAGTGGGTGGGCGGCGCTTCGCTGGGACTGACGTCGGCCGAAACGCTGGTCATTCCCAGCGTGGCCGCCGCCAACGATCCCACCGTGAACGCCATCGTGGCGCGCGCCAACGCCGTGTTCATTGCCGGCGGCGACCAGAGCGACTACATCAACTACTGGAAAGGCACGGCGCTGGACCAGACCCTGCGCGGCCTGCTGGCGCGTAACGTCCCGCTCGGCGGCACCAGCGCCGGCCTGGCCGTGCTGGGCCAGTTCGACTATGCGGCGCTCAAGGGCTCCGTGACCACGGCGCAGGCGCTGTCCAACCCCTACCACCGCTACCTCACGCTGGATCCGAACCCGCTGGCCCTGACGGGCGGTTTCATCGCCCCGCCGGCGCTGGCCAGCATGATCCTCGATTCCCACCTGGACAGCCGCGACCGCATGGGCCGCCTGGTCACCTTCGTGGCGCGGCTGGTGGCGCAGAATGGCAACACGGGCTGTCCGGGCGGGATCCTGCCCGCCTCCAGCAGCGGCGCGGCCACGGCGCGCGGCATCGGCGTGGACGTGGAAACGGCACTGCTGGTGCAGGGCAACCAGGCCACGAGCGGCGTGACGGCGCGCCGCGTGACCAACGTGTCGACCACGACGGAAAGCGCGGTGTACTTCGTGCGCCCGGCCGTCGCGCCATCGACTTGCGTGGCGGGTACGCCGCTGGCCATGTATGGCGTGGAAATCCGGAAACTGGCCGATTCGGCCACCGTGTTCGACCTCGGCAACTGGAGCGGCCTGCCCGTCTACAAGACGGTGGACGCCGTGGCCGGCCAGCTGTCGCCGGCCAACCCGTATTGATCAGGCCATGAGCATGGCGCCGGTGGTGACGTAATCGACGATGCGCTCGACAACGTCATCGGCAATCGAGAGGAAACGGGCGCCGTGGCGGAAGCGCCCTTCCGAGCCCACGGGCGCGCTGTGCACGACGGTCAGCAGCACTTCGTTGCGCACGCTGCTGCCGGGGAAGCAGAAACTGAACAGGAATGGCACGTCGGACGGGAACTGGTGGTGGCTGACAAAGGCCACGCCCATGCGCGCGATGTCGATGATTTGCACCGCCCATTGTTGCGTGCCGAATTCGTCGGCGATCGACGCATCGACCTGCAACATGCGCCGCACGTGTGCTCTTCTTGGATCGTCGGTCTGCACTGCCTGTCCCTGCTGAATGAATGGTACCGTGGCGGCCGGCGCCGCCCCTGAAAAAACGGCACAGGCACTCGCGTGCTGTGCCGTCTGGCCGCGCGGGACGAGGATTATTTCTTGTCGGTCGGCGGGGTCGGCACGAACGGGAAGGCGCCAAATATCGTCTTGCTCTGGTTTTGCATCTGTTCCTGCATCTGCACGAACAGGCTCTTGCTCTGGTCGATGTAGTTATTCATCATGCCCTGCATCATCGGCCCCTGCACGTTCATGAACTGGGTCCACATTTCCGGGCTGAATGGCTTGCCCTCGAAGGTGCTGCCCGTGAACTTGCGCTGGATGTCGGTGAAGGCCTGGATATTCTTTTCCAGATACGAACCCATCATACCCTGCATTGCATGGCCGTAGTAACGGATGATCTGGGCCAGCACGGCGCTGGAGAACATCGGCACGCCGCTCGCTTCTTCTTCCAGGATAATCTGCAGCAGGATACTGCGGGTCAGGTCTTCATTGGTCTTGGCATCGACCACCGTGAATTCTTCGTTGTCGAGCACGAGTTGCTTGACATCGGTGAGAGTGATGTAGGAACTGGTCTGCGTGTCATACAGACGGCGGTTGGGATATTTCTTGATCAAACGGTCTGCATTTTTTTTCGCACTACTCATCACAAGTCCACTTATTGCGCCGCAGCGCGTCTTTTAACAATTCGAAAAAAAAGCGAACTTCGGTCCGCTTTCCCACCCGCCTACTTCGCCTATTATAGAGTGGAAAAACTGGTATATGCACGTCCACTTATAACTTTTGAGCTTTTATTGCAACGCAACGGGAATTGCAGCCAAACAATCCAACAGGTACGCGCGCGCGGCCAGCGGGTGGCCAGGCGCGCGTTGCCGGCGTTTAACCGGCCTTGACCTTCACGTAGCGGCCGGGCGCCGCCTCGATCGGCTGGTACTTGGCATTGCCGTGCTTGGCCGGTGGCTTCACATCCTTGCCGCCATGCTCGGCCAGGAATTCGGCCCACTGCGGCCACCAGCTGCCCTTGTGCTCGGTTGCGCCGGCCAGCCAGTCGTCGGCCGCCACCGGCTTGGCGTGCTTGCCACCCTTGGCCGGCGTGTCGTTGACCCAGTAGCTGCGCTTGCCCTTGGAAGCGGGATTGATCACGCCGGCGATGTGGCCCGAGGCGCCCAGCACGAAGCGGTTGGCCTTGGCCTTGCCCGGATTGAGGATGTTCAGCGAACCATAGGCCGAGGCCCACGGCACGATGTGGTCTTCACGGGAGGCATAGATGAAGGTGGGCGCATCGATCTTGCCCAGGTCCACCTGCTGGCCCGCGACGGCCAGCTTGCCCGGCACCTTGAGGCTGTTTTCCAGGTAAGTGTTGCGCAGATACCAGCAGAACATCGGCCCCGGCAGGTTGGTGCTGTCCGAGTTCCAGTACAGCAGGTCGAACGGCGGCGGCTCGTTGCCCTTCAGGTAGTTGGACTGCACGTAGTTCCACACCAGATCGTTCGGACGCAGGCTGGAGAAGGTGCTGGCCAGGTCGCTGCCCTTCATCAGGCCGCCCTTGCTCAGCATGCTTTCGCGCATGGCCACCTGGCTTTCATCGACAAACACGCTGATCACGCCAGTGTCGCTGAAATCGAGGAAAGTGGTCAGCAGGGTCAGGCTGGCGGCCGGATGTTCGCCACGGCCGGCCAGCACGGCCAGCGCCGTGGAGATGATGGTGCCGCCCACGCAGAAGCCCAGCATGTTCATCTGGTCCTGGCCCGTGATGTCCTGCACCACGTGGATGGCCTCGATCACGCCCTGGTCCACGTACTGGTCCCAGGTGGTCTTGTCGAGCGAGGCATCCGGATTGCTCCACGAGACGAGGAATACGGTATTGCCCTGCTCCACCGCGTACTTGACCAGCGAATTTTCCGGCTGCAAGTCCAGGATGTAGTATTTGTTGATGCACGGAGGCACCATCAGCAGCGGGCGCTGGTGCACGGTGGCGGTGGCCGGCGTGTACTGGATCAGCTGGAACAGCGGATTCTCGTACACCACCTGGCCCGGCGTGGTGGCCAGGTTGCGGCCCACTTCGAACGCCGTTTCGTCCGACAGCGAGATATGGCCCTTGTTCATGTCGGCCAGCATATTGGCCAGGCCGCGGGTCAGGCTCTCGCCCTTGGTTTCGATCAGTTTCTGCTGCGCTTCGGGGTTGGTGGCCAGGAAGTTGGCGGGCGACATGGCGTCCACGATCTGCTGCACGGCGAACTGGATGCGCTGCTTCTGCTGGGGCGCCGCGTCCACCGCGTCGGCCATGGCCGTGAGGAAACGGGCGTTCAGCAGGTATGATGCTGCACTGAACGAAGACAGCGCGCTACCCTGCCAGGCCGGCGTGGTGAAGCGGCGGTCGGCCATGGCCGGTGGTTTGCCGGCCATGAACTGCTGCCACAGCTGGCCCACATTGGCCATGTAATCGTTTTTGAGTTGCTCGATGGTTTCAGGTTCAATGGCGGCGCCCACTTCCTTGAGCAGTGCGGCGACCGGGTTGGCTTCCGCCTCCGGCACCATTTTGAACCAGGATTGCCATTGACCGGGGTCGCGCAAGTGCGACATCCATGCGTTGGCAATGACTTGAGGATCGGGCAAATTCATGTGTGATTCCCTAAAAATAGTTAAATTTTCTTACCAAGACTGCTTATGCTGATTGTCGCTATCGCATGGATCTACGTCGTGGGGCTGATGGCCCTGACGGAACCCACCGTTGTTGCCGGGATTGTAACGTTTTTGTTCTACTGCGTGGTGCCACTGGGCATATTGTTCTATCTGGCTGGCTCGCGCAAGCGCAAGGTGCGCCGCGTGGCCCAGGAACAGGCGGCCCATGCGGCCCGGATGGCGGCGCGTGAGGCCGGCGGGGATCATCCCGACGGCGACTGAAGCGGCCGCCGGCGCCATCATTTGAGCCACACCAGGCTGGCTTGCCGGCCCGTGACGCCGTCGCGCCGGTAGGAATAGAAACGGCTGGCGTCCGTCACCGTGCAATACTCGCCGCCGGCCACACGTTGCACCCCATCGGCGCGCAGCATGTGGCGCGCCAGCGCGAAGATGTCGGCCAGGTACTTGCCCGGCTGGCCGGGCCTGGCGACGAACGCCGCTTGCACCTGTTGCCGGCCTTGCGCATCGGCCGCGCCGGCCATGAAGGCTGCCAGCACGTCGGCGCCCACTTCAAACTGGGCAGGGCCGATCGCCGGACCGAGCCAAGCCAGGATCTCGCCAGCACCGGCCGCGCGCATGGCCGCCACCGTGCGGCCCAGCACGCCACCGGCCAGTCCGCGCCAGCCCGCATGGGCCGCCGCCACCACCGTGCCGGCCCGGTCGCAGAACAGGACGGGCAGGCAGTCAGCCGTCATCACGACGCACACGGCGCCGGGCGTGGTGGCGATACTGGCGTCGGCCTCGAACGTGCCGGCATAGCTGTCCGCACCGGCGGCCTGGGCCGCCGCCACGGCCGCCGCGTCGGCCACCACCGTGCCATGGACTTGCGTCAGCCAGGCCGGTTCGGCCGGCAGCACGGCCCGCAGCCGGGCGCGGTTTTCCAGTACGTTGGCGCGCGCATCGTTGACGTGGACACCAAGATTGAGGCCGCCGCCCCCTGCCCCGTCGTCATACGGCGCCGGACTCACGCCGCCCTGGCGGGTGGTGGACAGCGCCCCCACGCCGGCCGGCAGGTCCGGCCAGTGGGGAATCAGCCAGGATGGATGCTCCGGCATCAGTCCCGCCCCGGCTCGGCGATGCCGGCCTTGGCGATCAGTTCGGCGAAGTCGTCGGCCAGCGGCACGGTCCACTCGCACTGCTCGCCCGTGGCCGGATGCACCAGGCCCAGGCGGCGTGCCTGCAGCGCCTGACGCGGGAAGATGTTGGCCAGGTGCTGCTTGCCGTAGGTGACGTCACCGACCAGCGAGAAGCCGATCGACATCATGTGCACGCGGATCTGGTGGGTACGGCCCGTCTCCAGGCGGCACTGCACCAGGCTCACGGGACGGCGGTCCAGCTCGCCCGTGGCCAGCACTTCGTAGTGCGTGATGGCGGGCTTGGAACCCATGCTGGTCGAGACGGCCATCTTGATGCGGTCCTTCGGATGGCGGCCCATGGACGCATCGATGGTGCCGCTCTGGCGCGGCGTGCCCCACACCAGCGCGTAATATTCGCGCTTGACGGTGCGGGCGGCCAGCTGACGCACCAGGTCGGTCTGCGCTGGCAGCGTCTTGCCGACCACCATCAAGCCGCTGGTGTCTTTGTCCAGCCGGTGCACGATGCCGGCGCGCGGCACGCCCGACAATTGCGGGCAATGGTGCAGCAAACCATTGAGCAAGGTGCCCGACCAGTTGCCCGCGCCCGGATGCACGACCAGACCGGCTGGCTTGTTGATGACGATCAGGTGCTCGTCCTCGTACACGATGTTGAGCGGCACCGGTTCCGGCTTGAACGCCACGTCCTCGGGCGCCGGCTGCGGCAGGATGACGATGTGCTCGTCGCCATACACGGTGTCCTTGGTGCTGCGGGCCGGTTTGCCGTCCACGGTGACGAAGCCGTCCGTGATCCACATTTGCAGGCGGCCGCGCGAGAATTGCGGCACCAGGTGGGAGATCACCTTGTCGAGGCGCTGGCCGCACACGTCGGAAGTCAGTTGCAGTTCGATCGGCGCCAGGCCGTCATCGCCGTCATCGGCCAGCAGCTCGCCTTCGAAATCATGGTCAAATTCCGTATCGGAGGTAGAATCGGCCGGATTCGGCTTTGGAGTTAATATCACAGCATTCCCATCGGCTATAATCAGCCCATTGTAAAACTTTGGTTAAACAGCTTCTTGCACAACTTTATGCAAAAAAAATTATCGGTAGTCGCAGCAACTGTCGTTCTGCTTGGTTTGTCCGGTTGCGGTCTCCTGCCCGAGAAAGTCGATGAGACCAAAGGCTGGAGCGCTTCGAAATTATACTCGGAGGCGATGGAAGAACTCGAGGGTCAACATTACGAACGTGCGGTTCAATTGTTCGAGAAGCTGGAATCGAGCTACCCGTTCGGCACCTATGCGCAACAGGCGCAGATGGAAATCGCCTACGCTTACTACAAGTCACAGGACCAGGCCCAGGCATTGGCGGCCGTCGAGCGCTTCATCAAGCTGCACCCGAACCACGCCAACGTGGACTACATGTACTACCTGCGTGGCCTGATCAACTTCAACGACCAGATCGGCTTCCTGAATTTCGTCTACGAGCAGGACCCGACCGAGCGCGACCCGAAGGCGACGCGCGAAGCGTTCACCGCCTTCAAGGCCCTGGTCGACAAGTTCCCCAACAGCAAATACACGCCCGACGCCATCGAGCGCATGAAGTATCTGATCAACGCCATGGCCTCGTATGAAGTGCACGTGGCGCGCTACTACTACCGCCGTGGCGCCTACCTGGCGGCCGTCAACCGCGCCATGGGCGCCGTCAACGACTACCGCGACTCGCCGGCCATCGAGGAAGCGCTGTACATCATGTACCGTGGCTACGACAAGATGGGCATGACGGTGCTGCGCGACGACACCCTGCGCGTACTCAAGCTGAACTACCCCAAGACCGCCTTCCTCGACGAAGGCGTGAAGGCCGAGCGCCACTGGTGGAAGATCTGGTAAGCAAAATCGGGGTCCGTCCCCGATTTTTTCAGGCGGCAACGCGGCGGCGGAAGATCCAGGTTTTGGCGTTGGAATCCTCGGGGTGGAAGGCGTAGCCGTCGACCGTGAAATCTTTCAGGCGCTCGGGATCGGTGATGCCGTTGACGGCCGCGTAACGGGCCATCAGCCCACGCGCTCGCTTGGCGTAGAACGAGATGATCTTGTATTTGCCGTTCTTCCAGTCCTCGAACTGGGGCGTGACGACCGGCATCGCCAGCTGGCGCGGCTTGACGGACTTGAAATATTCTTCGGACGCCAGATTGACCAGCGTCTTCGCGCCCTTTTCCTCGGCCGTGCGGTTCAAGGCGTGGGTGATGGTGTCGCCCCAGAACGCGTACAAGTCCTTGCCGCGTGCGTTGACCAGCCGCGTGCCCATTTCCAGCCGGTGCGGGTGGATCATGTCCAGCGGGCGCAGCATGCCGTACAGGCCGGACAGGATGCGGATACGCGACTGCGCATAGTCGAGCTGTCCCGCCGTCAGGGTGCGCGCCTGCAGCCCGGCGTAGACGTCGCCGTTGAAGGCCATCACGGCTTGCCGGCCTTCCGCCGGGTCCGGCGACCAGGAGGCGTAACGGCCCACGTTCAGGTGCGACAGCGCGTCGGAAATATCCATCAGGCTGCCCACTTCGGCCGGCGAGAATTCGCGCAGGCGGGCTATCAGCTGGGCCGAATGATCGAGAAAATCCGGGGTGGTTTGTAACTTGGTGGTGGGTGGCGTCTCCAGGTCGAGACTTTTGGCGGGCGAAAGCACTATCAGCATAAGAATCCAGAACAACACATTTACAGAATTGCCGACATGATACCTGTTCCACCGAAACGCATCGTGCTAGACACCAATGTCTGCCTCGACCTGTTCGTCTTCAACGACCCGCGCTGGTCCGCGCTGCTGGCCGCCATCGAGAGCGGCGCCGTGGAAGCGATCACGCGCGAGGATTGCCGCGCCGAATACCGCGTGGTACTGCACTACCCCCACCTGCCGCTGGACGAAGCGAGCCGCCCCGTGAGCGAAGCCCGCTTCGACGCGCTGATCAAGGTGGTGGCGCCGCCAGTGTCCGGCGTGCGCCTGCCCGTGTGCAGCGACCGCGACGACCAGAAGTTCCTGGAGCTGGCGCGCGATGCCCAGGCCGACATCCTGATCACCAAGGACAAGGCCCTGCTCAAGCTGGCGCGCCGTCTGGCCAAGGCCGGCATGTTCCGCGTGATGGTGCCGGAAGCCTGGTCGCTCGAAGGCTGATACCGCCGGTTCAGCGCCCCGCCTTGGCGCACCGCCTTGGCGCCCTGCCTTGGCGCCCGCGTCGGCACCCCGCCTTGGCACACCGCCCTGGCGCCCCGCCTTGGCGCCCCGCCTTGGCGCCCCGCCTTGGCGCGGCTCGCCAGGCCGCCTTTTTGGCAACACGCAAGCTGATGCCCTGCGCTAGAATAAGCACTGGCCCATCACTTGCAATCCGTCATGAACCAGCCGCAGCATCCACCCATCACGCCCGTCCTGACCAGCCGCCTGCCCCGCGTGGGCACGACGGTGTTCACCCGCATGTCGCAACTGGCGGCGGAGTCGGGCGCGGTCAACCTGGGCCAGGGCTTCCCCGACTTCGCGTGCGAGCCGGCGCTGGTGGACCTGGTCACCGAGGCGATGCGCGGCGGCCATAACCAATACCCGATGATGACGGGCGTGCCCGCGCTGCGCGCCGCCATCGTCGCCAAGATCGCCGCCATCTACGGCCACCAGTACGACGCCAATACGGAAATCACCGTCACGGCCGGCGCCACCGAGGCGCTGACCACGGCCATCCTGTGCTGCATCCATCCGTGCGACGAAGTGATCGTGATCGAACCGGCCTACGACAGCTACCTGCCCGCCATCGCCCTGGCTGGCGGCGTGCCGGTGCTGGTGCAGATGACGGTCGATGCCGAGGGCTACCGCGTGCCCTGGGACCAGGTGGCCGCCGCCGTCACGCCGCGCACCCGGCTCATCATCGTCAACACCCCGCACAACCCGACCGGCAGCGTGCTGCGCGCGGCCGACCTGCAGGCACTGGCCGACATCGTGCGCGGCACCAACATGCTGATCCTGTCGGACGAAGTGTATGAACACATGGTCTACGACGGCCAGCGCCACGAGTCGATGTGCCGCTATCCGGAACTGGCGGCGCGCAGCTTCGTTGTCTCCAGCTTCGGCAAGACCTACCACGTGACGGGCTGGAAGGTCGGCTACGTGGGCGCGCCGGCCGCGCTGAGCGCTGAGTTCCGCAAGGTCCACCAGTACAACGTGTTCAGCGTTAACACCCCCATGCAGCACGGCCTGGCCAGCTACATGGCCGACCCGGCGCCCTACCAGCAGTTGCCCGCGTTTTACCAGCGCAAGCGCGACCTGTTCCGCGACGGCTTGAAGGGCAGCCGCTTCGAACTGCTGCCGGCCGACGGTACGTATTTCCAGTGCGTGCGGTATGACCGCATCTCGTCGCTGCCCGAAGCGCTGTTCGCGGAGTGGCTGACGACCGAAGTGAAAGTGGCCGCGATTCCGGTCTCGGCGTTTTACCAGCGCAGCCAGGAGTCGGGCATTGTCCGCTTCTGCTTCGCCAAAAAAGAGGAGACGCTGGCGCTCGCCTTGCAGCGATTGGCCAGCCTGTAAAAATCGGCCTGCCGCTCCCCCATGCGGGCGCAGGCGGGCCAGCGGGACGGGGAAGATCATGGTGCAACGTCGCATTACCCTCAAGGACCTGGTGCTGGGCGAGCCGCTGCGGTGGGACTTGTTCGGCGCCGACTCGGGCGGCCGCCCGCTGCTGCACAAAGGCCAGATCGCCGCCGATGACAAGCAGCTCCACACGCTGATCGACGCCGGCCTGTTCGCCGAGGAAGAACCGCCGCCCTCGGTGCTGCACCAGCTCAATCAATGCAACCGCCGGCTCGAACGCATGCTGCGCGATTTGCGCAACGAACACAACGCGGAAGCGGAACTGCGCGACATCGCGCGCGACGTGATCGCCGCCGTCGAACTGAATGCCGACATCGCGCTGGCCTGCATTTTCCTGGCCCAGATCGCCGGCACCTATGCCGTGCGCCATTGCATCGAGACGGCCGTGGTGGTGGTGGTGGTAGCGCGAGGCATGGGCAAGCCGCCGGCCGAGCTCCTGACCGTGACGGCTGCCGCGCTGACCATGAACGTGGGCATGCTGCGCCACCACGACACCTTCCAGAACAAGCGCATGCCGCTGACGCGCGAGGAAATGGCCATCGTGCGCCGCCATCCCGAGGACAGTGCCGACTTGCTCAAATGCGCCGGGGTCAAGGACGAGGAATGGATTTCCTGTGTGCTGCTGCACCATGAGAACGACGATGGCAGCGGCTACCCGGCCGGCCTGGCCCGTCCCGCCGTGACGCAGAACGCCAAGCTGATCAGCCTGGCCGACCGCTATTGCGCCCAGGTATCGGCCCGCAATTACCGTTGCTCCATGCTGCCGGACCAGGCCTTGCGCGCCGTGCTCGACGATCCTGCCGTTCCCGTCGACCAGGAACTGGCCGAACACTTCGCCCACGAGTTGGGCAGCTACCCGCCCGGCTGCCTGGTGCGCTTGCAAAATGGCGAGATCGGCGTGGTGCGCCAGCGCAGCGGTAACGGTGTGCTGGGCATTTCCAGCCTGCGCGATGGCGCCGGCATCGTCCTGACACCGGCGGCGCCGCGCAGCACGCAGGACGCGCAATGCGGCATCGCGGCCGTACTCAGCGAGGATGAAGCGGCCGTGCGCTTCAGCATGAAGCAGATCTGGGGCGCACAGGCGAGCCTGTAACGGGCCGCGCCCCCCCTCCGTCCGCCGGCGAGCGCCGGCGAGCTCAGCGGAAACCGTCGAACGAAACGGTCAGCATGTGGCGCACGATGTCGTCGGGCGCCATCTTGCTGTACTTCTGCAGGTAATCGACGGACGGATCGCAGGTGCGCGCGTAGTAGCTGAACAGGATCACGTCCGTCGGCAGCGCGCGGTTCAGCAGCCCTTGCTGCTGCGCCTGCTTCACGAGCGCTTCCAGCTGCCGGTTCAGTTTCAGCACGCGCAGCATGTACTTCACGTTGCGGGTCAGCATGTCGCGCACATGGGGACTGGTGGACGGCAGGAACGGCAGCCCACCATCGAGGCGCACCCGCAGCGCCCATTCCAGCAACGCGGCCAGTTTCTGCAACGGATCGAGCGCCGCATCCAGCGCCGCCACCTGGTCGAGCGCGCCGTCGAGCAGGCGGATCAGCGCCTCGCCCACCAACTCCTCCTTCGACTTGAAATGCTTGTACAGGCTGGGCTTGGAGATGCCAACCGCACCTGCCACGTCATCCATGGTCATCAGGTCATAGCCTTTTTGGCCGAGCACTGCCGTCGCCGCATCGAGGATGGCGTGCTCGCGCAGCTTGAAGGCCTGGTTCTTGAAGCTGAGTCGGGGAAGAATACTCATCGGTAAATTTTCGCTACCAATCAGTAGCTTTTGTGATTTGACGGTAGTAATATTAGCACGCCAGTACCTGAACGGTAAAAATAAGCGGCAAGCGTAACCAACAAAAATAGGCAAAAAGACAGCATGCATCCTCCACGCAAACGCATCGCCATCATCGGCTCCGGCATCGCCGGCCTGGCCAGCGCCTATTTCCTGCGCCACCAGCACGACGTGGTGCTGTTTGAGGCCGCGGACTATCTGGGCGGCCATACCCATACCGTGGACGTCACGCTGGAGGGACGCACCCATGGGGTCGACACCGGCTTCCTGGTCTATAACGAGCGCACCTATCCCAACCTGGTGGCCCTGTTCCGGGACCTGGACGTGGCCACCATCGGCAGCGACATGTCGTTCGGGGTGTCGATGGAGGACGGCGCGCTCGAATGGGCCGGCAGCAACCTCGATACCGTGTTCGCCCAGCGCGCCAACCTGGGCTCGCCCGCCTTCCTGCGCATGCTGTGGGATATCCTGCATTTCAACCGCAACGCCGAGCGCTTCCTGCAACTGGCCGAGCAGGCTGGCCTGACACTGGGGCAGTTGCTGCAACAGCAAGGCTATGGCGAACGCTTCCGCGACGCCTACCTGCTGCCGATGGCGGCCGCCATCTGGTCCAGTTCGCCGAATGACATCCTGCGCTTCCCGGCCGCCACCTTCCTGCGCTTCTGCCTCAACCATGCGCTGCTGCAGATCAGCGACCGCCCCCAGTGGCGCACGGTCGCCGGCGGCGCCCGCCAGTACGTGGACAAGATCGCCGCGACCTTGCCGGACGTGCGGCTGCGCACGCCCGTGCAGGCGGTCCGGCGCGATGCCGACGGCGTGCGGGTCATCAGCGGCGGCGCCGACGCGGAGCGCTTCGACGCCGTGGTGTTCGCCACCCACGCCCCGACCACGCTGGCCCTGTTGCAGGACGCCAGCGAGACGGAACGGGCCATCCTCGGTGCCGTGCGCTACCAGCCCAATACCGCCTACCTGCACACCGATGCACGCCTGATGCCGCGCCGGCGCAAGGTCTGGTCGGCATGGAACTACCTGGCCGGCGCACAGCAGGCCGGTCAACGGCCCGTGTGCGTGAGCTATTGGCTGAACCAGTTGCAGGCGCTGCCGTTCGCGGCGCCCGTGATCGTCACGCTCAATCCGCACCTGCCGCCAGCCGAGGACCAGTTGCTGGCCCGCTTCGAGTACGACCACCCGATCATGGACCAGGCCACCGTGCGCGCCCAGCGGCAACTGGCGCAGATCCAGGGCGGCGGCGGCGCCTGGTATGCCGGCGCCTGGACCGGCTATGGCTTCCACGAGGATGGCCTGAAGTCGGCGCTGCGTATCGCGGCGGCGTTCAACGCCGCGCCCGCCTGGATGACGCTGCCATGAGCACGCCCGCCGCCCAGCTGGTGCATGCACAGGTGATGCACGCTCGGCTGCGGCCGGTGCCGCACCGCTTCGTCTATCCCTTGTTCTACGTGCGCCTGAACCTGGCCCGGCTCGACGCCTGCGGTTCGCCCTGCTTTGGCGTGGACCGCTGGCGCCCGCTGTCGATACTCCGCCGCGACTACGGGCCGCGCGACGGTTCCAGCCTGGAGCAATGGATGCGCGCGCTGCTGCACGCCCACCATATCGTGGCCGACGGCGAGATCTGGCTGCAAACCTTTCCCCGGGTGCTGGGCTACGCCTTCAATCCGGTCAGCTTCTGGCACTGCCACGACGCGGCGGGCCAGCTGTGCGCCGTGCTGGCCGAGGTCAACAACACCTTCGGCGAAAGCCACCGCTACCTGTTGCGTGTCAGCCAGCGGGCAGACGGGACGGCCACGGCCAGCGCCGACAAGCAGATGCACGTGTCGCCCTTCTGCGCGGCACAGGGCCGCTACCACTTCCGTTTCCGTCTGGGCGCCACGCGTCACCGCACCTCGATCGACTATGACGACGGCGACGGCCTCCTGCTGCGCACCGCCCTCAGCGGCCAGCCGGTTCCCATGACGGGCCGCGCGCTGGCCGCCGCCCTGCTGCGCTACCCGCTGCTGGGCCTGGGCATTATCTTTCGCATCCACTGGCAGGCGCTGCGGCTATGGCTGAAGCGCATTCCGTTCCACAGCAAGCCGCCCGCCCCCGCCCACCACACCACCGTGCACCAGGAGAATGCCCGATGAGCCGTACCCTCAGCCGTACCATGAGCCGTACCTTAGCCACCGCCATGCCGTCCGCGCCGGCCGGCGCCCGCCTGTTCCTGGCGCTGCTGAACCAGATTCGCCATGGCCACCTGGAACTGATCACGCCTTGCGGTACCCGCATGGTGTTCGGCGATGCCCATGCGCCCGCGGGCGCGACGCTGAAGTTGCACGACTGGCGTGCCTGCCAGCGCATCATGCGCGCCGGCGACATCGGCTTCGCCGAAGCCTACGCCGCCGGCTGGGTCGATACGTCCGACCTGACCGCGCTGCTGCGGCTGGCGCTGCGCAACGAGGCATCGCTCGACCGGCTGCTGTTTGGCGGCGCCGTGGCGCGCTGCTGGTACCGGCTGCGCCACTGGCTGCGGCCCAATACCCGCAAGGGCAGCCAGCGCAACATTCACGCCCACTACGACATCGGCAACGCTTTCTACCAGCTGTGGCTCGACCCCAGCTGGACCTATTCGAGCGCGCTGTTCGACGGCGACTTCAGCCTGTCGCTGCTGGACGCCCAGCGCCGCAAGTACCAGCGCATCATCGACACGCTCGATCTGCGGCCAGGCCAGCGCGTGCTGGAGATAGGCTGCGGCTGGGGCGGCTTCGCCGAACACGCCGCGCAACTGGGCATCCACGTGCACGGCGTGACGATCTCGCCATCGCAACTGGCCGTGGCGCGCCAGCGCGTGCAGGCGCAAGGGCTGGCGGACCGGATCGAACTCGCGCTGTGCGACTACCGCGACCTCCACGGTGAATACGATGCCGTGGTGTCGATCGAAATGTTCGAGGCCGTGGGCGAGCAGTACTGGCCACAGTACTTCCGCACCGTCGCGGCGCGCCTCAAGCCCGGCGGGCGGGCGCTGGTGCAATCGATCACGATCGGCGAGCAGCACTTCGCGCGCTACCGTGGCCGCGCCGACTTCATCCAGCAGTTCATCTTCCCCGGCGGCATGTTGCCCAGCGTCGAGCGCTTCGAGCGGCACGCGCAGCGCGGCGGCCTGCGGCCGCTGGCGCGCCACACCTTCGGCCCCGACTACGCTGAAACGCTGCGCCGCTGGGCCAGCCAGTACCAGCGCCAGCACCAGCGGATCCTCGCGCAGGGCTTCGACGCGCATTTCATGCGGATCTGGCGCATGTACTTCGCCTATTGCGAGGCCGCCTTTGACGAAGGACGCACCGATGTGGTCCAGTTCCTGCTCGAAAAAGCGTGAGCGAGACGGGAGGCGCCCATGCGGCCATTGAACCAGCCCATCACGGCATGGACCGGCCGGCGCGTGTGGCTGGTCGGCGCCTCCAGCGGCATCGGCGCCGCGCTGGCCGGGGAACTGTTGCAGGCCGGCGCGCAGGTGGCGCTGTCGGCGCGCCAGACCGACCTGCTCGATGGCGTGGCGGCTGGGCACGCGCAAGCGATCGTCGCCCCGTTCGACATCCTGGACCAGCACGCCTGGGCCGAACGCTACCGCCAGATCTGCGCGCTAGCGGGCGGCGTGGACCTGATCATTTTCTGCGCCGCCACCTACCGTCCGGAACACAGCTGGGAAATCAGCCCCGACGGCGCGGCCCGCACGCTGGCGGTCAATCTCGGCAGCGTCTACACGGGCCTGGCCACGGTGCTGCCGGCGATGCTGGCGCGCGGCAGCGGCGGCATCGCCATCATTGCCAGCGTGGCCGGACATGTGGGCCTGCCCAATGCCACCGTGTATGGCCCCAGCAAGGCCGCGCTGATCAACCTGGCCGAGCTGCTGTATGCCGAGCTGCGGCCACGGGGGCTGGACGTGTACCTGATCAATCCCGGCTTCGTGCGCACGCCGCTGACGGCGCAGAACAAGTTCGCCATGCCGGCCCTGCAAACGCCGCAGGCGGCGGCCAGGGCCATCCGGCGCGGACTGGCCGCCGGCCGGTTCGAAATCCATTTTCCGAAGCGCTTCACGCTGCTGGTCAAGCTGCTCCGCTGGCTGCCCTACCGCTGGCGCTTCGCCCTGCTCACCCACTTCCTGTCACCAACATGAACGATCCCGAACCACTGCTGGCATGGTATGCCACGCTCACCCCGGCCACGGTCGCCCAGGTGAGCCGTTTCTACGCGGCCGACGCGCACTTCCGCGATCCCTTCAACGACGTGTGCGGGGTCGCCGCGATCGAGGCGATCTTTGATCACATGTTCGTCCACGCGGAGCATCCGCGCTTCATCATCGGCGAACGCATCGCGCAAGGCGACCAGTTGTTCGTGACCTGGCTATTCGTGTTCCGGCTGCGCGGCCAGCCCTTCCAGGTCGCGGGCGGCAGCCACCTGCGCTTCAACGCCGACGGCCTGGTGGTGATGCACCGCGACTACTGGGACGCCGCCGAGGAGCTGCTGCAAAAGCTGCCGCTGGTGGGCGCGCCGATCCGCTGGCTGCGCGCCCGTTTCCGCGTGCCCTTGCCGGCCGCCAGCACCAGAGCAGGCGCAAGTGCAGGTGCAGGCACCAATGGGAGGCCAGCATGAACGCCGCCGCGACCACTCGCGCCGCCGGCGCCGCCTTGTTGCAACTGGCTGGCTGGGTCGCGCTGACGACCGTCGCCGCCTCGCTCGGTGCCTTCGCCTCGGTGCAGGCGGGCGCATTTTATGCCCAGCTGGACCGGCCGGCATGGGCGCCGCCGGGCTGGCTGTTCGGCCCCGTCTGGAGCGCGCTGTACCTGATGATGGCGGTGGCGGCGTGGCGGATTGGCCGCGCCGGCCGTGGCGACCGCATCGGCCGCTTCGGCCGCCATGACCGCGTCGGCGGCATCGACAATATCGGCCGCATCGACCGCGTCGACAGCATCGGCCGCATCAGCAAATTGCGGCCGGCGCCGGCATTGTCGCTGTACGTGCTGCAACTGGCCGTCAACGCGCTGTGGAGCTGGCTGTTCTTCGCCTGGCATTTCGGCATGGCCGCCTTCGCCTGCATCGTCGTGCTCTGGCTGTTGATCGTCGCCACCATCGTGCTGTTCGGCCGCCGCGACCGGCTTGCTGCCTTGCTGCTCTGGCCTTACCTGGCATGGGTCAGCTTCGCGACGGTACTGTGTTTCAGCGTCTGGCGGCGCAATCCCGCCCTGCTCGGATGAGCGGCCCCGTCACGCTCAAGCTGATCCTCGGCGACCAGCTCAATTGCCGCCACAGCTGGTTCGCGCACCCCAGCCAGGACGTGGTGTTCGTGCTGATGGAGGTACGCCAGGAGACGGACTATGTGCTGCATCACGCGCAAAAGATCATCGCCATCTTCGCCGCCATGCGCGACCTGGCGCGCAGGCTGCGCGAGGCGGGGCACCGGGTCCATTACCTGGCCATCGACGCCCCCGACAACCGGCAATCCCTGCCAGCCAATCTGGACTACCTGCTGGCCCATTACGGCGCCACCACGTTTGTCTGGCAAGCGCCGGACGAATGGCGGCTCGATCAGCAACTCGCCGCCTACGCCGCTGGCCTCGCTATCGAAACCCGGATGGACGACAGCGAGCACTTCTATGCGACGCGCGACCAGGCCGCCCGATTCTTCGCCGGGCGGGCCGCCTGGGTGATGGAACCGTTCTATCGCCACATGCGCAAGCGCCACGGCGTACTGATGACAGCGCAGGGCACGCCAGCGGGCGGCCAGTGGAATTTCGACCACGATAACCGAGAATCCTGGCCGGGCCTGCCATGGGAACCGGCCGATCCACGGCCGCGCCACGACCATGGCGCGCTGTGGCAGACCATCGAGGCCGCCGGCGTGCGCAGTTTCGGCGCACCGCAGGCGACGGATTTCCCGTGGCCCCTGAACCGCGACGAGGCGCTGCGCCAGCTGGACAGCTTCGTGCGCGACGCCCTGCCCCATTTCGGCCGCTACCAGGATGCGATGAGCAGCCGCGCGTGGCGGCTGTTTCACTCGCTGCTATCGTTCGCGCTGAACAGCAAGATGCTCGATCCACGCACGGTGGTCGAACGGGTCGAAGCGGCCTGGCGCGACGGCGCGGTGCCGCTCGCCTCGGCCGAGGGCTACATACGCCAGATACTCGGCTGGCGGGAATACGTGCGCGGCGTCTATTGGCACCGCATGCCCGGCTATGGACAGCTCAACGCGTTCGGCCACACCGAGCCGCTGCCGCACTGGTTCTGGAGCGGCGACACGCGCATGCGCTGCCTGGCGGCAGCCATCGGCCAGTCGCTGGAACACGCCCACAGCCACCACATCAACCGCCTCATGGTGATAGGCAATTTCGGCTTGCTGTCGGGCTTGTCGCCACAGGCACTGCATCAATGGTACCTGGGCGTCTACATCGATGCGTTCGAGTGGGTGGAACTGCCCAACACGCTGGGCATGAGCCAGTATGCCGATGGTGGCCTGCTGGCGACCAAGCCCTATGTGTCCAGCGCCGCCTACATCGATCGCATGAGCGATTACTGCAAGGGCTGCCATTACCAGAAAAAGCGCCGCACGGGCGAGCGGGCCTGTCCGTACAACGCGCTGTATTGGGACTTTTTCCTGCGCAATGAGGACAAACTGGCGCACAACCACCGCCTCGGGATGGTCTATCAGCAGCTACGCCGCATGAGCGAGGCCGACCGGCATGCCTTGCAGCAGCAAGCCGCCGCCACCCGCGCCAACCTGGCGGCGCTGTAGCCGCCGCCCCAGCACCGGCGGCTGTCTGCGGCCCAGTGCCTCGAACTTGCATCGGCGGCTGTCAGCGGCCCAGTGCTTCGAGTTTGCGGTCGACGAAGGCCAGCAATTCCGGTGTCATGCCGCGCGCCGCCTTGGCGCGGGAGTAAGCCACGCGCGCTTCGGGCAGGCGTTTTTCCGCCTGCAGGGAAATCCCCAGCCCCATCCACCACACGCCTTTCTGTGGCGCCAGCTTCAAGGCTGCCTGGTAGTGCTCCACCGCTTCGCCATGCCGCTGCGCCCGTTGCAGCACGCCAGCCACAAAGCCTTGGTATTCCGCGTTATCGCCCGCATAGGGTAGCGTGCGCAGCAAGGTGTCCAACGCCGGGCCGCCGTTCTCCAGTTGCAACCGGGCCAGCAGCATGGCCAGGTCTGGTTGATGGCTGTCCAGCGCCAGCGCCTGCTGCAACTGCTGGATGGCCTCGTCCGCGCGATGGTTCTCGATCAGCAGCGTCACCAGCGTCTGGCGGGCTGCCTCATGGCGCGGGGCGAGTTCGACGGCACGCTGCAATTCCGCCATCGCCTCCGCATTGCGCCCTTCCTGCAAATCCTGCAAGGCACGGCGGTAACGGTTTTCCGCCAACTGGGCCGGGCCGAGGTCGCGGCTGACGCCGCCAGCGGACTGGACGCCCTCCTCGCTGCCCGCTGCCTTGCCCTTGGCCTGAGGCTTGGCTTTCTCGCTGTGGCGGTTGGCCAAACGCTCATTGCGACGTTCCGCTTTGGCGTGTGCCTTGCCCTCGGGCGCGTCGTGCTTGCGCTGGCGCGCGCGCGGGACGGGCGCGATGTCCGCGTCATCGGTCAAAACCGGCGCGGCCGTTTCTCCCCGCCGGTGAACCGCGGGACCGGCCGCATCGGTGGCAGCGGATGGGGCAGCGGCCGAACGCG
Source organism: Burkholderiaceae bacterium (assembly GCA_035254005.1). Taxonomy (GTDB): domain Bacteria; phylum Pseudomonadota; class Gammaproteobacteria; order Burkholderiales; family Burkholderiaceae_D; genus Rugamonas. The sequence continues at coordinate 50,715 of DATFBD010000100.1, read as the reverse complement.
CCGCCTGGACTGGTGCGGCATCATTCACGCCAGCGGCCATGGATGCCGCTGCCGGCGCCGGCGCCGGTGCAGATGCCGGTGCCGGCGCCGGTGCACTGGCAGCAATGCCGCCAGCAGCAGGCACCGGCGCCTGCGCGGCAACGTTCGCGGCCGGCACGGTCACGGACGCCGGCGCCTGCGGCACCACCACCATCACCGGCGCGGGACGCGGCTTCACCGTGTGACTGGTGAAATAGTGCCAGCCCCACCAACTGCCCGCCGCCAACGCCACCACGCCCACGGCGCCAACACCAAGCAGCACCGGCAGCAGCCGCTTGCGCGGCATAGCGACGGGACGCAGCGCCTGCTCTCCAGGCGCCACGCCGGGCTTGCCGCCGCGCGCGTCCAGGTCTTGCAGCATTTTGTTAATCAGGCTCATTTGTTCAGCGCCCAGGTCAATCCGCACGCCGCCACCAGCGCGCTGGTAGCGAGGGCGGCCAGCCACGGCCAGCGGGCGCGGCGCACGCCGATGGTGTCGGCGGCGGCCAGCTTCACGTGGCGCTTGGCCACCTGCTGCTTGCCTTCACCATACGCCAGCATCAGCGACTTGTGGGCCATGATGTTGATCAGCCTCGGAATGCCGCCGCTGGCGCGGTACAGCACGCCGATGGCGCCCCTGCTGAACAGGCGGCTGCCCGTGTAGCCCGCCACCCGCAAGCGGTGCGCCAGGTAGTATTCCATGTCGTCGCGCGTGAGCGGCCCCAGGTGGTAGTGAAAGGTGATGCGCTGTGCCAGCTGGCGGATCGAGTCGCGTTGCAGGTGTTCGTTCAGCTCGGGCTGGCCGAACAGTACGATTTGCAGCAGCTTGCGCTTTTCCGTCTCCAGGTTGGTCAGCAGGCGCAAGGCCTCCAGGCTTTCCAGCGGAATCGCCTGCGCCTCGTCCAGGCACAGCAGCACGCGCTTGTCCTGGGCCGCCAGTTCCATCAGCCGCGACGTGATCGCCTTGAGCAACTGGTGCTGGTCCACGTCGCGCGCCAGCGTGAGCGACAGTTCATCGGCCAGCGCCAGCATCAGCGAACGCGGTTCGAGATAGGGGTTGGGAATGTAGGCGGTAACGAAATCGTCGCCCAGCGTGGTGATGAACTTGCGGCACAACAGCGTCTTGCCGGTGCCGACCTCGCCCGTGATCTTGATGAAGCCCTCGCCGCTGCGGGCCGCCACCAGCAAGGTGTTGAGCGCTTCCTGCGAATGGGGGCTGGTGAAAAAGAAGCTGGTGTCGGGCGTGATGCCGAACGGCGCCTCCTTCAGGCCGAAGTGCTGCAGGTACATCATCAGTTGCGCTCCTTCAGGCCGCGCGGATCGAGATCCTTGATGCGGCGGCCCGTCTCCAGCAAGTCCTCGTTCCAGTCGCTGCCTTCGGCCACGATGGTAGGCTTGATCAGCACCACCAGTTCGCGCTTTTGCATGATATCGCTCGTGTTGCGGAACAGCGCACCGACCACGGGGACATTGCCCACACCCGGCACCTGCGAACGGTCGGTGGTGGTGGCCTGGCGCATCAGGCCGCCGATGGCGACCACGCGCCCGTCCTGGCCGCGCACCATGCTGTCCATTTCCGACGTGGACGACGCGGCCAGCGGCAGGCTCAAATTGCCCGCCGTGCCCAGGTTGATGCCCTTGTTCACCGTCGATACCTGGCTGACGGACGGGTGCACGTGCAGCGTCACGTTGCCATGGTCGTCGATCTGCGGCGTCACGTCCAGCACCACGCCCGAGAAGAACGGCTGCAAGGTCACGCTGGGCGACACCACGCCACTGCCGGTGCCATTGGTGGTCGTGGTGGTACTCACGCCGGTGACGAAGAATTCATCGGTACCGATCTTCAACACGGCCTTCTGGTTGTTCAGCGTGGCGATGCGCGGGCTGGACAGCACGTGCACCGTGCCCTGCGACTCCAGGAACGAGATCAGGGCCGCGAAATTACTGGTCTGGAACGCCAGGCCGAACAGGGAACCAGCCGCGTCCGCCGCGCTGCCGAGCGACACGCCGGTGGTGGCCGTGATGCCGCCCTTGCCCGCGCTGGTGATGGCCGTCTGCGGCGAGTTGAGCGGATTGAGCGAGGTGCCCGGCGTGAGGAAGCCGCCGGAAATCTTGTTGTTGCCATGCCCGTCGCGGAAGTTGGCGAAGCCGGCCCAGTTGATGCCGGTCTGGTAACCGCTGTTCAGTTCCACTTCCAGGATCTTGGCTTCAAGAATTACCTGGCGATCGACGGAAAGCTGGGTGGCCTTCAGGTACTGGTCCACGCTGCGCAGCTCATCCGGCATGGCCTTGATCAGCAGCACGCCCGATTGCGGGCTGATGACCACCTTGCGGCCATCCTTGCCGACCGGGACGATGGCTTCCAGCGCATCCTTCAGTTCGCCCCAGAAATCGCTGTTCGAGGCGGTGCTGACGTTGCTCGCGTCGCGCTGGCGCTGATTGCCGCTGCCCGGATTGGCCGGGTCGGCAGGCGCATTATTGACCGGCTGGTTGTTCTGGTTGCCCTGGTTGTTCTGGCCGCCGCTATTGCTGGTGCCCGCATTGGCCACCGAGGTGGATGTCACGCGCAGGCTGGAACTGCCCTTGCGCGTCGCGTTCAGGTACTGCACGCGGAACATGCGGGTCTGCATGGTCAGCGGACGGATGTAGATGCGGCTGCCCTCCACCCGGTAATCGTAGCCATACAGTTCGCGCACGGCGTCCAAAGCTTCGAACAGCGTCACATCCTTCAGGTTGGCCGTGATGGTGCCGCTCACATTGGGATCGATCAGCATGTTGTAGCGCGTGCCCGCCACCAGCGAATTGAAGAACTGCTGCACCGGCACGTTGTTGAACGCGACGTTGAAACGCTCCTCCAGCACCGTGCGCGCCTTGGGCAATTGCTCGGCCAGTTGCGCGGCGGGCGGCAGCAAGGCGCTGGCCACGGCGTCGTTCTGGGACGGCGGCGCCGGCTTGGCGGCGGCCGATGCCAGCTCGGCGCCGATCTTGTCGTAGGTGTCGCGGGTGGACTGGGTGGCGCAGCCAGCAAGGGCCAGGGCCACGGTCGGCACGATCAGTAATTTATGCATATTCAATCTCAGTCAATATTCGCTGGCTGTTGGGCTGGCTGCCGCGCTGGCTGTGGCTGTGCCTCTGGCTGCGGCGCTGGCTCTGGCGCAGGCTGTTTCATCGGCATGTTGGTGATCTGCCGCTTGTCAGCCTTGGCGCTGCGTTCGGTGCTGTCCGGGTACAGCGTCAACACCTGGGTATGGCTGCCACGACGCAGCACGGCATGGTTCTTGTCCACCCTGACCAGCAAGGCGCCGTTGAACTTCTCGCCGCGCCGCACGGTCTGGCCGTCGATCACGGCCACTTGCCGGCCGTTGCTGCCCACCAGCACCGATTGCAGTTGCGGCCCCTTGTTCTCGGGCGGCGCCGCTGCCACGCCCATGGCCTGCCGGGCCTCCGGAGGCGGCACAGTGGGATCGGGCAAACCCTGCGCGCACGCGCACGATGCCCACAGCAGCACAGGCAACATCGCCAGCACCCGCTTGCTCACTTGCGCTGGGCGGCTCACAGTTTCATCCATTTCGTATCCAGGCTCAGGGTGTACAGGGTCAGCGTCAGGCGCGAAGCCGGGTATTGGCCGGCGTCCAGCTTCGCCTTGCCCCAGAATAGTTGGCTGGGCAGCGCTTGCAGCGCATCCATGTACTGGATCATGTCCAGGTAGCTGCCCTGCAGGACAATTTCCACGCCGTGCCGGTACAGCAGCTCCCTCGGTTTGGGCGCGACTGGCGCAGCGGGCGCGCCTGCCGCGGCGTTCATGGGCTGGGCCGCCGCAGGCGCAGGCGCCGGCGCGGCCGAGGTTGGGCTGGCGCCAGACGGGCCGGACACGGCCGGCTGCTGCGGCGCCGCCATGGCCACGCCACCGGTCTCCAGCCTGGCTTCGCTCAAGCCGCTGACGGGCAAGGTCTTCATGGACAGCAAGCGCAGCTTGCCATTGCCGCGCAAGATATGCTCCAGCAGCGGCGCGACTTTCTCTGGCGCCACCAGTCCCTTTTGCATGTTCTGCAGCGCGGCGCTGCCTTCGTCGATCTGCTGTTGCAGCGACTGCAGCCGCGCGCGGCCCTCCGCATCGGGATCGACCACGAACGCGGCGGCCATCTGCGCGATTTCGCGGTCGATGCCGGCGATCTGGTTCTGCTGCTGGTTAATCTGCGCCAGCAACACCTTCTGCTTGGCCAGCAGCGGTTCCAGCACCATCGTAAAGGCGAGGAACACGATGCCGGCGGCGATGGCGGCGAATACCATCACCCGCTCGCGCAAGGTCATCGCGTCGAGCCGGGTGCACAACTTGATCCACTGTGCTTTCATTTGGCGGCCTCCGGCATGGCCGATTGCAGGCTGAATTCCACATAAGGTGACATGGCCGCGCCCTGCCCTGCCGCGCCGGCCCCGGTGCTCGGGCTTGCCCCTGCACCTGCCCCCGCGCCTGCGCTCGCCACCGGCGCCTGCGGTGCCGCGCCCGCCGCTGGCACGCCATCGGGCCGTGCGATCTGCAAGCTGGCGAAAGTGCGGCCATGCATCACCTTCTCCGACGTCAAGCGGGCGATATAGCTGGGAATCAGCGTCGGCTGCATGGCCTTGCCTTGCAGGCCGATGCCATTGCCAGCACCCTCGATCGTTAGCCCCGTCAGCCACAAGCCGCTGACGTTCTGGCGCGCGAACGCGCGGAAATACTCGGCGTAGCCGGTCCGGTCGCCCAGCGCGCCGCTGCGCAGCACACCTTCCACGTCATGCAGCGACGCCAGCCGCGCTTCCGCTTCCGCGATGTTGGCAGCGATCACCGGACTCTTGGGACGGGGCGCGAACTGGGCCACGGCCTTGTTCAGCATCTGCTCGCGCCCGGCCAGCACGGTCTTGCCGGCGGCCGCGGTGCGCTCCAGCTGGCCGACCTTGTACGACGCATACCACGTCAACGCGACCGTCCCCACCAGGATCAGGGCCAGCGATTCCAGCATGGGCACGGCGCCAAACACCTTCTTCTGTTTCAGGAAGATGGGATTAAACAGGTTGATCTGCTGGCTCACAGCGCCACCTCCTCAACCCGCAACGCGGCGCCCAGCGTCAGGAAGAAACGCTGCTGCTGCGCCACGTCCTGCAATTCCGGCAGCTTGCCCAGGTCGAACACGTCACTGAGTTCCATGGCCTCGACCGGCATGTACATATTGCTGGCCAGGTGCTCGTGCAAGCCTTCCACGCCGGTGGGCGCCAGCAGCAGCTTGGACACGCTGATGAAGTTGAACTGGCGGTCGAAGTGGTCGAGCGAGCGTTGCAGTTCCAGCGTGATCTTGTCGAAGCAGGCGTGTTGCTTCTCGGTATCCGGCTCCAGCAGCTGCGGCAGCGTGACCTCGATCCGGCGCGCCAGGTACAGTTCGCCCTTGAAAGTAATGGTCAACAGGCCGCCATCCTCATGGAACGACAGCATGGCCAGCCCGCGCCCCGGCGGTTCCAGCAAGGCCGAGATATTCCGCTGCGCCATTTCGGGAATGTCGATCACGGTCAGCGGGATCTTCGCCTCGCTGAACAGTTCCTGGCACGACTGGATCAGGCTGTTGCGCGCGGCGACCGCGAACATGGAATGGCTGCGCGAACCGCCGGCGCTATCGACGGGAATGTCGAGCACGTCGATGGTGGCATCGTCGATGTGAAAATCGAGCATGTCCTTGAGCCGCCAGCGCACGGCCGTCTTCAGTTCCTCGGGCGGGACATTGGGTGCCTCCACCGTCAGCAACTGGTATTCGCCACCGGCCAGCAAGGTGCCGCAGTGCTTGCGCGCCGCGTGCAGCTCCTTGCCCACGCGTTCCAGCGCTTCCGCCGACCGGCTAGGCTGGGCAGGGAAGAAGGCCGCCACGTCCACCGTCGGCTTGCCCTCGCGCGCGCGCTTGACGCTGCCCGCGCAGATGCCATCGCCGTGGAAAGAGAGCGTCAGCCAGCCATCATTTTTTTTTGCTTTAGAAAAGAAACCCATGCCGGCAATCTATTTGTTGAGCAAGCCGCAAAAGGCTGCGCTGCGCTTGATTATATTCAAGTCACATGGAAAATTTGCGGGATTGTTGCATTCCGCCCCCAAAAACTTCAGCTTTTTCACACCTGTCCGCATCAAAGCTGCGCCTCCACCACGCGCTGCGCGTAATCGGGTCCCTTGCTCGCGTTGGGGCAACCGCTGGCGCCTGGCTGGTTGCAGGCCGTGGCCCGGATCCAGAAGTGTTCCGTCCCGCCCGCCAGTCCCGCGTTCGCGCCGCAGGTGATCGTCACGCTGAAGGCGGACAAGGTGGTGTTGGCAGGTAAGGCGAAGGTGTAGCCGGAACCGGCCGCCCTGGGACAGCCGAGACTGGCCGATGGCCCCGCGCCGGCGCCGCTGCGCAAGGCCCGCCACAGCGCCCACTCCAGCCCGGCCCGCGCGGCCTGGTAGGCGCGCGCGCCCTGCTGGTCCTGCGTGGCGCTGGCCTGCTGCGACGTCACTACGGAAACGATGGCCACGCCAAGTCCGGCCAGCGCTACCAACAGGAAAATGGCGGTGACGATGCCGATGCCGGCCGCGCGCCGCATGGCACGGATGCGTTGAAAATGCGGGATCATGGCGTATTCTCCACGGCGGCCTGATGCGCCAGCGTGACCGTCTCGCTGCTGTTGGCACGGCCCACGATCAAGGTGATCCCGACCAGGCCGCTGTGTACGTTCTGCAGCTGCGTGTACGAAAAATTGCACCCCGCGACATTGCTGGCCAGGATGGCGTGCTGAATGGTCTGGCCGGGCGGATTCGACATGGCCGATGGATCGGCCTGGCTGGCGTTGAATTGATAGTTCCAGTAGCGCGTCAATTCCATGCCGCCCGTGGCCGCAGGCGCGCAGCGGAACGTGACGGGCTGGGTGGCCACGCTGAAGCGCTGCGTGGGCGAGGTGTTCGGTATGCCATTGACGGGCACGGCGAACGGGTTGCTGACCAGCGTCACCACGTTGCCTACCGGCGCGGAGGCCACCTGTGCCCGGTTGCCGCCCGCATAGGCATCGGCCGTCACGTAGTCCGGTCCCAGGTTATAGACCACGATGTAGTCGCCAGCCACGATGTTGTAGGGGAAGGCGGGCATGTCGCCCACCACGGTGAAGGTCTTGTTGGCCGCGTTCTGGAAGTCCAGCGCCGGGTCGCCCGCATTGTCGTCCACGGACAGATAGGTACCGGCCGCCTTGGTGGGGATGAATTCCAGCAGCACCACGCTGCCCGACGTCATCACGCGCACGCTGTTGGGCAAGGCGCTGTGCAGCTCGCGCGTGATGCGGCGCAAGGCCAGATCGGCCACGTCGCTCATTTCCGCCCGGCCCGCCGCGTCCACATAATTCTGCACGGGACGGCGGATGAACAGCACCATGATGCCGGCCAGGATGCTCGTGATCACCATCACGACGATCATCTCGATCAGCGTGAAGCCGCGCGCGCGCGATGGGTGGATGCGGATCGCCTTCATCAGTCCGTCGTCCTCGGTGCGTAGCGCGTGCGGTAGCCGTCCAGTTTGACGCTACCGTTGCCATAATCGACGTTGATGGTGATGTGCAGCACCTCCATGTTCGCCGGCGTCGCATCACCGGTGACGGCCATGCCAGCCGGGCCGAGTGTGGCCGGCTCCATGGCGACGGTGGCCTTGAAGCCGGTCAACGGCGTGCCCGCGCCGCCCATGGCCGTGCCCGCCGCGTCCACCAGTTGGCCGCCGCTCAGGAAGGACTCCTGGGGCGTCCCGGACGCGGTCACGTAATCGTTCACGTTGTTGTAGGGACGGCTTTCGCCGTTCTCGGGGCCAAATGCTTCCACGGTTGTCGCGCACTTGGTGGGGTCGCCGGACGCGCCGACGGCGGCGCTGGTGGCCGTGGCAGCGTTGATGTCGGACGGATCGCAGAACGTGAAGCGGGCCTGCTGCACTTCCTCCATCAGGGCCTCGGCCAACAGCAGCGCCTGCTTGCGCCGTGCCGGTTCGGCGCTGGCCTTGGTGGACATGTTCAGCAATTGCAGCACCGTCACGGCGGCCACGCCCATGATGACCATGAACACCACGAGTTCAATCAGGCTGAAGCCGCGCTGCTTAGTGCACATAGCCCGTCTCCGCTTCGACGGTGACGACGACGGCCGTGCCGCTGCCGCTAACGGTGATGGTCAGCGGCGTAGTGAACATGGAGGCTGTGCCGAGCGGATTGGCGGCATCGGCCGCATTGTAGGGCCTGCCCATGGCATCGAAGAAGAACATGCCGCCCGCACCCACTTCCGTGGCGCGGCTGGCGGTGACGGTCAGGCTGTCCGGCTTGCCTTCGCACATCCAGGTGGACACGTAGCTGCCCCCGATCTGGCACTGGGCCTTGGTGTAGCTGCTGCCGCTGTTGTTGCCGCCCGGCGCAGCGACGGCATCGCTGGCCGCGCAAGCCGCCTGCACGCACAGCGCAAAGCGGTTGCCGGTAGCACTCACATACACGGGACGGTTTTGGGCGATGGCCAGCTTCTGACCGTAGCGGATGACGGCCTTGGCCTGGTCCGCATACTCGCGCGCCTGGATCGGGCCGTTGTCGAAGAAGCGGGCGATGGCGATGGCGCCCAGCACGCCCATCACCACCAGCACGGTAATCAATTCAACGATCGTGAAGCCGGCGGTGTGACCCAAACGTGACATGGATTGGCCGCGCCGCGGCGCACAAAATGTGTGCCCAAACTCAGCCACCGACTTGAGCCTGGTTACGCCGATTATTGGCAAGCAGTGGCGCCGTTTGCCGTGAGCTGAATGGTAGGTGCCCCATTAACAGCGGCCTGGGTATAGGTCAGGAAACAATTCAGGGACGCCGCCGTGCCTTGAATGCTATTTGGTATGACCACGATACTGTTGGCCGGAACAATCGGCTGCGTAGCCGTGGCGGGACCAGCAGTCGTAAGAATCAGGTAGTCATTGGCCGTAAGTCCCGCCGCCGTGGCCGTCGCCTCATTGGCGGCCGGATAACCATTGACCACATTGACAGTCTGTCCTTCGTTAGTGACACCATTCGCCGTGACGGTAGCGGGGTTTAGCAAGAACTGACCATGCACCATCGAGACCGTGGTGGACAATGCGCCTTGGGCCGCCTGCATCGAAGCACGCCGCGCATCTCCACCCAGGTTGGCAAACCTCGGCAAGGCGGTCGCCGCCAAAATGCCAAGGATGACGATCACGACGATCAGTTCGATCAGGGTGAAACCAGCCTGTGCGGACGGACGAACGGTGTGCATTGCTTGCTTGTTCATTGACTTCTCCAAAGCGCCATACAAATCAGAATATTTACAAGGGACAGTGCGCGGCGGGCAGTTCGGCGGCGCTAGTCATTCACTTGCTCAAAGGTCACACCTGCGGTTTCAGATGCTCCTGATGGCTTGGCGACTTTTATGGGCAAGCGCAACAATTTTACCTTGAATTTCAATAGTTTCGCGGGGGCATTTCTAAAACTTTCGCGGTTATTTAACAAATAAACCAACGTCTTATCATGCCGGTCAAAGTACCAGTTTCCACCGGGCAATTCAGAGTTATCAGGAGAGAAATATTCCCCTAAATAATTAGCTGGCTTACGGTCTAGCAACCCGATCGGATTCTGAACTGCCAGCAAGCCCAGGTCGACTGCCCGCCCCGGCAATTGCGCCTGCGTCACCTTCACGTCGAGCGCGGCGCGGATGTTGGCCGCCACTTCCTGCACGGCCACCAGTTCCGCCTGCTCCTGGTAAAACGCCAGCCTCTCCAGCAACACCCCGGCCAGGATGGCCAGGATGGCCACCGCCACGGCGAACTCGAAGCGGCTGGCGCCGCGTTGCCAGCGCCAAACAGGCGGCCCCATCTTCATTTGTGCAAGGCCACTTTGCCCAGGTCCCAGATCGGCAGGAAGATGCCCAATGCCAACACCAGCACCAGTACGCCGAGGAAGGTGATCAGGATCGGTTCGATCTGCGCCGACAAGGTCTTCAATTCATAATCGACTTCGCGCTCGTACATCTGGGCGATCTCGTCCATGAGGTCATCGAGCGCACCGGTCTCCTCGCCCACCGCGATCATTTGCAGCACCACGGGCGTGAACACGCCGGCCGCCGCCGCCGTGCGCAGGATGCTGTCACCGCGCTCGACGCCATCGCGCATCTGCTCCACGCGCGCGGCCAGGTAGGCGTTGTCCACCGTTTGCGCCACCACTGTCAAGCCTTGCACGATGGGTACGCCGCTGCGGGCCGACAGCGCGAAACTGCGCGCGAAGCGGGCCATCGTCCCCTTGAGGATGATCTTGCCGGCCACCGGCACCTTGAGCTTGAACTTGTCCCAGCGGTAGCGCCCCTTGGCCGTGGCGATCCAGGCCCGGAAGCCCAGCACGGCCGCCACCGCCATCGCCGCCAGCAGCGGCCAGTAATGCACGGTGAAATTGGAACTGCCGATCAGGATGCGCGTCATCAGCGGCAATTCGGCGTGGAACGATTCGAACACTTTCACAAACGCGGGGATCACGAAGATATTCACGATCACCATGGCCGCCACCATCGCCACCACCACGAAGGTCGGGTAGCGCATGGCCGTCTTGACCCGCTCGCGCATGTCGCGGTCGAATTCCATGTGGTCGAACAGGCGCAGGAACACTTCCTCCAGCCGGCCCGTCATCTCGCCCACCCGCACCATCGACAGGTAGAACGGCGTAAACACGGTCGGATGGCGGCGCATGGCGGCCGACAGCTCGCGGCCAGAATCGAGCGATTCGCGCATGTCCTTGATGACCCGGCCGAACGCCTTGCTGACGGCCGATTCCTGCAAGCCGGCCAGCCCGCGCATGATGGGCACGCCGGCCTTGAGCAAGGTGTACAGCTGGCGGCTGAACAACTGCACGTCCATCGCCGTCACCTTCTTCTCCATCAGCTTGACCCACCACGCGTCGCCATTCGCGGCATCGGTGGCGGCGCGCTTGGTGACGCTGATGTCGATCGGCGTCACGCCGGTATTAAATAGCTGGTCGGCCACGGCGCCGCTGTCGGCGCCCTCGAGCACACCCTGCATCAGCTCGCCGCGCGCGTTGCGGCCCTTGTAAGCGTAAAGCGGCACGTCAATCCTCGAACTGGTTGCTGATACGCATGGCCTCAGCCACCGTTGTGCGGCCCTGCACCACCAGCTGCACGGCGTGGCGGCGCAAGGTGTTGCCTGCCATCTGGGCCGAGGCCGCCTTCAGGAAAGCGTTGGCGTCGTGATGGTTGGCCGCATCCACCACGGCGCTGGTCATTTCCAGCAGTTCATACACGCCGGTACGGCCCCGGTAGCCCATGCCGTTGCAGTGCGAGCAGCCCTTGCCGTGGAAATAATGGCTGGCGCCGGCCTGGTCGCCCAGTTCCAGCCGCAGCCATTCCGTTTCCGTGGGGCTGGGCTCATATGGCTTGGTGCAGCTTTCGCAGATCACGCGCACCAGGCGCTGGGCCAGCACGGCTTGCAGCGAACTACCGACCATGTAGCGCGGCACCCCCATGTCCATCAGCCGCAGCGGCGTGCCCAGCGCGTCGTTGGTGTGCAGCGTGGACAGCACCAAGTGGCCCGTCATGGCGGCCCGCAGGCCGATCTGGGCCGTTTCCTGGTCGCGCATCTCGCCCACCAGCACGATGTCCGGGTCCTGGCGCAGGGCCGAGCGCAGCACGCGCGCGAAGTCGAGGTCGATCTTGTCGTTGACCTGCACCTGGTTGATGCCGCGCAGCCGGTATTCGATCGGGTCTTCCACCGTGATCAGCTTCTTTTCCACGGAGTTGAGTTCGGCCAGCGCGCAGTACAGCGTGGTGGTCTTGCCGCTGCCGGTCGGCCCCGTCACCAGCACCAGGCCGTTGGGGCGCTGGATGATGGCGCGGAATTTGTCCAGGATAGGCTTGGGCATGCCGATCGCGTCGAGGCGCAAGGTGGTGCCGGCCTGGTTGAGCAGACGCATCACCACCGATTCGCCATATTGCGTGGGCATGGTGGAGATACGCACGTCGATGCGCTGCTGTTTCACGCGCACGGCGAAGCGGCCGTCCTGCGGCAACCGTTTTTCGGAAATGTCCAGGTCAGACATCAGTTTCAGGCGCAGCGCCAGCGCCGGCGCGATCTTGATGTCGGCCTCGGTTTGCAGGTGCAGTACGCCGTCGATGCGGAAGCGGATCTGCAAGCGCCCTTCCTGCGGCTCGATGTGGATGTCGGAGGCGCCGACCTGGGCCGCGTCGTCGAACACCGATTGCAGCAGCTTGACGATGGGCGCTTCTTCCAGGTTGGGATTGACGGCCAGCGCGCCGAAGTCCACCGACACATCGCCCAGGTCCTGCTCCAGCTCGCGCGCCAGGTCGGTGATGTCGTCCGTGCGGCGGTAGATGCGGTCGATCGCGCCCAGCACTTCCGTCTCGTTGACGACGGCCAGTTGCACCGTCTTCTTGAGGATGCGGGAAATCTCGTCGTAGGCGAACAGGTCGGTCGGGTCCGACATGCCCACCAGCAGCGACGCGCCCCGGTCCTCGAGTGCCAGCGCGCGGAAGCGGCGGGCCTGGGTTTCGGGCAGCAGCCGCACCACGTCCGGGTTGATGTTGTAGAACTTCAGGTTCAGGTAGGGAATGTCGAGCTGGCGCGCCAGCGCGCCGGCGATCTGCTCCTCGGTCACATAACCGCTCTCGATAAACAGCCGGCCCAGCTTGCGCCCGCTGCGTTTTTGCTCGGCCAGGGCCAGCCCCAGCTGCTCCTCGGACAGCAGCTTTTGCTGCACCAGGATTTCTCCCAGGCGGACTTTTTCCGGCCTTGCCATGTGTTCTCCTCGTGATCAACCGCACCCGCGCGCGCGTTGCGGCCATTCTAGTCCAGAAAATTGTCCTTGCCAGCAATCTACAGTACGGAAAATCATGAACGTCGCCAGAATGCCGCTGCATAGGGGAATTTCGCGTTTGCACTAGCAAGATCGGGGGGGAATGCGCTACAGTGTGGGTCGCTTACCACTCGCGCGCCCAGACCGCCACACATGACCGACCCAGCACTGCGATTTCACCAGCTTGCCAAGCGTTATGGCGACACCAGCGTATTGCAGGGCGTGGATCTGGAAGTGGCGGCCGGCGAATGCGTGGCGTTGGTGGGCGTGAACGGCGCGGGCAAGACCAGCCTGATGAAATGCCTGCTCGATTTTTGTGCGCTCGACGGCGGCAGCATTGCCATTTTCGGCCAGGACCACCGCCAGCCGGCCGCGCGCGCGCCGCTCGGTTTCCTGCCCGAACGCTTCATCCCGCCCTATTACCTGACGGGGGCGGAATTTATACAGTACACACTGGCCCTGCAGGGACAGGCGGTGGAAGCGTCCGCCATCACCGGCATGGTGCAGGCGCTGGACCTGGAGGTATCAGCCTTGAAACGTACCGTGCGCAGCTATTCCAAGGGCATGACCCAGAAACTGGGCCTGGCGGCTTGCCTGCTGGCGCCCAAGGCCCTGTACGTGCTCGACGAACCGACCAGCGGCCTCGACCCGAAAGCGCGCGCGCTGCTCAAGGCCCAGCTGCTGGCCAAGCGGGCGGCCGGCAGCGCCCTGTTCTTCACTTCCCACCTGCTGGCCGACGTGGACGAATTGTGCGACCGCATGGCCATCCTGCACGACGGCCGCATCCGCTTTGCCGGCACCCCGGCCGACTGCCGCGCCCGCTATCAGGCCGAGACCCTGGAGCAGGCTTTCCTGCGCTGCATCGCCTGAGGCCGCCACCATGTACCGTTCCCATTTCGGCTTGCAGGAATCACCGTTCGGCATCACGCCCAACCCGGCCTTCTTTTACGCCGGCAACACGCGCGGCGAAATCCTGCAGGCGCTGCTGTACGTGGTCACCCATGGCGAAGGCATCATCAAGGTAACCGGCGAAGTGGGCAGCGGCAAGACCATGCTGTGCCGCATGCTCGAAAGCCAGCTGCCGCCCCACATCGAAGTGATCTACCTGGTCAATCCCAGCCTGTCGCCGCTGGAAGCGCTGTTCGCCATCGCCAGCGAACTGGGCCTGCAACCGGCCGGCAAGCGCGGCGACGAGGTGCTGCGCGAACTGCATGCCGACCTGATCGCCAAGCACAGCGCCGGCAAGCAGGTGGTGCTGCTGGTGGAGGAAGCGCAAGCGATGCCGCTGGCCACGCTGGAAGAAATCCGCCTGTTGACCAACCTGGAAACGGCGCGCAACAAGCTGCTGCAGATCGTGCTGTTCGGCCAGCCTGAGCTCGACGAGCACCTGGACCTGGCCAGCATGCGCCAGTTAAAGGAGCGCATCACCCACAGTTTCGACGTGCCGGCCATGGCGCCCGAACTGGTGCCCGAGTTCCTCGATTTCCGGCTGCGCGCGGCCGGCTACGCGGGACCGCCCCTGTTCAGCCAGAAGGCGGCGCTGCGTGTGGCCCGCGCCTCGGGCGGCATCGTGCGGCGCATCAACATCCTGGCCGACAAGGCCTTGCTGGCCGCCTACGCGGCCGACGCGGACAGTGTCGAGGTGAACCATGTGGAAAAAGCAATACAGGAATCTTCATTCAAGAGCAAAAACAGTATCGTATCCCATGCCACCACGGCGCTCTCGCTGATCATCGTGCTATTGTTGGCCGGCATCGCCTGGCTGCTGTGGCGTCCGCCGCTGCCGGCCCAGGCGCCGGCCCGGCCGGCCGCCGTGGCCCAGGCCGCACCGCCAGCGGCGTCACCGGCGGCGGCGGCGACAGCACCCCCGAAATATTTGCCGCAATGAAACGTAATAGTTGCTGGACAGATTAAATTGTAAGATCATGTCGACTAGAATTCCAAAAGCACAACATTCAGCGCAAGGGGCGGACAGAACAATGAAAAACCATGTTGCTCCCTTGATTCCGGCCCTGTGCGGCATGCTGCTGGCCGGTTGCGCCAGCGCGCCCATGCCCGACTCGCGCAGCCACATCACCGAAGCGGCCCGCCCGGCCGGCGCCATTCCCGAACCGGTGCAGGAAAGCGCGATGCTGGCGCCGCCCAAGCCGGCCGCCAAGGTGGAAACCTACAGCGTGACCGTGCACAAGGTGCCGGTGCAGTCGCTGCTGTTCGCGCTGGCGCGCGACGCCGGCCTGAACGTGGACATCCACCCCGGCATCGAAGGCACGGTCACGCTCAACGCGCTGGACCAGACCATGCCCCAGCTGCTGAACCGCATCGCCAAGCAGGTCGACATGCGCTACGAAATCGACGGCAACAACCTGGTGGTGCAGCCCGACACGCCCGTCTGGCGCAACTACAAGATCGATTACGTCAACATCGCGCGCAGCACCAGCAGCAGCGTCAACATCGCCACCCAGATCTCGACCACGGGCGGCGGCTCGTCGAGCAACGTCAACACCGGCTCGACCAACAGTCCCAGCACCCTGAACAGCACCAACAATGGCGGCTCGGGCAACAACAATTCGACCACGGCCGTCAACAACCGTTCGGACAACAATTTCTGGTACAGCCTGGAAAAGAACATCCGCGACATGCTGCGTCCGTCCAATCTGTACGACACGCCGATCGACCCGCTGGCCGCGTTCCACGAGCAGCCGGCCAACGCGTCCGCGCAAAGCCAGGCCTTGGCCATGCAGCAGCAAGCCAACCAGAGCAACCAGATGACGCCGGCCGTGTTCAATCCGCAGGGCACGCCCGCGTTCAACGCCAATCCGGCCGCCCAGCAGCAGCAACAATTGCAATTGCAGGAAAAGCAGGCCGCCATCAAGAACCAGGCCTCCGTCATCACCAATATCGAAGGCGGCCTGATCGCCGTGCGCGCCACCAGCCGCCAGCACGAGAAGATCCAGGAATTCCTCGACATCGTGCTGGGTGCGGCCAAGCGCCAGGTGCTGATCGAAGCGACCATCATCGAGGTGCGGCTGGGCGACCAGTACCAGCAAGGCATCAACTGGAGCAGCCTGGGCAAGGGTGGGCTCAAACTGACCCAAGGCCAGGTCGGCAATGCCACCCTGCCGTCCGACGTCACCCCCGGCACCTCGCCCGGCGTGTTCGTGCTCAATTACGCCAACCCCACTTCGCGCCTGGGCAACATCGCCACCACCATCCAGCTGCTGGAAACGTTCGGCAAGGTCAAAGTGCTGTCCAGTCCCAAGATCAGCGTGCTCAACAACCAGACCGCGCTGCTGAAAGTGGTGGACAACAACGTCTTCTTCACCATCAAGGTCACGCCGGCCGTGCTGGGCACCAACGGTTCCATCAGCACCCCGGCCACCTATGAATCGCGGCTCGAAACGGTGCCGGTGGGCTTCGTGATGAGCGTCACGCCGCAGATTTCCGACAGCGACGAAGTCACGCTCAACGTGCGCCCCACCATCACCCGCATCGTCGGCTACGTGCAGGACCCGAATCCGGCCCTGGCGGCCGGCCAGGTGGTCAGCAAGGTGCCGGTGATCCAGGCCCGCGAGCTGGAATCGATCATGAAAGTGTCGAGCGGCCAGGTGGCCGTGATGGGCGGCCTGATGCAGGATTCGGTCGACAATGCCAAGGATGGCGTGCCCGGCCTGAGCGCGCTGCCCGTGGTGGGCAACCTGTTCTCCTACCGTAACGAAAACAACGTCAAGACGGAGCTGGTCATCTTCATGCGGCCGGTGGTGGTCAAGGACGCCAGCATCAACGGCGACTTCAAGGATTACCGCTACCTGCTGCCCAACCAGGACGCGGCGGCGCCCCCGACCCCGGCCGCCAGCGCCGCCCCGGCTGCTCCGGCTGCACCTTTGAAGGCGGATGGAACATGAGCCTGCTGATGCAAGCGCTGAAGAAAGCTGAGCGCGCCAAACAGAACAGCATCCCCGAGACCGAGCTGGAAAAGCCGTCCGAGGCCTTCGACGACCTGCTGGCCCTGACGCCGCAGGAAACGCCGTCCCCGGCCCGCGCCGGCGGCGATTTCATGCTCGACCTGGAGCCGCTCGACGGTCCGGCCACGACGCCCGCCCCCACCCCGGCGCCCGCCGCCAGTGCGCCGCCTGCCGCCCTCGACGCGGCGCTGGAGCCGATGTCGTTCGAGACCGAGCCGCCGATCCCCGTGCTGGCCGTGGCCGATGAAGCGATCCACGACCCGGTGCCGCCCCAGGCCCGCCATCAGGATCAGCCGCGGCCGGCACCGCCAGCGGCGGCGCAAGCGGCGGCACAGGCCGCCCAGTCCGGCCAGAACGGCGCGGCCGGCGGCCGCGCCCGCGCCACGCCCCAGCCCGAGGCACCGCGCGGCGCGGCGCGCGCACGCGCCGCGGCGGCCGCGGCCTTGAACAAGGAAGCGGCCGGCCTGGACCCGGCCAAGATCCGGCTGGCAGTGCTGAGTGGCATCGCCGTGCTGATCGCCGCCGTGTTCGGTTACATCTACTGGCAAGCGACGACTGCGCCCGGTCCCGGCGCCCGCTTGCCGATGGTGCCCATGCCGCCGCCAGGCGCCACCGGCACCGCGCCGGCGCAACTGGTGGTCGCCACGCCCTCGGCCACGGCCAGCGCGCCCGACGCGGCCAGCGCTGGCGCAGCACCGGCCGGCCCCGCCACCGGCGCCGCACCAACCGTGCCTGGCGCTGGCATGGCCATCACGCAGACGGCCCCGCCCAGCGCGGCGCCAGCGCCGGCGCCGGCGCTCAGTCCCGCCGCGGCGGCGGCCCTGGCCGCACGCGAGGAAAGCGAGCGCCGCCTGCAGCAACGTGAAATGCTGATCGCCCAACAGGAACGGGGCGGCCCGTTCCAGCAGCCGGGCCTCGGTTCCGGCTTCGGTTCCGGCCCGGCCGCCGCGCCCGGTACCGGCCCCGCCGCCGCTGCCGGCCAGCCGGCCCCCGGCCTGTCCGGCCCGGACACGCTGGCGCCCCTGGCCGCGCCCGACAGCACCGACATCCGGGTGGCGCGCAGCAACCTGCCAGCGCAAGCCGATCCCGCCCTGGAGGCGGGCTACCTGGCCTTCAATAGCGGCGACCTGGCACGCGCCCAGCAGCAATACGCGCTGGCCCTGCGCACCGACCCCAACAACCGCGATGCCCTGCTGGGCACGGCCGCCGTGGCCCTGCGCCAGGGCCACGCGCAGCAGGCTGCCGCCATCTACAGTCGCCTGCTGGACCTGGACCCGAACGATGGCGACGCACTGGCCGGCCTGATGGGCTTGCGCCAGGGCGACGCGGCACAGGCCGAGCTGCGCCTGAAAACCGTGCTGACCCGCACGCCCGACGCCGCGCCCGTGCAATTCGCACTGGGCAACCTGTACGCCCGCCAGGGCCGCTGGTCCGAGGCCCAGCAAGCGTATTTCCGGGCCTGGTCGGCCGCGCCCGGCAATGCCGATTACGCCTACAACCTGGCCATCGGCCTGGACCGGCTGAACCAGGGCAAGCTGGCGCTGACCTATTACCAGAAGGCGCTGGTGCTGGCCCAGGACACACCGGCCAGCTTCGATCGCGCGGCGCTGCGCCAGCGCCTGCACCAGCTGAACCAGCAGGTCCACCCGGGCCAGCCGTAGGCCAGTGACGGACAAGCGCTCAGGCAAGCAAACGAACCAGCAACAGGCAGGCAAGCAATAAGGCAAGCGGCGCCCGGCGCGCCGCCATCCACGGAACACCATGGCAGAACAACCTAAAATCCCGCTCGGCAAGCTGCTGATCCAGAAAGGCGTGATCAGCGAAGACCAGTTGCGCATTGCCCTGATCGAGCAAAAGCGCAGCCAGGAACCGCTGGGCAAGCTGCTCATCACACTCGGCTTCGTCACCGAGGCCACGGTGCGCGAGGCGCTGTCGAAGAACCTGAACCAGCAAAGCGCCGACCTGAACAGCCTGGTGGTGGACGCCATCGCCCTCAAGCTGATCCCCAAGGACGTGGCCAAGCGCTACCGGGTGTTCCCCATCGTCTACGAGCGCCACAGCGACAACCTGATCCTGGCCATGTCCGACACCAGCAACATCGTGGCGCTGGACCAGATCAGCGCCATGCTGGTCAAGGGCATCACCATCACGCCGCTGCTGGCCGGCGAATCGGACATCCAGCGCGCCATCGACCAGTACTATGGCTTCGAGCTGTCGATCGACGGCATCCTGCACGAGATCGAGACGGGCGAAGTGAACTACGCCAGCATCGCCGGCAGCACCTCGGATGAATACAGCCAGCCCATGGTGCGCCTGATCGACGCGCTGCTGGCCGACGCCGTGCAGAACGGCGCCTCCGACATCCACTTCGAACCGGAGCAGTCGTTCCTGCGCATCCGCTACCGGATCGACGGCATCCTGCGCCAGATCCGCAGCCTTCACAAATCGTACTGGCCGGCCATGGCCGTGCGCCTGAAGGTGATTTCGAACATGAACATCGCCGAGACCCGCGCGCCGCAGGATGGCCGCATCTCGATCAAGTTCTCGGGCCGCCAGATCGATTTCCGCGCCTCGGCCCAGCCCACCACCCACGGCGAGAACGTGGTGCTGCGCGTGCTGGACCGCCAGAAAGGCATCGTGCCGCTGGACGGCCTGGGCCTGGGCGAGAACGAACTCAATTTGCTCAAGCTGATGATCGCCCGCCCCGATGGGGTGATCCTGGTGACCGGCCCGACCGGCTCGGGCAAGACGACGACGCTGTATTCCATCCTCAACCACATCAACACGGAAAGCGTCAACATCATGACGCTGGAAGACCCGGTGGAATACCCGATGAACATGATCCGCCAGACTTCGGTCAACGAGTCGGCCAAGATGGGCTTCGCGGACGGCATCCGCTCAATGATGCGGCAGGACCCGGACATCATCCTGGTGGGCGAGATTCGCGACAAGGAAACGGCCGAGATGGCGTTCGCGGCGGCCATGACGGGCCACCAGGTGTATTCGACGCTGCACACCAATTCGGCCATCGGCTCGGTCACCCGCCTGCTCGACATCGGCATCCTGCCCGACATCATGGCCGGCAACATCATCGGCATCGTGGCCCAGCGCCTGGTACGCAAGCTGTGCACGCACTGCCGCGAGCCGTTCGAAGCCGATCCGCTGGAGCGCCGCCTGCTGGGCCTGCCCACCCCACCGGCCCACGCCGGCGAGCAGGAGCCCATCGCGCCGCAAACCATCTACCGCGCCGTCGGCTGCGAACGCTGCGCCCACCAGGGCTACAAGGGCCGCATCGCCATCATGGAATTGCTCAAGATGACGGGCGAACTCGATGAACTGATCGCCCGCCGCGCCTCCTCGCGCGAACTGAAGACGGCGGCCACGGCCAGCGGCTTCCACTCGCTGGTGGACGATGGCGTGCGCCGTGTGCTCGAAGGCGTGACCACGCTGGAAGAAGTGGCGCGCGTGGTGGACCTGACCGACAGGCTGAGCTGATGCCTCAATACATTTACCGCGCCATGGACGCCGGCGGCCAGCTGCTGCCGGGCAATATGGACGCCGCCAACGAACCGGACCTGGAACTGCGGTTGAGCCGCATGGGCCTGGACCTGGTCGATTGCAAGGTCACGCGCCAGAAAGTGGTGGCCATCAAGCGCGTCATCACGCGCAAGGACTTGATCAACTTCTGCTTCCACATGGAGCAGCTGACGGCGGCCGGCGTGCCCATCCTCGAAGGCCTGGACGACTTGCGCGAGAGCATGGACCACCCGCGCTTTCGCGAAGTGATCACCGACCTGATCGAGAGCATCGAAGGCGGCTTGCAACTGTCGACGGCGCTGGCCGCCTACCCGGACGTGTTCGACGTCACCTTCACCAGCCTGATCTCGGCGGGCGAACACAGCGGCAAACTGGCCGAGGTGTTCAAGAACCTGTCGGAAAGCCTGAAGTGGCAGGACGAACTGGCGGCCCAGACCAAGAAAATGATCATGTACCCGGCCGTGGTGGGTGTGGTGGTGACCGGCGTGACCTTCTTCCTGATGATTTATCTGGTGCCCCAGCTGACGGCGTTCATCAGGAACATGGGCAACACGCTGCCGCTGCACACGCGCGCGCTGATCTTCGTGTCCAACATCTTCATCCACTACTGGTATCTGCTGCTGGCGCTGCCCGTGGTGGCGTGGTTCGGCGCCAAGGCCTGGCTGGCCCGCAGCGAGACGGCGCGCTACCGTTTCGACGCGCTGCAACTGCGGATCTGGATGGTGGGGCCGGTACTGCACAAGGTGATCCTGGCCCGCTTTGCCACCTTCTTCGCGCTGATGTATGCTTCCGGCATCACCATCCTCGAATGCATCCGCCTGTCCGAAGGCATCGTCGGCAACCGCGTGGTGGCGGCCGGCCTGCGGCAGGCCGCGCGCCTGATCTCGGAAGGCCAGGGCGTGACGGCCGCGTTCCAGAACACCGGCATCTTCCCGCCGCTGGTGATCCGCATGCTCAAGGTGGGCGAGGCCACCGGCGCGCTCGACGGGGCGCTGCGCAACGTGGCCTATTTCTACAACCGTGAAGTGAAGGAAATGATCGAGAAGGTGCAGGCGATGATAGAACCGGCCATCACCGTGGTGCTGGGCCTGCTGCTGGGCTGGATCATGCTGTCGGTGCTGGGCCCGATTTACGACACGATCAGCAAGATCAAGACCTGAGGCCGCCGTGCTGCGCAACCATTTACTCTACCTCACCAGCGAACAGCTGTGCGTCTACCACTGGCGCCTGGGCAAGCTCACGGCCGGCCCCTGCTTCGCGCCGGACGAGGACGGCATCGACGCCTTCATGGACTATATCGACGCCGCACCGGTCGGCCCGTGCTGGCTGCTCACCGACCTGATCGAGGAGGATTACCACCGCCTCACGCTGCCGCACGTAAACGGCAAGGCCGGGCGCCAGATGCTGCAGCGCCGCCTGATGCAGCAATACCGCGAGACGCCGTACCGCCACGTGAGCATTCAGGGCCGCGAAGCGGAAGGCCGGCGCGACGACATCGCCCTGCTCAGCGGCCTGACCAACCCGTCCATCGTGCAGCCGTGGATCGCCGCGCTCGAAGCGCTCAAGGCGCCGCTGGCCGGCCTGTACACGACCACCTTGATGAGCGACGTGCTGCGCCGCAAGCTGGGCCTGCGCCACGAGCACCTGCTGCTGGTGACGGAACAGTCGGGCGGCCTGCGCCAGACCTATTTCCGCGACGGCCAGCTCAAGTTCTCGCGCCTGACGCTGGCCATCGACCGCGACGGCGTGCCCGTCAACGTGGCCGCCGAGACCGGCAAGACGCTGCAGTTCCTCACCAGCGTGCACCTGATGGAACGGGGCGACACGCTGCACACCGTCATCGTCACCCCGGCCGACCAGGTCGAACGCCTGTCGGCGCTGTGCCGCAATGGCCCGGAGACGGCCTACCATTTCATCACCATGGAGACGGCCGCCGCCAAGGTCGGCCTGCCCGAGGTGCCGCGGCTGGCCGACACCGTGCTGCTCAAGCTGCTGGGCGCCGAACTGCCGCGCAGCCACTACACGCTGGGCGAGGCGCGCCGCTACTACCAGCTGTGGTGGGCACGGGTGGCCATGTACGGCGCCAGCGCCGCCATCCTCAGCTGCACGCTGATGTGGGCCGCCGTCAGCCTGTGGCGCGCCGGCGAAGCCGACAACGCGGCGCTGCGCATGCGGGCCGAGACGGCCCGCTACGACAGCCAGTACCAGGCCGTGATGTCGGACATGCCGCCGGCCGTGGCCAAGACGGCCAATATGAAGGCGGCCGTGGCGATCGAACACATGCTGGCCGAGCAGGGCCCGGTGCCGCTGCCCATGGTGCGCATGCTGTCCGAGGCGCTGGACCAGGCGCCCCTCATCAAGCTGAACCGGATCGACTGGCGCGTCAACCTGCCCGGCGCCGCGCCGGCGCCAGCGGCCATGCAGGCGCCGGCCGACAGTGGCCCGGCCTCGCCCGTGCCGGCGCCACTACTGGGTTTGCCCAGCGCGCCGCCACAGGCATTGCACCTGGAAGCCGAAATCGGCGGCCCGCAGGATGATTACCGGGCCGCGCTGGACGCCATGCGCCAGTTCGCCCAGCGCCTGGCGGCCCTGCCGCACATGACGGTGGAGATCGAATCGCAACCGCTCGATACCCGGCCCAACGTCAAGCTGAGCGGCAAGGCCGGCATGGTGGCCGGCGGCGCGGCATCGGAATCGCCGAAATTCGCCTTGAACCTGGTATGGAATCCCTGATGAACGCTGTCGCCACCCTCCCCGGCAAGAAGAAAAAGCCGGCCATCGCCGTCGCCGTGCCCTACTGGGTGCGCGAGTTCGCGCTGATCCGCTGGGGCGTGGCCGCACTCGCCTGCGGCCTGGCCGTCGGGGTGGCGGCCGTGGTGGTCAGCAATGGCCAGTTGCGCGACGCCAGCGCCACCCGCGCCCACGTGCAGCAAGTGCGCGACGCGGCCTATGCCCGCTATGCCTACGCCGACAATGAAAAACGCGAGATCCGGGCCTTCCAGCCCGCCTTCCTCGCCATGCGCGAACGCGGCCTGGTGGGCGAGGAAAACCGGCTGGCCTGGCTCGATGCGATCCGCCGCATCCAGGAAGAACGGCGCCTGCTGCCGATCAGCTACGAGATCACGCCGCAGCAAACCGTCACGCCCGATCCGCGCGTGGCCACCGGCGACTTCCAGCTCCATGCCAGCCGCATGGCGCTGCACATGGACATGCTCCATGAGCTCGACCTGTTCAACTTCCTGGAAGACTTGCGGGTGCGCGGCTATTTCACGGTGCAGGATTGCGCCATCAAGCGGCTGGGCGCCAGCGGGCAGGCCGACGCGCCGGCGCTGTCGGCCGACTGCACCCTGAACTGGGTCACGCTGACGCCGGGCGTGCCGGCGCCGGGTGGGCCCGCGCCGGGCGCCGCCGCGCCAGCTGGACGGGCGAAACCATGAACCATTTACGCCGCATCCGCCACGGCGCCACGCGCCGCACCGGCGCCGCCACGCTGGCCGTGCTGGCCTTGCTAGCCTGCGCCGGCAACGCGCCGGCCCAGTCGCTGGGCCTGGGACGCCTGTTCACCTCGCCCGACGAACGGATCGGCATCGACATGCGGCGCGGCGCCAGCCAGCCCGCTCCCACGCTGCCGAATGGGGCACCGGCGCCCAGCGCCGCCGCGCCCGCCACCGCCGCCGCCGCGCCGGTGACGCCGCCCGAACCGGTGCAGCTCAATGGCGTGGTCAGGCGCAGCAACGGCAAGTCCACCGTCTGGATCAACCAGGTGCCGGTGACCGATGGCGGCGCCCAGTTGCGTCCGGACCAGTCGGTCAGGCTGCGCCTGTCGTCGGGGCGGGCGCTGGTGCTCAAGCCCGGCCAGAGTTTCAATCCCGCCGATGGCACGGTACAAGAAGCGGCCGGGCGCTAGGCAGGCCGGCGCCGCCCTGCTGCTGTTGCTGGCGCTGATGGGTGTGGGTGCGGCCAGCCTGCTGATCACGGCCTTCAGCCGCGGCGACCGCGAAGCGCGCCACCACCGCCAGACGCTGGAACGGCTGGCCGCCGCCACCGATGCGCTGGTCGGCTATGCCACCGCCCAGGGCCGCCTGCCGCGTCCGGCCATTTCGGCCACCGATGGGCGCGAGCGGCCCGGCGCCTGCGTGTCGGAGGAAGATTGCACCGGCTTCCTGCCGTGGGTCGCGCTCGGCGTGGAAGGGGCCGACGCCTGGGGCAAGCGGCTGCGTTACAGCGTCACGCCGGCCTACACGATGGCGCCCGTGCAACGCTTGTCGGCCATCGCCACCAAGACCGTGCAAACCCGGTTCGGCAGCGGCGCGCTGGCCTACCTGGCCGGCCAGGGCAGCTGCGAGCTGAGCGCCCAGTGCGTGCCGCTGGTGGTGCTGTCGCAGGGGCGCGAGAATTTCGGCAGCACGGTGCTGGGCATCGTGCAGCCCAACACGGCCAGCGGCAACGTCGATGAACAGCTCAACGACCAGGGCAGTGCGCACTTCATCAGCCGCGCCGCCACCACGGACGCCAGCGTTCCCGGCGGCGTGTTCGACGACCTGGTGACGTTCGTGCCGCTGGACTTTTTATACAAACAGATGGGAGCGGCGCGCAAGCTGCCGTGACGACATGAAACGCAGACAACATGGTTTTACCCTGGTCGAGATCGCCATCGTGCTGGTCATCGTCGGCCTCATGATCGGCGGCCTGGTCACGCCGCTGAGCGCCCAGCTCGAACAGCGCCGCGTGGGCGACACCCAAAAGGCGCTCGACGACGCGCGCGAGGCGCTGATCGGTTTCGCACTGCGCAACGGCTACCTGCCCTGCCCCGCCGTCTCGGCCAGCAATGGCCTGGAAGACCGGGCCGAGAACCGCTGCCGCGGCGAGCGCCGGGTCGGCTACCTGCCGTGGGCCACGCTGGGATTGAGCAAGCTCGACAGCTGGAACCGGCTGTACCGCTACAGCGTCGCGCCCGGCTACAGCGACAGCGCCGTCCATTTCAACTTCCAGACCGTGCGCGACATCAGCATCGCCACCCGCGACGGCGCCGGCAACCTGGTACCGGCCACGCTGGCCAACGACATTCCGGCCGTGATCCTGTCGCACGGCAAGAACGGCTTTGGCGCCAGCACCGACCAGGGCACGCTGGTGGCCGACACCTCGGCCACCAACCAGGATGAGAAAGTCAACGCCAGTTCGGCCACCGCCTTCATCGCGCGCGACGCCAGCGACAACCCGGCCGCGCCCGGCGGCGAGTTCGACGACCTGGTGACCTGGGTCTCGCCCTACATCCTGTTCAACCGGCTGGTGGCGGCCCAGCGCCTGCCCTGACCATGCTGGCGCCCGTGCTCACCATCGCCCGCCACACGCTGCGCGAGGCGCTGCGCAACCGGCTGCTGTGGCTGCTGGGGCTGGCCGCCTGCGGCGCCATCGCCGCCAGCGGCCTGCTGCACGCGGTGGCGCTGACCGAGAGCCGGCAGTTGCAAGCGGCGCTGCTGGCGGCCGTGCTGCGGCTGGCCGCCGTGTTCCTGGTGGCCACCTTCGTCGTCACCAGCATGGTGCGCGAAGCCAACGACAAGGGCCAGGAGCTGCTGCTGGCGCTGCCGCTGCCGCGCGCCGTCTGGCTGCTGGGCAAGCTGGCCGGCTTCGCCGCGCTGGCCGTGCTGCCCGCCGCGCTGTTCGGCGCGCTGGCCCTGTGCCTGGCGCCGGCGGGCCAGGCCGCGCTGTGGAGCGTGTCGCTGCTGGCCGAACTGTGGATCGTGGCCGCCTTCAGCGTGCTGTGCATGCTGACCCTGAACCAGGTGCTGCCGGCGCTGGCGGCCGCCAGCGCGTTCTACCTGCTGGCCCGCACCACGGCCACGCTGCAACTGCTGGCGCACGGCCCCGGCCAGCATGCGGACCTGCTCACGCGCGCCATCGACGCGCTGGCCTTGCTGCTGCCCAACCTGGACGCCTACGCCCGCACCGACTGGCTGCTGTACCACGGCGGCACGGGGGCCGAGCTGGCCGCCATCGCCATCCAGAGCGCCATCTATCTGGCGCTGCTGACGGGCGCCGCGCTGTTCGACCTGTACCGCAAGAATTTCTGATGGACAACCGCCCCCTGCGCCGCGTCCCACTTGCCGTGCCGGCCCTGCTGGCGCTGGCGCTGGCCGCCCAGGTGTGGTGGCAGGCGGGACACCGGCCGCCGCCGCCGCAGGCCCAGCCGCTGCCGCCGCCACCGTCGCTTGCCACGCTGCAACTAGCCAGCCTGGGTGAACGGGCCGCGCTGTCGCGCGTGCTGATGCTGTACGTGCAAGGCTGGGACGACCAGCCCGGCGTCAGCCTGCCGTGGCGCAGCCTCGATTATGGCCGCATGGCCCAATGGCTGGGGCGCGCGCTCGACCTCGATCCGCGCAGCCAGTACCCGCTGCTGGCCGCCAGCACCGTGTACACGGCCGTGGACGACCCGGCCCGGGTGCGCCAGCTGCTGGCCTTCGTCGAGCAGCGCTTCGCCGAGGATCCCGACGCGCGCTGGCCCTGGCTGGCGCAGGCCGCCATCATCGCCCGCCACCGGCTGCACGACCTGCCGCTGGCGCGCCGCTACGCCCAGGCCATCCGGCTGCGGGCCACCGGGCCGCAGGTGCCGCCCTGGGCGCGCGAGCTGGAGCCGTTCATGCTGGAAGACATGAACGAGCTCGACAGTGCGCGCGCGCTGATCGGCGGCCTGCTGCACGACGGCAGCATCAGCGACCCCAACGAACTGCGGTTCCTGGCGCGCCGCCTCGATCAACTCAAGGCCCGCGCACATTGAATCGTGCGGCCCTTTCGCTGCGGCGCGGCATTCTTTATGATGCGCAATTCGCTCAGGAAATGTAATATAGTCCCATGCCTCGAAAGGAATCTCACATGCAACGTCCACCTGCGCGCGGCCCGGCCCAACGTGGCTTCACCCTGGTAGAAATCGCCATCGTCCTCGTCATCATCGGCCTGCTGCTGGGAGGCGTACTCAAGGGCCAGGGGCTGATCGACAGCGCCAAGGTCAAGAACATCATCCAGCAATCGAATTCGCTGTCGGCCGCCGTCAACGCCTACCAGGACAAGTTCCGCGCCCTGCCCGGCGACGACGTGCAGGCCACCATCCACGCCCCCGGCGCCACCGGCAACGGCAATGGCGACGGCCAGATCGCCGAATACCAGCTGGCGCCGCAGCACCTGGCGCTGGCCGGCTTCATCACGGGTTCGTACAACGGCAGCACCGACTTCATGACCAGCGCCCAGGGCGGCGCGGTCTACATCTACAACGACATCGTGGCCGGCCGCGGCGGCAACGGCATCCGCTTCGACAACCTGCCCGATTCGTTCGCCGAGCAGATCGACAGCAAGCTCGATGACGGCAAATTCAACACCGGCTCCGTGCGCGCCACCGGCAACTACACCAACAACGGCACCATCATCACCCGCACCGCGCTGTTCTTCTGATATGCCGTCCACCGGGGTCAGGTCATACCAATAAGCAAGATGGGCGCATCTTGCCTATTGGCATGACCTGACCCCGGTTTTTGCCGGCTCACTTGGGGTCCACGCATTGCCAGAACAAACCAGTCCATCCCTGCCATCGATACGCTCGCAGATCGCGCTGCTGGTGCTGGCCTGCGCGCTGCCCACGGTATTCGGTTTCGCGGCCCTGGTGCACCAGCTCTACGGCCGCGAGCACGCGGCGCTGCGCGAGGATACGCTGGAAGTGGCCCGCACCGTGGCCGCCGCCATCGACCGCGACCTGGCCCAGAGCGCCAGTGCGGCACTGGCGCTGGCCACCTCGCCCAGCCTGCAGAGCGGCGACCTGGCCGGTTTTCGCGCCCAGGCGGCCCGCCTGCTGGCGCCGCAATTTCCCGGTTCCCGCTTCCTGCTCAGCGACAGCCGTGGCGAACTGTTGCCGGCCCCCGATGACACCGTGGCCGGCGCCTTCGGCGCGCGCCGCAACGCGGCCCGCCTGCGCGCCCTGCTGGCCGACGGGCCCGACACCGGCGCGCCACCGCAACCGGCCGTCTCCGTTGTCTATGACCATGAGCAGGCCTTGCTGGCCGTCGATGTGCCGGTGCGCTACAACGGCCGGACCCGCTACGCGCTGACCGTGCTGCTCAAGCCGGACCGGCTGGCGCGCACCCTGCTCGACGAGCACGTCAGCAGCCGCCACGGCGTGGCCCTGTACAACCGCGAGGGCGTGCTGGTGGCCCATTACGGCGACGGCGGCAACGTGGCGGGCCAGCAGGCGCCACCGGCCCTGCGCGTGCCGCTGGGGCTGGCCCATGCCACCCTGCTCGACACCCGGGCCGCCGACGGCACGCCGATCTACCTGGGCCTGAACCGGGCGCCGGCCAGCGGCCTGGCGGTGGCCGTGGCCGTGCCCCAGGCGCTGGCCAACGAACGCCTGCTGCAAACGGTGCGCACCGTGTCGGTGGTACTGGCGCTGCTGCTGGCGATCGGCTTTACGCTGGCGTGGATCGTGGGCGGACGCATCAGCCGCTCGGTGCGGGCCTTGCTGGCGCCGGCCCAGGCGCTGGCCAGCGGCGCCCCGTTCACCCTCGAACCCATGAGCTTTAGCGAGGCGCAGGCTGTCGGGCAGGCGCTGCGTTCGCTCGACCTGGACTTGCAACGGCACCGCACGGAACTGGCCGCGCTGGTGGCCGAGCGCACGGCCCAGCTGGAACAGGAGCGGGCCCAGCTCGAAAGCCTGTATGCCACGGCGCCCGTGGGCCTGAGCTACGTGGACCCGGAACTGCGCGTGGTGCGCATCAACGACTACCTGGCGGCCTACAATGCGCGGCCCGTGTCGGCCCACCTGGGCCAGCCCATCGCGGCCATGATCACCGACCCGGGCGTGCGGCGCAGCATGCTGCACGATTACGGCACGGTACTGCAGACCGGCAAGCCGCTGGTGGGCATCGAGCGCGCCGGCGTGAGCGCGGCCGCGCCCGGGCGCACCAGCTACTGGATCGTCAGCTACTACCCGCAGTTCGACGCCGGCGGCGCCATCGCCGGCATCACCAGTGTGCTGCTCGACATCAGCGAACTGAAACGCGCGGAGGCGGCGCTACGCCAGTCGCGCCAGCTGTTCCAGTCTGTGGTCGAGCACATGCCGGCCACCATTTTCGTCAAGCGCGCCTCGGACCTGCGCTACGAGATGTTCAACCGCTACGGCGAAACCCTGCTGGGCCTGCAGCGCGCGGACGTGCTGGGCAAGACCGACTACGACATCCTGCCGCCGGCCCAGGCCGAAGCCTTCGGTGCCGACGACCGGCGCGTGCTGGCCTCGGGCCAGGTCAGCGAGGTGGAACAGGAACTGGTGACGGCCGACGGCGGTCCGCCCCACTTCCTGACCACGCGCAAGGTGGCGCTGCGCGACGAGCACGGCCACGTCAGCCACCTGCTCGGGATCGCGCTCGACATCACGGCGCGCCGCCAGGCCGAAGCCGTGCTCCATTCCACCGCCGAGCGGCTGGCCCAGAGCGAACAGTTCCTGCGCGCCGTGACCGACAACCTGCCCGGCATGGTGGCCTACTGGGACGCCAACCTGCAATGCCGCTTCGCCAACCGCTACTTCCTCGAATGGCACAGCCGCGAGGCGGGCCAGATCATCGGCGCGCGCATGACCGAGGTGCTCGACAGCGCCCGCTACGCGCTGTGCGCGCCCCATGTGGCCGGCGCGCTGGCCGGCATGGCGCAAGGCTTCGAGAGCCGGCTGGCGTGGCCATCGGGTGCCATCAGCTACACCTGGGTCAACTTCATCCCCGACCATGACGAGCATGACCAGGTGCGCGGCTTTTTCGTGCTCGAATCGGACGTGACGGAATTGAAGGAAACGGAACTGCACCTGCAACAGTTGAACGAGGAACTGCGGCTGGCGCGCGACAAGGCCGAGGCGGCCAGCCGGGCCAAGAGCGAGTTCGTGGCCAACATGAGCCACGAGATCCGCACCCCGATGAACGCCATCATCGGCCTGGCGCGCCTGCTGCAGGACGCGCCGCTGGCCCAGCGCGAGCGCAGCTATCTCGACAAGATCCAGCTGGCCACCCAGTCGCTGCTATCGCTGGTCAACGACGTACTCGACATCTCGCGCATCGAATCGGGCCAGCTGGTGCTGGAGGCGGTGCGCTTCCAGTTCGAGCATGTGCTCGACAGCGTGAGCGTGATGGCGGCCGCCAGCGCCTGGGACAAGGGGGTGGAACTGGTGTACGACATCGATGCGCGGGTGCCGCGCGAACTGGTGGGCGACGCCATGCGCCTGCAGCAGTTGCTGCTCAACCTGGTCAGCAACGCCATCAAGTTCACCCCGCAGGGCGAAGTGCGGCTGTCGGTGGCGCTGGTCGCCAGCACGGACGACGAGGTCACGCTGGAATACGTGGTACGCGACACGGGCATCGGCATCACGGCCGAACAGCAGCACCATATCTTCGACGCGTTTTCGCAGGGCGACAGCAGCACCAGCCGCAAATACGGCGGCGCCGGCCTGGGCCTGGCCATCTGCCGCCGCATCGTCCAGCTCAAGGGCGGCACGCTGACCGTGGACAGCACCCCCGGCCAGGGCGCCGCGTTCCGCGCCGTATGCGCGTTCAAGCGCGCCGACCGGCGCGATGACGGCTGCCAGCCAGATGACGCCTTGCGCGGCCTGCGCCTGCTGGTGGCCGACGACAACGCCAGCGTGCGCGAGGCGCTGGAGCGCGCCTGCGCCGCGTTTGGCTGGGAGGTCAGCTGTGTCGACAGCGGCGCCGCCGCGTTCGCCCTGCTGGCCACCATGGACGTCGCTGCACCGGCCGCACCGTCCGACCTGCTGGCCGGCGCCGGCCACAACCCGGCGGCCCCGCGGTTCGACCTGCTGCTGCTGGACTACGATGCGCCGGGCGGCGGCGACGGCGGCCCGCTGGTCCAGGCGCGCGCCGCCGGCGGTGCGGCGCTGCCGCCGGTGCTGCTGATGGCGCCCGAACACCACAGCGCCGACCTGGCCCATCAATGCGCGGCGCTGGGCGCGGCCGGCGTGCTGGCCAAGCCGGTCACGCCGGCCCGGCTGCTGGCGGCCGTGCGCGCCGCGCGCCAGCCGGCCACGCCGGCGCCCGTCCCGCCCTCGCACGCCGTGCGCGACCGCCTGACCGGCATGCGCCTGCTGCTGGTGGAGGATAACCCGATCAACCAGGAGGTGGCGCAGTACCTGCTCACCCACGCTGGCGCCCAGGTGACGCTGGCCGGCAATGGCGAACAGGCGCTGGAGCTGCTGCAGCAAGCGCCCGAACGCTACGATGCGGTGCTGATGGATATCCAGATGCCGGTCATGAATGGCTACGACGCCAGCGCCGCCGCGCGCCGGCTCGGCCTGCGCCTGCCCATCATCGCCATGACGGCCAACGTGATGGAGGAGGACTTGCGGCGCGCCGCCGACGCCGGCATGGATGCCCACGTGGCCAAGCCGATCGACATCGAGCAGCTGCTGGGTACCCTGATCCGGCTGGCGCCGGCCGCGCTGCGCCACGGCGCCGGCGCCGCGCATGGCCAGGCGCCGGCCGGCGGACCTGGAACGGGGAGCGGAACCGGGGCCGGGGCCGGGACCGGCGCCGCCGCTGCCCCTGCGTCCCCGGCACCGGCACCGGCCGCGCTGCCCGCACTGCCCGGCATAGACCTGGCCGCGGCTCTGCCGCGCATGGGCGGCGATGTCGACGCGCTGGCCCAACTGCTGCGCCGCTTCGTCCAGTCGCAAGGCGATTCCGTGGCGGAAGTGCGGCAGTTGCTGGCCGCCGGCCAGCGCCAGCAAGCCGGCCAGGCGCTGCACCGGCTGCGCGGGGTGGCGGCCAACCTGGGCGCCAGCGAGGTGGCACAGCACGCGGCCCAGGTGGAGGCGGCGCTGCTGGAAGGCCATGCCGCACCGCTGGAATCCTTGCTGGCGGCGCTGCAGGCGGCGCTGGCCACTGTAGCGGACAGCGCCGGCCGCCTGCCGGCCACCCAGGCCAGTCCCGGCCCGCGCAACACGGACGGCAGCGATGCGGCCACGCTGCATGCAACACTGGTGCAATTGCAAGATTTGCTACAGAATAACAACTTGAAAGCCCTGGCCTTGTTCCAGTCGCTGCGCCCGCGCCTGGAAACCGTGGATGGCGCGGCGACGGCGGCCCTGGCCGAAGCGGTGGAAACGCTGCAGTTCCGCGCCGCCGGCCAACTGGTCCACAATTTGTTGCAAAAAAAGGAAATCGCATGAGCTGGACCGACCTCGCCGTCAACGGCCGCATCCTGATCGTCGACGATGCCATGGAAAACGTGCAGGTGCTGTACCAGGCCCTGCGCGACGAGCAGGAAGTGCTGTTCGCGCTCGATGGCCCGACGGCGATCGAGATCGCACGCCAGCAATTGCCCGACCTGATCCTGCTCGACGCCGTGATGCCCGGCATGGATGGCTACGCCGTCTGCGCCGCCCTGCGCGCCACGCCGGAAGTGCAAGACATCCCCGTCATGTTCGTGACGGCCCTGAACCAGCCCGAGGACGAGACGCGGGCACTGGAAGCGGGCGCCGTGGACTTCATCAGCAAGCCCTTCAACGTGGCCGTGGTGCGGGCGCGCGTGCGCACCCAGCTCACCGTCAAGCGCCAGGCCGACGCCATGCGCGAACTGACGCTGACCGACGCCCTGACCGGGGTGGCCAACCGGCGCCACTTCAACGACACGCTGGAACTGGAGTGGCGCCGCTGCGCGCGCAGCGCCATGCCGCTGGCGGCCATCATGATCGACATCGACCACTTCAAGCACTACAACGACGAATACGGCCACCAGGCCGGCGACCTGTGCCTGCAAAAGGTGGCGATGGCCATGAAACGGTGCGCGTCACGGCCGCAGGACTTGCTGGCGCGCTACGGCGGCGAGGAATTCATCCTGCTGCTGCCACAGGAAGGACTGGCTGGCGCCACCGCCGTGGCGCGCCGTATCCTCGACGAGGTCGATGCGCTGGCCCTGCCCCACGCTGCCTCGCCCACCAGTTCCGTGGTGTCGGTCAGCATGGGCGTGGCGGCGATCCAGCCGGGCGACTCGGCTGGCACCGACCTGCTGATCCGCAGCGCCGACGAGCAGTTGTACCGGGCCAAACTGCACGGCCGCAACCGCTACTGCGTGGCCAGCGCCGACGCGCCGCCGGCCCGCGACAGCGCCTGAGCGCCTGGGCGCCTGGGCACCCGGTGGCCGCCGCCGTTCAGTCCTGCGCGGCGGCCGGGCGGCGCGCGTACATACCGGTGCCGTCCACCGTACAGACCAGCTCACCGTGCTGGTTGCGCGCTTCCCACACCGACCATACGACGCCGCGGTCCGGCCGCGACGCCGAGGCGCGCGTCTCCTTGGTGCGATACAGCACCGACAGGGTGTCGCCGGCGCGCACCGGCTTGAGCCAGCGCACGCCATCGAGGCCGGGCGAACCCATGCCCGCCGCCTGCGACAGCAAGCCATCGACCACCATCCGCATCATCATGCTGCAGGTATGCCAGCCACTGGCGATCACACCGCCGTAGATGGACGCCGCCGCCGCGTCATGGTCGACGTGGAACGGCTGCGGATCGAACTCGGTGGCGAAGGCGATGATCTCCTGCTCCGTCACCTGGCGCGTGCCGAGCGCGATCTCCTGCCCGGCGTAAAAGTCTTCGAAGTACCACTGGCGCTTGGTCATGGCCGTGCTCCTCAGGCGTGCTGCCGGAAGCCCGGCTGGGCGATGAAGCGTTCCAGGTGATGGTCGGTGTCGCCGAGCGTGACATCGATCATGGTCAGGCGCTTGAAGTGGTGGGCCGCCGGCAATTCATCCGTCACGCCCATGCCGCCATGCAGTTGCACGGCTTGCTGGCCGACGAATTTCGCCGCCTGGCCGATGCGGGCCTTGGCGGCCGACACCGTGCGGCGCCGCTCCTCCACGTCGCCGGAACCGACCTTGGCCGCCGCCAGCATGGCCATGGAACGGGCTTGCTCGACGTGGATGAACATGTCGGCCATGCGGTGCTGCAGGGCCTGGAACTTGCCGATCGGCGCGCCGAACTGCGAGCGCGTCTTCAGGTAGTCGAGCGTGGCGGCGAAGATGGCGTCCATGGCGCCCACGGCTTCCGCGCACAGCAGCGTGGCGCCGTAGTCGGCCGCCGCGTCGAGGATGTCCCAGCCGGCGCCCGCCTGGCCCAGCAGGGCCGACGCCGGCACGGCCACGTCGCGCAAGGTGACGGTGGCGGCGCGCTGGCCGTCGATGGTGCGGTAGTCGCGCACGCTGACGCCGGGAGCGTCCGCCGGCACCACGAACAGCGAGATGCCGTCCGTGTCGCGCTGCGCGCCGGCGCTGCGGGCCGAAACGATCAGGGCGCCGGCCTGGCCGCCATGGACCACCACGGTCTTGCTGCCGTCGATCACGTACCCGTCACCGCTGGCGCGGGCCGTGGTGGCGATGTCGTTCAGGTCATGGCGTGCGCCCTGCTCACCGAGCGCGCACGCCAGTTTCAGCGTGCCGCCGGCCACCTGTTCCAGCAGCGCCGCATGGCCGCCGCCCAGCTTGAGGAACTGCGCACCGAGCACGGTGGCGAAATACGGTTCCACCACCAGGCCGCGGCCCAGTTCCTGCATCACCAGCAGCAAGTCCACTGCACTGCCATCGAAACCACCCTGCGCCTCTGGCACGGGCAGCGCCAGCATGCCCAGTTCCGTCAGCGTGGTCCAGGCCGCGTCGGACACGCCGGCCGGGGAATGGATGATCTGGCGGCGCACCTCGAAACCGTAGTCCTTCTCCACCCAGCGGCGCAGCGCGTCGGCGAACTGCTGCTGTTCTTGATTGAAAGTAAAGTCCATCGCCATCCCCTCACAGTCCCAGGATCATCTGGGTGATGATGTTTTTCTGAATCTCGTTCGAGCCGCCGTAGATCGACGTCTTGCGGAAATTGAAGTAGTAGCCGGCCAGCGGCGCGGCCGCGTCGTCGCCTGTCAGGCTGTGCCCGGCCTTGCCCTCCAGGTAGTCCGTATCGAACGGCAACGCGTCCGGGCCCAGCGCCTCGACCATCAGTTCCGTCAGCAGCTGCTGGATTTCCGAGCCGCGCACCTTGAGCATGGACGCTTCCGGGCCCGGCGCGTGCGACTCCTGCGAGATCACGCGCAGCACCGTCGTCTCCAGCGCCATCAGCTCGATCTCCAGGCTGGCCACCTTGGCCGCGAACAGCGGGTCCTGCAGCAGCGGCTTGCCATGCTTGAGGTGTTCGGTGGCGATCTTCTTCAGGAACAGCAGCTCGCGCTTGGAGCGGCCCACGGCGGCGATGCCGGTGCGCTCGTGGCCCAGCAGGTATTTGGCGTAGGTCCAGCCCTTGTTTTCCTTGCCGATCAGGTTGGCGGCCGGCACCTTGACGTTATCGAAGAACACTTCGTTCACTTCGTGGTCTTCATCGAGCATGATGATGGGGCGCACCGTGATGCCGGGTGTCTTCATGTCGATCAGCAGGAATGAGATGCCTTCCTGTTTGCGCACATTGGGATCGGTGCGCACCAGGCAGAAGATCATGTCGGCGTGCTGACCGAGCGTGGTCCAGGTCTTCTGGCCGTTGACGATGTACTGGTCGCCCACGCGCTCGGCCGTCGTCTTCAGCGACGCCAGATCGGAGCCGGAACCGGGTTCGGAATAGCCCTGGCACCACCAGTCCTCGCAGGACAGGATGCGCGGCAGGTAATACGCTTTCTGCTCCGCGTTACCGAAGGCCATGATGACGGGCGCCACCATGTTGATGCCGAACGGCAGGATGGGCGGGGTGCCGGCACGTGCGCACTCCTCTTCCCAGATGTGGCGCTGGGTGGCGTTCCAGCCCGTGCCGCCGAATTCCACTGGCCAGGCCGGCGCAGCCCAGCCCTGCCTGGCGACGATGCGGTGCCAGCGCACGTAATCGTCCTTTTGCAGGCGCAGGTGCTGGCGCACCTTCTGCTGCAGGTCGCTGGGCAGGTTCGCTGCGAGGAAGGCGCGCACCATGTCGCGGAACGCCAGATCCTCGGCCGTATAGTTCAAATCCATGCTGTCTCCCAATATCCAAAGTGCGGCGATAAAAAAGCACGACCGTTCCAAATGATTGTAACCCAGAAGGCGGCCCCGCTTGCGGCATTTTTTATGCGGCCCCGGAACCTGAAAAAAAGGGCCAGCGCAATGGCTGGCCCCGGCATTGCGCACGCTGGCGCTATTGCACGGTCAGCGCCAGGTCGCGTCCTTTGGTGGCCAGATTGCCGGCGTAATCGGCGGCCAGGATGCGCAAGGTGTAGTCGCCCGGCGCCAGGTCGGCCACCCGCCACGTGCCCGGCGTCGCGTTGCCGTTGATGAGCTTGTTGTTGAGCGCATACACAAAGCGCGTGCTGGCGCTGCCGTAGACCGTGATGCCGCTGGCCTCCGCATAGGCCAGCTTGACGGCTTCCCGGTTGCGCGGCAGGCGGTCGTAAAGCTGGGTGATGACGGGCTGCTCGTAACCGGGCACGGGCGTGCCATCGGCCCGCAGCAACTGATAGCCAAGCTTGTAGAGGCCCAGCCGGCGGCGCGCCTGGTTGCCATCCATCTGGTCGAAGGCATCGACGGCGATGCCCACTTCGCCCAGCGCGCGCGGCAGCAGCAGCCGGCCGCCCTGCTTGTCCTTGAGCGGATGGCCGGCGCCGTCGAGCACGGCGATGCTGACGATCTGGGGCGGCACCGTGTCGCGCAAGCCGAGGAACGGCAGGCTCAGCGGATTGAGCGCGCCGCCATTGGGCGCATAGTCGAGGTGGACATGGGCCATGGGGTTGACCGTGCCCAGCGTCTCGCCGGCGTCGAAACGGGTGCCGCGCTTGATGCGGATGCGCTGCGGCTTGCCCTTTTCATCCCGGATCAGCTGGAAGCGGCCATCGAGCACGCCATCCTTCGCGCCACGCCCGACCCGCATGTGGATATAGACCAGATCGGCCAGCCCGAAGCCTTCCGACAGTTCGCCATAGCCCCAGTTGGGCAGCGGATCGCTGACCTTGGCCGCCGCCACGGCCAGCACCGGCGTGCCGGGCGCGGCCTGCACATCCAGGCCGGCGTGGAAATGGTCGCGGCTCTCGCCATCGCGATTGCCGCGCACCTCGCCCATCAGGCCCACCACCTCGTGCGGCAGCTGCTGCGGCTTGATGGGCCACAGCATGGTGGCGCCATGGCTGGGCGCGGGCGCCGGGCCGCGTTCAGGCGGCGCGGGCTGGCCCGGCTGCGGCGGCGCGATATGGTGCAGGCGGAACGTGGCCGCGTCCGTCACGAACAGCGAACCGTCGGGCGCCAGCGCCATGCCGCGCGGGCCGTACAGGCGCACGCTGCCGTCGGCGCCGTAGCCGGGCTGCGGTGGGTGGTCGACATCGACCAGCGCCGCCACTTCGCCAGCCGGCGTAATCCGGGCCACCCGGCCATGGCGTGCGCTGGCCACGTAGATGTAGCCATCGGCCGTGGCGGCCAGCGCCAGCGGACTGCGCAACGGTGCCGCCCGGGCGCTCTCGGGCGCCACGGCGACGGTGCTGACCTGGCCATCCTTGCCCAGCTTGCGGATCGCGTTGTTGACCATGTCAGCCACCAGCAATTCGCCGCCGGCCGTGATGGCCAGCCCGCCGGGGGTATCGAAGCGGGCTTGGGCGGCCGGGCCATCGGCCATGCCGGGCACGCCGTCGCCGGCCACGGTGGTCACCGTGCCGTCCGGCGCGATCCGGCGGATGCGGTCGTTATAGGTGTCGGCCACGAAGACGGCGCCATCGGCCGCGACGGCCAGGGCCAGCGGGCCGTTGAAGCGGGCGGCGGCGCCCTTGCCGTCGCGGTAGCCGGCCATGCCGTCGCCGGCCAGCGTGGAGACCTGGCCTTGCGGCGTCACCTTGCGGATCGCGTTGTTGCCGGTGTCGGCCACGTACAGGTTGCCGTCGGCATCGAGCGCCAGGCCGGACGGCGTATTGAAGGCGGCCGCCGTACCGCTGCCCTCGGCATAGCCCTCGCTGGCACCGGCCAGCGTGGTGGTGCTACCGTCGGGCGCGATCTTGCGGATGCTGTTGTTGTCGCCGCCATCGGCCACGTACAGGTTGCCGGCCCGGTCGCGTGCCACGCCGAACGGGTCGGCGAAGCGGGCGCGCTTGCCGGGGCCGTCGGCGGCGCCGGGCTGGCCATCGCCCGCCACGGTGCTCACGCGCGCGGCCCAGTCGGGCAAGGTCGCCACCGGCTGCTCCGCGGCCACGGCGGCCGGGCGGCCATGCTGGACCACGGCATAAGCGGCCACCCCGCCAGCGGCCGCCCCCGCGAGCGCCACGCCGGCCAGGGCCAGTTTGATTTGATTGGGGGACACGAACTGCAACCTTTCAATGTATGCAAGGGAATGCAGCTTACCTGAAGCCGGACGGCCGAACAATCGCCACGGATCAGCGCGCAAAAAAAAAGCCCGCTACGGGAGCGGGCTGAATCTATTTCCTTGGAGGAGAATAGAGGAGACAGGTGAATGATGCCGCATCGCACAAACTTAATCCAATTTAAGTTTGTGATGAGAGAAATTTCCCAAACGCATAACTCCTGACCACTTGGCAAAATTTCCACCCAAAAAACCGGGGTCAGGTCATGCTCTCGCGCAAGATGCGCGACGGCATGACCTGACCCCGGTTTGGGTTTATTTGTTGGCTTCGATGGCGTACGGCAGCACCCGCGAGGCCATGCGGGTGTCGGTCTTCAGCAAACCGACTTCGTCGGCGAGGATGTGCACCGCTTCGTTCAGCAGCACGTCCTTGGCCGACTTGGCCGCCTTTTCCGCGTCCAGCTCGGCCGACAAGGCCCGTTCGTCCGCCTGCAGGCCGTCATCGGTGCGCAGCGCGCCCTTCACGGCTGCCACCTTGGCGCCGGCCTTGCCGCCAGCCTGCTTGAGCAAGGATTGTTGTTTGAGCAATTCCTTGGGATCAGGCACCAGCACCGGGTCGTCGCCGCCGGGCACGGCCGCCATGGCCAGCCGCGATTCACGCAGCTTGGCACGGGCTTCCTGGGCGTCGCGTTCCTTGCGGCGCACCGCTTCGTTGAGCGAGATCAGGTTGTCCTTGCGCTGCTTCTTGACCAGGTTGATATCTTCCAGCAAGTACTGGAAATCCTTGTCCTTGGCCACGCGCGCCTCATGCTTCTTGTCCAGCAGCGGGACGATTTCCTTGAGCTCGCCGGCCGGGATGTAGGTGGCCGGGCGGATCGAGGTCCACGGCAAGGCATTGTCGTAACTCGATTCGCCGAAGCTGTCGGAATCGGCCATCACGGGCAGCTTGATGTCGGGCGTGACGCCGCGCAACTGGGTGGTGCCGCCGTTGATGCGGAAGAACTGCGCCACCGTCATCTTCAGTTCACCGAGGCGGGCCTTGTCGCCTTGGGCAAAGCGGTCCAGGTTGATCAGCTGCTGCACCGTGCCCTTGCCGAAGCTCGGTTCGCCGATGATGATGCCACGGCCGTAATCCTGGATCGCGGCCGCGAAGATCTCGGACGCCGAGGCCGAGCCACGGTTGATCAGCACGCCCACCGGGCCATCCCAGGCCAGGCCGGGATTGTTGTCGCTCTCCACTTCGATGCGGCCTTCGGCGTTGCGCTGCTGGACCACGGGGCCGCGGTCGATGAACAGGCCCGTCAGTTCCACCGCCTCGTTCAGCGAGCCGCCGCCGTTGCCGCGCAGGTCGATGAGCACGTTGTCCACTTTTTCCTTCTTCAGCTCGCCCAGCAGGCGGGCCACGTCGCGCGTGGCGCTCTTGAAGTTGGGGTCGCCCTTGCGGCGTGCCTCGAAGTCCTGGTAGAAGGTCGGCAGCGCGATCACGCCGATGCGGCGCTTGGCCGTGCCGTCACGCACTTCCAGGATGGATTTCTTGGCCGACTGCTCCTCCATGCTGATCTTCTTGCGCACCAGCGACAGCGACACGTGCTTGCCGTCCGGCCCGGCGTCGGCCGGCAGCACGTCCAGCCGCACGGTCGAATCCTTGGGACCGCGGATCAGGGCCACCACGTCGTCGATGCGCCAGCCCAGCACGTCCGTCATGGGCGAGTTCTCGTCCTTGGCCACGGCCAGGATGCGGTCGCCCACCTTGATCTTGCCCGACAGGCCAGCCGGGCTGCCCGGCACCACTTCCCGCACCACCGTGTATTCGTCACGGGTCTGCAGCACACAGCCTATGCCTTCCAGCGACAGGCGCATGGCGATGTCGAAGTTCTCCGAGGCGCGCGGGCCCAGGTAGTTGGTGTGCGGCTCGATCGACATGGCATAGGCGTTCATGAAGATCTGGAACACGTCCTCATTGTTGAGCTTGCGCGAACGGCTCAGGTAGTTCTCGTAGCGCTTGTCGAGCGTCTCGCGGATGGCCTTGTCGTCCTTGCCGGCCAGTTTCAGGCGCAGCCAGTCATTCTTGACGCGCTTGCGCCACAGTTCTTTGAGCTCGGCGTCGGTCTTGACCCAGTCGGCCTTCTCGCGGTCGTACTGGTAGCTTTCATCGACGGCGAAATCGAATTTAGTCTTGAGCAACTCGCGGGCATAGCCGATGCGCTCGTTGAAACGTTGCTGGTACAGGTTGTAGATGGCGAACGGCACGCTCAGGTTCTCGCCGTTGATGGCGTCGTCGAGGCGGCTGCGCGCGCTGGCGAACTGGTCCAGGTCAGGCTGCGTGAAGAACAGCTTTTCCCCGTCCAGCGACTTGAAATAGCGGTCGAAGATCTTTTCCGACATGGCGTCGTCCAGCGGCACCGCCTTGTAGTGATAGCGCGACAGTACGCGCGACGCCCACAACGCCGCCTGGGTCTGCTGCGGCAAGGGTTTGAGCTGGGTGTCGCCCAGTTTTTCCGTTTGCGCCGACATGGCGCTCAGCGAAACGGACATGGCCAGCGCGACCAACAACATGTGCTTCTTCATCGGCTTACTCCGAACTGTGATGTGTGCATGAAACTGCGCGGGACAACCGCGCGTGAAACGACGAAACGACGACAAGACGAGACGACGGAACTGCAGGTGAGCTTGCGGCGGGGTTTTTCCGCTTCAATTCTACAGGATAGCAGCTGGCGCACGACTCGTCGCAGCACAGTTTCCCCGCTAAGGCTTAAGCTTAACTGAAGACGTTCTGCCCTGCCCGTCCTTATCGTCCCCAACCATGGCCCCACTGTTGCCAGGCCAGCCACAACGCGGCCGTGATCACCAGGTAAGGCCAGGAGCGCGCCGCGATCTTCCAGTCCACTTTCGATGGCCAACATGCAAGGAACTGGGGCGCCACGGCGAACGCCAGCGCCAGGTCCAGCCACTGGAAATGCCAGCCGGGCCGGGTACGCCAGGCCGCCACCATGAACGGCAGCAGCACCACCAGCAACGGCGCCAGCGCGGCCGGCGCCGCGTTGTACCAGCGCACGCGGGTGAGCAGCACGGAACCGAGCTCCCAGCCCTGCCCCACCCGACGCGGGATGATGGTGAAGGAACCGGGACGGGCGCCCGTCAGCAGGCCGACGCTGAAATGGGCCAGCTCATGGCAGGCCGTGCCGGCCGCCGTGAACAGGAAAAAGAAGGGATGGCGGGCCGACAACTGCCGGATCAGCAGTGCCAGCAGCACCGACGGCGCCAGGTACAGCAGCATGTCGCCATGCCGGCACAGCCAGGCCGGCGCCCATGCGCCGCAGCTGAGCAGGCTAGCCATGGCGGTTTCCGCTGGTGGTCATGGCTTACTCGGCGTAGAAACAGCGGCCGCAAGCCTGGCGGTAGCGCTCATTGCCGCCGATACTGATCTGCTCGCCTTGCTTGATGCGCTTGCCATGTTCATCGACGCGGATATTCATGGTCGCTTTCTTGCCGCAAGTACAGATATTCTTCAGTTCCTCGATGTCGTCGGCCAGGGCCAGCAGGTAGGCCGAGCCGGGGAACGGCTCGCCCAGGAAATCGGTGCGCAAGCCGTAGCAGATCACGGGCACGCCGCGGGTCTGGGCCAGCTGGTGCAACTGTCGGACCTGGCGCGGCGACAGGAATTGCGACTCGTCGATCAGCAGGCAGGCCACCTTGGGCATGTCGGTCAGGAAGTCGGTATCGGCGGTAAAGACCTCCACTTCGCGCTGCGGTCCCAGGCGCGAAGTGACCCGGCCCACGCCGTAGCGGTCATCGATGGCCGCCGTGTAGAGCCGCACCTGCTGGCCCTGTTCCTCGTAGTTATGCGCCACTTGCAACATTGCCGTGGATTTGCCCGCGTTCATCGCGGAATACCGGAAATAAAGTTTTGCCACTGCTGTCTTTGCTTCGTCTCGTTATGCCTTGCCGGCTGGCGGATTATAAACCGCCATCCGGCAAAAAAGCGCATACTTGTCGCACAGGCACCAAGCCGCAAAGGCAAGCTTGCATAAGCATACTCGGATTCATTCCTTCCCAGCGTGGCGGGGCTGACCTAGGATCGCTCCTCGTCACGAACAGCGCTGACCGCCAACAGCGGCCACGCCGGCATTATCGCCAGGAGCCATTATGCAACCACCCGCCCTTTTCAAACTGATCGGCAACACCCCGCTGGTCCAGGTCACCCGGCTCGACACCGGCCCGTGCCAGTTATTCCTCAAGCTGGAATCGCAAAACCCCGGCGGCTCGATCAAGGACCGCATCGGCCTGGCCATGGTGCAGGCGGCCGAGGCGGATGGCCAGTTGCGCCCCGGCGGCACCATCGTCGAGGCCACGGCCGGCAACACCGGCCTGGGCCTGGCCCTGGTGGGCCGGCTCAAGGGCTACCGCGTGTTGCTGGTGGTGCCGGACAAGATGTCGCCGGAAAAGGTGCTGCACCTGAAGGCGCTGGGCGCCGAGGTGCGCACCACCCGCTCCGACGTGGCCAAGGGCCATCCCGATTACTACCAGGACTACGCGGCCCGGCTGGCGCGCGAGCTGCCCGGCGCGTGGTACGCCGACCAGTTCAACAACCCCGCCAACCCGCGCGCGCACGAGACCACCACCGGCCCCGAGATCTGGCAGCAGATGGGCCATGAAGTGGACGCCATCGTCGTCGGCGTCGGCTCCTCGGGCACGCTGACCGGGCTCACGCGCTACTTCAAGCGCGTGCACCCGGCGGTGGAATTCGTGCTGGCCGACCCCAAGGGCTCCATCCTGGCCGAGTATGTGCGCACCGGCCGCGCCGGCGATACCAGCGGCTCGTGGGCCGTGGAAGGCATAGGCGAGGACTTCGTGCCGGCCATCGCCGACCTGAGCGCTGTGCGGCAGGCCTACACCATCGAGGACCAGGAAAGCTTCGCCAGCGCGCGCGCGCTGCTGCGGGCCGAAGGCATCCTGGGCGGCTCATCCACCGGCACGCTGCTGGCCGCCGCGCTGCGCTACTGCCGCGCGCAGACGAAACCGAAGCGCGTGGTCAGCTTCGTGTGCGACACGGGCACGCGCTACCTGTCCAAGCTGTACAACGATGGCTGGATGCACGACCAGGGCTTGCTGCCGCGCGTGCCCACCAACGACCTGCGCGACCTGATCGGCCGACCCTACGACGAGGATGAAGTGGTCAGCGTGGCGCCCGGCGACAGCCTGCTGGTGGCCTTCAACCGCATGCGCAGCGCCGACCTGGCGCAACTGCCCGTCATCGACCAGGGCCGGCTGGTCGGCATCATCGACGAATCGGACCTGCTGATGAAGGTGGACGACGACCCCGGGCACTTCAGCGCGCCCGTGGGCGACACCATGAGCGCGCGCGTGGAGACGCTGTCGCCCACGGCCGGGCTGCAGGCCGTGCGCGCCACGCTGGACCGGGGGCTGACGGCCGTGGTGGCCGACGGCGACATCTTCTACGGCCTGATCACCCGC
This sequence comes from Burkholderiaceae bacterium, assembly GCA_035254005.1. Lineage (GTDB taxonomy): Bacteria > Pseudomonadota > Gammaproteobacteria > Burkholderiales > Burkholderiaceae_D > Rugamonas. Next base: position 6,542 of record DATFBD010000100.1, on the reverse strand, counting down.
TTCGACCTCCTCAACCACCTGCGCAGGAAGCTATCGTGAACCCGTCCGACCCCGCCCATCCGAAAGCGGCGCTGGCCACGCGCGTGATCCACGCCGGCCAGGCGCCCGACCCGTCCACCGGCGCCATCATGCCGCCCATCTACGCCACCTCCACCTACGTGCAGGACAGCCCCGGCGTGCACAAGGGGCTGGACTACGGCCGCTCGCACAACCCGACGCGCTGGGCGCTGGAGCGTTGCGTGGCCGACCTCGAAGGCGGCGCCCAGGGCTACGCCTTCGCCTCCGGCCTGGCCGCCATCTCCACCGTGCTGGAACTGGCCGACGCCGGCGCCCACATCGTGGCTGGCGACGACATGTACGGCGGCACCTACCGCCTGTTCGAGCGGGTACGCCGGCGCAGCGCCGGCCTCTCCTTCAGCTACGTCGACCTGACCCGGCCGGACTGCCTGCTGGCCGCGCTGCGCCCGGAAACCCGCATGGTATGGGTGGAAACGCCGACCAACCCCATGCTCAAGCTGGCCGACCTGCAGACGGTGGCCGAGATCTGCCGCGTGCGCGGCATTATCGCCGTGGCCGACAACACCTTCGCCAGCCCCATGGTGCAGCGGCCGCTGGAATTCGGTTTCGATATCGTGGTCCATTCGACCACCAAGTACCTGAACGGCCACTCCGACATCATCGGCGGCATGGCCGTGGTGGCGGGCGAAGCGCACCAGCATGCGTGGCGCGAACAGCTGACGTTCCTGCAGAACGCCGTGGGCGCAATCGCCGGCCCGTTCGACAGCTTCCTGGCGCTGCGCGGCGTGAAGACGCTGGCGCTGCGCATGGAGCGCCATTGCGCCAGCGCGCTGGCACTGGCGCAATGGCTGGAAGCGCAGCCGGAAGTGCGGCGCGTGATCTACCCCGGCCTGCCTTCGCATCCGCAGCACGAACTGGCGCGGCGCCAGATGGACGGCTTTGGCGGCATCATCTCGATCGAACTGGATACGGACCTGACGGGCGCCCGCCGCTTCCTCGAAAGCTGCCGGCTGTTTGCGCTGGCCGAAAGCCTGGGCGGGGTGGAAAGCCTGATCGAGCACCCGGCCCTGATGACGCACGCCACCATCCCGCTGGCGCAGCGCACGGCGCTGGGCATCAGCGACAGCCTGGTGCGGCTATCGGTGGGCATCGAGGACGTCGACGATTTGCGGCGCGACCTGCGCGCCGCGCTTGACGCAATTTAATTCAGGCAGCCGCCTGGCACACATCGACCCAGGCGCCGGCCGTGATCTCGGCCATGTGCTGCGGGGTGATGCGCACGGCCGTGTGCACGCCGCCGGCGGCCGGCAGCACTTCGTCGTAGGCGCGCAGCGACGCGTCCAGATAGACCGGCAGCGGCTGCGCCAGTCCGAACGGGCACACGCCGCCAACCGGATGGCCGGTCAGTGCCATCACTTCCTCGGCCGGCAGCATCTTGCCCTTGCCCAGCGCGTCCTTGAACTTCTTGTTGTCGATGCGGGCGTCGCCGGCCGCCACCAGCACGATGGCGCGGCCGTCGCCGAGCCGGAACGCCAGCGTCTTGGCGATGCGGCCCGGCTCCACGCCGTGCGCCTCGGCCGCCAGCGCCACCGTGGCGGTGCTCACTTCCAGTTCAATGATGGGCAGGTCGATCTGCCGCTCCGAGAAAAACGCCCGTACCGATTCCAGACTCATTAGCTAAACCTTATGATTATTTCAAACTTATTGACCCGGGTGATAGCGCCGTTCCAGGTATTTTTCCACGTCTTCCTTGTAGAACAGCACATCCTTGAATTCGCCGCGCGCGTACATGGCCGCCTGGTCGTTGAAGTGCGGTGAGGCCGGATCGCCGCTCTCGCCGCCGGCCAGGATGCTGCGCGCCTTGATGCGCGGACCAAATTCCACGGCCGCCACGAAGCTGTTGCCACGCTCGCCGTAGATGCGCTTGGTGTTGGCCTTGGAGGTCATGCCGAACGCGGCCAGCGAGCCCCAGTTGGCCGACGCGAATGGCACCGGCAGACTGGGTTTGCTGTCGTCGAACGGCTGCACGATATCGCCCGTCAGGCGCTCGAAGCGGTTGATCTCGCCCCATGGGGTCTGCCAGTTGCCAAAATCGGCGGCCAGCTTGTCCGATGCGCGCGCCAGCGCCATCAGCCGGTCCATCGGCGTGATGGCATTGGCGATATAGTCCAGCACCAGCACTTCCTTCGCGTGCGCGGCCGGGCCGAAGGTGTCGGCCAGGTTCTGGGCCCAGTAGATCGCCAGCGAAGTGGGCACGGAATCGAGTCCGAAGCGCATGTCCCAGCCACGCAGGGCCTCGATCTGCGGCCCCAGCATGGCCTTCAGCGGTTCATCGCCATGCAGGCTGTCGTAAGCCTCGAACAGTTTGGGCAGCAATGGCTCGAACGCCGTCAACTGGCTGTCGTAGGCTGCCGCGATCAGGCTGTCGATGGTGAGATCCCTGGCATCCTTGAGCACCCGCACGGCATGGATGCCGCGCGGATTCTCGGGATTGACTGACATATAGGCCGGATAATCTTTCTGGCGCGGGCTGTATTCGCCGGCCGCCGTGAAGGGCCAGTTGTTGGTGTTCTGTATCCAGCCGTTCTTCGGATTGAACAGCGTGATGGTGTCCTTGACCGCGTGCAGGCCTTTCCAGTCGGTGGCCGGGTTGCTGCCATCGACCGGGTGGGTGAAGTCGAACCGGGTATCGCGCACCGGGATGAAATTGCCGTGGAAGTAGGCGATATTGCCATCCGCGTCCGCATACACGGTGTTATTGGACGAATTGGTCCGCAACTGCATCACCTTGTAGAACGCGGCGTAATCGCGGGCCTTGGTGCGGCTGAAGGATTGGGTCAGTGCGCGCATGGGATCGTTCATCAGGCGCACGGCCACCCACTTGCCGCCAGCCTCGCGCACGACGGGGCCGTGGTGGCTGTAATAGACGGTGATGACTTTGTTCGCCATGCCGTCGGCCGTCTTGTAGGGCAGCGTGATGTCGACCGCCTTCAGCGCACGCTGCTCCTTGCCGTACCGGTAGTAGTAGCGGCCATGCTTTTCCGTCACCGTCTCCAGGTATTCATCGATCACGTCGCCGCCGCCGGACGTGTGCATCCAGCCCAGCCGGTCGTTGAAGCCCTGGTAGATGAAGAACTGGCCCCAGGTGACGGCGCCGTAGGCGTTCAGTCCTTCGCCGCTGCTCACGTGCACCTCGGGCCGGAAGTAGAACGAGGTATGCGGATTGATCAGCAACAGCGCGTGGCCATCGCGGGTCAGTTTGGGCGCGATGGCGAAGCCATTGGAGCCGCGCGGCTCCTCATCGAGGTCGCTGCCCGCGTAGGCCAGCGGCACATAGGCGCGCTTGCCGTAGAACCGTTCCAGCTCTTTCAGGTCCACGTCCTCGATATCGCCGCCGATGCTGCCTTCGCTGAAACTGAGCGCCATCCATGGCTCGAAGCGCGTCAGCAACTGCGGGCGCACCTGGGGATGGGTGTACAGGTAGTAGTTCAAGCCATCGGCCCAGGCGTTCATCAGCTTCTTCAGCCACGCGGGGCTGGCCGCGTACTGCGCTTTCAACTGCCGCGGGTTGATGAACAGCTTCATGCGCAGGTCGCGGTACAACTCCGCCTCGCCCTTCACTTCGGCCAGCCGCCCCATGGCGTTGATGAAATTCAGTTCCACCCGTTTGAAGTCATCCTCGGCCTGGGCGTACATCATGCCGAACACGGCGTCGGCGTCCGTCTTGCCATACACGTGCGGGATGCCCCATTTGTCGCGCAGGATATCGACACGCTGCGCCGTATCGCGCCAGCGCGCCGCATCGGCGGTTGACACCGTGGCGGACGTGGCGGCGGACGGCGCGGCCAGCGCGGCGCCCGCGGGCATGGCACACAACAGGGCGAACAAGGCATGACGTTTCAGCATGGGCAGGCTCCGTGTGGAATGGGTGGTTGGACCGGTTCAGGAAGCGTCGATCAGCGCCGCGATGCGCTCCTGCAGCGCCGCGTTCTCGGCCTTCAGGGCCGCGTTGCGCTGCTTGAGGGTGGCGATTTCGGCGCGCAACTGCTCCACTTCGGACAGCGGCTCGTCGCCCTCCTTCGGCTCCCTCGGCGGGCGCATGGCGGCGCGCAGCTCGCGCACTTCCTTGGCCGCTTGCTGCAACTGCTTCTTGCCGCCGGCCACGGCCGCCACCTGCGCCGCTTCCGGCAGCGAGGCCACGGTGGCGGCGGCGTTGATGGAGATGGTGCCCGAGCGGACCGCCTCCACCAGTTCCGGCGTGGCCGTTTTCTGGATCTTCTCGATCTGGCTGATGGTGTTGCTGCTCAGGCGCGCGGCGCGCGCGATGTCCTCGCGCGAGGCCAGCGGCATGGCGGCCGGCTTGGCTGGTTTGGCCGCGTTGGCCGCATCCTGGTCCGGTTCAGGCGGCGCGATGGCCGCGTCCTCGGCCGCCGCCTGGGCCGCCAGTTCGGCCACGCGGGCGGCCATGATTTCCTTCTTGCGCAAGGCCAGCACGCCGCGCTGGAAGTCCGACACGCTGCGCCGGCCCAGGTGGTTGTCGATCATCCACAGCTTGACGTCGTCCAGGCTCTTGAAGCTGGTGTTCTCGGTGACCTTGAACGGCACGCCATGCTGCTGGCAGATCTGATAACGGTTATGGCCGTCCACCAGCACGTCGCCCCACAGCACGAGCGCGTCGCGGCAGCCTTCGACCAGGATGCTGCGCTCCAGCGCCGCATATTCCGCCTCGGTCAACGGGTCGATGTAACTACGCAGTACATCGTTGATTTGAATTTGCATTTTCCATCCTTGAATTACCGGCACGGCCATGGCCGTCCAGCATGCTACACCATCCGGCCGGTTTCAAGGGAATGGACGCGGCGGCGCCGTAGGGTCAGACCCTGGGGTCTGACCCTGGCACTGAACATCGATTCGTCAGGCTCCTATAAGTCGAAATGCCAACCCGGGTCAGACCCTGGGGTCTGACCCGGGGTCAAGTACCCGCCTGTTACAGCATGCGCGCCAGCAGCGCCTTGTCGAAACGCTGGTCGAGCGCGATACGCACACGGTGGCCACTGCCGGGCGCCGCGTCCATGGGCGCGCCGTCCAGCGACTGGATCTGCTCGACCCGCACCAGCGTGTTGCCGGTCGGGTGCAGCACTTCCAGCTGGTCGCCCACGGCGAAGCGGTTCTTGACGTCCACCTCGGCCCAGCCATCGCGCACGCCCTGCACGTCGCCCACGTACTGGCTGCGGTGCAGTTCGGAGGCGCCGGCCATGTAGTTCTGGTGGTCCTGGGTGTGGTGGCGCTGGTAGAAGCCGTCCGTGTAGCCGCGGTTGGCCAGGCCCTGCAACTGGCCCAGCAGGTCCATGTTGAATGGCCGGCCGGCCACCGCATCGTCGATGGCCGTGCGGTACACCTGGGCCGTGCGGGCCGCGTAGTACAGCGACTTGGTGCGCCCTTCGATCTTGAGCGAATCGACGCCGATCTTGACCAGCCGTTCCACGTGCTCCACGGCGCGCAAGTCCTTGGAGTTCATGATGTAGGTGCCGTGTTCGTCCTCCAGGATGGGCATCAGCTGGCCGGGGCGTTCCGCTTCCTCGATCATGTAGGGACGGTCGGCCAACGGGTGGCGCTGCATGTCGCCCATGGCCGAGAACGAAGCGTTGGCCTCGTCCAGCGCCTGGCGGTAATTGAGGCTGATGCTCTGGACAGGAATGCGGGCCAGGTCGCCGCTGGCATCCTCGCCGGCGTTCATCACCTTGTAATCCCAGCGGCAGGAGTTGGTGCAGGTGCCCTGGTTGGGATCGCGGTGGTTGAAATAGCCCGACAGCAGGCAGCGGCCCGAGTAGGCGATGCACAGCGCGCCGTGCACGAACACTTCCAGCTCCATCTCCGGGCATTGCTGGCGGATTTCCTCGATCTCGTCGAGCGACAGTTCGCGCGACAGGATCACGCGCGTCAGTCCCATGCGCTGCCAGAACTTGACGTCGGCCCAGTTCACGGCGTTGGCCTGCACCGACAGGTGGATGGGCATGTCGGGCCACTGGTCGCGCACCATCATGATCAGGCCGGGGTCGGCCATGATCAGCGCGTCGGGCTTGAGCGCAATTACCGGCGCCATGTCGGCGAGGTAAGTGCGCACCTTCGGGTTGTGCGGCAGCACGTTGCTGACCACGTAGAACTGTTTGCCGCCGGCGTGCGCCTCGCCGATCGCGCCGCCCAGGGTCTCGAGATTGCCGAAATCATTGTTGCGCACGCGCAGGCTGTAGCGCGGCTGCCCGGCATAAACGGCGTCGGCGCCGAAGGCGTAGGCGGTGCGCATCATCGCCAGCGACCCGGCGGGGGCGAGCAGTTCCGGCGTGCGTCGTGGTGCGGCAGTGGGCATGGGAGAGAGTCTTGAGGAAAGGGTAGAATGTGCGCAGCCCGAAATTTTACGCGCTTTTCCCGCGCTTCCCCCATGCCTGAAGAAATCCTGATCAACTTTACGCCGCAGGAAACACGCGTCGCCGTCATGTACCAGGGCGCCGTGCAGGAACTGCACA
>DATFBD010000099.1:0-11033 GCA_035254005.1 Burkholderiaceae bacterium | reverse complement strand
TGCAGTGCCGGCAGCACCAGTTCGGGCGCGAACGGCAGCGAGGCGGCCGCCACGGCCGGCATCAGCGTGCCGTCGTCCGGCCCGAACGGCACGCCGCGCGCCATGTAGCCGTAGAACTGGCGGTCCACGCCGGCGACCAGTTGCTGCACCGGGCCGGGGCCGTCGCCAGCGCTGATGCCCCAGCAGTTGGGGCCGTAGGCGCTGAAGCCAAGCGGATTACGCGTCGCGTACTCCTGCTGGATCTGGGTGGCGCGGCGGCTGTTCTCGAAATAGTCGCTGCCGTGCGCGCGCATGGGCGCATCGCGGATGCCGCGCAAGTCCAGCCATACATGCGATAACTGGTGCATGAACAGCGGCCCGCCGTAGAGCAGCTCGCGGCCGTAGATGCTCTTCCAGCGGTAGCTGTCGCACCAGGCCGCGTAGCTGTCGGCCGATAGCGGCTGGCTGGGCGAACCGAGCGCCAGGATGTAGAGCAGCAGCGCCTCGTTGTACCCTTGCCAGCGGCAGCCGAGGAAACCTTCGCCGCCCGGCTTCCACCCGTGGCGCAGCGCCGCGCCGCCGTCGAGCATCCAGCGCCAGTCGATGCGCCGGTAGAGCTGGTCGGCGAGGCTGCGCAGTTCGGTCTCGCTGGCCGTGTCGCGGTCGAAATAGGCGGCCGCTGTCAGCATGCCGGCCACCAGCAGCGCGGTGTCGATGGTGGACAGTTCGGCGTCCCACACGCGGCGGCCGCTGCGCATGTCGAGGAAGTGGTAGTAGTAGCCGTGGTGGCCGCTGTTCTCCGGGCCTGCGCCCTGTGGACTGTGCTGGAAGAAGCGCAGCGTGGTCAGCGCGCGTTCCAGCGCTTCCTCGCGCGTGCAGTAGCCGCGTTCGATGCCGACCGGATAGCAGCTCAGCGCCATGCCGGTGGCGGCGATGCTGCACGGCCAGCCGGGGCGCGTGCAGTCGGCCACCAGGCCGGTGGACGGCTCGGTCTCGTTCATGAAGTAGGCGAAGGTTTCGCGCTGGATGTCGGCGAGCATGCGTTCGTCGCGCTCCGACTGCGCACCTGGGGCGTCACTGCCGTCACTGCCGCCACCACCGCCATTACCGGCGCTGCCGCGACTGCCGCCATTGGCGCTGGGCCGGAGCAGGGCGGCGGCGGGCGCCGGCGCTGCGTGCGTGGCGTCGGCCTGGGCCGCCCACGGCAGCTTGATCATGGCCGCTGCCTGCGGCGCCAGTTCGAGTTCCAGAATCAGGCCGCCGTCGCCGTGCGCCCACGCCAGCGGTTCAGCGCGCAACGCGGCCGCGCGCAGCAAGGCATCGCGCTGGTCCTTGCTCAGGTACTCGGGCGCGCCCATCGCCTGCCAGGCGGCGGTGGCGTGCGCGTGCTCGTCATCGATGCGGTACAGCGTAGCGGCGCCGGGCGCGGGCGCGCGCGTGAGCACGATGCGCAGGCGTTCGCGCGCGATCGCGTGGCGCGGCAGCGCGCCGTTGGCGATGAAGATGCGCAGTCCGTCCGTTGCGCGCGTGACCCACACGTCGAGCGTGGCGTGGCTGCCGCTTACAGGCAGCAGGGTGGTGCCGGCCTGGTGCAGCAGTTCGAACGCGCGGTAGGCCGGCTTGGGGATGCCGTGCAGGTTGAGCAGGCCGAAGCCACCGTGGAAGGGGCGCGACGGGAAGTAGTTTTCGGCGAAGATGTCGCTGAACGTCCAGTAGCTGTAGGCGTCCACCACGCCGGCCGCTTCCAGCACCGTCTTGACGATGTAGGCGGCCGCGAACGGCGCGTCATGCAGCGGGTCGCGCGGATTGGATGAGGTGCACCATTCCGTGTAATACAGCGGCAGCTTGCCGGCGGCGGCACGCGCGGTCTCGGCCTGGTGGCGCAGCACGCTGCGGCCCGCATGGGCCAGTTGGGTTTCCGTGTCGTCCGACTGCTGGCCGAAGGCATCGGTCGGATAGTGATGGGTGCTGACGAAGGAGGGCGGCCGGTTACCGCGCTGGCAATGGTCGAGGAATTCCGGCAGCCACGCGTTCTTCGAGGTGGCCGGGCCGCCCACGCGCAGCTGGGTATCGGCTGCGCGCAAGGCGTCATAGGTGGCGTCGTACAGCGCGAAATAGGCCTCGCGGCTGGCCGGCCAGAATTCGGGTTGGTTAGGCTCGTTCCATACTTCGAAGTTCCAGTGGCGCAGTTCAGCGGCGCCATAGCGGTCCAGCAAGTGGCGCGCCAGCCGCGTGATCAGTGCCGACCATTGCGCCATGTCGCGCGGCGGCGTCACGTTGGCGGCGTAGGCGAAGACGGTGGTGTCGCCGGAGGCCAGCGTGCGTGGCATGAAGCTGAGTTCGACGAAGGGGCGCATGCCAATGTCGAGCAGGAAGTCAAAGATCTGGTCGAGGTTGAAGAACGAGTACAGGAATTTTTCCTGGTGGCAGATCAGCGTACCCATGTCGTCCGACAGCAAGCCGTGGAAGCGCACCTGGCGCACGCCCAAGTCGGCATGCGCCTGGCGCAACTGGGCCTGCCAGTCAGCACGCAAGGCCAGCGGTGCATGGCCGCTGCCCACGCATTCCTCCCACACATGATGCAACGGGGTTGCCGCCGCAGATACATCGCATTCGAACGTGACCGTCATACCACCTCCGCCGTGGCCCGGTCTTGCTGCCGGTTGCGACGATTATCTATCGACGCGCAAAATCGGCGCGCACGTGAGCGCGACCACCAAATTCGGTGTCAGGTCTGTCATTCGGACATGCAGACCACACCTTTACGCTCAATCAAGCGGCGTCGAAATAGATCTGGTAGATACGCACCTTGAAGCGGTTCTGAAAATTTGGCATCGCGCCACCGAAAAAATCAAAGGTGCGCGCGACATGTCCGAATGACAGACCTGACACCGGTTTGTCGTTAGCGATCCGTCCTGGCGCTGTCTGACCTTACAATCTCCAGGAACGCCGCCAATATCGGCGACACATCGTCTTCGCGGTAGATGCAGCTCAGGTCCACCACCGCATGCGGCGCATTCTTCAGCGGCCGGTAGACCACGCCCGGCAGCCGCAAACTGGTGGCCGATTCCGGCACCAGCGCGAGCCCGAAGCCACTGGCCACCAGCGCCACGCCCGTCACCGCGTCGCCCGCTTCCTGCGATACATTGGGCACATAACCCTCCTGGCGGCACAGGTCCATCACCCGGTCGATGAAATTGGGCTTGACGCCAGTCGGGAACATCACCATCGGATGATTCTTCAGCGCCGCCAGCGGAATCGATTCTTCCGCCACCAGCGGATGGCCCTCCGGCAGCGCCACCAGCAGCGGTTCGGTCTTGACCAGTTCGATACGGATGTCCGGGATCGGCTCCAGCATGCGGTTGAAGCCGATCGTGATGCGCCGCTGCCGCAGCGCTTCGATCTGCTCCGTCTTGTTCATCGCGTGCAGCACGATGTTCACGTCCGGGTAGGCCGTGCGAAAGCCCAGCAGCAGCCTGGGAATCATGGACAGCACACCCGAGCCAAAAATGCCCACGTCGATCCGCCCCAGCTTGCCCTGCGCGGCGCGCTGGGTGCGCTCCACCGCCTGCTCCACCAGCGACTGGATGTTCAGCGATTCCTGCAGCAGCAGTTCACCGGCCTGCGTCAGCGTCACACCCTTGGCCGTGCGCTCGAACAGGGGCGCGCCGATTTCTTCTTCCAGCTGTTGTATCTGGCGCGTCAACGGTGGTTGTGAAATGTTTAACGCGAGCGCGGCGCGGCCGAAATTGAGCTCCTGCGCGACGGCGACGAAGTATTTGATCTGTCGAAAATTCATGCTGGCCTTTGGGTGATGGCGATCAGGTGCCGCGTGGCGGCGCCGCGACGCATGCCGATGGCGGCGCGGCTCGTGGGCAGCCATTTTACGCGCGATTTAGAGAGTAAACGCGTGAGCCATACCTTTTTCGTATCAAGTAGGCGTTCAGAAGGCATTGGACGCTCATTTTTTCGCAACATACCATGCAAAAAGTCCTGAGGTTTCGGGCCTGTCCAGGGCCTGCAAGCGTTGTTGGGAACCAAAAAAAGAGATTTCAACGGAGGAGACATGAGTAACAAGAATGCAGTTTCTGCAGGCGGTTTTGCGCTCGCGGCCGGTGTGGCGGCCATCTTGCAAATGGCGCAAGCCCAGGCGGGAACCATCGAGACGGGCCAGCCCGACCTGAAGGTACGCTGGGATAACACCTTCAAGTATTCCGCCGCCTTGCGCGTGAAAGACGCGAGCCAGAATGTGGCCGCTTCGTATGTCAACCCCAACGTGGACGCCGGCGACCTGGCCCTGGACAAGGGCTTGATCAACAACCGTGTGGACTGGCTGACCGAACTCGACGTGGCCTACCAGGGCATGGGCGCGCGCGTGTCCGCCGCCGCCTGGTATGACTCGGTCTACAACAAGGACGGCAACAATTTCCCCGTTTCGATCCCATTCCCGAACACGGCCAGCGCCCTGGCCGGTGGCCCCAATAACGTGTTCACGCCAGAGGCCAAGAGGCTGATGGGCCGCAAGGCTGAACTGGCCGACGCCTTCATCTACGGCAGCACCGACATCGGCGACGGCATGGGCCTGAGTGGCCGCATCGGCCGCCATACGCAGCTGTACGGCGAAACCCTGTTCCTGGGCGCGAACGGCATCGCCTACGCGCAAGGCCCGGTCGACCTGATCAAGCTTTTCTCGCTGCCCGGCGTGCAATTCAAGGAAATCGCGCTGCCGGTGGGGCAGGTGTCGGGCAATCTGCAGATCAATTCCGACCTGTCCGTTGGCGCCTACTACCAGTACCAGTGGCGTCCATTGCGCCTGCCGGCAGCGGGCAGCTACTTCAGCCCCGCCGATTTCGTGGGCGACGGCGCCAACCTGCTGCTCACGCCCGTGGGTGGCGCGGCCAGCCGCACGCATGATCTGGAAGGCCGCGATTCGGGCCAGTTCGGCGCGCGCGTCAAGTTCAAGGTGCCGGGCAGCGAGGTGGAATATGGCCTGTACGCGGCCAAGTACGACGACAAGTCGCCGATTCCCGTGCTGACCGTGACCGAGCCGGGCGCCTACAACGGCGGCACCTATCGCCTGATGTACGCGCAGGACGTGAAAGTCTACGGCGCCAGCTTCTCGACCCTGATCGGCGAAACCAACGTCGGCGGCGAAATGTCTACCCGCCGCGACACGCCACTGGCCCCACTGGGCGACCTGGTGATCAACTTCGATCCGACGGCCGACAACCGCAAGAACTCGCCCTACGCGGTCGGTAACAGCTTCCACGCCAACCTGTCCGCCATCACCGTGCTGGCCGCCAATCCGCTGTGGGACGCGGGCAGCTTCGTGGGCGAACTGGCGTTCAATCGCCTGCTGAGCGTGACGCGTAATCCTGTCAATCCCATGTTCGCCAACGGTGTGCTGAACACCACCCACACGCGCGATGCCTGGGCCATGCGCATGGTATTCCAGCCCGAGTACTTCCAGGTGATGTCCGGCCTCGACCTGCAGGTGCCGATTGGCCTCGGCTACGGCATTTCGGGCCGTTCGGCCGTGTTCCAGGTGGCGCCCGAGCACGGCGGCGACCTGAGTATCGGCGCGAATTTCGATTACAAGAAGACCTGGCGCGCGGGCGTGCAGTTCACGCACTACATCGGCGCCGCCGGCGCGGCCCCGTCCCTGAACGCCGCCACCAACACCCAGGCTAGCTATCAGCAGTACTACAAGGACCGGGACTTCGTGACCTTCTCGGTCCAGCGCACCTTCTAATTACACAGCCGGAGACACACCATGCATACCCAACCCAAGCTGCTCGCCCTGGTCGCCTTGCTCGCCGCAGGCAAGCTGGCCATGGCCGCCGTACCTGCCGACGAAGCGGCCAAACTGAATTCCGTCCTGACCCCGCTGGGCGCCGAGAAGGCCGCTAATAAAGAGGGCACCATTCCCGCCTGGACCGGCGGCCTGACCAAGATGCCAGCCGGCGCCGTGCGCGGCGATATCCCGGTCGACCTGTTCCCCGGCGAGAAGCCGTCCCTGCAGATCACGGCCAAGAACGCCGCCCAGTACGCGGCCAAACTGAGCGACGGCACGCGCGCGCTGATGGCCAAGTATCCGGACAGCTTCCGCCTGGACGTCTATCCCACCCACCGCACGGCCGCCGCGCCGCAAACCGTGTACGAGCACACGCTGAAGAACGCCACCAACTGCAAGCTGGTGGAAGGCGGCGCGTCGGTGGAAGGCTGCTTCGGCGGCATCCCGTTCCCGGTCCCCAAGAGCGGCGCGGAAGTGATCTGGAACTACCTGCTGCGCGTGGAGCCGGAATCGGTGGCCTACGCGTTCCGCAACGTGGTTGGTTCGGCCGACGGTTCGGTCACGCTGGCCACCCGTAACGACATCTGGTTCCAGTATCCGTACTATCAAAAGGACGGCAGTGCGGAAAAGTGGTCGGGCGAATACTTCCTGCAGCGCTTCATTACCACCGCGCCACCGTTCAAGGCCGGCGAATCGCTGGTGCTGCGCGACGGTATCAACGCCAAGGAACCGCGCCAGGCGTGGCAGTACCTGGTGGGCCAGCGCCGCGTGCGCCGCGCGCCCACGGTGGGCTACGATACGCCGGACTTCGTGGCCTCCGGCGCCAACTACTTCGATGAAGTGCAGGGCTTCTTCGGCCCGCCGGACCGCTTCCAGTGGAAGCTGGTCGGCAAGCAGGAGATGTACATCCCCTACAACAATAACAACCTGATCAGCGCCAAGCTGGACGACGCGCTGGGCAAGCACCACTACAACCCGGACAAGATGCGCTGGGAACTGCACCGCGTGTGGGTGGTGGAAGCGACCGTCGCACCGGGCAAGCGCCATGCAGTGCCCAAGCGCCGCTACTACTTCGACGAGGATAGCTGGCTGCTGGCCATGGTCGATGGCTACGACACGGAAGGAAAACTGTGGCGCACCTCGCAGATGACGCCATTCGCCGCGCCATCCGTGCCGGCCAACCTGGTCAAGCCGGTGCTGGTGTTTAACCTGCAGGCGGGCACCATGAGCGGCGTGCAGCTGCTGAACGATGAGACTTTCCGCATCGTGCCGCGCAAGCCGGAGAAGTTCTTCACCGGTGATGCGGTGGCGGCGGAAGCGGCGCGCTGAGCGCTGGCCTGTGGCGACGTACGCTGTAGGGCGGACCACGGCGCCACAAACCAGGGGCAGACCCCAGGGTCTGACCCTCGCATGGTGCGGTGGTTTGTCCGACGGGTGAACAGCCAATTCGCAAACCAGGGTCAGACCCCAGGGTCTGACCCTTAACTCCGCGCCACGTGGTTTCTCCGCAAAACCGTGAAGCTCTTTTTTGCGCACATTCTGGCGCTACATCGGCGCTATTTTGGACTAGGTATCATGTTCCCATCATTGAATCAAAATCGCCGCATCGCTGCCCTGTGCCTGGCCTGCGGCCTCACGCCGCTCGCAATGGCGGCCGCCGCGCCGGCCCAGAACGGCGTTGACCTGCTGGCCCGCCCAGCCGTGATCCGCCAGCATGCCGACACTTCTGTCATGCTGGCCGTCGCCAGCGCCGGTGCGCGGCTGGTTGCCGTCGGCGAGCGCGGCATTATCCTGCTGTCCGACGACCAGGGCAAGAGCTGGCGCCAGACGCCAGCCCCGGTCAGCGTGGCGCTGACGGCAGTGCATTTCCCCGACGCGCAGCACGGCTGGGCCGTCGGCCATGGCGGCGCAGTACTGGCCACCGTGGACGGCGGCGCCACCTGGCGCAAGCAGCTGGACGGCTTGCAGGCCGCCCAGATCGAACTGGCCAGCGCGCGCGAGCACGCGCCACAGGACGGCGAGGCCGGCGTCTCGCGCCTGCGCGACGCCGAGCGCATGCTGACGGAAGGCGCCGACAAGCCCTGGCTGGACGTGCGTTTCAGCGATGCGCAGCATGGCATGGTGGTCGGCGCCTACGGCATGGCCCTGGCCACCGCCGACGGCGGCGCCACCTGGACCACGCTGCGCGGCCAGATCGACAACCCGCGCGGCCACCACCTGTACCGCATCTACACCGAAGGCGGCCGCACTTACCTGGCTGGCGAACAGGGCGCCCTGTACCGCGCCGCCAACGGCACGGCCAATTTCCAGGAAATCAAAACGCCCTACGCGGGCAGCTACTTCGGCATGGTCACCGGCCGCCACGGCGAGTTGATGCTGTTCGGCCTGCGCGGCAACGCCTTCCGCTCCACCGACGGCGGCGCCAACTGGCACAAGGTCGATACCGGCCTGCCGATCACGCTCACGGCCGGCCAACGGCTGGCGTCCGGCGACATCGTGCTGGCCGACGAAACCGGCCGCGTATTGAAAAGCCGGGACGACGGCGCGAGCTTCGCGCCGGTACCGCTGTCGCAGCGCGCCGCCTTCACGGGCGTGGCGCAATCGGCCGACGGCAGCCTGGTGTTGTCCGGCACGCGCGGCATGGTGCGCATTGCCGCTGAAACTGTTTTAGGAGTCAAGAAATGAGCCACGGCCAACTGTCCAATGACGAACCAGTGATCCGCGACCTGCGCGACTTCGACGCGCGCTCCGGCACCCTGGTCGAACGCCTGCTGTTCAACAACCGGCTGGCCATCGCTGTGCTGTGCCTGATCGTGACGGCGCTGCTGGGCTACCAGGCGCTGGGCCTCACGCTCAACGCCGCGTTCGAGAAGATGATCCCCACCCGCCATCCCTACATCGTCAACTACCTGGCCAACAAGGCGCAGATCGCGGGCCTGGGCAATTCGCTGCGCATCGCCGTGGAAGTGGAGCAGGGCACCATCTTCGACGCCCAGTACCTGGACACGGTGCGCAAGATCACGGACGAAGTGTTCCTCTATCCGGGCGTGGACCGTCCCTACATGAAGTCCTTGTGGACCCCGTCCGTGCGCTGGACCGGCGTGACCGAGGACGGCCTCGATGGCGGCCCCGTGATCCCCGACACCTACGACGGCTCGCCCGGCAGCCTCGATCAGGTGCGCGTGAACGTCGAGCGCTCCGGCGAGATTGGCCTGCTGGTGGCGGCCAACTACCGCTCCAGCATCATCCTGCTGCCGCTGCAGGAAAAGGTGGCGGAGACGGGCCAGCCGATCGACTACCACGCGTTGTCCGGCCGGCTGGAACAACTGCGCGCCAAGTACGAGACGCGCAACATCCACATCCACATCACCGGCTTCGCCAAGGTGGTGGGCGACCTGCTCGACGGCCTGCGCGAAGTGCTGGTGTTCTTCGGCCTCGCCATCGCCATCTGCGCCGGCGTGTTGTACTGGCACACGCGCTGCGCCCGCAGCACGGCGCTGGTGGTGCTGTGCTCCCTCGTGGCCGTGATCTGGCTGCTGGGCCTCTTGCCCACGCTGGGCCTGGGACTTGATCCGTATTCCGTGCTGGTGCCATTCCTCGTGTTCGCCATCGGCATGAGCCACGGCGCGCAGAAGATGAACGGCATCATGCAGGATGTGGGCCGCGGCACACACAAATATGTCGCGGCACGCTACACCTTCCGCCGGCTGATCGTCGCAGGCGTCACCGCCCTGCTAGCGGACGTAGTCGGTTTTGCGGTGCTGATGGTGATCGACATCCCCGTTATCCGCGAACTCGCCATGACGGCGAGCCTCGGCGTCGCGGTGCTGATCTTCACCAACCTGATTCTGCTGCCGGTGCTGTTGTCGTATGTCGGCGTCAGCCCGACCGCGGCCAAACGCAGCCTCGCCGAGGAGAAGGAAGAGGTGAATGGACTCGGCCTGGGCAAGGCCTGGTCGCTCCTCGATCACTTCACTGAGCGGCGCTGGGCGACGGTGGCCATCCTCGCGAGCGTCACGATGGCGGTCGGCGGCTACTTCGTCGCGCTCGATCTTAAGGTCGGCGACCTCGATGCCGGGGCACCCGAGCTGCGTCCCGATTCCCGCTACAATCGCGACAACGCCTTCATCACGGGGAACTACCAGATCTCCAGCGACGTGTTCGCGGTGATGGTGAAGACCGCCCCCGAAGGCTGCCGCGACTGGCAGACCATCACCGAGATCGACCGCCTGAGCGCGACGCTCGAGCAGGTGCCGGGAGTGCAGCGCGCAAGCTCTCTGGCCGACACGATGCGGGCCTATGTCTCTGGTTCGACGGAGGGTAATCCGAAGTGGCTGACCATTCCGGACAACCAATCGATCGTCGATGGACAGATCAACAATGTTATCGCGTGGAACTCTGAGTTCGTCAATAACGCGTGTTCGCTGAGCCCCGCGCTCGCGTACCTGACCGATCACAAGGCAGAAACCCTGGACGGGGTGGTCAAGGTCGCAAGCCAGTTTGCGGCGAAGCATGACAATGACGACCGCAAGTTCCTGCTCGCGGCCGGCAGCGCGGGCATCGACGCGGCAACCAACATCGTCGTCGCGGAGGCCAACCGCACGATGCTGATGTATGTCTATGCGGCAGTCATTGTTCTGTGCGCCATCACCTTCCGCAGCTGGCGTGCCGTGGTCGTCGCGGTGCTGCCGCTGATCCTCACCTCGGTGCTGGCCGAGGCGCTGATGGTAAAGCTGGGCATCGGCGTGAAGGTCGCGACGCTGCCGGTGGTAGCGCTGGGCGTGGGGATCGGCGTCGATTACGCGCTGTATCTTCTCTCCGTGCAGCTCGCGCAGCAGCGCATGGGTTTCTCGCTTGGCCAAGCCTACCATCGCGCGGTGGCCTTCACCGGCAAGGTCGTCGCGCTGGTGGGGGTTACGCTCGCTGCTGGTGTCGTGACCTGGGCGTGGTCGCCGATTAAGTTCCAGGCCGACATGGGCATCCTGCTGACCTTCATGTTCCTGTGGAACATGCTTGGGGCACTGATTCTGATTCCCGCGCTGTCGCACTTCCTGCTTCAGGGCGAAACGCGCCAGGCCGCAAAGGCGCCTGACGAGAACATCATGCCTGAGGAGGCGCTTGCCGAAGGCTGAAAGATTCAGGTCCCGTATGCGACGGGCCAAAGTCAATCCACATAAGAAGGAGTAGGAGATGCAAGTATTGGTACTTGGTGGTGCTGGTGCGCAGGCTGCGTACGCAGTGGAGAAGCTCATCGCGGATG
>DATFBD010000098.1:0-22497 GCA_035254005.1 Burkholderiaceae bacterium | reverse complement strand
AGGAAGTCGTCGTCGGCCAGGAAATCCTGCAGGCGCTCGGCCTGCGCGCGTTCACGCCGCAGGTCACCGCCTGCCCGGGATGCGGCCGCACCACCTCGACCGTATTCCAGGAACTCGCGCAGGACATCGAGACCTATCTGCGCACCCAGATGCCGCAGTGGCGCAGCCGCTATCCCGGCGTCGAGGCCATGCAGGTGGCGGTGATGGGCTGCGTCGTCAACGGCCCGGGCGAATCCAAGCACGCCAACATCGGCATCAGCCTGCCCGGCACGGGCGAGTCGCCGGCCGCGCCCGTGTTCGTGGACGGCCAGAAGGTGGCCACGCTGCGTGGCGACCGTATCGTCGAAGAATTCCAGACCATCGTATTGAATTACGTGCAGACCAACTACGGCAAGACCGTGGCTGCCTGAGCTATAGACCAGAAGAAGATCGCAATGTCCGAAAACAAAAAAGCTGAAAAGATCGTCGCCGTCAAAGGCATGAACGACATCCTGCCCGCTGACGCGCACCTGTGGGAACTGTTCCAGAACACCGCGCAGTCGGTGGTGCAGAGCTATGGCTTCCAGCAGATCCGCACCCCCATCGTGGAAAACACGGGCCTGTTCGCGCGCGCCATCGGCGCCGTGACCGACATCGTGGAAAAGGAGATGTATTCGTTCACCGACTCCATGAACGGCGACCAGCTCACGCTGCGTCCGGAAGGCACGGCCGGCGTGGTGCGCGCCGTGATCGAGCATAACCTGGTGTACGAAGGTCCGAAACGCCTGTGGTACACGGGCCCCATGTTCCGCCATGAGCGTCCGCAGCGTGGCCGCTATCGCCAGTTCTACCAGTTCGGCTGCGAGGCCGTGGGCTTCAACGGCCCCGATATCGACGCGGAACTGATCATGCTGTGCCGCCGCCTGTGGGATGACCTGGGCCTGCAGAACATCCGCCTGGAACTGAACTCGATCGGCGACGCCGAGGAGCGCGCCCGCCACCGCGTGGACCTGATCGCCTACCTGGAATCGCACGAAGCCCTGCTGGACGCGGAAGCCAAGCGCCGCCTGCACAGCAATCCGCTGCGCATCCTGGACACCAAGAACCCGGCCATGCAGGAGATGGTCAACAACGCGCCCAAGCTGCTCGACTACCTGGGCGAGGAATCGCTGGCCCACTTCAACGGCGTGCGCAAGATCCTGGACCACAACAACATCCCGTACACCATCAACACCCGCCTGGTGCGCGGCCTCGATTACTACAACCGCACCGTGTTCGAGTGGGTGACGGATCAACTGGGCTCGCAAGGCACCGTGTGCGCGGGCGGCCGTTACGATCCGCTGATCGCCAGCTTCGGCGGCAAGCCCACGCCGGCCGTCGGCTTCGCGATGGGCATCGAACGCCTGCTGGAACTGATGAAGGAAGAGGGCGAGCCCGAGCAGCCCAACCAGTGCGACGTGTACCTGGTGCACCAGGGCGAAGCGGCCCAGCTGCAAGCCTTCGTGCTGGGCGAGCGTATCCGCGACGCCGGCCTGGACGTGATCATGCACGCTTCCACGGCCGCCGGCGCCGGCAGTTTCAAGTCGCAGATGAAGAAGGCCGACGGCAGCGGCGCCGCCTTCGCCGTCATCATCGGCGAGGACGAAGTGGCCAACCACACGGCCAGCGTCAAGGCCATGCGCGCGGCCGAAGGCGAGCAGCAGCAGGCTAACGTGCCGTTCGATGAGGTAGTGGACTTCCTGGTCGACCAGATCACCAGCGACGGCGGCCACTATCACGTGCACGACGAGAACTGCAACCACTAAGCAGCAGTGTTTGATCAACCTTTACAACCCCAACTGACCTGAACTCATGGCATACGATCTCGAAGAACAAGAACAACTTGCTTCCCTCAAAGCGTGGTGGAATCAGTATGGCAACCTCACCTCGTGGGTGCTGATCGCAGGCCTGGCCGCCTACTCGGGCTGGACCGGCTGGAACTACTACCAGCGCAGCCAGGCGGCCCAGGCGTCGGCCCTGTACGACGAACTGCAGCACGCCGTCGATGCCAAGGACGCGGCCAAGGTGCTGCGCGCGGCCGGCGACATGGAAAGCCGCTTTGGCAGCACCACTTACGCCCCCATGGGCGCGCTGCTGGCCGCCAAGAGTGCGTTCGACGCCAATGACCTGAAGTCGGCCAAGGCCCAGTTGCAATGGGCATCCGAGCACGGCGACGAGGAATACAAGTCGGTGGCCAGGCTGCGCCTGGCCGGCGTGCTGCTGGACGAGAAGGCCTATGACGAAGCGCTCAAGGTGCTGGCCACCGTGAGCGCGCCGCAATTCGCCGGCGCCGTGGCCGATCGCAAGGGTGACGTGCTGGCCGCGCAGAACAAGCTGGCCGAAGCCCGCGCCGCCTACCAGGCCGCGCTGGACGCGACCGACAAGAAGAACCCGGGCCGCCAGCTGATCGAGCTGAAGTTCGAAGCCATCGGCGGCACCGTGCCAGCGGCCAAGGACGCGGCGTAATTTCTTCCGCAGGGACGCGCGCGACAGGCGCGCCGTCCCTCATGCCTTACCTGTACCAACAAGGTTAAATTTATGCGCACCACCCAAAAAGTAATCGCAGTGAGCCTGCTGGCGCTGATGTCCGGCTGCTCGTTGTTCTCGTCGAAGGAAACCAAGAACCAGCCAGCCCCGCTGGTCGAGTTCAAGTCCACGCTGGCTGCGCACACGGCCTGGAAATATTCGCTCGGTTCGTCCGGCCAGGGTGTGTTCACGCCCGCGCTGGTCGGTAACAACCTGTACGCGGCGGACGCCGGCGGCACGCTGGTGCGGCTCGATGCGGCCAGCGGCAAGGAACTGTGGCGCGTCAAGACCGGCTCGGACCTGACGGCCGGCGTGGGCAGCAACGGCGACGTGACCGTGGTGGGTGGCGCCAAGGGTGTTATCCTTGCGTTCGACGCCAACGGCAAGCCACTGTGGAAGGCGCAGGCGTCGAGTGAAGTCCTGTCCTCGCCCGTGGTGGGCACGGACGTGGTGGTGGTGCGCAGTGTCGACAACCAGATCACGGCCTACGAGGCGGCCACCGGCGCCAAGCGCTGGTCGGTGGCCCGCACCACGCCCGCGCTCACGCTGCGCAATGCGCCCGGCATGACCATCGCCGGCCCGAATGTGTACGTGGCCCAGCCGGGTGGCAAGCTGCTGGCGCTGGCCCTGGTGGGCGGCCTGCCGCGCTTTGAAGTGGTGGTGGGCGAGCCGCGCGGCGCGACGGAACTGGAACGCGTGACCGACATCGCCGGCGCGCCCGTGGTGTACGACAAGGACGTATGCGCCGTGTCCTACCAGGGCCGCGTGGCCTGCTTCGACCTGGCTACCGGCGTGCCACGCTGGAACAAGCCCGCGTCCGCCGACGTGGGCGTGGCCGTGGACCAGCGTTTCGTGTTCGTCGCCGACGACCAGGGCGCGCTGGCCGCGTACAGCCGCGAAACGGGCGCCAATGCCTGGAAAACGGACAAGCTGGCGTTCCGCCGCCTGTCCACGTCTGTGTCGTTCGGCCGCGCTGTCGCGGTTGGCGATTTGCAGGGTTACATCCACTTCCTGTCGCGGGAAGATGGCGCTTTAATAGGTCGCGTCGCTACCGACGGCAGCCCGATACAATCGGTGCCGGTCGTGGCGGGCGCGAATTTGATTTTTCAAACCCAATCAGGGACAGTGACCGCCATCGCGGTCGAGTAATACAATGAAGCCGGTAATCGCACTAGTGGGTCGACCCAATGTTGGGAAATCGACCTTATTCAATCGTCTGACCCGCTCGCGCGACGCGCTGGTGGCGGACTTGCCTGGGTTGACGCGCGATCGTCACTATGGCGAGGGCCGTGTCGGCGAACGTCCCTTCCTCGTGATCGACACGGGCGGTTTCGAACCCGTCGCCAAGGAAGGCATCATGCACCAGATGGCCTTGCAGACCAAGCAGGCCGTGGCCGAGGCCGACGTGGTGGTGTTCCTGGTCGACGGCCGCCAGGGCCTGACGCCGCACGACAAGACCATCACCGACTTCCTGCGCAAGAGCGGCCGTCCCGTGCTGCTGGTGGTGAACAAGTCGGAAGGCATGCGCTACACGGCCGTGGTGTCGGACTTCTACGAGCTGGGCCTGGGCGATCCGTATGCGATTTCGTCGGCCCACGGCGACGGCGTGGCCGACCTGGTGGAGGAGGCGCTGAACCTGGCCTTCGCCCAGCGTCCCGAGGAACCGGAGGAGCTGGAACCGTCCGACCACGGCATCAAGATCGCCATCGTGGGCCGCCCCAACGTGGGCAAGTCCACCCTGATCAACACCCTGGTGGGCGAACAGCGCGTGATCGCGTTCGATATGCCGGGCACCACCCGCGACTCGATCGAGATCCCGTTCGAGCGCGACGGCAAGCTGTACACGCTGATCGACACGGCCGGTATCCGCCGCCGCGGCAAGGTGTTCGAGGCGATCGAGAAATTCTCGGTCGTCAAGACGCTGCAATCGATCTCGGAAGCGAACGTGGTCTTGCTGCTGCTGGACGCCCAGCAGGACATCTCCGAGCAGGACGCCCACATCGCCGGCTTCGTGCTGGAATCGGGCCGCGCGCTGGTGGTGGCCGTCAACAAGTGGGATGGCTTGCAGTCGGACCGCCGCGACGAGATCAAGATCGACCTGGACCGCAAGCTGGATTTCCTGTCGTTTGCCAAGACCCATTTTATTTCGGCCCTGAAGGCGACCGGCATCGGCCCGCTGATGAAGTCGATCGACGCGGCCTACGCGGCCGCCATGAGCGACCTGTCCACGCCCAAGCTCACGCGGGCCCTGATCGAGGCCGTGGAGAAGCAGGAGCCACGCCGCAAGGGTTCGATCCGCCCCAAGCTGCGCTATGCGCACCAGGGCGGCATGAACCCGCCGGTGATCGTGATTCACGGCAATGCACTGGACGCGGTGGGCGAGCCCTACAAGCGTTACCTGGAAAAGCATTTCCGCGACACGTTCTCGCTGGTGGGCACGCCGCTGCGCATTGAATTGCGCACGGGCAAGAATCCATTTGCCAAAACACAGAAATAAGGCGGAAACGCGCTGGCGCGGCCTGCAGAAAGTGCGAAAACAGGTTACAGTAGCTTCATGGCATGATTCCCCTGTGGGAGAATGAAGCTTGCACCTGTTTTTGCATGCAGTCGCACTTGAAAACCAGCGTGCCGCCTCCAATTCACACACAACAACATAAAACGGAGCTGTTATGAGCAACAAAGGGCAACTGTTACAAGACCCATTCCTCAATGCCTTGCGCAAAGAGCACGTACCGGTGTCGATCTACCTGGTCAACGGCATCAAGCTGCAAGGTCATATCGAGTCGTTCGACCAATACGTGGTCCTGCTGCGCAACACCGTCACCCAGATGGTGTACAAGCACGCCATTTCGACCGTGGTGCCGGCCCGCGCCGTCAATCTGAACATTGAAGCCGACGCGGAATAAGCGCTTGCCACATCGTTATCCGCTCACCTGCCTGACCGTCGTATGCGCGCCGCTTTAGTCGGTATCGACTTCGGTCAGGGCGACTTCGCCGCCAGCATCGAGGAACTGCAACTGCTGGCGCGGTCGGCGGGGGCGGACCCCGTCACGACCATCACGGCCAAGCGCTCCAGTCCGGACGCGGCCTATTTCGTCGGCAGCGGCAAGGCCGACGAGATTGGCCAGGCCGTGCTCGATCACCAGATCGAGATCGTCATCTTCAATCACGCCCTGTCGCCGGCCCAGCAACGCAACCTGGAAAAGCGCCTCAACGTCCGGGTGCTGGACCGCACCAGCCTGATTCTCGATATCTTCGCGCAGCGCGCCAAGAGCCACGAGGGCAAGCTGCAAGTGGAACTGGCGCAGTTGCAGCACCTGGCCACGCGCCTGATCCGCGGCTGGACCCACCTGGAACGGCAAAAGGGCGGTATCGGCCTGCGCGGCCCCGGCGAAACCCAGCTCGAAACGGACCGCCGCCTGATCGGCGAACGCGTGAAAGCGCTGCGGGCCCGGCTCGACAAGCTGCGCAAGCAGCACGATACCCAGCGCCGCGCGCGCGGGCGTACCCAGACTTTCTCCGTCTCGCTGGTCGGTTATACCAACGCCGGCAAGTCGACCCTGTTCAACGCCGTCACCAAGGCTGGCGTGTACGTGGCCGACCAGTTGTTCGCCACGCTCGATACCACCTCGCGCCGCGTCTACCTGGGCGAGGATGTGGGGCAGGTCGTCATCTCCGACACGGTCGGTTTCGTGCGCGAGCTGCCGCACCAGCTGGTGGCGGCGTTCCGCGCCACGCTGGAGGAAACCATCCACGCCGATCTGCTGCTGCATGTGGTGGACGCTTCGTCGCCGGTGCGCATGGAGCAGATCGAGCAAGTCAACATGGTGCTCAAGGAAATCGGCGCCGATCATATTCCGCAAATCCTGGTCTGGAACAAGATAGACGCGGCGGGGCTGGAGCCGTCCGTCGAGCGTGATGAATATGATAAAATTTCCCGCGTCTTCATCAGCGCCCGCACTGGCGCCGGCCTCGATCTGCTGCGCGCGGCGATCGTCGAATGGGCCAAGGCCGCGCCCGGCGCGCGCCCGCCGCGCCCGCGTTATGCCGGTGAAGACGGCGAGGATGGCGATGGTGCCGGCGATGGCGACCATGATCAGGATCTGCAGGACGACGACACCCTGGCCCCGGATGACGGCGCGCCAGGCACAACACCAACCATCACTCATGTCGGATCACATTAAGTATGCGTGTCTCCACTCTCATGCAACGACTGGGCCTGAAACTCTCGCTCAACGATCCCCGCTGGGGCGCTGACAAGAAGGACGGCAACCGCCACGCCCAGGAGGGCAACAAGCCCGGCGACGGTCCGCCCGACCTGGACCAGCTGTGGCGCGATTTCAACCAGCGCCTGAACGCCTTCTTCGGCCAGAAGAAAGGCCCCGACAGCGGCGGCACGCCATCCGGCCCCCGTCCCGACCTGAAGGGCGCCGGTATTACCGCTGGCGCCGTGGGCGCCGTGGTGGCCCTGATCTGGCTCGCCTCCGGCTCGTTCATCGTGCAGGAAGGCCAGACCGGCGTGGTGCTCACGTTCGGCAAATTCAGCCACACCACGCCGGCCGGTTTCAACTGGCGCTGGCCCTACCCATTCCAGAGCGACGAGACGGTCAAGGTCTCGCAGGTGCGTACGGTGGAAGTGGGCTACCGCGGCAACGTCAAGAACAAGCAGACGCGCGAATCGCTGATGCTGACCGACGACGAGAACATTATCGACATCCAGTTCGCCGTGCAGTACACGCTGAAAGATCCGGTGGCCTGGCAGTTCAATAACGCCGACCCCGAGGACACCGTGCGCCAGGTGGCCGAGACGGCCATTCGCGAAGTGGTCGGCAAGAGCAAGATGGACTTCGTGCTGTATGAAGGCCGCGAAAAGGTCGCCTTCGAGACCCAGCAGCTGATGCAGCACATCCTGGACCGTTACGCCACCGGCGCCCAGATCACCAACGTCACCATGCAGGGCGTGCAACCGCCGGAGCAGGTGCAGAGCGCGTTCGACGATGCCGTCAAGGCCGGCCAGGACCGCGAGCGCCAGAAGAACGAAGGCCAGGCTTACGCCAACGACGTGATTCCCAAGGCGCGCGGCGCCGCGTTCCGCCTGGTGCAGGAAGCGGAAGCCTACCGCGCCACCGTCAGCGAGAACGCCGCCGGTAACGCGGCCCGCTTCAAGCAGGTGCTGGCCGAGTACCAGAAGGCGCCGGCCGTCACGCGCGACCGCATGTACCTGGAAACCATGCAGCAGATCTTCTCCAGTGCCAGCAAGGTGATGGTGGATGCCAAGTCCGGCAGCAACCTGCTGTACCTGCCGCTCGACAAGCTGATCGCCCAGGCGGCGGCTACTGACGCGGCAGCGGCGGCAGCCAAGGCGGCCGCCACGCCGGCGCCGGCGCCCGCACCAGCCGCCTCGGCGCCGTCCGATCTGATGCCGACGGTCGAAATGAGCCGTCAGCGCGACAGCCGTTCGCGCGATTCGTCACGTGAACGGGAGAGCCGCTAATATGAACCGTATTGTCACCATCGTAGTGGGCGGTTTCATCGCCCTGATGCTGCTCTCGTCCACCATGTTCGTGGTCGACCAGCGCCGTTATGCCATCGTGTTCGCGCTCGGCGAAGTGAAGGAAGTGATCCGCACGCCGGGCCTGCACTTCAAGCTGCCGCCGCCGTTCCAGAACGTGCTGTACCTCGATAACCGCATCATGACCATCGAGTCGCCCGACGCCGAGCGCTTCATCACGGCCGAGAAGATGAACATCCTGGTCGACACCTTCGTCAAATGGCGCATCGGCCGTGGCGAGGACCAGCCCAAGAAGTATTTCGTCAGCTTCGGCGGCGACGAGGGCCGCGCGCGCGACCGCATGTCGCAGATCGTCAAGGCGGCGCTGAACGACGAGATCACCAAGCACACCGTGCGCGAAGTGATCTCCGGCCAGCGCGGCCAGGTGATGGAAGCGATCCGCAGCAAGGTCGTGACGGAAGCGTCGCAGATCGGCGTCGAGATCATCGACGTGCGCCTGAAGCGCGTGGACTACGTGGAGCAGATCAACAACTCCGTGTACGACCGCATGAAGGCCGAGCGCGTGCGCGTGGCCAACGAACTGCGTTCCACCGGTTCGGCCGATTCGGAAAAAATCCGCGCCGACGCCGACAAGCAGCGCACCGTGATCCTGGCCGAAGCCTATCGCCAGGCCGAGAGCATTCGCGGCGAGGGCGATGCCAAGGCGTCGCAGATCTACGCCGAAGCGTTCGGCAAGAACCCCGAGTTCTACAAGTTCTACCGCAGCCTGGAAGCGTATCGCGCCACCTTCAAGAATCACGGCGACGTGATGGTGATCGATTCCAACTCCGACTTCTTCAAGTATTTCAAGGGCGCGGGCGCTTCGGCGGCCCCGGCCGGCAAGAAGTAAGCCGCTTCGGGGTCAGACCCTCGGGTCTGACCCTTTCGGCTGAGGAAGCGCCGCCGGCGCAGTAGCAGCCCGTCCGTGGCACCTTTTTCCACCTTATTTCCACCTTCGGTGGCATATTTTCGCGTAAAATATCAGGTTCGGCCCTGCGCCTGATGGCTGCGCGATGGCGCCACGTTGCTCAAATTTCACTAACTTCCGACTCCAGTTTCCCATGCCGAATTGGCTTTTGCCCGAGAATATCGCCGACGTCCTGCCGTCGGAAGCACGCAAGATCGAAGAACTGCGTCGCCTGATGCTGGATAATTTCCGTTTGTACGGCTACGAACTGGTGATGCCGCCGCTGCTCGAATACGTCGAGTCGCTGCTCACCGGCGCCGGCCAGGATACCGACCAGCGCACCTTCAAGCTGGTGGACCCGGCCTCGGGCCGCATGCTGGGCCTGCGCGCCGACATGACCACCCAGGTGGCCCGCATCGACGCCCACCTGCTCAACCGCGCCTCCGTCACCCGTCTGTGCTACGCCGGCAGCGTGCTGCATACCCGTCCCTCGGGCCTGCACGCCACCCGCGAGCCGCTGCAGATCGGCGCCGAGATCTACGGCCACGCCGGCCTGGAAGCGGATGCCGAGATCCAGGAACTGGCCCTGGTGTCGCTGGCCCTGGCCGGTTTCAACGATGTGCGGCTGGACCTGTCGCACGTGGGCGTGCTGCGTTCGCTGATCGCCGGCGACCCGGCCGCCCTGCGCGACGAGGCGGCCCTGTACCTGCTGCTGCGCGCCAAGGATATGCCCGGCCTGCGCGAGCTGACCGCCAATTATTCGCCCATGGTGCGCGACGCGCTGCTGGCGCTGCCCAACCTGTACGGCGACGTCGAAGTGCTGAAAAAAGCACGCGACGTGCTGCCCGACCTGCCCGGCATCGCCAAGGCACTGGCGGAACTGGCCGCGCTGGCCGGTTCGGCCATTGGCCGCGCCGAAGTGGCGATCGACCTGGCCGACCTGCGCGGCTACCAGTACGAGAGCGGCGCCATGTTCGCGCTGTACGTGCCGGGCCTGCCCAACGCCGTGGCCCGTGGCGGCCGTTACGACCACGTGGGCGAGGCGTTCGGCCGCGCCCGTCCGGCCACCGGCTTCTCGCTCGACCTGCGCGAGCTGGCGCGCCTGCTGCCGACGGCGGAACGCAAGCATTCGATCCGCGCGCCGTGGGGTAACGCGCCGGAACTGAAAGAGAAAATCGCCGAGCTGCGCAAGGCCGGCGAAGTGGTGATCCAGTCCATGCCGGGTCACAGCAATGAACAGGACGAGTTCGAGTGCGACCGCGCGCTGGTGCTCGACGATGATGGTAGTAACTGGATTCTTAAAAACTTAGGTTAGTGTGATGTCAAAGAAAAATATGGCAAAGAACGTCGTTGTCATCGGCACCCAATGGGGCGATGAAGGTAAGGGCAAGATCGTTGACTGGTTGACCGATCATGCGCAAGGTGTGGTGCGCTTCCAGGGCGGCCACAACGCCGGCCATACGCTGGTCATCGGCGGCGTGAAGACGGCGCTGCAGCTGATCCCGTCGGGCATCATGCGCCCTGGCGTGGCCTGCTACATCGGCAACGGTGTGGTGGTGTCGGTGCCGGACGTGCTGCGCGAGATCGACAAGCTGGAAGCGGTCGGCGTGGAAGTGGCGTCGCGCCTGAAGGTGTCGGACGCCGCCCCCGTGATCCTGCCTTACCACGCGGCGCTGGATGCGGCCCGTGAAGCGGCCCGCGGCGCGGCCAAGATCGGCACCACCGGCAAGGGCATCGGCCCGGCCTACGAAGACAAGGTGGCGCGCCGCGCCATCCGCATCGCCGACCTGCTGAACGAAAAGCGCCTGTCGGAAAAGCTGGCCGAGAACCTGGACTACCATAACTTCGTGCTGGAAAACTACCTGAAGGCACCGAAGGTCGACTACCAGAAGACCCTGGACGACGCGCTGGCCTACGTGCCGCGCCTGCGTCCGATGGTGACCGACGTCTCGAGCGCGCTGTACGCCGCGCACAAGGCCGGCGCCAACCTGCTGTTCGAAGGCGCACAAGGCTCGCTGCTGGACGTGGACCATGGCACCTATCCGTTCGTCACCTCGTCCAACTGCGTGGCCGGTAACGCGGCCGCCGGCGCCGGCGTGGGTCCGGGCATGCTGCACTACATCATGGGCATCACCAAGGCCTACACCACCCGTGTCGGTTCCGGCCCGTTCCCTTCGGAACTGCCGACCGACGCTGGCGTGGGCCACCACCTGGCGCAAGTGGGCCACGAGTTCGGCACCGTGACGGGCCGTGCCCGCCGCTGCGGCTGGTTCGACGCGGCCCTGCTGCGCCGCTCGGTGCAGATCAACGGCGTGACGGGCATGTGCCTGACCAAGCTGGACGTGCTGGACGGCCTGGAATCGCTCAAGCTGTGCACCGGCTACACGGTCGATGGCCAGCCGGTCGACATCTTCCCGTCCGGCGCGGAAGAAGCGGCGCGCTGCGTGCCCGTCTACGAAGAAATGCCGGGCTGGAAGGAAAGCACGGTGGGCGCCAAGTCGCTGGCCGCGCTGCCGGCCGCCGCGCGCAACTACATCAAACGTATCGAAGAGTTGGTCGGCGTGCCGGTTGACATGGTGTCGACCGGCCCCGATCGCGAAGAAACGATCGTGCTGCGTCACCCGTTCGAGTAATGCAAGCAATACACTGAGGAGTTATCATCTTGACCACCCCACAATCGAACGACAAGCATCTCTGGGTGTCCTGGGATGAATACCATCGCCTGATCGAGCGCCTGGCGCTCAAGGTGCATGAATCTGGCTGGAAATTCGACCAGGTGCTGTGCCTGGCGCGCGGCGGCGTGCGCCCCGGCGACATGTTCTCGCGCATCTTCGACGTGCCGCTGGCGATCCTGTCGACCAGCTCCTACCGCGCCGAGAAGGGCACCGTGCAGGGCGACCTGGACATCGCCAAGTACATGACGATGACCCGCGGTCCGCTGTCGGGCAAGATCCTGCTGATCGACGACCTGGCCGATTCGGGCGTGACGCTGATGAAGGTGATCGAGCACCTGAAGAACAACTTCGAAGGCGTGACGGAAGTGCGCACGGCCGTGATCTGGACCAAGGGCAGCTCGGCGTTCAAGCCCGACTACCAGATGCAGGAACTGCCGCACAACCCGTGGATCCACCAGCCGTTCGAGGATTACGACGGCCTGCGTCCGCACCAGCTGGCGGCGTGGATCAAGAAGGGCGAAGTGTCCGCCTGAGGCGGCACTGGTTCTGATCAAGAGCGGCCTGCGGGCCGCTTTTTTCATGTGCGCGAATTTAGGTGCGCGAATTCATGTCTGCGGATATATCGACATGCAACAGTTGCAGGTTGATAGCATCAAAATATTGCCATAATAGTCACTTGCTGGCATAAAATGGTTTCGGCAACTGTTGGGTTGTCCATGCCACCCGATGTTCTGGAACCCTCATGCGCAAGCTTTGCCGTATTGCCGTTCCACCCGTCCGCAAGGCGCCCGCCCTCGTGCTGGCCGCCGCGCTGGGATTGCCTCTGGCGTGCGCGGGCGTGCCCCAGCCGCCCGGCGACCTGGGCGAGCTGTCGCTGGAGGAACTGGCCAATGTGGATGTGAGCTCCGCGTCGCTGCTGTCGGCCGGCTTGCTCGACACGGCCGCCTCGGTGAGCGCCGTCACGCCCCGGCAGTGGCAGCGCCATGGCGCGCGCCGGATGCTCGACGCACTCGAGACGCAGCCGGGCGTGCTGGTGCTGCCCCACACCAGCGGCAACCAGGTGCTGGCCATCCGTGGCTATGCGCGCAGCACGTCCTACACGGGCGTGGCCACCAGCTGGGATGGCGTACCGCTCAATGACTTGTTCCGCTCCGGTCCCCAGTTCAACCTGCCGTCCATCAACCTTGGCGCGCTGAGCCAGATACAGCTGATCGAAGGTCCCGGCTCGGCCCTGTACGGCAGCGACGCTTTCCACGGCCTGGTGGCGCTGCGCGGTTACGAGGCCGACCACGACCAGCGCGAACTCAGCGCGGCCGGCGCCAGCAATGGCTATTACGATGTGGCCCTGCGGCAAAGCGTGGCCGTCGGCGCGGACGCGCGGCTGAACGTGGCACTGGCCGCCAACGGCCAGCCGGACCAGGAGCGCGTGGCCTACGCCGTCCACCCGGTCACCGGCCGGCCCCTGCAAAGCGCGCGCGAAAACAATTTCCAGGCCCAGACGGCGTCGTTCAAATTGAACGGCGAGGGGCAGGGCGGCCTGTCGTGGTTCGGCGGCCTGTACCTGCACCATTACGATGCTGATGACTTCCAGGGGCTGGGCACCCGGCTGTCCGGCGGCAATGACCTGGGCTGGCTTGCGACCCGCTTCGCGATGACGCAGGCCGGCGTGCGGCGCGAACTGGAGCGGGGCGGCTCCATCGAACTGAAGGGCTATTACTGGTGGGTGGACAACGACCTGGCCAGCATTCTGGGCACGGGCGCCATCCCCATCCACCGCGACTTGTGGTCGCGCCAGTTCCGCACGGGCCTGCAAGCGACGTGGCGCGACAGCCTGCCGGCATGGAACACGGCCTGGGCGCTATCGGCGGGACAGGAGCGGCTCGGCGTGCAGAGCGCGAAGGCCGAGGCCGTGACGCTGGCCGGCCAGGTGCTGCCCACCACGACCAACCCGGCCGAAGGGGCGGGCCGTGGCGTGCGCAACCTGACACTGGAATTGAACAGCAACTGGGGTGAGCGCTGGGGGCTGGTGTATGGTGGCCGGCTCGACGATTACTCCGACTTTGGCCGCCACGCGTCGCCACGGCTGGGCCTGATCTACCATCCGCGCGCCGACGCCGCGTTCAAATTCCTGTACGGCCAGGCGTTTCGCGCACCGTCGGCGGTCGAGATGGGCGGCGCGGCCGGCAGTGTGCTGGGCAATCGCGGTCTCAAGCCGGAAGTGATCGACAGCTACGAGCTGGTGGCCCAGCGCCAGACGGCGCGCTACCTGGCCCAGTTCACCGTGTTCCGCACCTTGTGGCACGACGGCATTTCCGCCGTGCTGGTGCCGCCGGCCACCCTGACCCAGTACCGCAACGTGGGCCGCAACGATGCCTACGGCGCCAGTGCCAGCCTGCAGGGCCAGTGGCAGGGCTGGGGCGTGGACGCGAGCGCTTCCTATGTGCGCAGCCGTAACGCCGTGACGGGCATGGCCTACAACATCTTCCCCGCCACCATGGTCAATATCGGCCTCAGCCATGCGCTGTCTGACCCGGCCTGCTTGCTGACATTGAACCAGCGCTGGCAATCGCGCACGGACGATATTCCCGCCGGAGAAGGCCTGCCCGTCCATACGCTGCCGCGCTACCTGCGCACCGACGTGGGCGTGGAACGCCACTACTCGCCACGCCTGACGGCCTACCTCCAGTTGCGCAACCTGTTCAACCGCGACAACCGGCTGCCGTCCGCGCCGTCCTCCGTGGGCGGCATACCGGACGAGCATTTCAGCCTGAACCTGCGCCTCGATTATCGCTATTGAGCGGCCACCGCGATTGCGCGGAAAGTTGTCTCGTGGCAGCATAGAGCCGCCAACCGGCGCCTGTATGAAAGTAATCGATGACCCAGAATTTTTTCCAGACCTTTATCCTGCTGCTGCTCGTGACCGACCCGTTCGGCAACGTGCCCCTGTTCGCCGCCGCGCTCAATCCCGTGGCGCCGGCGCGCCGGCCCCGCATCGTCGTGCGCGAATGCGCGATCGCCTTTGCCGTGCTGCTGATCTTCATGTTCTTCGGCCGCCACTTCCTGTCGGCCTTGCAGTTATCGGAAGTATCGCTGCGCATCGGCGGCAGCGTGATCCTGCTGCTGATCGCCATCCGCATGATCTTCCCCCATCCCGATGGCGTGATGGGCCGGACCGAGGGCGGTGAACCGTTCATCGTGCCGCTGGCCATCCCCGCGCTGGCCGGCCCGTCCGCGCTGGCGACGGTGCTGCTGTTCTCGCGCGAGAGCACCGGCGAAGTGCTGGTGCACGTGGCCGCGCTGGGCGCCGTGGGCGTGGTGTGGCTGTCCGTGTTTCTGAGCGCTGAAAAATTGCAGAAGGCCCTGGGCGCGCAAGTGATGACGGCCTTCGAACGCCTGATGGGCCTGATCCTGACGGCCATGTCGATCGAAATGCTGCTCGGCGGCGTGCGCGAATTCATCAAGACCCTGTAGAACAAACCGGGGTCAGGTCATGCCGCCAGGCAAGATGCGCGCATCTTGCCTGGCGGTATGACCTGACCCCGGTTTTGCTTTAGCCGTTCGCCGTATCCAGGTGGTCCTCGCCCGGCGCGCCGAACAGCTGCTGCTTGAGCACGTGCAGCTGGTCGCGCACCTGGGCCGCTTTCTCGAACTCCAGGTTCTTGGCGTGGTCCAGCATCTGCTTCTCCAGCCGCTTGATTTCCTTGCTGATCTGCTTCTCGCTCATGGCCTCGTACTTGGCCGTCTCTTGCGCCACCTGCAGTTCCTCGCGCGCCGCGTCCGGACTGTAGACGCCGTCGATCATGTCGCGGATCGACTTGCTCACGCCGCGCGGCACGATGCCGTGCTCCGCGTTGAAGGCGAGCTGCTTGACGCGGCGGCGCTCGGTCTCGCCGATGGCGCGGCTCATGGAGTCGGTGATGCGGTCGGCGTACAGGATGGCCACGCCGTGCAGGTTACGCGCGGCCCGGCCGATGGTCTGGATCAGCGAGCGCTCCGAACGCAGGAAGCCTTCCTTGTCCGCATCCAGGATGGCCACCAGTGACACTTCCGGCAAGTCCAGGCCTTCGCGCAGCAGGTTGATGCCGACCAGTACGTCGAAGGTGCCGATGCGCAGGTCGCGCAGCAGTTCCACCCGTTCCACCGTTTCGATGTCGCTGTGCAGGTAGCGTACCTTGACGCCATGGTCGCCCAGGTATTCCGTCAGCTGTTCGGACATGCGCTTGGTCAGCGTGGTCACCAGCACCCGCTCGTTGCGCGCCACGCGCAGCGTGATTTCCGACATCAGGTCGTCCACCTGGCTCAGCGCCGGGCGAACGATCACTTGCGGATCGACCAGGCCGGTAGGGCGCACCACCTGTTCCACCACCTGGTCCGCGTGCGTGTTCTCGAATTCAGCCGGGGTGGCGGATACGAACACGGTCTGCCGCATCTTCTGCTGGAATTCCTCGAACTTGAGCGGGCGGTTGTCGAGCGCGGATGGCAGCCGGAAACCGTAATCGACCAGGTTGGTCTTGCGCGAGCGGTCGCCGTTGTACATGGCGCTGAGCTGGCCGATCAGCACGTGCGATTCGTCCAGGAACATCAGCGCGTCCTGCGGAAGGTAGTCGACCAGCGTGGGTGGCGGCTCGCCGGGCAGGGCGCCGCTCAGGTGGCGCGAATAGTTTTCGATGCCCTTGGTGAAGCCGATCTCGGTCATCATTTCGAGGTCGAAGCGGGTGCGTTGCTCCAGCCGCTGTTCCTCGACCAGCTTGCCTTCCTTGCGGAAGAATTCCAGCCGTTCGCGCAGCTCGTCCTTGATGGTCTCGATGGCGCGCAGCACCGTGCTGCGCGGCGTCACGTAGTGCGAACCGGGGTAGACCGTGAAGCGCGGGATCTTTTGCTTGACCCGGCCGGTGAGCGGGTCGAACAGCTGGATCGATTCCAGTTCGTCATCGAACAGTTCCAGCCGCACGGCCAGCTCGGCGTGCTCGGCCGGGAAGATGTCGATGGTGTCGCCGCGCACGCGGAAGGTGCCGCGGCCGAAATCGACCTCGTTGCGGGTGTACTGCATCTGGATCAGGCGGGCGATGATGTCGCGCTGGGCCACGCGGTCGCGCGCGCGCAGCGTGAGGATCATCTGGTGGTATTCGTTGGGGTTACCGATACCGTAGATGGCCGACACGGTGGCCACGATCACCACGTCGCGCCGCTCCATCAGCGACTTGGTGCATGACAGCCGCATCTGCTCGATGTGCTCGTTGATCGACGAATCCTTTTCGATGAACAGGTCGCGCTGCGGCACGTAGGCTTCGGGCTGGTAGTAATCGTAGTAGCTGACGAAGTATTCAACGGCGTTCTCGGGGAAGAATTCGCGGAACTCCGAATACAGCTGGGCCGCCAGCGTCTTGTTGGGCGCGAACACGATGGCGGGCCGGCCCAGGCGGGCGATCACATTGGCCATGGTGTAGGTCTTGCCCGAGCCCGTCACGCCGAGCAGGGTCTGGAAGAACAGCCCGTCGTTGATGCCTTCGCACAGCTGGTTGATGGCCGTGGGCTGGTCGCCGGCGGGCGGGAAGGGCTGGTGCAGCTTGAACGGCGAGTCGGGAAAAGTGACGATTGTTGCTGCGGATGGGGTTTTTACGTCTGCTGTTTCAGCCATCTTTTCAGACCTTTGATAGAATAATGGCCTGCCAGCGGCCTGAAGCACTTTATTAAATTCGGAGCCGCCGGCTGAACCTGCCGTGAACCGCTTCCAAACGACACCAATCTTATCATGACGAATCCTTCTGCCAGCCTCTTCAGCGCCATCGACATGGCCCCTCGCGACCCTATCCTGGGCATCACTGAAGCGTTCAACGCGGACCAGAATCCCGCGAAAATCAACCTCGGTGTAGGCGTCTATTATGACGACAATGGCAAAGTGCCGCTGCTGTCGTGCGTGCAGAAGGCGGAAGCCATGCTGATCGAACAGCCCGCACCGCGCACCTACCTGCCGATCGAAGGTCTGGCCAGCTACGACCAGGCTGTGCAGCAACTGGTATTTGGCGCCGACAGTGCCGTGATTCAAGAGAAGCGTGCTGTGACCGTGCAAGCCATCGGCGGCACGGGCGCGCTGAAAATCGGCGCCGACTTCCTGCAGCGCTTCGCACCAGGCGCCCAGGTCTACATCAGCGACCCGAGCTGGGAAAACCACCGCGCCCTGTTCGAGAGCGCCGGCTTCGTCGTCAACAACTACAGCTACTACGATGCCGCCACCCACGGCGTGAACTTTGCCGGCATGCTGGCCGACCTCAAGGCCATGCCCCGCGGCTCCATCGTGCTGCTGCACGCCTGCTGCCACAACCCGACCGGCGCCGACCTGTCGTCGGCCCAGTGGGATGAAGTGATCGCGGCCGTGACGGCTGGCGGCCTGGTGCCGTTCCTGGACATGGCTTACCAGGGCTTCGGCTCCGGTATCGCCGAAGACGGCGCCGTGGTGCGCCGCTTTGCTGCCGCCGGCGGCCCACTGCTGATCTCGAACTCGTTCTCGAAGTCGTTCTCGCTGTACGGTGAGCGCGTGGGTGCCCTGAGCGTGGTGGCTGCCAGCGCCGAAGAGGCGGCCCGCCTGCTGTCGCAACTGAAGCGTGTGGTGCGCACCAACTACTCGAACCCGCCTGTGCACGGCGGCAAGGTGGTGGCCACCGTGCTGACCACGCCGGCCCTGCGCCAGCTGTGGGAAGAGGAACTGGCCGGCATGCGCGTGCGCATCAAGGAAATGCGCGAAGCCTTCGTGACCAAGCTGAAAGAGAAGGCCCCTGGCCACGACTTCAGCTTCGTGCGCGACCAGGTGGGCATGTTCTCGTACTCGGGCCTGACCAAGGAGCAAGTGGCCAAGCTGCGCGAACAGTCGATCTACGCCGTGGATACGGGTCGTATCTGCGTGGCGGCCCTCAATTCGCGCAATATCGATATCGTCATTGACGCGATCGCCAAAGTGCTTTAATATCCTGTTTCTCCGGATTGATCGACAGATTGGTCCGGAAGGCAGCATGAAGTACCGTAAGAAGTTGCACTATCATAAAGCTTGATGGCGTGAACGAAACAGTATAAAATGTTGCCTCTATTCCCTGATAGCTCAGTCGGTAGAGCGACGGACTGTTAATCCGCAGGTCCCTGGTTCGAGTCCAGGTCGGGGAGCCAGAATTCAGTAAGCAAAAAGCCCAGCCCTCACCGGTTGGGCTTTTTGCTTTTTGCTTTGTGCTGCAGGAAAGTGTTCGGCGCATCTGGTGCCGAACCCGCCGGCGTCAGGGCGGGTCCGGGTGGTGCGCTTGTTACTTGGCGTCCAGGTTGACGGTGACGCCGCTTTCGGTCTGGGTGGCTTGCACGCGCACCAGTTTGGGCACGCCCGCGGTCGAAATGGCGTACGTGACGCTGATGCTGCTTTGCGGTGTGCTGGTCAGGCCGTAGTCGGTGGTGACGATCTGGAAATTGAGGGTGTTGGCATCGCTGCCAGCCGTCGTCACGTAGGACATTTTTTCAGTGTTGATCAGGGTGCGCTTGGTGCTGTCGGTATAGCAATTCATCGTGACGATATCGCCGCTCTGGCCCGCCGTGGCCGTAACCGGATAGGCGGGCGTACCGCTGGCGACGCAGTAGCTGTCCGGCGAGCGGTCGCCGATGGGGGCGTATTGCGCGTTGACGATCACCGCGCCGCTCACGGAGATCGGCTGCGTGAGACCGTTGACCGAGATGCTGGCGTTGAGGTTCTCCGTGGCCTGCTGGGCGGTGGCGCCCTCGAAGGTGGTGTTGCTGGCCATACCCAGCGCATAGCTCAGCGTGCCCGTCACGGGGTAGCTGGCCGAGCCGCTGGTGGCGGTGCCGGTGATGGCCAGGTTGGCTTGCATGCCATGCGTGAACGCATAGCTCAGCGCCTGCTGGACGGGGAAGCTGCTGGTGACCGGCGTGGTGCTGGCCGACGAGTTGGATGAACCGCCGCCGCATGCGGACAAGGCTGCCGCCATCATGGCGGCCACGGCGATCGCCGAGACTTTTTTCGTAAATTTCATCTTGAGTGTTTTCCTTGGAATGTGAGGCCCGCCATGGCGGCTCGATATTGCTGCCGCACAAAAACAGGCCACGCAAGGTTATCAGTTTCTCAATGCATGAAATCTATTCAATTGTTGCCAGAATGAACCATGTGGTGCCTGGCGGAAGAGGGATGTCAGGGCGCTCGCCCGGCGCCCCCTTGGGCGATTCAGTTCATGGCGCACTCGACTTTGACGGTCGAGCGGCGGGCCATGCTCCCGATATCGGCGGCGTTCAGGTGCTTGGCCTTGGGATCCTGCTGCAGCTGCGAGGTGCCATAGTCGACATTCGACGCGTCCAGGAAGCTCGACAGCGTGGCCGTGTTGATCGCGAAATTGACATTTTGAGGAATGCTGCCGGTCGCCTGACCGACGCCGACGGCATTGATCTGGGCCACCACGACGCCGACCAGTTGGCCATGCGAATCGAGTACCGGGCCGCCGCTGTTGCCGGGCTGGGTAGGGACGGAGATCTGGAACCGTGAGGTGTCGTTGTTCAATCCCCCCAGATTGG
The DNA here is from genome assembly GCA_035254005.1 of Burkholderiaceae bacterium. GTDB lineage: Bacteria > Pseudomonadota > Gammaproteobacteria > Burkholderiales > Burkholderiaceae_D > Rugamonas. The sequence continues at coordinate 2,264 of DATFBD010000098.1, read as the reverse complement.
TCAGGGTGCCAGTGCTGACGCTGGCGCCGGCCGCCAGCAGGCCGGCCAGCGGGTAACCCAGGGTCACCAGCTCGTCGCCGGGGCGCACGCCGCGTCCGGCGCGCAATTTCAACGATGGCGCGCGCAGGTTGGCCACGCTGAGCAGGGCCAGATCGTTGCGCTCGTCCTTCTCGCGTAACACGGCTGGCAAATCAAACGGCATGATCTTGATGTTCTTACAATCCTTGATCACGTGATGGTTGCTTACCACGTAGCTGGTGCCGATGCCAACGACGAAGCCGCTGCCGCTCCTGCCACCGCTGGCGGGTTTGGCAGCGGCGGTCGCCGTGCCCGCGCCTTCAGCGAGTGCCTTGGCGGCGTCGGTCGCCGCAATCGCCCTGGTCAGGTCGGCGACCACGGGCCACTGCTTGGCTTTGGTCTGTGATTCAGCCAACTGGGCCGGCGTCAGCTTGGGCGTGATCCGTTCGAGATTCGTCTTCGCCGAATTGTTCTGAGGATCGCGGGCGCGGGCCAGGGTGTACCACATGTGGGCGGCGACCGGGTCCGGTACCAGGCCGGCCCGGCCATTCTCATAAAAGTAGCCAACCCAGTCCTGCGCGACGGAATCGCGGAAATAGGCCGCGCTCAGCAGCCATTTGAACGCTTCGGCATCGTCGCGTGCGACACCGCTGCCGCGCACATAGGCCAGGCCCAGGTTGCGCTGGGCAACAGGCTGCATCTGCAGGGCGGATTTGCGGTACCAGCTGAGCGATTGATAGGGATCTTTCTCGACGAGGCCGCCGTCCTTGTAGAAATCGCCCATCCAGTTCTGCGCGGCCGCGTCGCCTTGCTCGGCCGCGCGACGAAGCCACGGCAGCGCGCCAGCCTTGTCCGGCGACATGCCGCCCAGGCCGCGATACAGGCTGATCCCGTACCACAGCTGCGCCTCAGCATTGCCCAGATCGCCAGCTTTCTTGTACAGCGCGATGGCTTGCGTCTCGTCCTTAGGCAGCCCATTGCCCAAGTGTAGTTGACGCGCGTACTGGAACATCGCTTCCGGATCGCCAGCGTCGGCGCCTTTCTTGAACAGGGCGACTGCGATGCCCTCGTCCTTGATCACACCCTGTCCGGCCAGGCGCAGCTGGCCCATCATGACCATTGCCTTTGGATCGTCTTTTTCAACCATGGGCTGCAGCAGCTTTGCTGCGGCGGCGTAATCCCGTTTTTTGATTGCCTCCTTGGCGGCCGCCAAATCGCCGTCCTGCGCGTGAGCGGGGAGGGCGGCGGAAAGCAGGATACTCAGGGCCAGGCCACATGAAATTCTTTTCATAGATAGAAGCAGCAAAAATTGAACGGGAATAAGTGCATATGGTCAACATCATGCGGCAAGCCTTGCAGGACTGTCAAATAGGCAACCTGGTTGGTGTGGTTAATGTTGTTCTAGGAAAAATCATCGCCATGGGCGGCAAGACTGGGTCCTTACAACTTTGTGAGGGGTTCGCCGCCTCCCCTGAAACCCGGCTGGCCGGGGTGTTTTTCTTTCTCTTAAAAAATTTTGTGGCAAACCCTAGGCAATTCGGAATGGAGTATGTACAATGCGGCCTCCTTTCCCTGATAGCTCAGTCGGTAGAGCGACGGACTGTTAATCCGCAGGTCCCTGGTTCGAGTCCAGGTCGGGGAGCCACCAATTTGTAGTATGCCAAGAACCCAGCCCTAACCCGGTTGGGTTTTTGCGTTTTAGGGCCCGTTTATTTGCGCATAGTGGGCCGTGGCGAGGCCTTTGGGCGGTTTGGATGGGTAGGGCCTAGGGTTGGGCTCGCGTGGCACAGGGCTGCAACTGGCATGGCCTTCGATGTGAGCAGGGAGAGCGAGATTGGCATGCCGGAGTCCGCTGGTCCTGTGGCTTCGGCGGGGAGGCTGTGCCGGTGGCGGTTACCGGGTGGGCTTCCTGGCTGCGCCGAGGGCAGTTTATTTGGGCATAGTGGCCGCTGGTGACGCCGTTGGGTGGCGGAGATGCCTGCCCCCTACGGTGGGGCTTCTGTGGCACAGGGAGGCCGCAAGCACGCCGGTCTGCTGTTGGTGTGAGGAGTAAGGCAGACATGCTTGATCAGGCGGGTCTTTTTGCTTTCAGCAGCAGATTGTTAGGTGTTGAGCGGTCAGGAGAATCAAAGGCTTCAGGCGCTTGGCTGTTTGCTTCGGCGTTCGACTCTAACTTCAGCGGTGCTTCCATAAATACCTAGAACCGTAACTCGGTAATCGTACTTCGGCATCGGAATAAACATACT
>DATFBD010000097.1:0-14783 GCA_035254005.1 Burkholderiaceae bacterium | reverse complement strand
CTCCACCTGGGACATCGAGCAGATGCTCAAGGAGATGCAGTCGGCCGTCTCGGCCAGCGTGATGGGGATGGACAAATTCTCCGAGGAGATCCGGCGCAGCGTGGGCGAAGTGCGGCAGGTGACGGACCAGCTGTCGGGCGTGATGGACCAGGTGGGCAAGCTGGCGCCCCAGTTCGACGCCGTGTTGCAGGGCATGCAGTCGCAAGCCGTGGGCGCCGAGCAAATCTCAGGCACCATGGGGCAGCTCAACGACGCCGCCCAGCAAACCGTGGAATCGCTGAAAGCGACCAGCGAAGCGGTGCGCCAGTTGCAGTACGCGGCCGGCGACCTGCAGTCCGGCGTGGGCAACTTCACGCTGGCCGCATAAGGCCAGGGCGCACCACCATGAAACAGCTGCTCTTTCACATCGGCGCCGACCGCTACGCGCTGCGCCTGCGCGACGTGGTGCGGGTGCTGCCGCTGCTCGAACTCAAACGGCTGCCGCTGGCGCCGGACGCCGTGGCCGGCCTGATGGACTTTCACGGCCAGTCCGTGCCGGTGATCGACCTGAGCCTGATGGCCGGCATGGCGCCGGGCCGCCAGCATTTCGATACCCGCATCGTGCTGGTCCACTACCACGGCGCCGACGGCACGCCCCACCTGCTGGGCTTGCTGGCCGAGCGGGTGCTGGGCATCGCCGACGTGGACGCGGACGCGCTGGCCGATAGCGGCGTGCGCGCCGCCCCCTTCCTCGGCCAGGTGGCCAGCGACGCGGCCGGCATCGTGCAACTGGTGGAGCCGGACCAGCTGCTGTCGCCCGCACTGCGCGCCATCCTGTTCCAGCCGGAGGCCGCCGCACCATGAACGTGCAGACCATCCTGCGCCAGGCCACCGGCCTCAACCTGTCCAGGTCGGTGGCCGAGCGGGCCATGGCCAGCCGCATGGAACGGCTGGGCGTGGCCGAGCGCGACGCCTACCTGGCCGCCCTGTCGCCGGACGAGCTGACGCAACTGGTGGAGCTGGTGGTGGTGCCGGAATCATGGCTGTTCCGCGATGCGGTGGCCTTCCAGGCCGCCACCGTCCACATCAAGGCCTGCCTGGCGGACGCGCAGGCCGGAAGGATCGCGCGCATCCTGTCGGTGCCGTGCGCGGGCGGCGAGGAACCCTATTCGATGGCCATGGCACTCAGCGACGCCGGCGTGGACGCCGATCGCTACACCATCGACGCGTGGGACATCAGCCCCGTGTGCGTGGCGCGCGCGCAGGCCGGCGTCTACGGGCGCAATGCCTTCCGCAGCGAGGACCTGCGGTTTCGCGAGCGCCACTTCACGCGCACGGGCGAGGAGGAATACACCATCAGCGCTGCCTTGCGCGGCAAGGTGCGCTTTCGCCAGGGCAGCCTGTTCGCGCTCGACGCGGGCCGGCTGCCGCAGTACGACATCATCTTCTGCCGCAACCTGCTGATCTATTTCGACAAAGCCACCACCAGGGATGCCGCCGCCCGGCTGAACGCCCTGCTGGCCGATGACGGCCTGCTGTTTGCCGGCTATGCGGAAGTGCCGGCGTTCTGCCAGCACGGCTTCGCGCCGCTCCAATATCCGCGCGCCTTCGGCCTGAAAAAGGAAGGCGCCGCGCCAGCGCCGCCGACGCCCATCGTGGCACCCGTCACGGCGCCAGCCACGGCACCGGGCGCGATGTTGCGCGCACCAGCCCCGCAGGCGCGCGCCCACGTACAGCGCACTGCAACGGCACGCGCGCCGGCGGCCACCAGACAGCCGGGCACGGGGCTGGCCACAACACCGGCAATGACCGCCGCTGGCGCCACCGCGCCCACGCCCGCACTGGCGCCCGCGGCAGCCACGCCGCCGCCAGCCAGCGCCGCCATCGCGGCCGCGCTGGAACATGCCCGCAAGCTGGCCGACCAGGGCCGCTACGCGGAAGCGGAAAGCGCGTGCCAGAGCTGCCTGGCGCAAGCGCCCGACGCGGCCGATGCCTATTTCATCCTCGGCCTGCTCAACGAACAGGCCGGCCAGCTGGCCAAGGCGGAGCAGCACTGGCGGCGCTGCATCTACCTGCATCCCGAGCACTACGAAGCGCTGTGCCACCTGGCCCTGCTGGCCGAGCACAATCGCGACCCGGCCGCATCCGCGCTGAAGGCCCGCGCGGCGCGCGTCTTTCAGCGCCAGCAGGCGTCCTAAGGAGAAACCATGACGACACTGGACAGCCCCATCCTCGTCAACTGCTGGAACCGCATCGGCGTGTCCGGCGACCAGAGCTGCAACAAGCTGGCGCGCCACATCCACTGCCGCAATTGCGAAGTCTATGCCGACGCGGCGCAGGCCAACATGCAGCGCGCCGTGGACGACAGCTACAAGCGCGAATGGGCCGACCACTTCCGCCGCGTGGACGACGACAGCGCCCTGCTCGACGCCTCCTGCCTGGTGTTTCGCATCGGCCGCGAATGGCTGGCGCTGCCCACCGCCATCCTGCAGTCGGTGGCGCCGCAGGCCGCGCCGCACCGCCTGCCACACCGCCACGCGCGCGAACTGCGCGGCATCGTCAACGTGGGCGGTACGCTGTATCCATGCATGTCGCTGGGCGCCCTGCTGGGCATCGACGAATCGGAAACCGTGGCCGCCGCCGGCCGCCACATCTTCGCCCGCCTGCTGGTGGTGCGCTGGGACCAGCAATCGTTCGCGCTGCCGGTGGCGGACCTGCACGGCATCGTGCGCTACGCATCGGCCACGGTGCAGCCGCCGGCCGCCACCATCAACAAGGGCTTGCAGCGCTACCTGTCCGGCGTGCTGTCCCATGCCGACATGCAGATCGGCTGCCTGGACGCATCCCTGATCGGCCACCAACTCGCGAGGACGCTACGATGAGCCACGACCAGCAAGGCGATTTGAGCCAGTTCTCCATGCGCGACCTGTTCCGCATGGAGGCCGACAGCCAGACCCAGATCCTGACGGACGGCCTGCTGGCGGTGGAGCGCCTCAAGGGCGACGCCGGCGCGCTGGAGGCCATGATGCGCGCCGCCCACTCGATCAAGGGCGCGGCCGCCATCGTCGGACTGGACTTGGTGGTGCAGCTGGCGCACGGCATGGAGGACAGCTTCGTCGCCGCCCAGCAGGGCCGGATGCAGTTGACGCCGAACCGGGTCGATGCGCTGCTGGCCGGGGTCGACCTGATCCTGCAGATCGCGCGGCTCGACGACGCCAACGCCGACGCCTGGCTGGCCGCCAACGGCGCGCCGATCAGGACCACGCTGGACCTGATCGCCAACATCGCCTTCCTGCCGGAGCCGGCCGCCATCACGCCGCCCGCCGTGCCCACGCCGGCGCCGGCGCCGGCGCCCGGCATGCCGGCTACAGCAAGCGCCCCGGCCGCGTCGTCGGCGCCAATAGAGGTGCAGGCCCAGATCGCGCCGCCGGCGCCAGAAACGGCGATCTCAGCCGCCCCGCCAACACCAGCCATGGCGGCAGCCGACGACGGCCCCAGCCTCCCCGCTCCGCGCCTGCCTGCCCCGCTCAAGGCGGCCCAGAATTTCGACCGCCTGCTGTCGCTGGCCAGCGAGGCGCGCATCAACGCGCACCAGCTGCATCCCTTCATCCAGGACCTGCAGCGCTTCAAGCGCAACCAGAGCAGCCTGTTCTCGCTGGTGGAACAACTGCACGAAGCGATCGCCAACAGCGGCGACGCCAGCCTGAAGGAAAAGTCGCTGCTGGCGCTGCAAAAGACCCACCCGCTCAAGCAGTTCCTGCTCGAGCACATCGCCGACATCGAAGCCTACGAGCGGCGCATGCTGGCCGTGTCGCAGAACATGGTGGACGAAGTGCTGACGCTGCGCATGCGCCCGTTCCGCGACGGCGTGCAGGCATTCCCGCGCATGGTGCGCGACCTGGCGCGCGGCATGGGCAAGGAGGTGCACCTGGAAATCGTCGGCGAGGACACGCTGGTGGACCGCGACATCCTGGCCCGCATCGAGAGCCCGCTCAACCACATCCTGCGCAACGCCGTCGATCACGGCATGCAAACGCCGGCCGAGCGCATCGCCGCCGGCAAGCCCGGTACCGGCACCATCGTGCTGGAAGCGCGCCACCGGGCCGGCATGCTCAGCATCGAGATCCACGACGACGGGCGCGGCGTGGACCTGGAAAAGATCCGCGCCACCGTCATCGAGCGCAAGATGGCCGCGCCACAGATGGCGGCCGCCCTGTCACCGGCCGAACTGCTGGAATTCCTGTTCCTGCCCGCCTTCAGCCTCAAGGAAAGCGCCAACGAGATTTCCGGCCGTGGCGTGGGGCTGGACATCGTGCATGAAACCATCCGCGAGCAGAACGGCACCGTCAGGCTCGAGTCGGAACTGGGCCAGGGCTTCCGCACCTCGATCACGCTGCCGCTCACGCAATCGATCGTGCGCGCGCTGGTCACCGATATCAAGGGCGAGGCCTACGCCATCCCCATCGTCAAGGTCGAGCGCGTGCTCAAGGTGCCGCCGGCGGCCATCCACACGCTGGAGAACAAGCAGTTCTTCGATTTCGGCGGCGAGCACCTGGGGCTGGTGTCGGCAGCGCAGGTGCTGGAACTGGGCGAGATGGAGACCGGCGGCGAGGACTTGCCGGTGGTGGTGATCGGCAGCGGCGCGCGCCGCTACGCGCTGGTGGTGGACGCCATCCGCGGCGAGCAAAGCCTGGCGGTGCAAGCCATCGATCCCATCTTCGGCAAGATGCGCGACATTTCGGCCGCCGCCCTGCTCGACGATGGCGAGCCGGTGCTGATCCTGGACGTGCCGGACCTGCTGCTGTCGATCGACAAGCTGCTGCATGAAGGTGGCCTGCACCAGCTGGCGCGGGCCGACCACGCGGGACGGCGCCGCATGAAGCGCATCCTGGTGGTGGACGATTCGCTCACCGTGCGCGAGATGGAACGCAAGCTGTTGCTGGGGCGCGGCTTCCTGGTGGACGTGGCCATCGACGGCATCGACGGCTGGAACGTGGTGCGCAGCGGCGAATACGACCTGGTCATCACCGATGTCGACATGCCGCGCATGGACGGCATCGAACTGGTCACGCTGATCAAGAAGGACGTCCACCTGCACAAGCTGCCCGTGATGATCGTGTCCTACAAGGACCGGCCGGAAGACCGCGCGCGCGGCCTGTCGGCCGGCGCCGACTACTACCTGACCAAGGGCAGCTTCCATGACGAGACGCTGCTGGACGCGGTGGCCGACCTGATCGGCGAGGCGCCGCTATGAAGATCGCCATCGCCAACGACATGCCGATGGCGGCCGAGGCGCTGCGCCGGGTGGTGGCCAGCACGGCCGAGCACCAGGTGCTGTGGATCGCCCGCACCGGCCTGGAGGCGGTGCAGCTGTGCGCCGCCGACCGTCCCGACCTGATCCTGATGGACTTGAACATGCCGGAGCTCGATGGCGTGGAAGCGACGCGGCTGATCATGGAGCAGTCGCCCTGCGCCATCCTGGTGGTGACGGGCCAACCGCAGGACAATGTGAACCAGGTGTTCCGCGCGCTGGGCGCCGGTGCGCTGGACGTGACGGCCACGCCGGTGCTGCAGGGCGGCGCCGGCGGCGACGCCCAGTTGCTGGCCAAGATACACACCCTGGACAAGCTGATCCGCCACAGCGGCGGCAGCCAGGCCATGCAACCGAAGGCCGGCGACGGCCAGCCGGCCGCGCCGGTCGCCGTCACCACGCTGGTGGCCATCGGCGCCTCCACCGGCGGCCCGGCGGCGGTGGCCGCGCTGCTGGCCGGGTGGACGGCGCCGCCAAATTGCGCCATCGTGGTGGTGCAGCATATCGACCAGCACTTCGCCGACAATTTCGCCAAGTGGCTCGGTGATCAGTTGTCGATGCCGGTGCGGGTGATCGCCGATGGCGACGAACTGCAGCCAGGCACGGTGCTCATCGCCAAGAGCAACGACCACTTAACGCTGGATCAAAACGGGCGCTTGCGGTACGATGCAGCTCCGCGCGACTATGCCTACCGGCCCTCGGTGGATGTGTTTTTCCACTGCGTGGCCCAGCACTGGCGCGGCGCGGCGATCGGCGTGCTGCTGACCGGTATGGGGCGCGACGGCGCCGAGGGCTTGCTGGCCATGCGCCGCGCCGGCCACGCCACCGTGGCGCAGGACCAGGCCAGCAGCGCCGTGTATGGCATGCCGCGCGCGGCGGCCGAACTGGAGGCGGCACAACTGGTGCTGCCGCTGGACCGGATCGGCGCGCTGCTGCGCAGTACCACCGGCGCCAGGCCGTAACCTTCAGCACCACAATCAGCACGACAGTCAGCAACCCGTTCAACCCAGAGAGACACGATGTCCGATGTGATCCCCTCCACCGCCGACCAGGAGTCCGCGCTCACCACTTACAAGGTGCGGGTGCTGCTGGTGGACGACCAGCTGATCATCGCGGAAGCCGTGCGGCGCATGCTGGGCGACCAGCCCGACGTGGAATTCCACCACGAGGCCAGCGCCGCGCGCGCGCTGGAGGTGGCGCGCCAGTTGCAGCCAACCGTGATCCTGCAGGACCTGGTGATGCCGGACACGGACGGCTTCACGCTGATCCGCCAGTACCGCGAGGACGACACGCTGCGCCATGTGCCCGTGATCGTGCTGTCGGCCAAGGAAGACCCGAAACTGAAGGCCCACAGCTTCGCCACCGGCGCCAACGACTACATGGTCAAGCTGCCGGACCGGCTGGAATTGCTGGCGCGCGTGCGCTACCACGCCAGCGGCTACATCAGCCGCTTGCAGCGCGACCAGGCGTTCCGCTTCCTGCGCGAAAGCCAGCGCCAGCTGGCGGCGGCCAATGTGGAGCTGCAAAAGCTGGCCGCGCTGGACGGCCTGACGGGCATCGCCAACCGGCGCCGCTTCGACGAGGCGCTGCAGCTGGAATGGCTGCGCAGCGCGCGCGACCGCCAGCCCGTGGCGCTGATGATGTGCGACGTGGACCACTTCAAGATTTACAACGACAGCCACGGCCACCCCGCCGGCGATTTGTGCCTGAAGAAGGTGGCCGCTGTCCTGACCGAACATTTGAAGCGCCCGGCCGACCTGGTCGCGCGCTACGGCGGCGAAGAATTCGCCATTATCCTGCCCGAAACGGATTTGACCGGCGCACTGACCGTCGCCGAGTCATGCCGCCGCCACCTGGAACAGCTGGCCATCCCCAACCCGCAAGCGCCGCATTACGGCTGCGTCACCCTGTCGGCCGGCGTGGCCTGCGTGGTGCCGTCGCCGCTGGGCAGCGCCGAAGGCTTGCTGGAGCTGGCCGACCAGGCCCTGTACGCCGCCAAGCGGGCCGGCCGCAACCGCGTTGTCAGCGCGGCCGACCTGCAAGGCGTCTCCCCCAACGTTTAAGGAATTACCGAACATGAGTGCACAATTCGACCAGGTCAGCGTCATCAAGAAATCCAACATCTACTTCGACGGCAAGTGCGTGTCGCACACCGTGCTGTTCGCCGACGGCAGCAAGAAGACCATCGGCGTGATCTTCCCATCGAGCCTGACCTTCAACACGGGCGCGCCCGAGACCATGGAAATCCTGGGCGGCGTGTGCAAGGTACGCCAGGCCGGCGCCACCGAATGGAACACCTATGGCGCGGGCCAGCAGTTCCAGGTGGGCGCCAACACCCACTTCGACATCGAAACCGTGGAAACGCTGGACTACGTCTGCCACTTCGGCTGATCCGGCACCGCCGATGCGGCGCCCGCATGGCGCCGCGCCATCACACGAACACCGGCTCCGGCTCCAGCCGCACGCCGTAGCGCGCCTGCACGTCGGCCTGGATGGCCTGCGCCAGCCGCACCACGTCGGCGCCCGTGGCGCCGCCATGGTTGACCAGCACCAGCGCCTGTTTGGCGTACACGCCGGCCGGCCCCAGGCTGCGCCCTTTCCAGCCGCATTGGTCGATCAGCCAGCCGGCGGCCAGCTTCTCGCTGCCGTCGGGCTGGCGGTGGTGCACCAGCGCGGGAAAACGGGCCAGCAGGTCCGCGCACCGGGCCGCATCGACCACGGGATTCTTGAAGAAGCTGCCGGCGTTGCCGATCTCGGCCGGGTCCGGCAACTTGCGGCGCCGGATCGCGATTACCGTGTCGGCCACCTGGCGCGCCGTGGGCGCGGCCCATCCTTGTTCCGCCACGGCCTGGGCCAGCTCCGCGTAGCGCAAATTCGGCTGCCATGCACGCGGCAGCGCGAACGTCACATCGACGATGATCAAGCCCTGCCCTGCCGCGTGCTTGAACACGCTGTCGCGGTAGCCGAAGCGGCATGCCGCCGCATCCATGGTGCGGGTCTGTCCCGTGGCCGGGTCGAACACGGTCAGGCTGTGGAACAGGTCTTTGGTTTCCGCGCCGTAGGCGCCGATGTTCTGGATCGGCGCCGCGCCCACCGTGCCGGGAATCAGCGACAGGTTTTCCAGCCCGCCCATGCCCTGCGCCAGCGTCCATTGCACGAAGTCATGCCAGTGCTCGCCGGCGGCCGCCTTCACGTAATGGTGGTCGGCATCGCTGTCGAGCACTTCCCGTCCAGCCAATGCGATGTGCAGCACCAGGCCGGCCACGTCGCCCGTCAGCAACACGTTGCTGCCGCCGCCCAGCACCAGCCGCGGCAGCGCGGCCACGGCCGGATCGGCCAGCGCGGCGCGCAACTGGTCCAGCGATTCCACGCGCAGGTAAGCCTGGGCGCGGGCGGCGATGCGAAAAGTGTTGAGGGACTGCAGGGGAAACTGGTGCTGGAGGGCGGGATATGGATACATGAAGAAAACCAAATAATTTGATCGATTATAGAGCGAAACGGGTAAAAAACCAGCGCCTGTATGGGGGCGCGCCCCACTTTGTCCGTTAAAATGTCAGTCTTTGAGGCCGCACGCGGCCTGCCACACCATTGAGGAATGAACCATGCCGTCGTTTGATGTAGTCTCCGAAGCCGATATGATCGAAGTGAAGAACGCTGTCGAGCAAACCAACAAGGAAATCACCACCCGTTTCGATTTCAAGGGCAGCGATGCGCGCGTCGAGCAGAAAGAAAACGAGCTGACGGCGTTTGCCGATTCGGAATTCCAGCTGGGCCAGGTGCGCGACGTGCTCACCAACAAGCTGGCCAAGCGCAAGGTCGATGTGCGCTTCCTCGATGAAGGCGACATCAAGAAAATCGGCGGCGACAAGGTCAAACAAGTGATCAAGATCAAGAATGGCATTGAATCTGATGCCGCCAAGAAAATCGTGCGTGTCATCAAGGACAGCAAGATGAAGGTGCAGGCTAGTATACAGGGTGATGCGGTGCGTGTGACGGGCGCCAAGCGCGACGACCTGCAAGCGGCCATGGCCCTGCTGCGCAAGGATGTGCCCGACATGCCGCTCGAGTTCAACAACTTCCGCGACTGATCCCTGCCTTCCGGCGCCCGCGCGCGCCGTCACAAAGCTGTAGTACGCATGGAGTAAAATGAAGAGAGCTCCATGCCGGTACTGCCGCGCGACCGCAACAGCCCTGGGCGCTCAGCCCAGCGACCAACCTCGGTAGTCTAAGGATAGCAATGAAACGTGTTGATGATTTCCGCCTGCGATTTGGCAAAAACGAGTATGTGCCCATCATGGTCGGCGGAATGGGTGTCGATATTTCGACTTCGGAACTGGCACTGGAGGCGGCCCGCCTCGGTGGCATCGGCCACATTTCGGACGCAATGGTGGAGGATGTCTCCGACCGCCGCTTCGATACCAGCTTCGTCAAGGAAAAGACCAAGCTGTACAAGTTCAACATTAACAACATGGACAAGGCCGTGGTCCAGTTCGACCTGGGCCGCCTGGCCGAAGCCCAACGCCTGCACGTGGGCAAGACCATGGAAGCGAAGCAAGGCTCCGGCCTGATCTTCGTTAACTGCATGGAAAAGCTGACCATGAACGGCCCCAAGGAAACCCTGCGCGTGCGTCTGAACGCGGCGCTGGACGCGGGCGTGGACGGCATCACGCTGTCGGCCGGCCTGCACTTCGGCTCGTTCGCGCTGATGGCCGACCACCCGCGCTTCCGCGACGCCAAGCTGGGCATCATCGTCTCGTCCGTGCGCGCGCTGCAGATCTTCCTGCGCAAGAACGCCAAGCTGGACCGCCTGCCCGACTACGTGATCGTCGAAGGCCCGCTGGCCGGCGGCCACCTGGGCTTTGGCATGGACTGGGCCGAGTACGACCTGCACACCATCGTGGCCGAGATCCTGGCCTACCTGAAGGCCGAGCAGCTGGACATTCCGCTGATCGCGGCCGGCGGCATCTTCACCGGCTCGGACGCCGTCAGCTTCCTGGAAGCGGGCTGCGCCGGCGTGCAGGTGGCGACCCGCTTCACCATCGCCAGGGAATGCGGCCTGCCGGACAAGGTCAAGCAGGAATACATCAAGGCCACCGAGGACGACATCATCGTCAACGGCATTTCGCCCACCGGCTATCCGATGCGCATGCTCAAGAACACGCCGGCCATCGGCTCGGGCATCCGTCCCGGCTGCGAATCGTACGGCTACCTGCTGGATGCAACCGGCAACTGCGCCTACATCAATGCCTACAACCGCGAAGTGGCGGCCCATCCGGACGAAAAGAACATCGTGGTGATGGACAAGACCTGCCTGTGCACCCACATGCGCAACTTCAACTGCTGGACCTGCGGCCACTACACCTACCGCCTGAAGGACACCACGCACAAGATGCCGAACGGCGAGTACCAGCTGCTGAGCGCGGAACACGTGTTCAAGGACTACCAGTTCAGCGTCAACAATGAAATTGCCCTACCTGAGAAAGAATTCTAATTAGACTTGACAATTTCTTCGCAGAAATAAAAACGGCGCAGTCCTCGCGGGCTGCGCCGTTTTGCATTGGTGGGCTGGCTGCCGTTTCAGCCGTCCTTGTTGATGCGGGCGATCAGCGCACCCAGCACCTCGTCGGCCCGCTCGTTATCGACCTGGCAGGTGCCCGCATTCTCGTGCCCGCCGCCACCGTACTCCAGCATCAGGGCGCCGATATTGGTGTGCGAACTGCGGTTCAGGATGGACTTGCCGGTGGCGAACACGGTGTTCTGGTTCTTCAGGCCCCACAGCACGTGGATCGAGATATTGGTCTGGGGGAACAGCGCGTAGATGATGAAGCGGTTGCCCGCGTAGATCACCTCTTCCTTGCGCAAGTCCAGCACCACCAGGTTACCGTGCACGGTGGCGCAGCGGCGGATCTGCTCCTTGCACTTCTCGCTGTGCTCGAAATACAGGTCCTTGCGCTCCTTGACGTCGGGCAGCGCCATGATCTGGTCTATCGTGTGGTTCTTGCAGTAATCGATCAGGTCCATCATCAGGTTGTAGTTCGAGATGCGGAACTCGCGGAAGCGGCCCAGGCCAGTGCGCGCATCCATCAGGAAGTTGAGCAAGTCCCAGCCTTCGGGGTTGAGCACTTCCTGCTCGTTGAAGCGGGCCGCGTCGCCCTTGTCCACGGCCGCCATCATGTCGGCCCAGCCGGCCGGGAAGGCCTTGGCGCCACCATAGTAGTCGTACACCACGCGGGCGGCCGACGGCGCCTCGGGATGGATGATGTGGTTGGGCCGCTCGCCCGTGTTGCGGATGGTCTCGGACAGGTGATGGTCGAACGCCAGGTGCACGCCGGCCACGAATGGCAGGTTGGTGGTGATGTCGTTGGCGCTGATGGCAATCTTCCCGTCCTGCATGTCCTTGGGATGCACGAACAGGATGTCATCAATCATGTCCAGGTGTTTCAACAACACGGCGCACACCAGCCCGTCGAAGTCGCTACGGGTTACCAGACGAAATTTTTTTGCTTCAGCTGACATGAAAAGACCCTTTGTAAGAAGTACAAACGCGTCACACCTTGCAGGTGCCCTGCTGCATCATACAACCGCCCAGCCCGGCATGCGCGGCAAATCTGGCCAGCCGTTGCATTGCGTCACATCAGCGTTCGTAGTTGACTGGCTGGCGCCCAACAAAGTAACAAAACTACGTTAAATAGAGTGCACACTCGTTGACATCTACTTCTTATGAGCGTAGATTCCCTTCGCACCAGCCTACTTTCTCGCAATTTTGAAAGTTACTGGTAGTAAAAGTACATAAAAATGCATGACCCCGCAAAGGGGCAAGCCCAACGGAGACGACCACCCACCGAAAAAAATCATCGCCCCGCGCGAGGTTGCGTCACGCCTGTCTGCGTCCGCAGCGCCCTCGCCCATCCATCCCGCGTTCCCGACTATAACCATACGATAAAGACGACCGGAGACATTCATGCAACTCAGCCGCCTCGCCCTCGCCGCCCTGTTCACCTGTACGCTGGCCGGCGCCCCCGCCACTGCCGCCATCAACGCCAGCCAACTGGGCGCCAGCTACGACGCCACCCACAGCAACATCAACTTCAGGGTTTATTCCAGCCGCGCCACCCGCATCGAGCTCTACCTGTACGGCAGCGCCAGCGGCAGCCAGGAACTGGCCCGCATCGTCATGACCCAGGGTGCCGGCGGTGTGTGGAACACCACCGTCTCCTCCAGCGCCCTGACGAGCTACGGCATCACGGGCACGGTCTACTATGGCTACCGGGCCTGGGGGCCGAACTGGCCCTACGACGCGGCTTGGACCAAGGGCAGCGCCACCGGCTTCATCAGCGACGTCGACACCGCCGGCAACCGCTTCAATCCCAACAAGCTGCTGACCGACCCTTACGCGCTGGAACTGAGCCACGATCCGACCAATCCGAATATGACGGACGGCACCGTGTACGCCAGCGGTGCGCTGTACCGCAACCTGGACACGGGCGCTGTCGCCCCCAAGGGCATCGTACTGGCCGGCGACACGCAGGCTATCGGCACCAAGCCCACCCGCGCCTTCAAGGATGATGTCGTGTACGAAGTGCATGTGCGCGGCCTGACCATGAACGACCCCAGCATTCCGGCCGCCGACCGCGGCACCTACAAGGGCACCGCCCAAAAGGCGGCCTACCTGGCCAGCCTGGGCGTGACGGCGGTGGAATTCCTGCCGGTGCAAGAGACCCAGAACGACACCAATGACGTCAACGGCGCCAACGACACGGGTGACAACTACTGGGGCTACATGACCCTGAACTATTTCGCGCCCGACCGCCGCTATGCGGCCGACAAGACGCCGGGCGGTCCCACGCGCGAATTCAAGGCCATGGTCAAGGCCTTCCACGACCAGGGCATCAAGGTGCTGATCGATGTGGTGTACAACCACACCGGCGAAGGGGGCGCGTGGAACACCAGCGACACCTCGACCTACAACATCTATGGCATGCGCGGCCTGGACAATCCCACCTACTACGAGCTCACGTCGGACAACCAGTCCTCGTGGGATAACACTGGCGTGGGCGGCAACTACAACACCCACAATCCGGTGGCGCAAAACCTGATCGTCGATTCGCTGGCCTACTGGCGCGACACGCTGGGCGTGGACGGCTACCGCTTCGACCTGGCCTCCGTGCTGGGCAACACCTGTGAAAATGGCTGCTACAACTTCGACAAGATGGACCCGGCCAACGCCCTCAACCGCATCGTCACCGAATTGCCGCCACGCCCAGCCACAGGCGGCAGCGGCGTGGAGCTGATCGCCGAGCCGTGGGCCATCGGCGGCAACTCCTACCAGGTAGGCGGCTTCCCCAGCGGCTGGTCGGAGTGGAATGGTTTGTACCGCGACGCCGTGCGCCAGAGCCAGAACGAACTGGGCTCGGTCACCGTCACCACCGGCACCATGGCCACGCGCTTCGCCGGCTCCAGCGACCTGTACGGGGACGATGGCCGCAAGCCATGGAACTCGGTCAACTTCGTCGTCGCGCACGACGGTTTCACGCTCAAAGACGTGTATAGCTGCAACGGCAAGAACAACAACCAGGCCTGGCCTTACGGCCCCAGCGATGGCGGCAACGACAATAACGACAGCTGGGACCAGGGCAGCATCGCGGCCGACCAGCGCAAGGCGGCCCGCAATGGCCTGGCCTTGATGATGCTGTCGGGTGGCGTGCCGATGATGACGGGCGGCGATGAGATGCTGCGCAGTATCAACTGCAACAACAATCCCTACAATCTCGATTCGATCGGCAACTGGCTGAACTGGAGCTGGAGCACGGACCAGAGCAATTTCCAATCGTTCGCCAAAGGCATGATCGCGTTCCGC
The DNA here is from genome assembly GCA_035254005.1 of Burkholderiaceae bacterium. Classification (GTDB taxonomy): domain Bacteria; phylum Pseudomonadota; class Gammaproteobacteria; order Burkholderiales; family Burkholderiaceae_D; genus Rugamonas. Next base: position 636 of record DATFBD010000097.1, on the reverse strand, counting down.
AAGGCCCACCCGGCGCTGCGGCCCACCAACTTCTACTCCAGCGTGGACAACAACGGTAACGTGATGGAACAGTTGCGCTGGTTCCAGCCTGGCGGCGCGGTGGCCGACGCCAACTACTTCAACAACGGCAGCAATCACGCGATCGCCTGGCGCATCGACGGTACCGAGTTCGGCGATACCAGCTCGGCCATCTATGTCGCCTACAACGCCTGGAGCGGGCCGGTGAACTTCGTGCTGCCCTGGCCGGGCACTGGCAAGATCTGGTATCGCGTCACCGACACCTGCAACTGGGCCGAAGGCGCCAACCAGGTACGCGCTCCCGGTACGGAAGACGTGATCGGCGGTGAGAATACGTCCTACGGCGTGTGCGGACGAGGTACGCTGGTACTGATCGCCAAGTAAGACGCACGCATCATGAAAGCGCTTCGTTCAGAAGCGCTTTTTTTACGTCTGCAATATCGAACAGCACAGACGAAAAAAAACCCCGCCAACACAAGTCAGCGGGGTTTTTTCATAATAACTAGCTTGACGATAACCTACTTTCACACTGGTTGCAGCACTATCATCGGCGCAGAGTTGTTTCACGGTCCTGTTCGGGATGGGAAGGGGTGGGACCAACTTGCTATGGTCATCAAG
>DATFBD010000096.1:0-39419 GCA_035254005.1 Burkholderiaceae bacterium | reverse complement strand
CGGAAGAACTCCTCGTGCCGGCGCTGGAAGGCGGCCACCAGGTCGGGGTCGAACTGGGTGCCCGATTGTTCGGCGATGTAGGCGCATACTTCGGCGTGCGAGTAGCCGCGCTTGTAGACGCGCTTGCTGATCAAGGCGTCGTACACGTCGGCCAGCGCCATCAGCCGGCCCGCCAGCGGAATGGCCGCGCCGCGCAGGCCGTGCGGGTAGCCGCCGCCGTCCCACCGCTCATGGTGCGCTTCGATCATCTCGCGCGCGTAGTTGAGGAAGTGGCGCTTCTCCGGATGGCCATGGCCGACGATGATGCGCGCCAGCGTGGCCGCGCCGATCAGCGGGTGGGTCTTCATGATGGTGTATTCCTCCGCCGTCAGCTTGCCCGGCTTTTGCAGGATGCTGTCGGGGATGCCGACCTTGCCGATGTCGTGCAGCGGCGCCGACTTGGCGTACAGCTCGATGTCCGACGGCGTCAGGTGGGCATAGGCGGGCGTGGTGGCCAGCTCGCGCGCGAGGATTTCCACGTAGCGCTGGGTGCGCAAAATGTGCTGGCCCGTGTCCTTGTCGCGCGATTCGGCCAGCACCGACAGGCTGAAGATGATCTCGTCCTGCGCTTCGTACAGGTCCTGGGTGCGGGCGTGCAGCTTGCGCGCCTCGATGCCGTACTTGAGCAGGCTCAGACAGGTGGTGATCAGCACCAGCGCCATGATGGGGAACAGCGGCGACAGGTGCACGCCCAGCTCCAGCAGCAGCTGGCGCGCGGTCCAGTAAAAGCCGCCGGTGCCGGCCAGCACGGCCAGCAGCGACAGCACATAGCCGGGCTGGCTCAGCATCAGCGAGCCCGCCAGACCGGCCAGCAGCACGGCCGTCAGTTCCACGCCGCGGGCCCAGTCGGGCCGGGCGATGTAGGTGTCGCTGAGCACGTTGTCGATGATGGTGGCGTGGATGTCCAGGCCATTGAGCCAGTTGCCCGATGGCGTGCGGTGCCAGTCGCCCAGCCCCCTGGCCCAGGTGCCGATCAACACGATCTTGCCGCGCAGCGTGGCCGGCGCCACCTTGCCGTCCAACACGGCGCGCGCCGACAGGTAGGCGTGGCTGGCGTTGCGGTAGTCCAGCAGCAGGTTGCCGGCCGCGTCCAGCGGGATGGTGTGGCGGTCCCAGTACAGCGTGAAGTCGCCGCCGTCCTTCCCCAGCCGCAGCAGCCGGTCCTGCGACGTCAGCAGCAGCGCCGCCAGCGCCAGCGATGGCCGCTCCTTGCCCGCCACGGGCAGCAGCAGCGGCACCCGGCGCAGCGTGCCGTCCAGGTCTTCCAGCGCGTTGGTGTAGCCCTCGGCACTGGCGGCGGCCGTCAGTACCGGCACGCTGCGCAGCAGGCGGCCGGCGCGCGGCATGTGCCAGGCGCGGCCGCCGTCGGCCAGCAGCACCACGGTGCCATCGGGTGCGGACGGGGCGGTGGCGGAGGCCATGCTGGCCGTGATTGCCGCAGCCGAGGTTGCGGCCGAGGTGGCGGTCCCGGTTGCCGCCGCTCCCTGCTGGCTGAAATCGAGGTAGTAGGCCAGCACACCGGGGCCTTCGGCCAGCGTGTTGGCCAGGCGCTGGGAGTTGCTGTCGGGCGTGGCGGGCGGCGCGGGGCTGGTGTCCGCCGGGGCGCTGTCCAGGTCGCGCTGGCGTTCATGCGCGATCACTTCCGGCGCCGTGCGGTCCGCTTCGGGCATGAGCAAGTCAAGCACCACCACGGTGGCGCCCAGCTGGCGCAGTTGGCGCACCAGTTGCGCCAGCCGGTAGCGCGGCCAGGGCCATTGGCCGTAGGCGGCCAGGCTGTCCTCGTCGATGCCCACCACCACCGGCGCGGAAGAGGGCGGCGGCACCGCGCGGCCGGCCACCATCATGTCGTACAACAGCAGGTCGAGCTGCTGCAAGGGCGGCGGCTGGAAGATCGACAGCAGGGCCACGGCCAGCGTCAGGCACAGGCCCAGCGCGTACAGCGGCGCCTGGCCTTCGCGCAGCGGCAGCCGGCCGCGCAGGCGGCGCAGCAGGGACGGGCGGGGGCGGCTGGCGGTGCTCATGGGCAGAGGCGGGGCGGTGGGCCGCTGGCCTTAGTGGACGATCACCACGACGCGCCGGTTGCGCGGTTCGGCTACCCCGTCCGGCGTAGCCACGGCCGGATTGCCCTTGCCATGGTAGGAGGTGCTGATGCGTTCCGGCGGCACGCCGCGGTCCAGCAGCAGCGCCTGCACCTGCTTGACCCGCTCCAGCGACAGCGCCGTGTCCAGCGCGGCCGAACCGGTGCTGTCCGTGTGGCCGCTGATGCGCACGCTGATGGCGGCGCGCCGCTTTACGGCGGCGGCAATGTCGTCGATGATTTTCTGGTCCTCGGCCGCCAGCGTCGCGGAACCGCTCTTGAAATACAGCGTGAACGTCTCGCCGGCCGGCGGCTCGACGGCCAGCGCCTCGCCGAAGGTGCTGGCGATATAGGCCGGATCGGCGCGCGTGATGGCAGCCGGCGCCTGGCGCGGGCCGGCCGTGCGGGTCATGGCGCCGGCCTGCGTGAGCAGTTGCTTGCCGCCTTCGGTGCTCACTTCGGCCTTGCCGACCTTGCCCTGCTGGTCCGGCACCAGGATCACGCTGGCGCCGCCGGCGCAGCCGGCCAGCAGCAATGTCAGCGCTAATGCCGGCGCGGCGCCCAGCGCGGTGGATGGGAAGCGCATGGTCACTCCTTCACTTCGATCAGCACCTTGGTGCCGCGGGTGGCGATGGTGGCGTCCGGCGTGCGCACCTTGACCGTGTCCGGTGCCAGCTTGCCGATCTGCCCCGTGATGTAGGAGAAGGTCCCCTTGAGCATGCGCACCACGAGCGCGAACTTGCCATTGTTGGGATCGAAGATGTAGTCGTTCAGCGCCAGTTCGCTGGACGAGCCGGCCGAGATGGTGGTGTCGTCGCCCAGCACGATGCCGACGGCGCCGGGCTTGCCGGTGCGGACCTGGTCGCCCCGGTACAGTGGCGTGCCGGCCGTGGCGGGCACGGTGGCGCCGGCGCGGGCGATGGTCACCGTGCCTTGCAGGTTCTGGATGATGCCGATCACTTCGCCCGCTGGCGCGGACGACGGCGTTTGTGCTGTTGGCGCTGGCGGCGCCGCGTGCGCGCCAGCGCACCACAGCGCGGCCAGCAACAAGGTGGTGCATCGCCTGCTGATCATGCCGTTCTCCCCGGTTGGTACTGCATGTTATCGCACCTGTGCGGCGCGCGCGCTAGTGGCTGTTCTTGGCTGCCTGCTTCAGTGGTACGACGTTGCTCGGTTCCGAGCCGGCCGGCGGCGGGCCATCGGCGGCCGGGCCCAGCACCACGCTCAGGTCCACAAAGCCGGCGCGCCAGGCCCGTTCCAGGTCCTGCTCGATGGCCTCCATCGAGGTGTCGGCGAAATTGGCGAAGCCGCGCACGCCGTAGGCGCGGTTGCGGCCATGGGCCTTGGCCAGGTAGAGCGCCATGTCCACCAGGTTGACGGCCCGTTCCCACGACAGCGGCCGCTCGTCGGGGAACAGCGGGAAGGGCGCGAAACCGACCGAGACGTTGACCTGGATGTGGTGGTCCTGGTAGGCCACCGTCTGCGCCGAGATGCTCTCCAGGATGCGGCGCGCCACCTCGTCCACGCCATGGCGCGGGATGGCTGGCAGGAAGGCGAGGAATTCCTCGCCGCCCCAGCGCACGATCATGTCGGTCTCGCGCAGCGCGATGCGCAGGTGCTCGGCGATCATCTTCAGCACGGCGTCGCCGGCCGCGTGGCCGTAGGTGTCGTTGACGTGCTTGAAGTGGTCCACGTCCAGCAGGAACAGGGCGCCCACGATGTCGTCGCCGCTGCAGGTGCGCACCGGCGCCTCGCGCCGTTCGGGCGGCGCGTGGCCGCGCATGTAGTCCTGGAAGTGGCGCCGGTTGTAGAGCGAGGTCAGGGGATCGAGCGCGCTTTGCGCCTTCAGTTCGAGGTTCTTCACTTCCAGCTGGGCGTTGGCGTGGCGCACCTTGCGGTACAGCAGGCCGACCACGGCGGCGGCCAGCGCGAACACCAGGGCCAGCAGCCACCACACGCGCTGCTGCAGGCGCTTGTTATCGAGTTCCGTGCCCTTGACCTGGTTCTCGCGGCTGAGCAGTTCGATCTGGCGCTGGCGCTTGTCGGCCTCGTATTTCTCCTGCAGTTCCAGCACCGCCTGCTGGCGCTGCTTCTCGAACAATTCGTTGGAGATGGCGCGCTCGCGGTGGTAGGCGTCGACGGCGCCGCGCAAGTCACCGGCCCGTTCCAGCGCCTGGCCATATTCGAGCAGCACGCCCTGCAGATCCGGCTTGCTGTTGGCTTTTTCGTAGAACGCCAGGCCGGCCTCGAAGCTTTTCTTGCCGTCGGCGATGCGCCCCAGGCCCATGTAGGCTTCGCCGATGTTGACGCGGGCGGTGGCCTCGATCGGGGCCGAGCCGGCCTCGCGCGCCGCTTGCAGCGATTCGTTCCCGTAGCGGAGCGCGCGCGCGTAGTCGCGCTCCTTCAGGTAGTTGTCCGACAGGTTCACCAGCGTGTTGGCGATCATGCGGCGCGCGCCGAGCTGGCGTTCCAGTGCCAGCGCCTCCTGCAAGGCGCGCAGCGCGCGCGCCGGCTGGTGCGCCTCGATGGCCAGGCCGTATTCCGTGTCCTTGGCCACGGCCATGCGGCCGGCCGAATGCAGGCTGCGCGATACGCTGAGCAATTCCTCCAGCACGGCGAAGCCCTTGTCGTATTCGCGCATCTGGTTGTACAGCTGGGTCAGGGCGTTGAGCGCGGTGGCCAGCGGCAGCTGGTCGGCGATCTGGCGCGCCAGGTCCACGGCCGCCTGCAGCTTGACCAGCGCGGTGGGAAAGTCGCCCTGTTCCGCGTAAGCCTGGCCGGCCGTGATGGTCGATTGCACCCGCAGCGGCAGGTCATTGGTGCGCGCGGCGGTGGCATCGGCCTCGAACGCCAGCTGGTGCGCCAGCTTGACGTCGGCCTGGGCGAATTTCACATACGCTTTCGACAGCAGGCCATTGGCCACGATGGCGTTGTTACGCAGCGCCTTGCCATACGCGATGACGGCGTCGGCCTGGGCCAGCGCGGCGTCGTTCTCGCCCAGCCGCATGTGGGCCAGGCTGATCTGGGACATGATTTCGGCGCGGGTGGCCGCGGGCGCGCCATCGGCCTCCGTTTGCAGCTTGAGCAGCTGGGCCAGCGCCTGGTCGGGCACGAAGCGGCTCTGTTCGCGCACCTCGGCGATGCGCTGTTCGAGCGGCGTCTGGGCGCCGGCCAGCAGCGGCGCCAGCAGGGCCGTCGCGATCAGCAGGCGCCGTGCGCCAGGTACCGATAATGCCTTCCGTCTTGCCAACGCGTCACCTCCAGCTGCACTGCGCCCGTGGTGCGCAAAGTGTCTAGACAATTATATTCTTGTTGCAGTCTAGAAAGCCCAATCGACGCCGCATATTTCCGCAAATCCGCACAGATCCGTGACTGTTCTGTTAACGAAGTTGGTGGTTTGCTACAGTTTTAATGGCTTTTAAGGCAACATTAAACGAAGATGAATTGTTTGATCTACATCAATGTCCAGCTTACGCAGCCAGTTGCTGGAGCTGATACAGCCGTTGGTACAGGCCGCCATCGACTTGCATCAACTGCGCATGCGGGCCCGACTCGGCGATGCGGCCATGGTTGAGCACCACGATGCGGTCGGCCTCGCGGATGGTCGACAGCCGGTGCGCGATGGCGATGATGGTGACGCGCCCGCGCAATTCGTCGAGCGCGGTCTGCACGATTTGCTCGGTCTGGCTGTCGATGTGCGAGGTGGCTTCGTCGAGCAGCAGGATGCGGGGCTGGCCGGCCAGCGCGCGGGCGATGGCGATCAACTGTTTCTGGCCCACCGACAGGCGCGAGCCGCCTTCGCCGAGCGCCGTGTCGTAACCATGTTCAAGCGCCATGATGAAGTCGTGCGCGTGGGCCGCGCGGGCGGCCGCCTCGATCTGGGCGTCGCTCAGGTCGCGCCCCATGGCGATGTTCTCGCGCGCCGAGGCGGCCAGCAGGAACGGTTCCTGCGGCACCAGCCCCACCTCCTCGCGGAACTGGGTGTTGGCGATGGCTTCCAGCGGCGCGCCCAGGATGGTGATGGCGCCCTGCTGCACCGGGTAGTAGCGCAGCAGCAGCGACAGCAGCGTGGACTTGCCGCTGCCCGTGCGGCCGACGATGCCCACGAAGTCGCCCTGGCCGATCTCGAGCGACAGGTCGTGCAGCACCGGCTGGCCCGCGACGTAGGCGAATTCGACATGGCGCAGCGCCACGGCCGGCGCATTGGCGTCGTGCAGGCGCGGCGTGGCGCGGCCCGATGCGGTGCCGGCCTGGCCGGCCGCGTGGCCGGCGGCGAGGCTGGCTGCATGCTCGGGCGCGCTGGCTTCGTCCAGCAGGGCCGCCACGCGGGCGCTGGCCACCACCGATTGCTGCAACTGGCTGAATTGCATGGTGATCTGGATCAGCGGCTCGATCACGCGCGCGATGTAGCTGATGAAGGCGTACAGCACGCCCACTTCGGTGGCCGTCATCTGGCGCTGGCCGAAGGCGAAGATGACGGAGGCCAGCAGCACGATGTTGAGCAGGTCCAGCGCGGGCCGCAGCAGCCAGGCGTTGGCGCGCAGTTCGGCCAGGCGGGCGTCGTAATGGCGCTCGTTGGTGGCGCGGAAGCGCGCTGCGAAACGGGCCTCGGCGTTGCTGGCCTGGAGCACGCTCATGCCGCCGATGGATTCGGCCATCTGGCCGTTGATGTCGCTGCGCAGCGCGCGGGCGCGCGTGACGGCCGGCGCGCTCCAGCGCTGGTACAGCCAGATGATCAGCAGGACGGCCGGCAGCAGGGCCAGCACGATGCTCATCAAATGCCAGTCCAGCCAGGCCATGGCGCACACGGTGCCGATCAGGACGATGGAGCTGTCGAGCATCACGAACAGCACCTGCACGTACAGCGTCTTGACGGCCTCGGTGTCGTTGGTCACGCGCGACACCAGCTGGCCCGTGATGGCGCGGTCGAAGAAGGCCATGGGCAGGCGTAGCACGTGGCCGTACACCTGCTCGCGCAGGCGCCGCACCGAGCGCATGGCCAGGCCGGACAGGCGCACCAGCTGCAGGTAGCGCAGGCCGCTGGCCACCCAGCCCGTCAGCAGCACGCCGGCCAGCAGGGCCGCCATGCGCGGCCAGTCGAGGTGGTGCGGCAGCAGGTGCTGGTCGATCAGCGCCTTGCCCATGATGGGACCCAGCACTTCCAGCAGCGCGGCCAGCACCAGCCACAGTACGGCCCAGCCCAGGTGGCGCCGGTCCGGCCGGGCGGCGCGGCGCAGCAGCGCCACCGCTTGCAGGGTCTGGCGGCGCGCGTCGTGCGGTTGCAGGTCGTGCTCAGCTGGCATCAAGGCTGGCCTCCAGTTGCTGGTAGCGCCACTGGCTGGCGTACCAGCCGTCCCGCGCGAGCAGTTCGTCGTGGGTGCCCGATTCGGTCACATGGCCATCGCGCAGCACGACGATCAGGTCGGCGCTGACGACGGCGCTCAGGCGGTGGCTGGCGATGATGGCACTGCGGCCGGGGCGGGCCTGGCGCAGTTGTTCCAGGTGCTGCAGGATGCGCGCCTCGGTGCCCGTATCCACCGCCGACAGCGCATCGTCCAGCAGCAGCAAGTCGTTATCGGCCAGCAGCGCGCGGGCGATGGCCACGCGCTGGCGCTGGCCGCCCGACAGCGTGATGCCGCGCTCGCCGACCGGCGTCTCGTAACCAGCGGGGAACAGCATGATGTCGTCGTGGATGGCGGCCAGCGTGGCGGCCCGCTCCACGTCGGCGCGACTGGCGTCGGGCCGGGCCAGCGCGATGTTGTCGGCGATGGTGGCCGAGAACAGGAACGATTCCTGCGGCACCCAGCTGATGGCCGCGCGCAGCGCGTGCAGGCGGTAGGCCTCCAGCGGCTGGCCGGACCACTGCACGCTGCCCGTTTGCGGCGTGAGCTGGCGCAGCAGCACGCGCAGCAGGGTCGATTTGCCGCTGCCGGTCGGGCCCACCAGGCCCAGGGTCTGGCCCGGCGCCAGCGTCAGCGTCAGGTGGGACAGGGCTTGCCTGGTCTGGCCCGGATAGGCGTAGGCCACCTCGCGCAGTGCCAGCGCGCCGGGCGCCACGGCCGCCAGCGTGCCGTGGTCCTCGATCGCCAGCGGCGCATCGAGCATCGGTTGCAGCCTGGCCCAGGCCGCGCGGCCACGTTCGATCAGCGACAGCACCCAGCCGGCTGCGAACATGGGCCAGATCAGCTGGCCCAAATACATGGTGAAGCTGGTCAGCGCGCCGATGGTCAGCTGGCCGTGCCACACCAGATAGCCGCCCAGGCCCAGCGTGAGGGCGCTGGCCGCCGTCAGCGTCAGGCCCACGGCCGGTTCGTAGGCCGCTTCCCACACCTGGGCGCGCAGGCTGGCGCTGGCGGCGTGCTCGGTCAGATCCGCGAACTGGACGGCGCTGCGCTGCTCCAGGCCCAGCGCGCGCAGCGTGCGCACGCCGGCCAGGGTTTCCTGCACATGGTCGTTGAGGGCGCTGAAGCAGCGCAGGGCGTCGGTCGAGGCCTTGTGGATATGGCTGGAGATGCGCCAGAACGCCAGTCCCATCAAGGGAAACGGCAGCAGGGCCACGGCGGCCAGGCGCCAGTCCACCCCCAGCAGCATCACGCCCAGCACCATCACCAGCGTCAGCGAGCCATCGAAGCCGGCCAGCATGGCCTCGCCGGCCGCCAGTTCGATGGCGTCGATGTCGTTGGTGGCCAGCGCCATCAGGTCACCGGTGCGCTGCCGCTGGTAGAAGGCCGGGCCTTGCAGCGCCAGCCGTTCGTAGAGCCGGGTGCGCAGCGACACGCCCAGCTGGTAGGCGGCCGCGAACAGGGTCTGGCGCCAGCCCACGCGCAGGAAGTAGATAGCCGCGCCGATCAGCAGCAGGGAGCCGATTTCCAGCAGCAGCGCGTTGCCGCCCAGGCGGTGGGCGGCCAGGCCATCGATCATGGCGCCGACCTTGCGCGGCACCCACACGCCGAGCGCGGCCACGCCGGCCAGCATGACGCCGGCGGCCGCGTAGGCGCGGTAATGCTGGCGCACGAAGTGGCCGATCAGCGCGGATAAATTCATGGTCGGGTTGCCCTCGCAGTGTTGTGCGTTAGGATACAACAAGCGCAAAAAACCGGGGTCAGGTCATTCCTTTAAGCAAGATGCGCGCATCTTGCTTAAAGGAATGACCTGACCCCGGTTTTAGCCCTGTTGGGCCTGCCCGGCTTGGGCCTTATTTCTTGGACTTGGCGCTGACCTTGGCCGCTGGCGGGGTGGGCGAGGCGACCGCCTTCACGGCCGGCGCGGCTTCCGTCACGACGGGCGCCGGCTCGGCGGCCACTTCCACCTTGGCGGGGGCGGGCGCTTCGGCCACGACGGCGGGCTTGGCGGGCGCTTCCACCACGGGTTCCGGCGCGGCGGCCACGGCTACTTTCACTTCCGCTTCGGGCTCCGCCTTGGCGGCCGCTTTCGGCGCGGCGGCTGGCTTGGCGGGGGCGGCCAGCGTCAGCGTCGGCGGCACGTCCTTGATCTGTTCCTTGGCGCTCTGGATCAGCTCGGCCTGTGCGGCCGTGGCGATGTCGAACAGTTGGCGGCTATAGGCCAGCAGGTTGTCCAGGTAATTGCCCTGGCCCGTGCTCAGGCTGAAGAATTCGCGCGGGTCTTTCGCCTCCAGCAACTGCTTGGCGGCCGACGACGATTTCTCCACCGAGGCCTTGGTGGTGCTGATGTTGAGGGCGATGACCTTCTCGGCGCTATCGACGGCCTTGGCGGCCAGTTTGTTGATGATGTTCAACTGCGCTTCAATCTGGGATTTCGTAGCTGCGGAAAACTGTTCTGGAATAGAAAACATGGCTTCTCCTGGGACGATTAAAATGCTGGCCTGGCGCAACGGAGCGGCCCCGGCGGTGAATTTATGATGCGCTGCAATAAATGCATTCTAGCGGCGATTGACGGCCTTGGAAAGTTATTTTTTCCGCTATCCATGCGATACAACATGGCGCGGCAAGGCGTCGAATTAATGCGCTGCAACAATAATCTTTTCCGGATGAAACAACATGACGATCAAGCTGAACAAGGACGTGGAGCAACGCTTGCTGGCCTCGATCCAGCGCTATTGCGCGGAAAACATGGACGAGGAGGTGGGCGAGCTCAAGGCGCGCCTCTTGCTCGATTATTGTTTGCGTGAAATTGGCCCCTCTGTCTACAATCAGGCCATCCTGGACGCGCAAAGCGCGATGCAGGAGCGTATTGCCGACATCGAGACGGTCTGCTACCAGACCGAATTTTCTTACTGGAAGAAGTAAGCTGGCCGGGAGCCGCCCATGGATGTGCCGTTTGACACAGTAATCCGCAACGCCAGCCTGCCCGACGGCCGCCAGGGCATGGACCTGGCCATCGCCGATGGCCGCATCGCCGCCATCGCCCCGGCCCTGGCGCCGCGCGGGCGGCATGAGATCGACGCGCAAGGCGACCTGCTCACGCCGCCGTTCGTGGACGCCCATTTCCACATGGACGCCACGCTCAGCTACGGCCTGCCGCGCGTGAACGAGTCGGGCACGCTGCTCGAAGGCATCGCGCTGTGGGGCGAACTGAAGCCCCACCTGACCCAGGAGGCGCTCGTGGCCCGCGCGTTGCAATATTGCGACTGGGCCGTGGCCAGGGGCTTGCTGGCCATCCGCAGCCACGTGGACATCTGCGACGACCGCCTGCTGGCGGTGGAAGCCCTGCTCGACGTGAAACGCCAGGTGGCGCCTTACCTGGACTTGCAACTGGTGGCCTTCCCCCAGGATGGCTTGCTGCGCAGCCCGACGGCGCTGGCCAACCTCAAGCGCGCCATCGCCATGGGCGTGGACGTGGTGGGCGGCATACCGCATTTCGAGCGCACCATGGCCGAGGGCGCCGAATCGGTGCGCATCCTGTGCGAATTCGCGGCCGGCAAGGGCTTGCGGGTGGACATGCATTGCGACGAGTCGGACGATCCCCATTCGCGCCACATCGAAACGCTGGCCTACGAGACCAACCGGCTGGGCCTGCAAGGCCGGGTCGCCGGTTCCCACCTGACCTCCATGCATTCGATGGACAATTACTACGTGAGCAAGCTGCTGCCGCTGATCCGCGAGGCCGGTGTGGCGGCCGTGGCCAATCCGCTCATCAACATCACCTTGCAGGGCCGCCACGACAGCTACCCCAAGCGGCGCGGCATGACGCGCGTGCCGGAACTGCTGGCGGCCGGGATCGAGGTGGCGTTCGGCCACGATTGCGTGATGGATCCCTGGTATAGCCTGGGGTCGGGCGACATGCTGGAAGTGGCCCACATGGGCTTGCACGTGGCGCAAATGACGGGCCAGCAAGCCATGCGCGCCTGCTTCGAGGCCGTCACGGCCGCGCCGGCCCGCATCCTGGGCTTGCACGGCTACGGGCTGGAACCGGGCTGCCACGCGGACCTGGTGCTGCTGGACGCGGCCGACCCGGTGGAGGCGATCCGGTTGCGCGGGGCGCGGCGCATGGTGATGCGACGCGGCAAGGTCGTCAGCACCGCGCCGCGCGCCACGGCCACGCTGGACTTGCCGGGGCGGCCCGCGCGCACCGGGTTCCGCTTGCGCCCGCATGCTGGACTTGACGCTGAAAATACATGACAATCGGCTATCAAAAAAACTTGCTGGGCAACCTGTTGGAGCTGTCTTGAAAGAAATCGCGATACGTCCCGCCACGCCGGCTGATTTTGACGCCATGTGGGCGGTGCACGAAGAATTGATCGCCAGTGGCGATACCTTGTATTTTCCCGAAGACATCACGCGCGAAGCGTGCCTGGCCTACTGGTTCGGCCCCGGCGTGGCCAGCCATGTGGCGATCCTGAACGGCGAACGCCTGTTGGGCATGTACCGGCTGCTGCCGGCCCAGCCGGGGCGCGGCGCCCATGTGGCCAGCGCGTTCTATGTCGTCAGCCCGGCCGCGCAGGGCATCGGTGTCGGCAAGCTGCTGGGCGCCGACAGCCTGCGCGCGGCGCGCCAGGCCGGCTACCTGGCCGTGCAGCTCGATTTCGTGATCAGTTCCAACGTGGCGGCCGTGCTGTTGTGGAAACGCCTCGGTTTCCAGGTGGCCGGCACGCTGCCCGGCGCCTACCGCCATCCGCAACTGGGTTATGTGGACGCCTACATAATGGTCCAATTGCTCAACGACCGCGCCCATTGGCCGGAATAGTGCAGATGCGGACCCGGCCCGTCCCATGATCGTGCTGGAGACGCCCCGCCTGCGCCTGCGCACGCTCGCCGCGGACGACGCGCCGTTCTACCTGGCGCTGGTCAACGAGCCGTCCTGGCTGCGCCACATCGGCGACAAGCATATCCACACCGTCGAGGCGGCCCGCGCCGCCATCGAACAGGGGCCGTGCGACATGCAGCGCCGCCTCGGTCATTCCCTTTACCTCGTCGAACGCCGGGACGATGGCGCGCCGCTGGGCCTGTGCGGCCTGATCAAGCGCGACAGCCTGCCCGGTGTGGACATCGGTTATGCGCTGCGGCCCGCCCACTGGGGCCAGGGCTATGCCTTCGAAGCGGCCAGCGCCGTCGTGGCCCATGCGCGCGACACGCTGCGCCTGCCCGCCTTGCTGGCCATCACCGGCCCCGACAACGTGGCCTCGAACGCGCTGCTGCGCAAGCTGGGGTTGCGATTCGAATATTGCACCGAGCTGACGCCCGCCGTGCCCTCCAATGTGTATCGCCTGGACTTCAGCGGCAGCGGCCGGGCTTGATTTTTCCGTGCGGAAGCGCATGATGTACTAAGTACACAAGCAAGTTGCAACACACGAGTCCGGTTTGGCGTGTTTTTCGCCACGGGAGCGTGGCCACTCAGGGAGCAGTGATGAAACTCACGAATCTCAAAATCGGATTGCGGCTGGGTTTGCTGGGCGCATTCTTTTTCGCCGCCTTGCTGGTGGTGGCTGGCGGCGGCTGGCGCGCCTTGAGCAACAGCAACGCGCGCAGCGCCGAGGCCATGGCCCGCTCCGACGCGCTCAGCGAGGCCATCGACACGGCCCGCAGTGCCCAGGTGCAATTCAAGATCCAGGTGCAGGAGTGGAAGGATACCTTGTTGCGCGGCAACGATCCCGCCGCGTTCGACAAGTATTCCAAGGCCTTCGTCAAGAGCGGCGAGGCGACCCGGCTGGAACTGGGCAAGCTGAAGGCCATCATGGACCGGCTGCAACTGCACACGCCGCTGGTCGATGAGGCCATCCGCACCCATGCTGAGCTGCAGGGCAAGTACCTGGAAGCGCTCAAGCAATACGATGTGACCAATCCCGGCAGCGCCCACGTGGTGGACCAGCTGGTCAAGGGCATAGACCGGGCGCCCACGGCCAGGATCAACGACATTGTGGCCTTTATCGGCACGGAATCGCGGCGGTTGACGGCGGAGATGGTGCAGGCTAACGCGCGTGAATACCGCAGCGCCATCACCGTGATGCTGGTGACGCTGCTGGCGACGCTGGCGCTGGGCTTGGTCACGGTGCGCTGGCTGATCCGCAGCATCACCTTGCCGCTGGGGGCGGCCGTGGGCATGGCCCAGACCGTGGCGGCGGGCGACTTGCGCAGCGAGGTGCGGGCCAGCAGCATGGATGAGATCGGCGACTTGCTGCGGGCGCTCGCGGCCATGCAGGAGAATCTGGCGCGCATCGTCGGCCAGGTGCGGCAGGGGACCGACACCATCCATCAGGCCACGGTGGAGATCGCCAACGGCAACCTGGACTTGTCGGGCCGCACGGAGCAGCAAGCCAGTTCGCTGCAACAGACAGCCGCCTCGATGGTGGAACTGAGCACCACCGTCAAACACAACAACGACAACGCCAGCGAGGCCAGCCGGCTGGCCGACGCCGCCTCCAGCGTCGCCCAGCGCGGCGGCGAGGCGGTCGAGCAGATGGTGCAGACCATGGGGTCGATCAATGAGTCCTCGCGCAAAATCGTTGACATCATCGGCGTGATCGACGGCATCGCGTTCCAGACCAATATCCTGGCCTTGAACGCGGCGGTGGAGGCGGCCCGCGCCGGCGAGCAGGGGCGTGGCTTCGCCGTGGTGGCGTCGGAAGTGCGCAACCTGGCCCAGCGCAGCGCGGCGGCGGCCAAGGAGATCAAGGAATTGATCGGCGATTCCGTGGGGCGGGTGGAAGCGGGCAGCCGTCTTGTGGGACAGGCCGGCATGACGATGGAGCAGGTGGTGGCCAGCGTGCAGCGGGTCACGGCCATGATAGGCGCGATCGCCACCGCCAGCGCCGAGCAGCGCGAAGGCATAGAACAGGTCAGCACGGCCATCAGCCAGATGGACAACGTGACCCAGCAGAACGCGGCGCTGGTGGAGCAGGCCGCGGCCGCCGCCGACGCCCTGCAGCAGCAGGCGGCCAGCCTGAACGAGGCCGTCAGCATCTTCAAGCTCAACGAGGGAGCGGCGCAGGTGGCGCGGTCATTGAGCGCGCCGGCGTTGCGGCGCGCTTGACGGGCGGCACGCCTTCGCGTCGCAGTCCGCAGGCTGAACCCTAGCGCAACTCCAGCACCAGCACCGAGCGCGCCGGCAAGGTCAGCGTGCCGTCCAGCGCGTAGTGCTGGCCGCTGATGACGTCATCGCCGCCGTGCACGCCGGCCAGCATCTCCGCGAAGCGGGCCGTGGCCAGCGTGGTGTCGCTGTGGTTCTTGTTGAAGGCCACCATCACCTTTTTTTCGCCGTCATAGCGGAAGAAGACATAGGTGTTGTGTTCGGGGCCGAACTGCATGGTCTTGCCGTGGTGGATCACGGGCTGGCCCTTGCGCCAGTTCAGCAGCTTTTTCAGGAAGGCCTGGGCCGCCAGCTGTTTGGGCGCCAGCCCCGCGCCGGTGAACGCGTTGACGCTGTCGCCGGCCCAGCCGCCGGGGAAGTCGCGGCGGTAGGACGCGTCGTCGCGGCGGCCCGTGGTGCTGGTCATCAGCACTTCGGTGCCGGCGTAGAACTGCGGGATGCGCGGCGCCGTCAGCACGTAGGCCATGGCCATGCGGAACAGCGCGTCATCCTCGTGCAGGTCGCTGTAGATGCGGGGCAGGTCGTGGTTGCCTTCGAATAGCACCATGTTGCCGGGATGGGCGTACAGGTAATCCTGCGACAGGGTTTCGTACAAGCTCGTCAGGCTGTACTGGGCGCCGTCGGCGTCGTCCGACGCCAGCGCGCGGCGCAGCGTGTCATTGAGCGGGAAGTCCATCATGCCGGGCATGTGCGACAGGTAGCCGTCGAAATTGCGCTTGCCTTCCTGCCAGCGGGCGACGATGGGTATGTGCGGGCTCCATTCCTCGCCCACCAGGTTCAGCCTGGGGTACTCGTGCATGATGCGGGCCGACCAGGCGCTCAGGAAGGCGTTGTCCGAATAACTGTAGGTGTCCACCCGCAGGCCGGACAGGCCGGCGTACTCGATCCACCAGATGCTGTTTTGCATCAGGTAGGTGGCCAGGTGCGGATTGGCCTGGTTCAAATCCGGCATGGTGGCGACGAACCAGCCTTGCGTGAAGTCGCGCTTGTCGGCCTGCGAGGCGTAAGGATCCTGCACGGCTACCCGGTGGTGTTCGGTGGGGACGAACTTGCCCTGGTGGGTGATCCAGTCGTCGCTGGGCAAGTCCTGCATCCACCAGTGGCGGTCGCCGATGTGGTTGAGCACCACGTCCTGGATCACGCCGATGCCGTGCTGGCGCGCCTGCGCCACGAAGGCGCGGTATTGCTCGTTGCTGCCGTAGCGCGGGTCGATGCGGTAGTGGTTGGTGGTGGCGTAGCCGTGGTACGAGCCGCGCGCCATGTCCGCTTCCAGCAGCGGCGTTGGCCACAGCATGGTGTAGCCCATGGCGGCCACGTAGTCCAGGTGGGCCGCCATGCCGGCCAGGTCGCCGCCGTGGCGGCCGGAGCCGTCCTGGCGGTTGGCGCGCTCCGTCATGCCGGGCATGTCGTCGTTGGCCGCATCGCCGTTGGCGTAGCGGTCGGGCATCACTTCATAGATGGCGTCGGCGCCGCTGAAGCCGGCCCGGTCGGCCGAGCCGGCCGCGCGCGCCTGCAGCAGGTACGGGGTGCTGAGCACGGTCTTGCCGTGCTGGCGGAATTGCAGCGTGAGCTTGCCCGGCGGCGTGCCGGGTGCGATGTCGAGGTCGATGAACAGGTAGTTGCCGTTGGACGGGCGGGCCACCTTGGCGATGCGCACGCCCGGGTAGTGCAGCGCCGGCTCCAGTTCGGCGATCCGGGGTCCGTGCACCATCAATTCGAGTTGCCGGCTGCGCATGCCGGTCCACCACGATGGCGGCTCCAGGTGGTCAATGCCGTGCTGCGGCGGCTGCGCCCATGCCGGCGGCAGGGGCAGGGTGGCCAGCGCGGCCAGCGTGATCAGGCGCTTCATGGTGATCTCCATTGTGATAGTAGGCGAACTACAGTGCGCATATTTTTTCTAATTTGAAAATAATAATTTAAAAACAGTGACTTAGCAACAATCCTGCGCGTCATTTTTGGCGTAAATTGCTAAATTTTTAGTTTAGGTACATCGTTGTGTTGCCGCGATGCGCAGATTTTTCGATTTTCCTCGCTTACATGTGTATGGGTGCCGTGCAACATGGGAAGATGACTGTGGTCGGCGCCGGTGCGATTCGTCTGCGGTGCCCTTTTTCCTTTGATCTTGTAGTTCGATTACATCGCCGCTGCCGTCAGTCTGTAGCCGAAATACAACGCATCACCGCCTTTCTCATAGGGAGCCCAGTGCAAGTGGCACTCTATCGACGTAGCTAAACTTAACTTCGATTGACACCAAATCTAGTTTTAGTACAAAATTCTTTCTGGAACGTCAAAGAACGTTGAATTCCAAGGAACCCGTGAAGTCGTTCGTGGCTCGGGAAATATATTTGGTGTCGAGTGAGGGGCATTAACAATGAGTAAGTTTGCAAGCAAGCGCAGCAGCGCCACTTTTCAACTGAGTCCGGTCGCAGCAGGCTGTGCCCTGTTCGTGGCCGCGTTGGCACAACCGGTGTACGCACAAACGGCGCCGGCCGCCCAGGCTGACGCGCCGCAGATGGCGACCGTGACCGTGTCGGGCATCCGCCGCGGTATCGAGGACGCGATCTCGGTCAAGAAGGACGCCACCTCCATCGTCGAGGCCATTTCGGCCGAAGACATCGGCAAGCTGCCCGACGTCAGTATCGCCGAATCGATTTCCCGCCTGCCCGGCCTGGCCGCCCAGCGCGTGGCCGGCCGCGCCCAGGTGATCAGTGTCCGTGGCCTGTCGCCTGACTTCTCGACCACGCTGCTGAATGGCCGCGAGCAAGTGAGCACGGGCGACAACCGCTCCGTGGAATTCGACCAGTACCCATCCGAGCTGATGGCTGGCGTGACCGTGTACAAGACCCCGGACGCCGGCCTGGTCGGCCAGGGCCTGTCGGGCACCATCGACATGCAGACCGTGCGTCCGCTGTCGTTCGGCGGCCGCACCGTGGCCCTGAACGCCCGTGGCGAACACAACTCGCTGGGCAGCATCGCCGGCGCCTCGGCCAACGGCAACCGCTTCAGCGCCAGCTACATCGACCAGTTCGCCAACCGCACGATCGGTATCGCGCTGGGCTTCGCCCACCTGGAATCGCCCATCCTCGACCACGAGACGGGCCTGTACGAGCCATGGAAGACCGATTCGCGTCCTGGCATTCCATCGGGCACCTACATCACCGACGGCATCAAGGCTGTCGCCACCAGCGGCACCAACAAGCGCGACGGCTTCATGGGCGTGCTGCAATACCGTCCGAACAAGCAGTGGACCAGCATCCTGGACGTGTACGCGTCCGAGTTCAAGAGCGAGCAAACCAACAACCAGCTGGAAGTCAACCTGGGTGGCTGGAACGGCGGCTTCACGCCCGGCCTGAACTACATCAACCCTACGTTCAATGGCAATACCCTGGCTGGCGGCACGGCCGCCAACGTGTTCCCGCTGGTGCGCGGCATGTACAACAAGCGCAAGGATGAAATCCATGCCGCTGGCTGGAGCAACACCATCAAATTCAAGGATTGGTCGCTGTTCGCCGACGTGAACTACTCGCAAGCCAAGCGCGACGAACTGAGCCTGGAAAACAACCTGCAGCACAACCCGGTCACTGGCACGCAGTTCCTCGATAACCTGGGCCTGAAATTCAACAGCGGCGGTTTCCCGACCCTCACCACTGGCCTGAACTACAGCGATCCATCCCAGCTGTATGTGCGCAACACCATCTACGGTTCGGGCTACGGCAAGGTGCCGCACGTGGAAGACGAGCTGAAAGGCGTCAAACTGGTGGCCAGCCTGCCGGTGCCGGACATGATGGAGAAGCTGTTCTCGGGCGTGGACGTGGGCGTCAACTACGCCGACCGCAGCAAGAAGCGTCGCCAGCCTGAAGGCCCGATCACGCTGACCGGTGACCAGTTCACCGTGCCGTCCAGCCTGCAGTACTCGCCGGTGGACCTGAGCTTTGCCGGCGTCGGTTCCATCCCGGCCTGGAACGTGCCTGGCGTGGTCGCCAGCGGCATGGCGTTCCACCCGGTCGACAACCTGTCGTACCTGGTGACCAAGGCCTGGGACGTGCAGGAAAAAGTGACGACCAGCTTCGTCAAGGCCAACATCGAAGCGGAGATGGGCGATGTCAGCGTGCGTGGTAACGTGGGCGTGCAAGTGCAGCGCACCAACCAGTCGTCGCAATCGCGCTACGTGGACAATTCCAGCGGCACCACCGAGATCAAGCCTGTCGACCTGGGCAAGACCTACACCGACGTGCTGCCTAGCCTGAACCTGGCATTTGGCTTCGACAACCAGCAGACCGTGCGCCTGGCCGTGGCCAAGCAACTGGCCCGTCCACGCGTGGACCAGCTGAGCTCGGCGTTCCAGATGGACTACGACAAGACCCTGTTCCGTCTGAGCGCCAACGGCGGCAACGCCAAGCTGGACCCATGGCGCGCCAATGCCTTCGACATCTCGTATGAGAAGTACTTCGACAAGAAGGCTTACTATGCCGTCGCCGGCTTCTACAAGAAGCTGACCAGCTACATCTACACCCAGACCAAGGATTACGACTTCTCGTCGTTCATCCCGCCAGGCTATGTGTTCAACACTGGCGTACTGGGTTCGCTCAACACCGCCATCGGCCCGTTCTCGGCGCCGTACAACGGCCAGGGCGGTACGATGAAGGGCCTGGAGCTGTCCGGTTCGCTGCCGATGAACCTGGTGGCCAAGTCGCTCGACGGCTTCGGTGTGCAAGCCAGCGCCACCTTCAGCACCAGCGACATCAAGATCGAAGATCCGACCAGCAGCATCGGTAGCAACATTCCGCTGCCTGGCCTGTCCAAGCGCGTCACCAACCTGACCGCCTACTACGAGAAGAACGGCTTCGAAACCCGTATCAGCCAGCGCAAGCGTTCGGACTTCGTGGGTGAGATCAGCAACTTCGCCAACTCGCGCACGCTGCGTTATGTGGTCGGCGAGAACGTGGTTGACTTCCAGGTTGGCTACACCTTCAACGAAGGCACCTACAAGGGCCTGGGTCTGCTGCTGCAAGTCAACAACCTGACCAACTCGGCCTACGAGACCTACACCGGTACCCGTAGCCAGCAGCTGGAATACCAGAAGTATGGCCGTACCATCCTGATGGGCGCGAACTACAAGTTCTAATCCCACTGGCTGGAAAGCCGAAAAAACCGCCATGTGCGCGTGCGACGCTCAAGATCGTCGCAAGGCCACATGGCGGTTTTTTTTCGCGTGGTTGACAACCTGGAGGATCACTGATGAAGGTATGGCACATGGCGGCGGCCGGACTGCTTGTCGCAAGCGGCGCGGCGCGCGCCGAAGCAAACTGGCCTATGCTGATGGGTGGCCCCGCGCATACCGGCGTGGCTGCGGGCGCGGCCCGCGCTGACTTTGCGCACCTGGCGCTGGCCTGGCAGTTCCGGCTGGACGCCGCCATCAGCGCTTCGCCCGTGGCCGTTGGGAATCAGCTGTACGCCGGCGCCGAGAATGGCAACCTGTACGCCATCGACCTCGACACGCGCCAGCTGCGATGGCTGTTCCACAGCCGCGGCGGCATCGCTTCCACCCCGGCCGTGGCCGATGGCGTGCTCTATTTCCTCAGCCGCGACGGCCGCTTCCACGCGCTGGACGCGGCCAGCGGGGCGCCTCTGTGGCAGTTCCGCACGGGCGGCGAGGCCCTGTTCGCCGCCCATGGCATGTATGGCTTGCCGCTGGACGGCGAACCGGCGCCGGACCCCTGGGATTTCTACCTGTCCTCGCCGCTGGTGCATGGCGGCGTGGTTTATTTCGGCAGCAGCGACCAGTGCGTGTACGCGCTCGACGCGCGCACGGGCAAGCCGCGCTGGGTCTACAAGACGGGTGGCGTGGTCCATTCCTCGCCGGCGCTGGCCGGGGCCAATATTGTCGTGGGCAGCTGGGATGGCGCGCTGTACGCGCTGGACCTGGCCAGCGGTGAACTGCGCTGGCGCCTGCAGACGGAGACGGAACAGAAGGTCAGCATCGGGCTGGGCATACAGGCGTCGCCCAGCGTGGATGGGGACACCGTCTACGCCGGCTCCCGCGACGGCCATCTGTATGCCGTGGCCGCCGACACCGGTAAGGTCAGGTGGCGCTACGATGCCCAGGGTTCGTGGGTGGTCAGTACCGCCGCCGTGGACGAGCAACAAGTATATTTCGGCACGTCAGACACGGGCCTGCTGGTGGCGCTGGACAAGGCCAGCGGCAAGGAGCGCTATCGTTTCGATACGGGCGTGTGGATCTATGCCTCGCCACTGCGGGTCGGTGATGCGCTGGTGGCCGCCAGCATGAAGGGCGAGGCCTTCGTGCTCGACGCGGCCTCGGGACGCCTGCGCTGGCGCTACCAGACCGAGGAGAGCCGGCGTGACGCCTACGGCATCATCGACAAGGCGAGCGGGAAGTTCGATACCAAGCGCCTGTATGGCAGCGCGCCGCACGAGCTGTATGCGGCGCTGGAACACGTGAAGCGGCTCGGTGCGTTCGCCGCCTCGCCGCTGTGGCATCGTGGCCAGCTGATCCTGGCCACCGAGGACGGCCGGCTGCTGTTCTTCACGGCGCCGGCCGAGGGCAAGCCGGGCCGCTAAGGCAAAGCGGCGGCGCGGCCGCCGTGTGCCCCGACTGGCCCGGCGGACCGCCTACCTGGCCGCCGGCCTGGCCGATGGACCGGCCAGTTCCGCTGCCGCGAACTGCGCGTTCTGCGCGTCGAGCCAGGTCTTGAGCGGGGCGAAGTATTCGAGCAGCGCGTTGCCGTCTATCCTGTCCTCGCCCGAGATGGCCTTCAGTGCTTCCGGCCACGGCTTGCTGGCGCCCATGGCCAGCATTTGTTGCAGCTTGGCGCCGGCCTTGGGATTGCCATACACCGAGCAGCGGTGCAGCGGTCCCGTGTAGCCGGCCTCGCGGCACAGCGCGCGGTGGAACTGGAACTGCAGCATGTCGGCCAGGAAGTAGCGCGCATACGGCACGTCGGCCGCCACGTGGTACTTGGCGCCGGCGTCGAAGCCTTGCTCGCTGATGGCGGCCGGGCGCGACATGCCCATGTATTGCTCGCGCAGTTCCCACCAGTGCTTGTCGTAGTCGGCCGGTTTGGTCTTGCCGGAATAGACGTCCCAGCGCCACTTGTCGACCGAGTAGCCGAACGGCAGGAAGGCCACCTTGGTCAGCGCCCGTTGCAGCAGCTGGCCGATGTCGGCGTCGGCCGCGGCGTCCTTGGGCATCAGGCCGATGGTTTTCAGGTAGTCGGGCGTGACGGACAGCGCCACCGTGTCGCCAATGGCTTCGTGGAAGCCGTCGTTGGCGCCGGCGCGGAACAAATAGGGCTGCTTGTTGTAGGCCAGGTAGTAGTACACGTGGCCCAGTTCATGGTGGATGGTGCTGAAGTCCTCGGCCGTGGGCGTGATGCACATCTTGATGCGCACGTCGTCCTTGTCGTCCATCGGCCAGGCGGAGGCGTGGCATACCACATCGCGGTCGCGCGGCTTGGTCAGCAGCGAGCGCTCCCAGAAACTGGCCGGCAGCTTTTGCATGCCAAGCGAGGTGTAGAAGCGTTCCGCATCGGTCGTCATCTCCCTGGCATCGATCTTGCGCTCGACCAGCACCTTGCTCAGGTCAAAGCTACCCGTCTCGCCGGCCGGCTTGAGCAGCGGGTAGATGTTGTCCCACGTCTGGCTCCACATATTGCCGAACAGGTGGGCCGGGATCGGGCCGGTGGCCGGCACCACGTCGGGGCCGTAGGCCTGGCGCAGCTTGTAGCGCGTGTAGGTGTGCAGCGATGCATACAGCGGCTTGACCTGCTGCCACAGGCGTTCCATCTCGGCCGCGAACTGCTCCGGCGGCATGTCGTACTGCGAGCGCCACAGGGCGCCCGTGTCGGCGAAGCCCATCTCGCGCGCGCCCTTGTTCGACAGCGCCACATACTGGGTGTAGCGCTGCTTGTAGGCCGGCGACTGCGCGTGCCAGCCGAGCCAGATTTCCTTCAGGCGGTTCGGGTCGCGGCTGTCGGCCAGCACCTTTTCCATTTCGCCCAGCGCCATGCAGCTGCCCGTGCTGCCATCCGCGTTCTTCGGGCAGTACTTGCCCTTGCCGTAGGCGCCCGTCATGGCCGTCTGGGCGGCGGTGTAGGCCTCGCGCTCCTTGGGATCGGACAGCATCAGTGTCAGTTGCAGCAGCTTGAGCTTGCGCGCGGCGTCCGGCTTGAGCGGCAAGCCGTTGTAGCGGCGCGCGGCCAACGCCAGTTCGCCGGACGCCGTCAGGTAGCGCTCGGAGAAGAAGGCGCTGATCGCTTCCGTGTCGTCGGTGATGAAGTTCTCGCCGACCCAGGCGCCGCGCGCCTGTTCGATGCTCAGTTTATTGAGGCGGGCTTCCGCGTCGGCCAGGAAGCGTTCGGCTTCGGCCGCGGTAGGCTTGGCGGCTGGCGCCGCGTAGGCGCCGCCGCCGGCGGCTGTGATGGCGCTTGCCGCCAGCAGCGCCTTGATGAAGGTAGATGACACGGGGGTCTCCCTGAAATGTAAAAATGGCCTTCGAACCGGGTGGTTCGAAGGCCATTAATATACACTTCAGGCCATCGCCTGTGGTGGTTTTGCCAAGTATTGTGGCTCTGCCGGCGGGCGATTGCTACAGGGTCAGACCCTGGGGTCTGACCCTGGTTTGTCGGTCTCGGCTTCTTCCGGGCATGACGAACCAGTGCATAGGGCGAGGGTCAGACCCTGGGGTCTGACCCTGTGCTCAGCGAGCGTCGGCCGCCGCCAGCGAGATAGTCACCGTGCTGGCCGCATGGTCGCTGGCCGGCAGCTGCACCGTCAGCAGACGCGCCGCGCCGTCCCAGGCGAAGTCCACAGGCTGGCCGTCGAGCCGTACGCCGCCAGGCTTCGCGCCCACGTTGTGCACCTGCAGCGTGATGGCGCGCTGCGGGCGCTGGTAGTGCGCGCCCGTTTCCGACGTCAGCGACAGCGTGAGTTCGCGGCCTTGCAGTTTGCTGGCGAAGCGCAGCAGTTCGTACTTGCCCTGCTCGTAAGCTTGCGCCGTCTCGCCATCGTCGTCATACAGCTTGCCCTGGCCGCTGCGGGCCGTGTGGTCGTGGTAGTAGTGCAGCTCGATGGCCTTGGTCGAATAATCGCGCGTGGTCTGCACCACGGGCGCCAGCGGGATGAAGGCGCCGGCCCGCACGTAGACGGGAATGTGGTCCGGCGCCAGCGTCACCGCGCGGCTGGCGCCGCCGTCCTGGCGCTGGCCGGTGTAGAAGTCGAACCAGGTGCTGTGCGCCGGGAACCATACCTGCTGCGCGGTGGCGCCCTTGCTGGTGACGGGCGAGACGAGGAAGTCCTGGCCCCACAGGTAGGTGGTAGCAATCGCACGTGCCTGTTCGTTGTCCGGCTCCTCGTACAGGACCGGGCGCATCAGCGGCAAGCCTTGCAGGTGGTTGTCGAAGGCCAGCGTGTAGTTATACGGCAGCATGCGGTAGCGCAGCCGGATCGCGTCGCGCGCCAGCGCCTTGGTGGGGGCGTCGCGGTAGACCGGCTCGGACGGCACTTCCTCCTGCGCGTGCGGGCGGAACACGGGCTGGAACACGCCATACTGCAGCCAGCGCGTGTACAGCTCATTGTCCAGGTTGGGGTTGGCGAAGCCGCCCAGGTCCGAGTGCATATAGGCCATGCCCTGCATGCCCATCTGCAGCGCGATCTCCGGCTGCGATTTCAGCCCGCCCCAGCTGCGGTCCACGTCGCCCGACCACGGGATCATGCCGAAGCGCTGCGAACCGGAGTAGCCGGCCCGCATCAGGATGAAGGGGCGTTCGGTGGGGAAGTCATGCTGGTAGCCGTCGGCCACCAGTTTGGCCCACTGGTGGCCGTAGATGTTGTGCACCTGCTGCGCCGTGCCGGTGGCGTGGCGCATGGAGCCGGGATGCACTTCCGGCTCGCCGAGGTCGCCCCACACGCCGGCCACGCCCATGTCGTGCAGGCCCTTGTAGATGTTCCAGAACCAGTCGCGGCCCGGCTGGCCGAAGATGTCGATCAGGCCCGTGTGGCCGAAATAGAAGTCGTAGGCCAGCGGCGCGCCGCTGGCGTCCGTGCCCAGGATGTGCTTTTGCACGGCTTCCTGCCAGCGCGATGATGTATCGACGATGAACGGTTCCGTGATCAGCACCGTCTTCACGCCCTTGGCCCTGAAGTCGGCGATCATCTGGGCCGGGTGCGGGAAGTTGTCCGGGTCGAAGGCCAGGTTGCCCATGGTGCCCTTGACGGTCTTGCCGAACCAGTACAGGTCGAACACGATGGCGTCCACGGGAATATCGTCGGCGATGAACTGGTCCACCGTGGCGCGCGCCTCCGCTTCCGTGTGGTAGCCAAAGCGCATGGCGAAATTGCCGAACGCCCAGCGCGGCGGCATCGGCTGGCGGCCGGTGAGGCTGGTGTAGCTGGCGATGATGTCTTGCCAGCTGTCGCCGGCCACCACCTGGTAGGTCTTGCGTCCACCCGCCGTTTCGTAGGTCAGGCTGTTGTCGCCCTTGCTGTCGAAATCGAGGTAGCCGGTTTGTGGATTATCGAAGTGCAGCAGGTAGCGCTTGGACGACAGCGCCAGCGGCATGGTGAAGTTCATCAGCTCCGAATGGTCGCTGTAGCCATAATCGGCCTTGTTGAACAGCGTGTAGCGGTGGCCGCGCCGGTTCATGCCGACCGAGCGGGCGCCGGCGCCGTACAGGGCTTCCGTGCCGTCCAGCGCGAATTCGATGCGTTCGCCGTAGCCGGTCTTGCCGTAGCCGCGCTTTTCCGCCACCAGTGGCCGGCCCTTGTAGGCGTAGGCGATCTGGAACGGCGCGCGGGTGATGGTGACGGTCAGGCCGCCGGTTGCGTATTCGACGGTGTTACCCTTGTTCTTCAGCGTGGCCGTGACCGTGCCCGGGGCCGGCGCCAGCACCACGGCGTGCGAGTCGGGCTCCACGCTTTGGCCGGCCGGCACGAAGGTGGTCTCCACGATGCGGGTGGAGTAGGGCTTGATCAGGTACTGGCCGTCGCTGGTGTGTACTTCCAGCACGTTGCCGTGCAGGCTGGCGCGCTCGAAGCGGCGTTCCAGGTTCTGGGCCAGGACGGCGGGGCTGGCCGCCAGCAGCAGGGCCAGGCCTGCAAGATGTCTGCTTGGTTTGCTTGTCATGTGGAGGGGTCTCACTTTGTTCCGAGTCAGGTTTTGATTTATGTTATTTGACTACATTTGACTACAAAACCACGGTGCCGTGCGTGGCTAACTCCTTTATTTTACTATGAAGTTGTTTCCATTGACACCTGTAGTCGAGCGTGTTACTTTGCTACAAATTGGTATTTTGACGCACAGCTCCGGGCCCCGGCCCGGACGACATAACGGGGACACGCAGGCATGCAACCTTCTTCCAACAAGCCCAGGCTGACGTTCTGGCAGCTCTGGAACATGAGCTTTGGCTTTCTCGGCATCCAGTTTGGTTTCGCGCTGCAGAACGCCAACATCAGCCGCATCTTTTCCACGCTGGGCGCCGATCCCGAAAACCTGGCTTTCCTGTGGCTGGCCGCGCCCGTCACGGGGTTGCTGGTGCAGCCCGTCATCGGCTACCTGAGCGACAATACCTGGCACCCGTTCTGGGGCCGCCGCCGTCCGTTCTTCTTTGCCGGCGCCGTGCTGGCCTCGCTCGCCCTGTTCCTGTTGCCCAATTGTGGCGCGCTGTGGGCGGCGGCCGCGCTGTTGTGGCTGCTGGACGGTTCCATCAACGTCTCGATGGAGCCGTTCCGCGCCTTCGTCGGCGACAAGCTGGGCCCGGCGCAGCAGACGGCTGGTTTCGCCATGCAGACCTTCTTCATCGGTTGGGGCGGCGTGATCGCGTCACTGCTGCCGACCATTTTCTCGGACGTGCTGGGTGTGAGCAACGTGCCAGTCAACGGCGCCATTCCCGACACGGTGCGCTATTCGTTCTACATCGGTGGCGCCGTCTACCTGGTGTCGGTGATGTGGACCGTGTTTACCGCCAAGGAAGCGCCCCCCGAGAACCTGGAAACGTTCCGTGCCGAGCGCGCGCGCAGCAAGGGCCTGGCCCATGCCATGGCTGAAATCCTGAGCGGCTTCGCCAAGATGCCCAAGACCATGGTGCAGCTGGCGTTCGTGCAGTTCTTCACCTGGATCGCGCTGTTCGCCATGTGGATCTACACCACCTCGGCCATCGCGGAGAACGTGTTCGGCACGACGGACGCGCAATCGGCCGCGTTCCAGGAAGCGGGCAACCACGTCGGCGTCATGTTCGCCGTTTATGGCGGCGTGTCGGCGCTGGCGGCCTTCATCCTGCCCGTGTTCGCGCGCCTGACCAGTCGCAAGATCGTGCATATGACTTGCCTGACCATCGGCGGCGCGAGCCTGATCAGTATCTTCACGGTCCATAACCTGAACCTGCTGTTCGTGCCCATGATCGGCGTCGGCATCGCGTGGGCCAGCATCCTGACCATGCCGTACGCTATCCTGGCCGGCGCGCTGCCCGCCAGCCGCATGGGCTACTTCATGGGCGTGTTCAACTTCTTCATCGTCATCCCGCAGATTTGCAGCGGCCTGCTGCTGGGCTTCGTCACCAAGCACTTGTTCGACGGCCATCCCGTCATGACGCTGATGCTGGGGGGCGCCAGCATGGTGCTGGCCGGCGTGCTGACCCTGTTCGTCAAGGACAGCGCGGCCGCCGCCGCCAAGGACGCGGGGATCAAGGCCGCCGCCTGAGTTAAGATCGTCCGCGTGGCAGCGCATGCGCGCGCCGTGTTGTTCGCCAACGAGGTAAAACACGGCTGTGCGCGGGCGGCCCTGGCCGTCCGCTGTCCCCCAATCAACGCGGAGCGAACATGACGATACAGACGGTGGCGACCACGCCATATCCCGGCCAGCGGCCGGGCACCTCGGGCTTGCGGAAAAAGGTCACGGTATTCCAGCAGCCCGCCTATCTCGACAATTTCGTGCAAAGCCTGTTCGACACGCTGGGCGACTGCGCCGGCAAGACGCTGGTGCTGGGCGGCGATGGCCGCTACCACAACCGCGCCGCAGTGCAAGCCATATTGCGGCTGGCCGCCGCCCACGGCTACGCGCGCGTGCTGGTGGGGCGGGGCGGCATCCTGTCCACGCCGGCCGCCAGCTGCGTGATCCGCAAGCATGGCGCGTCGGGCGGCATCATCCTGTCGGCCAGCCACAATCCGGGCGGGCCGGACGGCGATTTCGGTATCAAGTACAACATCGCCAACGGCGGCCCGGCGCCGGAAGCGCTGACCGAAGCCGTGTGGCAGCACAGCGTGGCACTGCACCGCTACCGCGCCAGCGACGCGCCCGACGTGGACCTCGATACCTTGGGCAGCACCCGCATCGAACAGATGGCGGTGGACGTGATCGACCCCGTGGCCGACTATGCGCAGCTGATGGAATGGCTGTTCGACTTCGCCGCCATCCGCGCCCTGTTCGCGCGCGGCTTCACCATGCGCTTCGACGCCATGAGCGCCGTCACCGGTCCCTACGCCAAGGCCATCCTGGAGGGCATGCTGGGCGCGCCGGCCGGTAGCGTCATCAACGCCGTGCCGCTGGAGGATTTTGGCGGCCACCATCCGGACCCCAACCCCGTCAATGCGGCCAGCCTGATCGCGCTGATGGCAGGCGAGGACGCGCCCGACTTCGGCGCCGCCTCCGATGGCGACGGCGACCGCAACATGATCGTCGGCCGCCGCTTCGACGTGACGCCGTCCGACAGCCTGGCCGTGCTGGCCGCCAACGCCACCGTGGCGCCGGGCTACCGGGGCGGCATCCGCGGCGTGGCCCGTTCCATGCCCACCTCGCGCGCGGCCGACCGCGTGGCGCTGGCGCTGGGTGTGCCTTGCTTCGAGACGCCCACCGGCTGGAAGTACTTCGGCAACCTGCTCGACGCCGGCAAGGTCACCCTGTGCGGCGAGGAGAGCTACGGCACCGGCTCGGACCACATGCGCGAGAAGGATGGCCTGTGGGCCGTGCTGTTCTGGCTGAACCTGCTGGCCGCCAGCGGCAAGAGCGTGGCAGCGCTGGTGCAGGAGCATTGGGCCCGCTACGGCCGCAACTATTATTCGCGCCACGATTACGAGGCGATCGACAGCGCCGCCGCCGCCGAACTGATGGACGCCTTGCGCGCGCGCCTGGGTGGGCTGGCCGGTCAGCGCCTTGGCGACTACTCGGTGGAACTGGCGGACGACTTCCGCTACACCGACCCCGTCGATGGCACGGTGGCGAACCAGCAGGGTGTGCGCATCGTGATGACCGATGGCTCGCGCGTGGTGTTTCGCCTGTCCGGCACGGGCACCGAAGGCGCCACCCTGCGCGTCTACCTGGAGCGTTACGAAGCCGATCCGGCCCAACACCATCTGCCCACGCAGCAGGCGCTGGCCGGGCTGATCGCCGTAGCCGAACACGTGGCCGGCATCAGCGCCTACACGGGCCGCCGCGCGCCCAGCGTGATCACCTGATTCGCAATTTCTTAGTCAACCACACCGCCAACTACACAGGAAACGACCGCATGAACAAGACACCTCTCGCAATGACTCTGGCGCTGGCACTGGGCGCACTGGCCGCAACGCCGGCCATGTCTGCGCCGGCCGTATCGGGCAAGCCGGCGCTGGCCGCACCCGCGCGCGCCACCGCCGGGCCATTCCTGTGGGAGAACGCCACCGTCTATTTCCTGTTGACGGACCGCTTCAACAACGGCAACCGCGCCAACGACCTGGCCTACGGCCGCCAGGCCGACGCTGCGCCGCTGCGCGGCTACATGGGCGGCGACCTGGCCGGCGTGACGGCCAAGATCAACGAGGGCTATTTCGACAGCCTGGGCGTGACGGCGCTGTGGATCACGCCGCCCGTGGAGCAGATCCACGGCGGCACCGATGAAGGCACGGGCAAGTCCTACGGCTTCCACGGCTACTGGGCGCGCGACTGGACCAGCGTGGACGCCAACCTGGGCACGGAGCAGGACATGCGCGCGCTGGTGGATGCGGCCCATGCGCACGGCATCCGCGTGCTGCTGGATGTGGTGATGAACCAGACCGGCCCCGTGACGGAGCAGGACCCCGTGTGGCCGCCCGAGTGGGTGCGCACCGCTCCGGTGTGTACCTACAAGGACCCGGCCACCACCATCTCCTGCACGCTGGTGCCCAACCTGCCCGACGTGCGCACCGAGAGCAACGACAACGTGGCGCTGCCGCCGGCGCTGGTGGCCAAGTGGAAGGCCGAGGGCCGCTACGAACGCGAAGTGGCGGAGCTGGACGCGTTCTTCGCCCGCACCGGCTATCCGCGCGCGCCGCGCTACTACCTGATCAAGTGGCATGCGGACTGGGTGCGCAAGTACGGCTTCGACGGCTTCCGGGCCGACACCGTCAAGCACGTGGAAGCGGGCGCGTGGAAGGAGCTGGGCAAGGAAGCCTCGCTGGCCTACGAGGAATGGAAGCGCGACCATCCGGCCCGCAAGCTTGGCGACGACAAGTTCTTCATGACGGCCGAACTGTTCGGCTACAACATCGCCAACGGCCAGCAGTTCGACCTGGGCGGCGGCCACAAGGTCAACTACTACAAGGACGGCGGTTTCGACAGCATCATCAACTTCGGCCTGGTGTGGGATGCGAAGCAGGATTACGAGCCGCTGTTCAGCAGCTATTCGGCCAAACTGCATGGCGAGCTGCAAGGCTACACGGTGCTCAACTACCTGGCCTCGCACGACTTCGACCAGCCATTCGACCCGGCCCGCACCAAGCCGTTCGAAAGCGCCAACAAGCTGCTGCTGGCGCCCGGCGCGGCCCAGATCTACTACGGCGACGAGACGGCGCGCCGGCTCGATCCGCCCGAGGCGCAGGGAGACGCCAGGCTGCGCTCATTCATGAACTGGGATGAACTGGCCACCGACGCCAGGCGCGATGGCTACAGCGTGGCCGCCGTGCGCAGCCACTGGGCCAAACTGGCCTTGTTCCGCCGCGCCCACGTCGCCGTGGGCGCTGGCGTGCACCAGCAATTGCAGGCGCACCCTTATGTGTTCAAGCGCACCTTCGCGCGCGGCGGCTTGCGCGACCAGGTGGTGGTGGCGCTCGAACAGCCGACCGACAAGCCGGCCGCCATCGACGTGCATGGCGTGTTCGCCAACGGCGCGCGGGTGCGCGACTACTACTCGGGCACCAGCGCCGTGGTGGTCAAGGGCAAGGTCACCTTCCCGGCCCACAACGCCGTGGTGCTGATCGGCCAGTGATCAAGGGCCGTAGGTATAGACCTGCTTGATGGTGTGCTCGACGGTCGGCTCGTTGCGCAGGAAGTGCACGATGTCGGCCTGGATGCTCGTCATCAGCGCGTCGCTGGTCGATTCGCTGCACGGCAGCGAGACCAGGCCGCCCCTTGTGCACAGCAGGCGGGCCG
Organism: Burkholderiaceae bacterium; assembly: GCA_035254005.1. Classification (GTDB taxonomy): domain Bacteria; phylum Pseudomonadota; class Gammaproteobacteria; order Burkholderiales; family Burkholderiaceae_D; genus Rugamonas. The sequence continues at coordinate 8,406 of DATFBD010000096.1, read as the reverse complement.
GCGTGCTTTCGTACAGGCTCGCGCTGTTGGTGTCGGAGCAGATGGTCGAGGACTGCTGGGTGTACACGAGGTGGCCGTCCGCCACGTAAATGCGGCGCGAAGTCGCGCACGTGCTGGAGTCCCACAACGCGACGAAGGTGGCCACCGGCACTTGCGCCGTGAACGACACGCTGGCCGGCGCGCTATTGAGTTCCCCATCGTTGACGGTCAGCGTGGCGGTGTAGGTGCCGGCGATGTCGGCGATGAAGTCGGGCGTGGCCACCTTCGGATTGATCAGCGAAGCCATGCTGCCGGCCGGCTTGGTCAGGGTCCAGGTGTAGCTCACCAGGTCCTGGTTGGCATCCGTGTAGCTGCCATTGAGCTTGATGAGCGTGCCCGCATCCACCGTCTGCCCCGTGCCGGCGCTGGCGACGGGGGCGACATTCTTGGGCGGGCCGGCGTCGCCGCCGCCGCAGGCGGCCAGCAGGGCCGAGGTCAGGGCCATCGACAACAGCAGTTGCGGCAGGGACGAACGCTTCATGTCTTCTTTCTGGTTAAATTGCAAAGCCAAAAAGATAACATGAAATGTTGACTATCTTGTCAATTCTCAACAAAAACGACAGCGCAGCGTGGCGGAACTGCAAATGTGCCCGTCGTGCTGTCGAAGCGCGCCGCGCGGGCAGGGCGCTGGTCGGCCGCCCCGGGCTGCAGGTGCACCGGGTGCAGCACGTAGGCGCGGCCCCGTTCCTGCGGCACGGCCAGCGTATGCGCCACCTTGTCCACGTTGATCAGGTAGGTGAGCGACTTGAAGCGCGCGCCCGCATAGCCTTCACCGTCCAGGTGGCCCACGATCACGGTCGGCTGCTGCTGCGGGCCGGTGTTGTAGAAGCGCAGGCGCTGCCTGATGTCGGCGGCCGTGCGCAGCCGGAACAGCGTGCTGCTGGCGCGGATGGCCAGCAGGTCGCGGAACGCGTCGCGCGCGTAGGCGATGTCGGCTGGCGCCGGTTTCAGACTGGCGTTGCGCAGCAGGGGCTTGAGCAGGGCGTAATCCTTGCCGCTGTCGTCGGCCGGCGGCAGGCCCACGCCGTAGTTGTTGTCGCGGTAGGTCCAGTCCAGCCGGTTGAACCAGTCGCCCGATTCGTAGCTGTTGCGGTCCAGCGACTTGGAACGCAGGATGTCGTAGCCCGCGTGGAAGTAGGCCACACCCTGGCTGAAGGCGTTGATGGCCGCGCCCAGCATCTGCACGCGCGCGCGGTCGGCCGTGCTGGTGGCCAGCGGCAGCTTGAACACGTTGTTGTCGTACATGGTCTGGTTGTCGTGGTTCTCCACGTAGTTGACCACTTCACCCGGCTCGCTGGCGTAGCCGGCCGGCTGGCCGGCGTAGTCGATGGCCTGCAGTTCGCGCGTGGTGCCGTCGGCCGTCATCAGCGGATAGTCGCGGATGGAGCCGGCCAGCCCCACCTTGATCATGTCCGACAGATGCAGCAATTCACTGGCCGCCTGCCGGCCCGCCTGCGCATTGGGATCGTAGCCCAGGCCATTGATGTAGCCCTGCTTGCTGAACAGTTGTTCGCCCGCGTCGCCGGCGCCGCCGCCGCGCACGGCGTCGCGTCCGCGGTCGCTGAAGGTGCCGATGCCGCTGCCGTTCAGTGACAGTTGGGAGGCCTGCACGAAGCGCGCACCGTTGGCTACCTCGCCGAAATTCCAGCCTTCGCCGATCAGGTTGACGTGGCGGCCGGTGGCCGCGTCGGCGCGGCGCTGCAATTGCTCCATCGCCGCGCGCGGCTGGTGCGCCATCAGGTCGAAGCGGAACGAATCGATCTTGTACTGCACGGCCCACTGGACGGCCAAATCGGCCATCAGCTTGGCCATCATCAGGTTTTCGGTCGCCGTGTTTTCGCAGGTGGCGCCGCAGGTCGAGCGCTCGATCGCACCCTTGGCATCGAGCCGGTGGTAATAGCCAGGCACCACGCGGTCGAGCAGCGAAGGCTGGCCTGGGGTGTTGTTGTAGGTGTGGTTGTAGACCACGTCCATGCCGACCCGCAGACCGGCCTGGTGCAGCGCCATCACCATCTGGCGGAACTCGCGCACGCGGCGCGCGCCGTCGGCCGCATCGCTGGCATAGCTGCCTTCCGGCGCGCCGTAGTGGTAGGGGTCATAGCCCCAGTTGTAGCAATCGGTGGCCTGGGTGGTCTTGATCCGTGCCTGCTGCGCGTCGCTGTCGGGCGCACCCGATGGACGGGGCATCACGCAGCCCTGTTCCGGCACGGAGCCGAAGTCGAACACGGGCAGCAGGTGCACGTCGGTCATGCCGGCGCGGCTCAGTGCGGTCAGATGCTTCATGCCGTCGGACTGCGTGTCCGTGAACGCCGCGTACTTGCCGCGATGGGCGGGGCGGACCGTCTTGTCGTTGATGGAGAAGTCGCGCACATGCAGTTCGTAGACGGCCATGTCGGGCTGCGCGGCGACCTTGCCGGGTGCGCGGTCGCGCTCCCAGCCGGCCGGTTTCAGCTTGGGCGCAGCGAGGCTGGCGATGTAGCTGCGCCTGGAATCCGTGGTCAGGCTGATGGAGTACGGGTCCGTGACGAGGTTTCGCATCATGCCGGTGGCGGGGGCGAACACGTCCACCACATATTGGTAGTACTGGCCCGACAGGTCGGCCGCGCGGGTGGCCGACCAGATGCCGGTGGCCGCGTCGAAGGCCATGGGCACGATGGCGCTGGCCGCGCCGCTGCCTTTCGGGTACACGCACACGGCCACCTGGTCCGCGGTGGGCGCCCACAGCTTGAAGGTGCTGCGGCCCGGTGCCACGGTCACGCCCAGGTCGCTCACCTCGCCGGCCCTGGCGTACAGGTCGTCCAGTGCGCCGGCGATCTGCATGCTGGTGGCATCGAGCACGGTGCCGTCCGGCCCTTCCTGCACCAGCACGACTTGCTGGCGCAGCAGCGCGCCAGCGCGGGCCGCGTCGGCCGCCGGTAACGCCAGCGTGGCGCCGGCCGCGACGAACTTGAAGCGCTGCGCCAGGTCGGCGGGCAGGGCGCCCTCGTAGCGGTCCAGCGTGATGGCGCCGTCCGCATCGCTGACCTTTCCGCCGACGGTGGCATTCAGCATGCCGGTGGCGGAGTAGTACAGTTTGAAGGTGGCGCCGGCGTCGGCGCCCGGCCAGCGCAGCAGTTGATGGTTGAACCAGTAGCCGCGGGCATCGGTGGTCACGGCAGGCTGCCGCACGATGGAGAGCGGGCCGTCGCAACTGGCCAGGGTGGCCGTGTCGGCGGCCGCCGCGGCCAGGCAGGTGAGGGCGAGCGCGCCGCCCGCGGAAAGGTGTGCCGCGCGTTTCCACGCGCCGTACTGGTGTGCGCCCATCAGCTCATCTCCGTATCATGATTCGGTAGTGTAGCTACAAAAATGTAGTCAATACCCTTGAAATTGCCGGATATGGTAATCCAATTTCTGTAGTTTTGATACGAATTTGCGTTGCGCTTACTTCTTGCCGGTGCCGATCTGGTGCTTCTTGAGCTTGTCGTACAGGGTCTTGCGCGGTACGGCCAGGTGGTCGGCCGCCAGCGCCACGTTGCCGTCCGTGGCGTCGAGCGCACGCACGATCAGCGCGCGCTCGAACTGGTCGACCTGCTGGGGCAGGGACGGGCCGGCCGTAGCCGCATGCGGTGCGCTGTCCGGATCCGCCGGCACCGCGCCGATAGCGGCAGCGGCGGCCGCGCCGGCGGCGCTGCCGCCGGGCGGCATCTGCGCCACGCCCAGCACCAGCCGCTCGGCGAAGTTGCGCAGTTCGCGTACATTGCCGGGCCAGTCGGCGGCCTGCCATTGCGCCATCTGCTGCGCGCTCCAGGCGGGCACGGGGCGCTGGAATCGGGCCGCCGCGTCCTGCGCGAAGTGGGCCAGCAGCAAAGGGATATCGTCGGGCCGGTCGCGCAGGCGCGGCAGCTCCAGGGTCACCACGCCGATGCGGTAGTACAGGTCTTCGCGGAACAGGCCCTGGGCCGCCAGTTGCAGCAGGTCGGTCTTGGTGGCGGCCACCACGCGGCAGTCGAGCGCGATGCTGTCGTTGCCACCCAGCCGTTCCAGCCGGCGCTCCTGCAGCACGCGCAGCAGCTTGACCTGCAAGGCCATCGGCATGCTCTCGATCTCGTCGAGGAACACGGTGCCGCCGCTGGCGTATTCCAGCTTGCCGATGCGGCGCTTCTGCGCGCCCGTGAAGGCGCCCGCCTCGTGGCCGAAGATTTCGCTCTCGAACACGGATTCGGGCAGGGCGCCGCAATTGATGGCCACGAACTGGCCCTTGCGGCCACTGGCCGCGTGCAGCAACCGCGCCACCACCTCCTTGCCGGTGCCGGTCTGGCCGTGGATCAGTACATCGACCGCGGCTGGCGCCACGTTGCGGATCATGGTCTTCACGCGCTCGATGGCTTCGGAGCGGCCCACCAGGTCGGGCAAGTCGGGATGCAGGGCGCGCTGGGCGCGCAGGGCGCGGTTCTCCAGCACCAGCGCGCGCCGTTCCTGCGCGCGGCGCACCGTGTCCTGCAGGCGCTCGGCGGCGAACGGCTTTTCGATGAAGTCGTAGGCGCCGGCGCGCATGGCCGTCACCGCCATGCTGACGTCGCCGTGGCCGGTGACGACGATGACGGGCAGTTCCGCATCCAGTGCCACCACCTGCGCCAGCAATTCCAGTCCGCTGCGGCCGGGCAGGCGCACGTCCGTCACGATCACGCCGCCGTAATCGGCCCGCAGCAGCGCCAGCGCTTGCTCGGCGCTGGCGCAAGCCTGCACGGTAAAGCCGCCAAGTTCCAGGGTCTGGCTGGTGGCCAGGCGCAGCGCATCTTCATCTTCAACCAGGATCGCCTGCATCGTGCTCACGTCACACTTCTCCTTCTGTCAACAATGGCAGGCGCAGTTCGAAGCGCGCGCCGCCCTCCGGCAGATTGCGGGCCGTGAGCTGGCCGTTCATGGCCTGCACGATGGACGACGAAATCGCCAGTCCCAGCCCCAAGCCCTTGCCGGACGGCTTGGTGGTGTAAAACGGTTCGAACAGGTGCGCCGCCACCTGCTCCGGGATGCCCGGCCCGCTGTCGCTGATGGCCACCAGCGCGTGCGCAGGTTCATGTGCACGCTCCTCGCCCGCAGCGGCGCGCGCGAGCGACACGCGCACGCGGCGCGGCGCGTCGGGGGCGCCTGATTCCACGGCGTCAAGCGCGTTGCGCAGCAGGTTGATCAGCACTTGCTCGATGCGCACCGCGTCGCCGGTCACCTTGCAGCAGCCCTCGTCGGCCGTCACGTCCAGTGCCACGCCGAGCCGGCGGAATTCGCTTTGCAGCAGGAAGCAGGCGGCCCGCACGCAGGCGGCAAGATCCACCGTGGCCACGCTTTCGTCCTTGCGCGCGAAGCCCTTGAGCTGGCTGATGATGGCGCCCATGCGCGCGCTGGCGTCGGCGATGTGGCCCAGATTGCTGGTGGCTTGTGCCGTCATGCCACGTTCCAGGAAGGTGCGGGCGTTGTCGGCGAAGGCGCGGATGGCGGCCAGCGGCTGGTTGAGTTCATGCGTGACGCCGGCCGCCATCTGGCCCAGCATGGCCAGCTTGCCGGCCTGGATCAGTTCATTCTGGGTTGAACGCAGCAGTTGTTCGGTCTCCTGCAGCTTGGCGTAGCGGGCCTCCAGACTCGCGTTGGTCTGGCGCAGCTGGTCGGTGCGCTCGGCGATGCGATCTTCCAGTTGCAGCGCGGCCCGTTGCAGCGCGGCGCGCGAGGCCTGGGCTTCCTCCAGCCGGCGGCGGCGCTGGTGCATGGCCCAGGTGGACACGGCTGCGCAGGCCAGCAGCAGCGCGGCCGCCAGCGCCCATTGCAGGCCAGCGCGTGACACGCGCTCCTGGCCGGGGAACAGCATCAGTTGCCAGCCAAGTTCGCCAACCGGCTGTGTCACCGGCGCGATGGGCGCGAGGACGCGGGCGGGCAGGGGCGTGATCGGCTTGCCCAGGTATTGCTGGGTGCGCGCCAGTTCCTGCATGGTGGCCGGAGCCAGTTGGTGCAGGCTGTGGTAGATCCAGTCCGGCCGGTTGCTGAGGAAGATCACGCCGCTGCGGTCGGCCAGCACGATGGGATCGGCGCTGCTGCGCCAGGTGCGCTCGAACTCGGCCAGGCTGATTTTCACGGCCACCACGCCAGCCACGGCGCCGCGCGCGCTGCCGTCACGGTACACGGGTTGGGCGATGAAGTAGCCGGCCTCGCTGGTGCTGGTGCCGATGCCGTAGAAACGGCCCGCCTGGCCGTGCAGCGCGGCGTGGAAGTAGGGGCGGTAGGAGAAGTTCTTGCCCACGAAGCCCAGCGGCTGGTCCCAGTTGCTGGCGCCCAGCGTGAGGCCGTCGCGGTCCATCACGTAGATGGCGCCGACCTTGGCTTGCTGCTGGATGGTGTGCAGGGTGCTGTTCAGGCGCGCGATGGCTTGCGGGGCGTGCGGGTGGGCCAGGGCCTGGATCAGGTCGGGCTGAAAGCCCAGTACGAAGGGCAGGGTTTCGAATTTTTGCAGCACCGACTGCAGGTCGGGGGCGATCAGTTGGAGCTGGCGCTGGGCCTGGTCCTGCAGTTCGGCGCGCGCGTGGCGGGTGCCGAGCAGGTAGGCGCCGGCCACGATGCAGGCGGCGGCGATCAGGGCCGGGATCAGCAGCAGGGATGGGGGCGCGCGCTTCATGTCGGTACTGTACAGCATGGCGGGGTGGCTGCGGGTGGGCCAGCGGCGCTGAAACCGGGGACGGACCCACATTCCGTGGCGCGGACTGCGGCCACGATAACTGATGAAGGGTCCGTCCCCTCGCTGGGGGCGCGGACGGACCCTGACTGGCGGCGCGGATGCGCCCTGGCGGCTACCTCAATCCACGGCGGCCAGGCGGATTTCGTCGTTGTGGTGGCGCTGCTGCTCTTCCATCACCAGCTGTCCCAGTTCGCGCTTGAGGGTGTTGAACCCGGCGGCGGCCGGGTCGCGCAGCCGCGGCAGCTCCACCAGCATGTCGCGCTTGACCGTGCCGGGCCGGTAGGTCATGACGATGATGCGGTCGGCCAGGTAGATCGCTTCCTCGATGCTGTGGGTGACGAAGATGATGGTTTTCTTCAGCTCCGACCAGATGCGCAGCAGTTCGTCCTGCAGGTTGCGCCGGGTGAGCGCGTCCAACGCGCCGAACGGTTCATCCATCAGCATGATGGGCGAATCGAGCGCCAGCACGCGGGCGATCGCCACGCGCTGGCGCATGCCGCCCGACAGGTCTTTCGGATAGCGCTGGGCGAAGTCCTGCAGCGACAGCATCTTCAGCAGTTCGGCCACCTTGGCGTCGATCTCGCGCTGGCCCATGCCCTTGATCTCCAGGCCGAACGCGATATTTTTCGCCACCGTCATCCACGGGAACAGCGCGTATTCCTGGAACACCATGCCGCGCTCCGGGCCGGGGCCCGTCACCAGCTTGCCGTCCGCATGAATGGTGCCCGACGAGGGCAGCGAGAAACCCGCCACGGCGTTGAGCAGCGTGGACTTGCCGCAGCCCGAAGGCCCCAGCAGGCACACGAACTGGCCCTGCGGAATATCGAGTTCGATGTTCTTCAGCGCGACGACTTCGCGGCCATCGGCCTGGAATACCTTGTTGACGCCGCGTACGGCGATGTGGGATGCGCTCATCTTAGTTCTCCAGGCCGCGATGCCAGCGCAGCAGATGGTTGTTCAATTTGTTCATGGCCACGTCGATGGCCAGGCCCAGCAAGCCGATGCTGATCATGCCGGCGATGATCTTGTCCGACCAGAAGTACTCGCGCGCCTCCAGGATGCGGAACCCCAGCCCGTTGTTCACGGCGATCATCTCGGACACGATGACGACGATGAAGGCGGTGCCGATGCCGATCCGCACGCCCGACAGGATGTAGGGCACGGCGGCCGGCAGCATCACCCGCACGAACATGGTGTGCTGGCCTACGCCCAGGTTGCGGGCGGCGCGGATGTAGATGCCGTCCACCTGGCGCACGCCGGCGATGGTGTTCATCAGCACGGGGAAAAACGCCCCCAGCGCGATCAGGAACACGGCCGGCGGATTACCGAGCCCGAACCACAGGATGGACAGCGGGATGTAGGCGATCGGCGGTATCGGCCGCAGCAACTGCACCAGCGGATTGAGCCAGGCATGCACGCGCGGACTGGCGCCCATGGCCAGCCCCAGCGGCAAGGCCAGCCCGGCGCCGACGGAAAAGCCAACCAGCACGCGGTACAAGCTGCCCATGGCGTCGCCGATCAGCTCACCCGAGAAGGCCCAGCGCAGCCAGCTGCCGGCGGCCGGGTCGTACGGTTGCAGCGGCAGCAGGTACTCGAACCACTTGTGCACCACGGCCCACGGCGAGGGCAATACCTGCGGATTGACCCAGCCCAGCGAGGCCGCGCCCTGC
>DATFBD010000095.1:0-11491 GCA_035254005.1 Burkholderiaceae bacterium | reverse complement strand
GTATCGTCGACGTGTTCCCGGCCGAGGAAAAGGAGATGGTGCGCGCGATGCTGTCGGAATCGCTGCAGGCGGTGATCTCGCAGACCCTGCTCAAGACCAAGGACGGCTCGGGCCGCGTGGCGGCGCACGAGATCATGATTGGCACCCCGGCGATCCGCAACCTGATCCGCGAGGCGAAGATCGCGCAGATGTACTCGGCGATCCAGACCGGCAGCAGCGTCGGCATGCAGACGCTGGACCAGAACCTGACCGACCTGGTGCGCCGCAACGTGATCTCGCCGGCGGCGGCGCGCTCGGCGGCCAAGATCCCGGAAAACTTCCCCGGCTAAGGACACACGATGGAACGCGACCAGGCATCAAAATTCATGTTCGACCTGCTGCGCCTGATGACCAGCAAGGGCGGCTCGGACCTGTTCATCACCGCCGGCTTCCCGCCCGCGATGAAAATCGACGGCAAGATGACGCCGGTGTCGAGCCAGGCGTTGACGCCGCAGCACACGGCCGACCTGGCGCGCGCCATCATGAACGACAAGCAGGCGGCCGGCTTCGAGCTCACGCGCGAGGCCAATTTCGCGATCAGCCCGGGCGACCTGGGGCGCTTCCGCGTGTCGGCCTTCCAGCAGATGGGCGCGGTGGGCATGGTGCTGCGCGTGATCACGACCACGATCCCGAAATTCGAGGACCTCGACCTGCCGGACGTGCTCAAGCAGGTCATCATGGAAAAGCGCGGCCTCGTGATCATGGTCGGCGCGACCGGCTCCGGTAAATCGACCACGCTGGCGGCGATGGTCGGCTACCGCAACGAGAACAGCTACGGCCACATCCTCACCATCGAGGACCCGGTCGAATTCGTCCACCCGCACAAGAACTGCGTGATCACCCAGCGCGAAGTGGGCGTGGACACGGATTCGTTCGAAGCGGCCCTGAAGAACTCCCTGCGCCAGGCCCCGGACGTGATCCAGATCGGCGAGATCCGCGACCGCGAGACGATGGAGCACGCGATCGCCTTCGCCGAAACCGGCCACCTGTGCCTGGCCACACTGCACGCCAACAGCGCCAACCAGGCGCTGGACCGCATCATCAACTTCTTCCCCGAGGAACGCCGCCAGCAGCTGCTGATGGACCTGTCGCTGAACCTGAAAGGCATGATTTCGCAGCGCCTGATTCCGCGCAAGGAAAGCAAGGGCCGGGTGGTGGCGATCGAGATCATGCTCAATACGCCGCTGATCTCGGACCTGATCTTCAAGGGCCAGGTGCACGAGATCAAGGAGCTGATGAAGAAGTCGCGCGAGCTGGGCATGCAGACCTTCGACCAGTCGCTGTTCGACCTGCACGAGGCCGACCTGATCACCTACGAAGACGCACTGCGCAACGCCGATTCCGTGAACGACTTGCGGCTCGCCATCAAGCTGGAAGGCAAGGCCGCCAAGACGCGCGACCTGTCGGCCGGCACCGAACATTTAGGGATCATCTGATGCACACCATTTTCGACCTGGAAGCGGACACCCTGTCCGGCAAACCCGTCAGCCTGGGCCAGTACAAGGGCCAGGTGCTGTTGATCGTCAACACGGCCAGCAAGTGCGGCTTCACGCCCCAGTACCAGGGGCTGGAAGCCGTGTACGAGCAATTCAAGGACAAGGGCGCCGTGGTGCTGGGCTTCCCGTGCAACCAGTTCGGCGCCCAGGAACCGGGTTCGGCCGACGAGATCGGCGCCTTCTGCGAAAAGAACTACGGCGTCACCTTCCCCATGTTCGCCAAGGTGGACGTGAACGGCAGCCAGGCCCACCCGCTGTTCAAGCAACTGAAAAAGGAAGCGCCCGGCCTGCTGGGTACGGAGGGCATCAAGTGGAACTTCACCAAGTTCCTGGTGCGCAAGGACGGCACCGTCTACAAGCGCTACGCGCCGGCCACCAAGCCCGAGGAACTGATCGCCGACATCGAAAAACTGCTGGCCGAATGACGGCCCGCCGTGCCCCTTGCTTGCAATCCGCAAGCGAGGAGCGCGGCCGTATCCCCTGTCGTGGCAAGAACTTTACGAATGGCAAAATAAAATGCTGCTGGATTAACTTTCCGGTAATAATGAGGGTGGATTAATTCGCCGGATCATCTTGACCGCCTATGCCTCTGCTGAGGAAATTACTGTCGCGCTGGTTGCGGATGGGGACCTATTCCCGCCTGTTCCTGCCGATCTTCGCCATCATCGCCGTCGTCACGGGCGTGCGCTACACGCTGCTCGTCGATAGCGAATCGCAGGCGGCCGGCGCACGCTACCGGCAACAGGCGCGCGAACTGGAAAGCTACCTGACCACGGCACTGCGGCCGGCCCTGGCCGCGCGCGACCGCGCCGCGCTCGATGCCACCCTGGCCGGCGCCCTGCTGCTCAATGCCGACGTGGCCGACGTTCATCTCGACTACCCCGGCGGCCACCTGGAAGCATTGCGCGCCGCACCCGCGGCGGTGCGGCACCCCGACTGGTTCGCCGCGCTGGACACGGTGCCGACGCTGACGACCGAGCGCGCCATCGGCCCGCGCGCCACGCTGGCGCTGCGTTTCTCGCCCACCGCGCCGCTGAACGCCGTGTGGCGCACGGTGCGCCAGCAAGGCCTGATCTCGGCCATCAACATCGCCATCATCTACGTGCTGCTTGGCCTGCTCGTGTGCGTCAACCAGCGCATGCTGCGCCGGCTGGAACTGGCCACCGACCGTTTCCAGAACGGCGACTACGCCGTGCGCATGCCGGTGCGCGGCACGCTGGAGGCGCGCGCGCTGGCGCGCACCTTCAACAACATGGCCGAGAAGGTAGCCGCGCTGGTGCTCACGCTGCGGCGCAGCCAGCAGCAGCTGCGCGAGGAAAAAGAGCGCATCGAGGTGACGCTGGCCTCGATCGGCGACGCCGTCATCACCACCGACACGGCCGGCCGCATCGCCACCGTCAACGCCGTGGCGCAGGCGCTCACCGGACGGACCGAGGAACAGGCGCGCGGCATGGAACTGCACCAGGTGTTCGTACTGGCCAATAACTTCGGCCAGCACACGCTGCTCAAGGCCACGGACGCCATCTGCGCCGGCGGCGAGGCCGTCAAGATGGCCAACCAGGCCTTGCGCCACACGTCGGGCGAACTGGCCAATATCGAATACACGGCCGCCGCCATCCGCTCGGCCAAAGGCGCCGTGCATGGCATGGTGCTGGTGTTCCGCGACGTGAGCGAGCGGCGCCAGCTGATCCAGCAGATGTCGTGGCAGAGCAACCACGACGTGCTCACCGGCCTGCCCAACCGCAGCGCGCTGGCGGCCCGCTTCGAGCACGAGATCGCGCGCGCCCGCGAAGGCTGCTACCGGCTGGCCGTATGCCTGTTCGACCTTGACCACTTCCAGCACGTGAACGACAGCCTGGGCCAGGCCGTCGGCGACGCCCTGCTCACGCAAGTGGCCAGCCGCCTGCACGAACTGGCCGAACAGCGCCAGTACGTGGCGCGCCTGGGTGGCGACGAATTCGTCCTGCTGCTGCCGGAAATGGGCGAACGGGCCGCCATCGGCCACTTGCTGCAACGGCTGATGACAGCGCTGGAACGCGACTACCTGTGCGAAGGCGAAGTGGTGAAAATGTCGGCCAGCGTGGGTGTGGCCATCCATACGGGTAACGAAGCGAGCGCCGACCAGTTGCTGCGCCATGCCGACCAGGCCCTGTACCAGGCCAAGCTCACGGGCCGCAAACGCTACCACTTCTTCGACGCCGACCTGGACGAACAGGTGCGCACCCACCACAACCGCCGCACGGAAGTGCGCGCCGCGCTGCGTGCCGGCCAGTTGCGGCTGCACTACCAGCCCAAGCTGGACATGCGCTCGGGCCGCATCATCGGCATGGAAGCGCTGCTGCGCTGGCAGCACCCGGTGCGCGGCATCGTCGGGCCGATGGAGTTCCTGCCCATCGTCGAGCACAGCGACATCATCGTCGACATCGGCGAATGGGTGCTGCGCGAGGCGCTGCGCCAGTTGCAAACGTGGCGCGCGCAAGCGCCGCACTGGGTGGTGAGCGTCAACATCGCGGCCCGCCATTTCCAGCGCGCCGATTTCGTCGAACGCCTGGGCGCCATCCTGGCAGAATTCCCGGACGTGCCGCCGGCCATGCTGGAACTGGAGATCCTCGAATCGTCGGCGCTGTCCGACGTGGCCCACGTGCGGGCCATCATGCTGGCCTGCCAGCGCCAGGGCATCTGCTTCGCACTGGACGATTTCGGCACCGGCTATTCGTCGCTGTCCTACCTCAAGCGGCTGCCGGCCGACACGCTCAAGATCGACCAGAGCTTCGTGCGTTCCATGCTCGTCGAGCGCGAAGACCTGCACCTGGTCAGTGCCATCATCAACCTGGCGCGCTCGTTCGGCATGCGCATCATCGCCGAGGGCGTGGAGACGGTCGAACATGGTGCCATGCTGATGCGCCTGGGCTGCGACCTGGCCCAGGGCTACGGCATCGCCCGTCCCATGCCGGCCGACGAGGTGCTGGCCTGGGTGGCCGCCTTCGACAGCGCCCCCGTCTGGCAGGCGGCCGCGCAACTGCCGCCCATCGTCACGCTGCATGGCGCCGAAGCCGATGGCGGCGCCCAGTTCCCGCTGTTCGCGGCGGGCTAATCCACCACATGGAGTACCACATGAAGCACACCCTGCTGGCAGCTTGCCTGCTGCTCACTGCCACCAGCGCCACCAGCGCGTTCGCCGACGAAGCCGCCGATTGCAGCGCCGCCGCCGGTGCCTACCGCACCGGCGTGGTGGTGCGCGGCCCCGCGTTCGCCCACGGCCAATATCGCAAGGGCGTGGAGCTGTCGCACACGCACCTGACCATGAAGGCCGACCAGGATGGCCGCATCTACGACGTCGCCATCGACAATGTGTTCGTGCCCGGCTTCGACCGCGGCCAGAAGGGCATTCCCGCGCCGCTCACCGCGATCCACGTCAATGACCGCATCGGCGTGTGCGGCCAGCTCTACACCAAGGGCGTGGGCATCCACTGGGTGCACACCAACTGCGGCAAGCGGCCCACACCTTCCCATCCGGACGGCTGGCTCAAGGAGCTCAAGCCGGACGGCACGGCCGGCCCCAGCGTGACCGGCAATCCGGCCTTCTGCCCGATCTTCAAGAGCCGCTAGGATAGCCCGGCCTGGCACGCGCACGTCGCGCCGCGCACCCGGCGCCGCGAATTCGCTTGCCTTATCTTCACGTGTAAGATATTCTTTACACGTGAAAACCAAAACACTACAACTTGACGGGGACCGGTTGCTGGCCATGCTATCGGCGCTGGCCAACCCGCACCGGCTGCGCATCATCGCCACGCTGGAATCGGGCGGGCGCAACTACGTCAGCCAGCTGGCGCGGGAGCTGGGCATCAGCCGCCCGCTGCTGCACCTGCACCTGCAGAAGCTGGAAGACGCGGGACTGGTGATCAGCCAGCTGGAACTGTCCCCGGACGGCAAGGCGCTCAAATTTTTTGAGGCGGCCCCGTTCGACGTCGAACTCACCCCGGCCGCCATCGCGCAGGCCGCGCGGTCCCTGACCAACCATACTGAAACGTAGAGGCCACCATGTCCGCAAGTGTATATCTTTTGACAATAATTCTGCCGCTCGCTACTATCCTGCTGGTATTCGGCATGCGCTCATACACCGCCATCCAGCAAGCCAAGGCGCATCTGGCCAACGATAACGCGTATCGCCAGATCGCCGAACAATCGGCCGCAGCGCAGGCGGAAACGGCGCGCCGGCTGGCATCCATGGACGCCACGCTGGGCGACCTGAAATCGCGCCTGGCGGCGATCGAGAAAGTGCTGAAGGAAGTCGAGTAAAACCCATCCCCAACGCAAGGAGACAGCAAGATGAAAGAAGCGGCCGTAAAAGAAGTGTCCGTGATCCGATTGTACTTACTCAGGGCGCTGTACCTGCTGGTGGTGGTGGGCCTGGGCATCCTCATCTGGCCCGGCGTGATCCATCACGACAAGCCATGGGAGTTGATGCAAGGCGTGGTGGTGTGCATGCTGGCCGCGTTCTCCGCGCTGTGCGTGCTGGGCTTGCGCTATCCGCTGCAGATGCTACCCCTGCTGCTGTGGGAACTGACGTGGAAGGCGATCTGGCTGGGCACCGTCGCCTACCCGCTGTGGAAAGCCGGTACGCTGGCCGGCGCCACGCTGGAAAACGCCATCCAATGCCTGGTGGTGCTGATTTTCCCCTTCATCATCCCGTGGCGCTACGTGTACGACCACTACCTGGCCAAACGGGCCGAACGCTGGCGCTAGGCCCCGGACGACAGCGCGCGGTCGATCAGTTCTATCCAGTGCTGTACGGGCGTGTCGGTGCCCGATTGCAGGTGGGCCTGGCAGCCCACGTTGGCCGACACGATCACTTCCGCTTCCGTCGCCGCCAGGTTGGCCAGCTTGCGGTCGCGCAGTTGCAGTGATAGTTCGGGCTGCAGCAGCGAATAGGTGCCGGCCGAGCCGCAGCACAAATGGCTGTCGGCGCACAGCTTCACGTCCACCCCAACGGCGCGCAGCACGCCTTCCACCTTGCCCCGTATCTGCTGGCCATGCTGCAGCGTGCATGGCGGATGGTAGGCCACGCGCTGGCTAATCCTGCCGCGCAGCTTGCGCCCCAGCTCCTGCTCGAATTCCGGCATCACCTCGCTCAAATCACGCGTCAGCGCCGAGATGCGTTCGGCCTTGGCCGCGTAGGCCGCGTCGTGCGCCAGCAGGTGGCCGTATTCCTTGACGGTGGCGCCGCAGCCGGAGGCCGTCATCACAATCGCCTCCACGCGCGGCGCGCCGTTCGTACCTTCCACGTAGGGCCACCACGCGTCGATGTTGCGGCGCATGTCATCGAGGCCGCCATCCTGGTCATTCAGGTGGTAGCGCAGTGCGCCGCAGCAGCCGGCTTGCGGGGCGCTCAGCAACTGCACGCCCAGCGCGTCCAGCACGCGCGCCGTGGCGCTGTTGATGTTGGGCGCCATGCCCGGCTGCGTGCAGCCTTCCAGCACCAGCATCTTGCGCGCATGGGTGCGCACGGGACGCCGGCCGGCGCCGTGCGCGTGCGGAATCTTGTCCTGCAGGGGCTTGGACAGCAAGGGCCGCAGCAACTGCCCCGCCTTGAGCGCCGGCGTGAACACCCAACTGCGCGGCAGCGCTTCCCTGAGCACGGCGCGCTTGAGACGTTCGGCCAGCGGCCGCTGCACGCGCTGCTCCACCACCTTGCGGCCGATGTCCACCAGCCGGCCGTACCTGACGCCGGACGGACAGGTCGATTCGCAGTTGCGGCAGGTCAGGCAGCGGTCCAGGTGGCTCTGGGTCTTGGCCGTGACGGGCGCCCCTTCCAGCACCTGCTTGATCAGGTAGATGCGCCCGCGCGGTCCGTCCAGCTCATCGCCCAGCAACTGGTAGGTGGGACAGGTGGCCGTGCAAAAGCCGCAGTGCACGCAGGCGCGCAGGATGGCGTCGGCTTCGTCGCCGTCGCGCGTGTTCTTGATGAAATCGGCGAGATCAGTTTGCATGGTGCTCCGTCAGTACATGCGGCCAGGATTGAAGATGCCGGCCGGGTCAAAACTGGCCTTCAGGCGCTGGTGGATGGCCGCCACGGCCGGCGCCAGCGGCTGGAACACACCGACTTTCCGGTCGCCGCCGCGGAACAGCGTCGCGTGCCCGCCCACGGCGGCCACCGTGCGGCGGATGCTGGCCGCGTCGCCGCCGGCCACGTGCAGCCAGCGCTGCGCCCCGCCCCACTCGATCAGCTGTTCGCCTTTCATCACCAGCGCGCTGGCCGTGGGCGGCACGGACAGCCGCCACAATTCGCCGCCATCGAAGAACGCGTGGCGCTGGTCGCGCAGGCTGGCCCAGAACGCCGCGTCATTGTCCACCGGCTGGCCACCGAGCTTGCGCCGCGCGGCCGCCACGGCCGCTTCCGCGCCGGACAGGCGCAGCGACAGGATGCCGTCATGCCAGCAACTGGCCGAGATGGGCAGCGGTTGGCCGCCCCATTCGTTCATGCGGCGCAGCGCGTCGATTTCCGACAATTCGAAGCGCACGCTGGCCTCGCACACCGGTTGCGGCAGCACCTTGAGCGACACGTCCATGATCAGGCCCAGCGTGCCGAGCGACCCGGCCAGCAGGCGCGAGACGTCGTAGCCGGCCACGTTCTTCATCACCTGGCCGCCGAAGCACAGCAGCTCGCCATGCCCGTCCATCAGGGCCGCGCCCAGCACGAAGTCGCGCACGGCGCCGGCGCTGGCGCGGCGCGGGCCGGACAGCGCGGCCGCCACCACGCCGCCGATGGTGGAAGCGGCGCCATAGCGGGGCGGCTCGAAGGCCAGCATCTGGCGCCGTTCGGCCAGCAGCGCCTCGATCTCGGCCAGCGGCGTGCCGCAGCGGGCCGTGATCACCAGTTCCGTCGGTTCATAGGCCAGCACGCCGCTGTAGGCGCGCGTGTCGAGCAGTTCGCCGGTGGGCATGTTGCCGTACCAGTCCTTGGTACCGCCGCCGCGCAGGCGCAGCGGTGTGCCGGCGGCTGTGGCGGCGCGGATCCGCTCTTGGTATTGGGTGATGATGGCTTGCAAAGGGACTCCGTCAGAAACGCGGCAAGTTGGGGAATTTCAGCACCCCGCCCGTGACCCGCATCTTGCCCATGTCGGCGCAGCGGTTCAGGGTCGGTATCGCCTTGTCGGGATTGAGCAGCTTGCGCGGATCGAAAGCGCGCTTGACGGCGAAGAACGCTTCCAGCTCCTTGGCCGTGAACTGCTCGCACATGGAATTGATCTTCTCGATGCCCACCCCGTGCTCGCCCGTGATGGTGCCGCCCACTTCCACGCTCAACGCCAGGATCTCGGCCCCGAACGCTTCGGCGCGCGCGAATTCGTCGGGCTGGTTGGCGTCGAACAGGATCAGCGGGTGCAGGTTGCCGTCGCCCGCATGGAACACGTTGGCGCAGCGCAGGCCGTACTTGCTCTCCATGCGCGCGATCCCGGCCAGCACCTCGGCCAGCCGCTTGCGGGGAATGGTGCCGTCCATGCAGTAGTAGTCGGGCGAGATGCGGCCGGCGGCCGGGAAAGCATTCTTGCGGCCGGACCAGAAGCGCAGCCGCTCGGCCTCGTTCTGCGACACGGCGATGGCGCTGGCGCCAGCCGCCTGCAGCACGGCCGTCATGCGCGCGATGTCCTCTTCCACTTCCTCCGGTGTGCCGTCGGCCTCGCACAGCAGGATGGCGGCCGCCTCGGTGTCGTAGCCGGCCTTGCAGAACGGCTCCACCATGCGGGCCGAGGTCTGGTCCATCATCTCCAGCCCGGCCGGGATGATGCCGGCCGCGATCAGGTCGGCCACGGCGTTGCAGCCGGCGCCCACCTCGCCGAACGAGGCCATGATCACGCGCGCCGTGGACGGTTTGGGAATCAGCTTGACCGTCACTTCCGTCACGATGCCCAGCATGCCTTCGGAGCCGATGAACACGGCCAGCAGGTCCAGCCCCGGCGCGTCCAGCGATTCGCCGCCCAGTTCCACCACCTCGCCCTCGATGGTGACCATGCGCACGCGCAGCACGTTGTGCACCGTCAGGCCGTACTTCAGGCAGTGCACGCCGCCCGAATTCTCGGCCACGTTGCCGCCGATGGTGCAGGCGATCTGGGACGAGGGATCGGGCGCGTAGTACAGGTCGTGGCGGGCGGCGGCATCGGAAATGGCCAGGTTGCGCACGCCCGGCTGCACCACGGCCGTGCGCGAGTAGGCGTCCATGCGGATCACCTGGTTCATGCGCGCCGTGGACAGCACCACGCCGTCCGCGATCGGCATGGCTCCGCCGGACAGGCCGGTTCCCGCCCCGCGCGGCACGATCGGCACATTGAGCTGGCGGCACACGTTGACGATGGCGATCACCTGCGCCTCGCTGTCGGGCAGCACCACCACCATGGGCAACTGGCGGTAGGCGGCCAGGCCGTCGCATTCGTAGGGCCGGGTATCCTCCGGCTCGGCCAGCACGCAGCGCGCGGGCAGCACGGCGCGCAGGGCCTCGGCCACTTGCTGGCGGCGCGCGTACAGGTTGGCCGGATCGGGGGCAGTGGTATGCATGGCGGCGAAGGAAACAAGTCGATAGACGTCGATTGTAAGCACAAATGGCGCCGCCGTCCCGTCGGGCGATCAATTGGCGCCGCGAGCCGGTGCCGATTCGCCGCGTCGCCGGTGGGGGAAATGCGCTGCGGCGCGCGGAATTGGCGTATCCTCACAGCTTTTCACGGATCAGGAACCATCATGGGCAACCGACTCTCCAAGATCGCCACCCGCACCGGCGACAACGGCACCACCGGTCTGGGCGACGGCACGCGCACCGACAAGGACAGCGTGCGGGTACACGCCATGGGCGACGTGGATGAACTCAATTCCAACATCGGCCTGCTGCTGTGCGAAGCGATGCCCGACGACCTGCGCGAGGAGCTGGTGACGATCCAGCACGACCTGTTCGACCTGGGCGGGGAATTGTGCATCCCTGGCTACCAGATGATCACCGAGGCCCATGTGGCGCGCCTCGATGACCTGCTGGCCAAGTACAACGCCGACCTGCCGGCGCTGACCGAATTCATCCTGCCGGCCGGCTCGCGGGCGGCCGCCGTGGCGCACGTGTGCCGCACCGTGTGCCGCCGCGCGGAACGGGCCATCGTCACCCTGGGCAAGGCCGAAACCATCCACGACCACCCGCGCCAATATGTGAACCGGCTGTCGGACCTGATGTTCGTGCTGTCGCGCGTGCTGAACCGCTTTGCCGGCGGCAGCGACGTGCTGTGGCAGCACGAGCGCAAGCGCGGCTAAGGCCAACAGTCCCCTTCAACCTGCGCGGGCCGGAACCGGCCCCCATCCACCAGGAGTGAGCATGACGCCACGCTTTCTCTCGTGGTCCGCCGGCGTGCGGACCTTGCTGTTATGCGGCGCCATGCTGGCCGCGCACGCGCACGCGGGCGCGCCGGCGGCGCCCCAGCAATTGGCCCGCCTCGGCGACCTCACGCTGGAGAGCGGCGCCGTCATCCACGACTGCCAGCTCGGCTACCGCACGCTGGGCACCCTCAACGCGGCGCGCGACAACGCCATCCTGGTGCCCACCTGGCACACCGGCACCAGCGCGCAGCTGCTGGAGGTGCTGGGGCCGCAAGGCCTGTTCGATCCGGCGCCCTACTTCGTGATCCTGGCCGACGCGCTGGGCAATGGCGTGTCCTGCTCGCCGTCCAACAGCGCCAGCCAGCACGGCCAGGCCTTCCCCGCCTTCACCATCCGCGACATGGTGGCCAGCCAGCACCGGCTGCTGACGGAAAAGCTGGGCATCCGGCACCTGCGGGCCGTGGTCGGCTACTCCATGGGAGGCATGCAGACGCTCCAGTGGATGGTGAGCCATCCCGGCTTCATGGACGTCGCCATTCCCGTCGCTGCCACCCCGCGCCTGTCCAGCTACGACCTGCTGTTCTGGCGCACGGCCGAACAAGCCATCG
>DATFBD010000094.1:0-6884 GCA_035254005.1 Burkholderiaceae bacterium | reverse complement strand
CCGGCCGGCCTGCGCGACGATTTCCGCTTCGCGCGCGTGCTGCTTGGCGTTCAGCACATTATGCGGCAGGTTATTCTTGGTCAAAATCTGCGATAGCAGTTCCGAATTCTCGATCGACGTTGTACCGACCAGCACCGGCTGTCCACGCTCGTAGCAATCCTTGATATCGGCAAGCATCGCGTTGTACTTCTCTTGCGCAGTCTTGTACACCTGGTCTTGGCGGTCCTTGCGCTGGCTCGGCCGGTTCGGCGGAATCACCACGGTTTCGAGACCATAGATTTCCTGGAATTCGTAGGCCTCGGTATCGGCCGTCCCCGTCATGCCGGCGAGCTTGCCATACATGCGGAAGTAATTCTGGAACGTGATGGACGCCAGCGTCTGGTTCTCGTTCTGGATCTTCACGCCTTCCTTGGCTTCGACAGCCTGATGGAGGCCATCGGACCAGCGGCGACCGGTCATCAGGCGGCCGGTGAATTCATCGACGATGACGACTTCACCGTTTTGCACGACGTAATGCTGATCCTTGTGGTACAGCGTGTGTGCGCGCAATGCGGCATACAGATGGTGGATCAGGGTAATGTTGGCAGCGTCGTACAGCGAGGCGCCTTCTGGCAGCAAGCCCATGCGAGTCAGGATTTGCTCGGCCTTTTCATGGCCGGCTTCGGTCAGCAGCACCTGATGCGATTTCTCATCCTTGGTGTAATCGCCCGGCACCTCGATCTTGCCCTTGCCATCCGGTGTCTCTTCGCCGATCTGCTGGGTCAGCAGTGGCGGCAGCTGGTTTATTTTGATGTACAGGTCGGTATGATCTTCCGCCTGTCCGGAAATGATCAGCGGCGTACGCGCCTCGTCGATCAGGATCGAATCGACCTCGTCGACGATGGCGAAATTCAGCTTGCGCTGCACCCGCTCGTTGGCCCCATAGACCATGTTGTCGCGCAGGTAGTCGAAACCGAATTCGTTGTTGGTGCCGTAGGTGATGTCGGCGTTGTAGGCAGCCTGCTTGGCGGCGTGCTCCATCTGCGACAGGTTGATGCCGGTCGTCAGGCCCAGCCAGCCGTACAGCTTGCCCATGGTGTCGGCGTCGCGCTGGGCCAGGTAGTCGTTGACGGTCACGATGTGCACGCCCTTGCCGGCCAGCGCGTTCAGGTAGGCCGGCAGGGTTGCCGTCAGGGTCTTGCCCTCGCCGGTGCCCATCTCCGCGATTTTGCCGTAGTGCAGCACCATGCCGCCGATCAGCTGCACGTCGAAGTGGCGCATCTTGAACACGCGCTTGCTCGCTTCGCGGCAGACGGCGAACGCTTCGGGCAGGATCGCGTCCAGCGATTCACCGTTGGCGATGCGTTGCTTGAACGCGGGCGTCTTCGCTTGCAGCTCGGCATCCGACAGCTTTTCAATGACAGGCTCGAGCGCATTGATCTCGCGTACCGTTTTTTGGTATTGCTTGAGCAGCCGCTGGTTGCGGCTACCGAAAATCTGGGTCAGTAATGACATGCTTGAATTCTTGAAAAAACGCCGTTAAAAAAAGCTCTGTTGGTGAAAGTTGCCTTACCGCACGGAGTTCGACTATGGCAAAAGACGATGATTTTATCATGCGCAGTCGCCAACATTGGGGTGTTGGCCTATATAACAATAGCCCAGATCAGAACAATGCCACAAAATCAACACAATTCACACCGGCTTAGCGGAGCGTAGCGTGCAATTGCTGCAAGGCCGTGACAGCGGCCGGCACGGACGGGGCGGCTTGTGGTATGTTTCGGCCCATGCGATTCAACTCTTCCAACCTGTCCCTGAAGCGGCCGACTGCCGTCGGCGCCACCGATTTCCTGCGGCGCGACGACAAGATGGCGGCCCTGCTGCCGGCCATCGAACGCATGGCGTCGCTGCAGCGCGACTGTGCGGCGGCCCTGCCGGCCATGTTCCAGTACGTGGAAATCCTGTCGTTCGAGGAAGGCCAGCTGGTGCTGGCCACGCCCAACGCGGCGCTGGCGGCTAAGCTCAAGCAACAAATCCCCAAGCTGCAGGACACGCTGGCCCGGCGCGGCTGGCAAGTAACGGGGGTCAAGTTGCGGGTGCAGATGGTGAAAGCGGCCGAGATCAAGGAGCAGATGCGGGCGCTGTCGCTGCCCGAAGCGGCCGTGGCCGCGTTTGACGAGCTGGGCCACACGCTCGAGCAGACCAGCCAGAATGCCGCCCTGATCGAAGCGCTGCAGCGCATGGTGGCGCGCCGCCGCCAGGGTGGCGGCTGAGCAGCGACGTTTTGACAGGGTCAGACCCTGTAGCCGTTAAGTTAGTGCCCACTCACGCGCCATCTGGCGCAGATACGAGGGCGGCGCCGCCTCATTCGTATCGAACGAAACGATTTCATACGCTTCCGGATGCTTGAGCAACTCCAGCAGCAGCTGGTTGTTGAGCGCGTGGCCGGACTTGTGCGCCTCATAGCTGGCCAGCAAGGGATGGCCTACCAGGTACAAATCGCCGATGGCGTCCAGGATCTTGTGGCGCACGAATTCATCGTCGTAACGCAGGCCGTCCGAATTGAGGATGCGGTACTCGTCCATCACGATGGCGTTTTCCAGCGAACCGCCGCGCGCCAGGCCTATGCCACGCAGCATTTCCACATCCTGCATGAAGCCGAAGGTGCGCGCCCGCGCCACGTCGTGCACATACGACACGTCGCCGAAATCGACCGTGGCCCGCTGGCTGGTGCCATCGACGGCCGGGTGATTAAATTCGATGAAAAAGTCTAATTTAAAGCCGTTGTATGGCGACAACCTGGCCCATTTTTCCTTGTCGCCCACCCCGTCGCGGATCTCGACCGGCTGCAGCACGCGGATGAATTTCTTGGCCACGGGCTGCTCCTGCACGCCCGCCTGTTGCAAAAGAAACACGAACGATGCGGCCGAGCCATCCATGATGGGAATTTCCTCGGCGCTCACGTCGATATACAGGTTGTCGATGCCCAGCCCGGCGCAGGCCGACATCAGGTGCTCGACCGTCGATACCCGCGCCCCATCCTTGACCAGCACGGAGGCCATGCGGGTATCGCCCACGGCCATGGCGCTGCTCGGGAATTCGACGACAGGGTCCAGGTCCACGCGGCGGAACACGATGCCCGTATCGGGCGCGGCCGGGCGCAAGGTCAGCTCGACCTTGGTGCCGGAATGCAGGCCCACGCCGGTGGTGCGGACCAGTTGTTTGATGGTGCGTTGTTTAAGCATCCCGCGATTATAGCGAAGTTGGGCCAGCCACGTTTCCGCGCTGTTGCCCCCAAATCACGGATGTTCCGCCTCGGCATGCACCGCTTCGTGCCGCACCAGGTAGATGCCGCTGGCCACGATGATGAGCGCGCCGAGCACGGTGTAGCCATCCGGCAGCGTGTGCCACAACACCCAGTCGAGGGCCACGCCCCAGGCCAGTGCCGAGTATTCGAACGAGGCCACGGTGGAGGCCTTGCCCTTGCTGAACGCTTCCGTGATGGCCAGCTGGCCGAAAAAGCCGCTCAGCGCCAGTCCCACCAGCACCAGCCAGTCCTCCTGGCGCACCGGCACCCAGACCCCGGCCGCCATGGCCAGGCCGCCGCCGGCCATGATCAGCAGATACCAGAACATCATCGATTCACTGTTATCCGTGCGGCTCAGCACGCGGCTGGCGATGGCCGACAAGGCGTAGAAGACAGCCGCGCCCAGAATGGCCAATCCGCCGATGGACAGGAAACCGGTCCCCTCCGGCCGCAACACCACCAGCACGCCTATCATGCCGACCACAATGGCGGCCCACTGGGCCCGCCCCACTTTCTCCTTGAGCACGAACACGGACAGCGCCGCGATCAGCGACGGCGCGATGAAGAAGATGGAATACGCCTCGGCCAGCGACAGATTGCGCAAGCCGAATGCGAACAGGGTCAGCATGCCGATGCCCAGCGCGCCGCGGAACAGGTGCATGGACCAGCGCACCTGCAGGATGCGGGCGAACGCGCCCCGGTAGGCCATGTAGGCGCACAGCAGCGGCAGCGAGCACAGCGCACGCAAGGCCGTCACCTGCATGGCCGGATAGTGGGCCGACAGCACTTTCATGGCCGTGTCCATCAGCGAGAACATGGCCACGGCGATCAGCATGGCGTAAATGGCGTGCAGGTTTTCCCTGCGGGAGTAGATGATGGCGGACAGAGCGGACCTCTTGCGTAACGGTGGCCGCTGCGATGGTGGGACGCGGCCGCATGGAACGTCATCATGGCGACGTCCAGAGCCAGCAGCACCGGCGGGTGGCCGATGCTCGGACAAATTATATCAAGCGGGCAATATCCTGGTGGCGCGCGCGCGGCATGCGCCCGCCCGCGCGTACCCGCCCCTGCCGCACCGTCTTGTGGCTAGCCGGCACGGCCTGAACGGATGAATGTTGATTGACGGCGGCGCGCGCTTGCATTGATGATAAGCTGTCACAGCAAGATGCAACCCACGCCCCCAGGAGGACAGCCATGGCATTCGAAGCAGCGACCCGGGAAGAGCTGCAATCGATACTCGCGCAATTGAAGGAAGCACTCAACAGCCACCAGCTGTGGTACGGGGCGCTGGTCCGCACCATCGTTTGCGGACTGCCGGGAGACAAGCATGACGTCGAAGAAACGGCGCACAAGGAATGCCGCTTCGGACAGTGGTTCTATGGCGAAATACCGGAGTCGCTGCGTTGCCATCCCGGCTATACCGCCATGGGCCAGGAACACCTGCGCTTGCATGATCAGGCCCGGCAGTTGCTGCTCGCTGCCCGCACCGGCAACGGCATCGCCACGCTCGACTATGACAACTTCGCCAATGCGCTCGACCGGCTGCGGCTTGAGATCACGTCGCTGGAACGGGAACTGGAACATGCGCTGTACAACCATGATGGGCTGACGGGCGCCATTACCCGCTACGACATCCTGCCGACCTTGCGCGAGCAACAGCAGTTGGCGAAGCGCAGCGCCCAGGGCTGCTATATCGCCATGATGGACTTCGACCACTTCAAGGCGGTCAACGATCGCTATGGCCATCCGGCGGCCGACCAGGTGCTGGCCAAGACGATACGCCACCTGATCGGCCAGCTGCGCCCCTATGACAAGGTGTTTCGCTATGGCGGGGAGGAATTCCTGCTCTGCATGCCGGGTGCCGTGGCGGCCAGGAGCCTGGACCGGATCGATGGCCTGCGCGCCCAGCTCGCTGCGCTGGCCATCGACATCGGGACAGCCGAGCCGGTGCACATTACCGTCTCTTTCGGACTGGCCCAGCTCGACCCGGACCTGCCGGCGGAGACGTCGATCGAGCGCGCCGACCGGGCCCTGTATGCCGCCAAGGCGGCGGGGCGCAACTGCGTGCGGGCATGGGAGCCGTCGATGCAATAGGACGGGGGCAACCCGGCCGTCGCTGCCGCGCGCGCCTTACTGCGCCACCGGCAGCAGCATCACCAGTTTCAAGTCCGGGCGCTGGGCCAGGTGCAGCGTGACCTGGCTGAAGGTGTGCTCGGTACCGTGCGCATCACGGAAGCGGCGCGCGCCGCCTTCGCGCCCGACCACGTCCTGCAAGGTCCACAACTGGCGGAATTCGTCGCTGGCGGCCACCAATTGCGCGATCAGGCTGGCCAGCGGTTCCTGGGCCGCGTGGCGGCCCGTGTCGGCGCGGAACTCGGCCACCAGCCGGCGCGCCCGTTCCGGCCAGTCCACCGTCAGGCTGCGCGCCTGCGGTTGCAAAAACATGAAGCGCAGCAGGTTGGGCTTGCCCGCGCCCTGGCCGCCATCGAGCCAGCCGCGCAGCAGGGCGGCCGCATCGGCGTTCCAGGCCAGCGCATCCCACTGGCGATCCAGGATGTAGGCCGGCGCGTTGATGGC
Organism: Burkholderiaceae bacterium; assembly: GCA_035254005.1. Taxonomy (GTDB): domain Bacteria; phylum Pseudomonadota; class Gammaproteobacteria; order Burkholderiales; family Burkholderiaceae_D; genus Rugamonas. Next base: position 1,024 of record DATFBD010000094.1, on the reverse strand, counting down.
GCACACTACCGCATCGAGCCCCTGCCCGGCCGCACCGGCATCAAGCTCATGCTGCGGGTCGAGTCGGCCAGCCAGGCTGAACAGATAAGCCCGCTCGGCCATGGACAAGCGCAGCACGTCGGCCAGCCGAGCCAGCAGGCGGGCCGAGGCGGCCACCGGCCGGCCCTGCTCCAGCCACGTGAGCCAGGTAGGGCTGACATCGCACAACTGGGCCAGTTCCTCGCGCCGCAAGCCGGGCGTGCGCCGGCGTCCGCCGCCGGGCAAGCCGGCGCTGGCGGGCGTAACGCGCTCGCGGTGGGCGCGGATGTAATCGCCGAGAGTGGTGTGCATGGTAGAAGTTATACCAGTATAAGTCCTTGTCTTGTTACAGGATAGGGTTTTGCCTATCCTGACGCTTCCCCACCACATACGAGGAAGCCACCATGAAACAGCAAGCCGTCGTCGTTGAGCAATTTGGCAACACCGCGCAAGCCTACCTGAGCAGCGCCGTCCACGCCCAGGGCGCGGACCTGGCCGCCATGCACGACATCGCGCGCCGCATGGCCCTGCCCCGTGTGCTGGACCTGGGCTGCGGCGCCGGCCACGCCAGCTTCGCCGTGGCGCCGGTGGCGCAATCGGTGGTGGCGTATGACTTGTCGGACGCCATGCTGGACGTGGTCACGCAAGCGGCCGCCGATCGCGGCCTGGAAAACATCCGCACCCAGCAGGGTGACGTGGGCCAGCTGCCGTTCGCCGGCGCCATTTTCGACCTGGTGGTGACGCGCTTCTCGGCCCACCACTGGCTGGACGTGCCGGCCGCGCTGCAGGAAGCGTGGCGCGTGCTGCGCCCGGGCGGCAAGCTGGTGATCGTCGACATCGTGGCGCCCGCCTCGGCCCTGTGCGATACCACCTTGCAGGCGGTGGAACTGCTGCGCGACGGCTCGCACGTGCGCGACTACCGGCTGTGCGAATGGGGCCACAAGCTGGGCATGGCCGGCTTCACCCATCGCCTTGAAAGCCAGTGGAAGCTGGAGATGCGCTTCGC
>DATFBD010000093.1:0-21377 GCA_035254005.1 Burkholderiaceae bacterium | reverse complement strand
ATCTACGCCACCGGCACCGCGCAGGGCAAGCGCATGCAGGCGCTGGGCGGCGCCAAGAACCACGCCATCGTCATGCCCGACGCCGATATCCCGCAAGCGGTGAGTGCGCTGATGGGCGCGGCCTACGGTTCCTGCGGCGAGCGCTGCATGGCCATCCCGCTGCTGGTGGCGGTGGGCGACGCGACGGCCGATGCGCTGGTCGAAGGGCTCAAGATGGAAATCGCCAAGATGCGCGTCGGCCCCGGCACCGATGCGAGCAGCGACATGGGGCCGCTGGTCACGCGCCAGCACTTCGACAAGGTGTGCGGCTACGTGGCGCAGGGCGTGGCCGAAGGCGCCACGCTGGTGGTCGATGGCCGCAAGGTGGCGCTGCCCAAGGGCTACGAGGATGGCTATTACCTGGGGCCGTGCCTGTTCGACCGCGTCACGCCGTCCATGCGCATCTACAAGGAGGAGATCTTCGGCCCCGTGCTGGGCGTGGTGCGCGCCCATTCGCTGCAGGAAGCGATGGACCTGATCGACGCGCATGAATATGGCAACGGCACCTGCATCTTCACCCGTGACGGCGAGGCGGCGCGCTACTTCACCGACGCCATCCAGGTCGGCATGGTGGGGGTGAACGTGCCGCTGCCGGTGCCGGTGGCCTACCACTCGTTCGGCGGCTGGAAGCGTTCGCTGTTCGGCGACCTGGGCGCCTACGGCCCGGACGGCGTGCGCTTCTACACGCGCCGCAAGACCATCACGCAGCGCTGGCCGTCGGCCGGCGTGCGTGAGGGCGCCGTATTCAGCTTCCCCTCGAATCAGTAATTTGTAAGTGGTATCGCCCCGGCTCCCGGCCGGGGCGCGCATGCCGCAGTCATCGCCACCCATGGCGAGGGCTGCGCACGCGTGCTCGGCGCGCATCCTGCGCTGTCGTTAAAACGCGAATAAAAGTTCGACAATTCCCATAAATTTCCTGTCTTTTTAAAAATTATGGAGTATTATTTTTCAAATACCGACGAAACATTCGGTTTATAAAGCAAGGGGACCTACATGAACAAGAAAGTAATCATCTCCATCCTGGGTGGCGCCGGCATGATGGGGCAGGGCATCATCCGCGATCTGCTGTCCGATCGCACCATCATCGAGATCGGCGAACTGCGCATGTTCGACAGCGATCGCACCCGCATGGCCGCCCTGCGCGCGGAGCTCGACGACGCGCGCCTGACGGCGCACGACCTGGACGTGGCCGACCCGCAGGCGCTGGCCCGCGCGCTGGCCGGATCCGACGTTTGCATCAACTCCGTGCCCACGCTGGCCGGCTTCCAGATGGCCATCTTCGAAGCGGCGCTGAGCGCCGGCGTCGATTACGTGGACCTGGGCGGCCTGGGCACCTACACCGTCAAGCAGCTGCAATGGCAGGAGCGCTTCCGCCAGGCCGGCGTGGTGGCTGTGCTGGGTGTGGGCGCCGATCCCGGCATGTCGAACGTGATCTGCCGCGCCGTGGCCGATGAACTGGACGAAGTGGACAGCATCAATCTGTACTGGGCCGCCACGCTGACGGGCCCGGAAAATCCCGTGCTGGTGCCGCCGTACAGCGTATCGACCGTGCTGGCCGAATACGCCCATCCCTGCCTGCAGTTCCTGGAAGGGCGCCACGTGGAATGCGCGCCGCAGACGGGCGTGGAAACCATCGATCTGCCGGAACCGTGGGGCCGTTGCGAATTCATGTACTCGATCCACTCCGAGCAGCTGACCGTGCCGCTGGCCGATGGCATCCGCGAAAAAGGCATCAAGGAATTCACGTGGAAGCTGCACCTGCCGCACCGCGAGCATGAGGCGTGGGTGGGGCTGGTCAAGGCCGGCTTCGGCGAGTACGACCGCACGGTGGAAGTGAACGGCGTGGCCGTGCGCCCGCTGGACGTGCTGAACGCCGTCATCCAGCGCAACATCGCCGAGAACCAGGACCGCATCCCCAGCCAGCAAAGCCACGAGATCCATTTCGCCATCGGCCGTGGCCGGGTGGGCGGCAAGCCTGCCATGGCGCGCTGCCAGGTCATCGTGCGCCCCAACGCGATGTACGCGGGCTACGTGGACGCGGCCACGTCGATGAACGCGTCGATCGCTGTGCAGCTGATGCTGAGCGAACCGCGCCGGCCCGGCGTGTATGCGCCCGAAGCCTACTTCAACGCCACCAGCTATTTCCGCGAGGCCGAGAAGCGCCACTTCGACATCACCATGACGCGCCAGATCGCCTGAGCGGACAAGGGGGGAAACGATGCGCAATCTGCTCTACATCGACGGCGCCTTCGTCGAGCCGGCCCTGGGGGACTTCCTGCCGGTGATCGACCCGGCCACCGAGGAATGCTTCGCCAAGGCCGCTGCCGGCACGGAAGCGGACGTGCAGGCGGCGGTGGCCGCCGCGCGCCGCGCGTTCGACCACGGTCCGTGGCCGCGCATGCCGGCCGCCGGCCGGGCCGCCATCCTGCGCCGGGTGGGGAAAGCCATCCGTGACGACCTGGAACCGCTGGCCTGGCTGGAAATGCGCGACAACGGCAAGCCGCTCGAGGAGGCGCGCATGGATATCAGCGACGCCGCCTATTGCTTCGACTACTACGCCGACATGGCCGAACAGGCCGAATCGGAAGGCGACGCGCTGCAGGATGTGGGCGACGATCGCTTCCACTGCCGCATCCGAAAGGAGCCATTGGGCGTGGTGGGTGCCATCACGCCCTGGAACTTCCCGCTGCTGATGGCGGCCTGGAAGGTGGCTCCGGCGCTGGCGGCCGGTTGCTGCATCGTGCTCAAGCCGTCGGAGCTGTGCCCGTTGACGTGCGGCGAACTGGCGCGCTACCTGCACCAGGCTGGATTACCGGCGGGCGTGTTCAACCTGGTCACGGGTCTGGGCCAGGCGGCCGGCGCCGCGCTCACCGCCCATCCCGGCGTGGACAAGCTGGCCTTCACGGGTTCGGAGGCGACCGGCAAGCTGGTGATGCAGGCAGCGGCGCGCGATATCCGCAACGTCAGCCTGGAGCTGGGCGGCAAATCGCCGTTCATTGTGTTCGCCGATTGCGATCTCGATAAGGCGGTTGAATGGATACAGTTTGGCGTGTTCTGGAACCAGGGCCAGATCTGCTCGGCCACTTCGCGCCTGCTGGTGGAGCGTCCCATCTACGAAGCCTTGCTGGAGCGGCTCAAGATGGCGGCCCAGCAGCTGGTGATCGGCCCGGGCGAACGTGACGGGGTGCAGATGGGGCCCATCGTGTCGGCCGGCCAGAAGCGCCGCGTGATGGAGGGCATAGAGCACGGCAAGGCTTGCGGCGCGCGCCTGGTGACGGGCGGCGGCACCCCGGCGAACCGGCCACGCGGCTATTTCGTGCAGCCGACCGTGTTCGCCGACGTGCCGCTCGACAGCTGGATCTGGCGCGAGGAAGTGTTCGGTCCCGTGCTGGCCGTGCGCCCGTTCGACAGCGAGGCGGAGGCGATCGCCGTGGCCAACGACAGCCGTTTCGGCCTGGCCGGCGCGGTGATGTCGGCCGACCTGGAACGCTGCGACCGCGTGGCCGGCGCGCTGCGGGCCGGGGTGGTGTGGATCAACTGCTCGCAGCCGACCTTCACCCAGCTGCCCTGGGGCGGCTACAAGGCTTCCGGCATCGGCCGCGAACTGGGGCGCCATGGCTATGACGCCTACCTGGAAGTGAAGCAGATCACGCGCTTCGACTTCGGCAGCCACTGGAACTGGTATCGCACGGCGCGCCCCTCCACCCCCTGAAGCGATGAATTTTTCATTTTTACAACGGAGCACAAAAACATCTGCAAAACCGAGTCTTTATTCAGTTATATTGAGTAGGGGCTTCAATAATGCAAGCAGGATTGATGTAAAACAAAGCAATACCGACTGAACGCTCAATAAAAATTAGACGGAGACCAAGACAATGACGAACGCAAAACACCAGTGGATGCTCGTTGCCGCCGCCTGCCTGGCCATGGCCGGCGGTGCCGCAAGCGCCTCGGACGCCAGCCAGCTGGGTACCACGCAGACCCCGCTGGGCGGCGAAATGGCCGGCAGCAAGGATGGCCGCATCCCGGCCTGGAAAGAGGAAGTGCAAGCGAGCGATGGCTGGAGCTGGGGCAAGCTGCGCAAGGACTACTGGAAGTACAAGAACGATAAATCGCTGTACACCATCAACGCCGCCAACATGGGCCAGTACGCTGCCATGCTGACGCCGGGCCAGCAAGCGCTGCTCAAGCAGAATCCCGGCTTCCAGATGGAGGTGTATCCGACCCGCCGCAGCTGCGGCGTGCCGGAGTTCGTGGCCGAGAACACGCGCAAGAACGTGGCCACCGCCAAGATGGGCGCCGATGGCTGGAGCCTGAAGTCGGCCGTGGTGCCGGGCACGCCGTTCCCCATGCCGTCCAACGGCGCACAGGCCATGATGAACATGAAGATGCGCTATCGCGGTATCGGCGTCGAGTACCAGAACGGCTACACCATGGTGTCGCCACGCCGTGGCAGCGAGGACTGGATCATGGCCGGCTTCGAGCAGAACTACTATTTCCCGGCCGGTAAAAAGGGCTCGAACAACCTGTCGGAGACGGGCAACGTCGAGTACTACACCTACTTCACCTACAAGTCGCCGGCCGCGCTGGCTGGCCAGGCGCTGGCCGCCGACATCTTCCTGGACAATCCGAACAGCGAAACGTTCTATTACTTCCCCGGCCAGCGCCGCGTGCGCCGCATGCCGGCCTATGCCTACGACGCGCCACAGATCGGTTTTGAGAACCAGTACCTGCTCGACGAAACCAATATGTTCACCGGCACGCTGGACCGCTTTGACTGGAAGATCGTCGGCAAGAAGGAAATGCTGGTGCCGTACAACGTGCTGGGCGTGTACGACTTCAAGGCCAAGATCCACGACGTGGTCGGCCGCAACGCGCTGGCCGCCAGTACCCGCCGCTACGAGCTGCACCGCGTATGGGTGATCGAAGGCACGGTGAAGCAGGGCGCGCGTCACGTGTCGCCCAAGCGCACCTACTACCTGGACGAGGATAGCTGGAACGCCGTGCTGGCCGAGGACTACGACGTGCAGGGTGCGCTGTGGAAGGTGCGCGAAGGCTATGTGGTGCCGGTGTATGAGACGGGCACCTGCGACGTGCTGGCGTTCGGCCAGTACAACCTGCCCGAAGGGCGCTATGTGTTCGACTTCAGCACCGTGGGCGCCGGCGTGGACGTGAAGTGGCTGACCGAAAGCCGTGGCGAACGCACCAAGGCCGCGTTCTATACCTCGGAAAACCTGCGCGCCATCAGCGACCGCTAAGAGGCCGTTTCAAAAAGCCCGTGGCTTCGTTGTGGCGCCTCGCCGTGCGGGAGCACTGTCTTCGTCGCCACGCCACGCCACGGGCATTTTGAACCAGCCTCAAAACCACTCACCGTCTTCAGGAGTACCACATGAACAAGCCATTCATCATGGCCTGCGCGATCGGCTCGTCCATCGCCGGCCTGGACGCGCACGCCGCGACCTTTAACACCGACTATTTTTCGGGCAGCTTCGATTCCACCATCAGCCTGGGCACCGGCATCCGCACCCGTGGCCCCAACCCCACGCTGGTCAGCGAAGGCAATAGCGGCGGCCCGGCCGGCCAGCTGTCGCCCACCAGCGGCCTGGGCGACCAGGGCGACCTCAATTACGGCAACGGCGATGCCTTCACCCGCTATCTGAAAGGCTCGCACGAACTGCTGCTCAAGTTTCCCGAGGACGTGACGGCCATGGCCCGCGTCAGCTGGCTGCGCGATTTTGCCGCCACCAGGACCACGGGCTGGACCAGCGCCACCACGCCGCCCGGCCTGCCGGACAACCTGTCCGACGAAGCCCGCAAGGACTTGCGCTTCAAGGCCCGGCTGCTCGACCTGTGGGTCAGCAAGAAGTTCGACGTCGATGGCCACATGGTGCGCGTCCGCGCCGGTAACCAGGTGATCAGCTGGGGCGAGAGCCTGTTCATCCCCGGCGGGATCAACGTCACCAACGCGGTTGACCTGATGCGCCTGTCGCAGCCGGGCACCCAGCTCAAGGAAGCCATCCTGCCGGCGCCCATCGTCAGCGCGGCGGCCGGCCTGGGCGGCGGTTTCAACGCGGAAGCCTACGTGCAGCTGGGCTGGAACGCCAACTACATGCCGCCCACGGGCAGCTACTGGTCGACCTTCAATGGCCTCGGCGCCGGCCACGACGCCTACGGCCTGCAGGAAACCAAGGCCCGCAACGGCGGCCAGTGGGGCCTGTCGCTGCGCTACCAGCCGCCGGGCACGCAGCTGAACCTGGGCGCCTACGCCATCAACTACCACGACAAGTCGCCGTCGTTCACGTTCAACAACCCGAACGGCGCCATGGGCTGGGTGTATGGCGAGGACCGCAAGCTGTATGGTGTGTCGGCCAACTTCCCGGTCGGCGACTGGGCCATCGGCGGCGAGTTTTCGTACCGTCCGAAGGATGCGGTGACCATCAACGCGGCCACCACCGGCTGCGCCGCACAGGGCGGCAACTGCTGGGTCGATACGACCCGCATGCAGGCGGCCGTCACCAGCCTGTTCAGCCTCACGCCGGACACGGCGCCCGGCCTGCTCAAGCTGCTGCACGCCGATTCGGGCACGCTGCTGGCCGAGGCGGTGGCGATCCGCTTCCCGGACCTGCAGCGCGAATATGGCGGCGCACCCGTCTCGGCTGGCGGCTGGGGCTGGGGCCAGGAGTATTCGCCGGCCGGCACCCCGATCCCGGTCGGCACCCGCAATTCGTCCGGCATCAACTTCGACTTCAGCTGGGTGTATGACGGCACGCTGATCCCGGGCTGGCAGGTGGTGCCGGAGGTGTATTACTTCCGCGCGCTCAGCGGCCGCACGCCCAACGGCGCCGCCACGTTCATGAAGGGGGCCCAGTCGGTCAACTTCACGCTGGGCTTCATCCAGAACCCGGCCAACTGGCAGGTGGCCGTCAACTACGCCCGCTTCATGGGCGGCGAGGCGGTGTTCGATCAGCCGTACCGCGACCGCAGCTTTGTCGGTGTGACCGTTGCCCGCAACTTCTGACCGGATAGCAGAGATGACAAGCTCCCCCGCCCAATTATCGTCCCGCTTATTGGCGCGCTTTGAATCGGTCTGTTTCGAGCGGCGCAACTGGCTGATGCTGGCGCTGCTCGGCCTGACCCTGGTGATGGGCTACCTGGGATCGCAACTGCGGATGGAGGCCGGCTTCGAGAAGCAGATGCCGGCCAACCACCCGTATATCGAGACGTTCCACACTTACCGCAACGATGTGATGGGCGCCAACCGCCTCAACATCGTGGTCCGTGCGCGCCAGGGCAAAATCTGGAGCGCGGCCGGCCTCAAGCGGCTGTATGAGGTCACCCAGGCCGTGACCTTCCTGCCGAATGTGGAGCGGCTCGGCGTGCAGTCGCTGTGGACACCCAACACCTTCGTCAATGAAATCACGGAGGAGGGCTTCCGCGCCGATCCGCTGATCGATGGCAGCATCAATCCGGACCGGCTGGACGACGCCACCATCGCCCGGATCGCAGCGGCCACCGCGCAGGGCGGTTTTGTCGGCACCCTGGTGTCGCGCGGGCAGGACAGCGCCATGATCAGCGCGGAGCTGCTGGAGACGGACAAGGATGGCAACAAGCTCGATTATGTGGCCTACAACGCGATCCTGGAACAACTGCGCCAGCGCTACGAGGACCGCGACTTCAGCATCGAGATCATCGGCTTTGCCAAGCAGATCGGCGAGATCGCCGATTCGGCCAGGTCGGTGATGCGCTTCTTCGCGCTGGCGCTGCTGCTCACGGCCGGCGCTGTGTACTGGTACTGCCGCTCGGTGCTGTTCACGCTGCTGCCCATCGCCTGCTCGCTCACCTCGCTGGTGTGGCAGTTCGGCGCGCTGCATCTGCTGGGCTTCGGCCTCGATCCGCTGGCCGTGCTGGTGCCGTTCCTGGTGTTCGCGATCGGCGTGTCGCACGGGGTCCAGCAGATCAACTACATCGTGCGGGAAGTCTCGCTGGGCAAGAGCTGCCTGGCCGCCTGCCGCGCCAGCTTCTCCGGCCTGCTGATCCCCGGCACGCTGGCGCTGGTGACGGCCTTCGTCTCCTTCGTCACGCTGCTGCTGATCCCGATCCCGATGGTGCGCGAGCTGGCCATCGCCGCCTCGCTGGGGGTGGCCTTCAAGATCGTCACCAACCTGGTGATGCTGCCGGTGGCCGCCTCGTACTGCCGCATCGACAAGTCCTACGCCGACGGCGCCATGGACCTGCGCGAACAGCGCGCCGGCTGGCTGCGCGTGCTGGCCCGCATCGCGCGGCCCGGCAACGCGGCCGTCTGCCTGGCTGCCGTGGGGCTGATCTTCGGCTTGGCCGTGTGGCAGAGCAAGGGCAGGGTGATCGGCACGCTGGAACCGGGCGCGCCGGAACTTCGGCCTGACGCACGCTTCAACCTGGACGCTGTCTCCATCGCCAGCAACTACGACACGGGCCTGGATTGGCTGACCATCATCTTCGAAGCCAGGGGCGCGCAGGGCGGTGCCGATGGGGTTGCGACCGGGCAGGGCGTGGGCTTCTGCGGTAACGCCAACATCGGCCTGTTCCAGGACCGCTTCACGTGGGCCATGCAGCCGGTGCCGGGCGTGCTGTCGATCGCCTCTTTCGCGGACCAGATCAAGCAGTACAACCGCGGCTACAACGAGGGTAATCCCAAGATGGAGGCGGTGCCGCTCGATGCGGCCAACTTCGCCGCGCTGGCCACCGAGATCGCCCGCACCCGCGGCACCATGCGCAAGGATTGCAGCATGACGGCCGTGCACCTGTACCTGACGGACCACAAGGCCGTCACCATCAACCGCGTGATCGCCGCCGTCGAGGCGTTCGCGGCCAGCCAGTCCGAGCCCGGCATCACGATCCGACTCGCTTCCGGCAATGCCGGTGTGCTGGCGGCCGTGAACGAGTCGCTCGAACGCAGCGAACTGCCGATGATGCTGTGGGTGTATGCGGCGATCGTGTTGCTGGTGCTGGTGACGTACCGCGACTTCCGCGCTGTGCTGGCCTGCTGCCTGCCGCTGACGGTGGGTACCTTCATCGGCTACTGGTTCATGAAGGAGCTGAGCATCGGACTGACCGTGGCCACGCTGCCGGTGATGGTGCTGGCCGTGGGCATCGGCGTGGACTACAGCTTCTACATTTACAACCGCCTGCAACTGCACCTGGCCAACGGCCAGCCCATCGTCAAGGCGCTGGAACACGCGATCCTGGAAGTGGGCACGGCCACCATCTTCACGGCCGTCACGCTGGCCGTGGGCGTGGCTACCTGGTCGTTCTCGGCGCTCAAGTTCCAGGCCGACATGGGCAAGCTGCTGGGCTTCATGTTCATGGTGAACATGGTGATGGCCATGACGGCGCTGCCGGCCCTGGCCGTGTGGCTGGAACGGCTGTTCCCGCGCAAGAAGCCGGCCCGCGTGCCAGGCCTGCTGCAGCATTGAATCGGGAGGAAAGCCATGAAACGCAATCTGAAATTCGCCGCCATGTCGCTCGGCGCCGCCGCACTGCTGGCGTGCGTGCAGCATGCCGGCGCGGCTGAAGGGGCGGGCTGGCCGGTCACGCTGCGCCCGGCGGCCAACGTGGCCCATGCCGCGCAGGCCGGGATGCTGGCCGCCGACTGGGCCGGCGCACGCATGGTCGCCGTGGGCGCGCACGGTGTGGTGCTGCTGTCGGACGACCAGGGCAAGCACTGGCGCCAGGCCGCCAGGGTGCCGCTGGATGCCACACTGACGGGTGTCTCGTTCGTCGATGACAAGGAAGGCTGGGCGGTGGGCCACGCTGGCGTGGTGCTGCATACCCGCGACGGTGGCGAGCAATGGGAAGTCCAGCGCAGCACGCCGGACCAGGACCGGCCGCTGTTCGCCGTGCACTTCTTCGACCGCGCCAACGGCGTGGCGGTCGGCCTGTGGTCGCTGGTGCTGACCACCAGCGACGGCGGCCAGCACTGGACGGTCCGCCAGCTGGACGCGCCGGCGGGCGCCAAGCGGGCCGACCTGAACCTGTTCGGACTGTTCACCGGCCCGGGCACTGCGCTGTATGCGGCGGCCGAGAAGGGCTACGTACTGCACTCGGCCGACAAGGGCGCGAGCTGGCATTACCTGCCCACCGGCTTTGCCGGCTCGTTCTGGACCGGCCTCGCCATGCCGGACGGCGCCCTGGTGGTGGGCGGGCTGCGTGGTGCGCTGTACCGCAGCGTGGACGCCGGCCAGAGCTGGTCCCGCATCCAGACCGGCAGCACGGCCTCGATCACTGGCCTGGCCCGCACGGGCCGCGAGCACGGCGTGCTGGGTGTGGGCCAGGATGGCCTGATCCTGCGCAGCGCGGACGACGGCGCCAGCTTCCAGGCCACGTACCGCCAGGACCGGCTGCCGTTGAACGCCGTGCTGTCCAACGCCGGCCCCACGCCGCCGCTGATGTCCGTGCGCGGGCCGGTGCCGGCGGACGGCCAATAAACCGTATCGATCAAATCAAGGAATACCATGACCAAGCAGCACCAAACTGACGAGCTTTGCAACCTGTCCGCCACCGAGGCCTTGCGCCTGTTCCGCAGCCGCGACCTGTCGCCGGTGGAACTGCTGCAAGCCTGCCTGGCCCGCGCCGACCGGCTGGAACCCCAACTGAACTGCTTCAGCGCCCAGCGCCGCGAGGCCGCGCTGACGGCCGCGCGCGAGGCCGAGCGCATTTACGGTCAACGCGGCGCCACCCCGCGCCTGCTCGAAGGCTTGCCGACCGCGCTGAAGAACGAGCACACGCTGGTCGGCTGGACCACCACCAAGGGCTCCTGGCTGGTGGGCGATACGCCCGATGCCGTCAACGCGCCCATCACCCAGCGTCTGCTGGACGCGGGCGCCGTGATCCATGCGCAGACCAACGTGCCGGAGTTCTACATGGCCGGCTTCACCCGCTCGGCGCGCCACGGCGTGACGCGCAACCCATGGAACCTGGCCATGACGCCGGGCGGTTCCAGCGGCGGCAGCGGCGCCGCGCTGGCGGCCGGCCTGACCACGCTGGCCTCCGGCTCCGACATCGGCGGCTCGATCCGCATCCCGGCCAGCTATTGCGGCGTGGTGGGCTTGAAGCCCAGCTATGGCCGGGTGCCCGTCACGCCGATCGCCTATGCGCTCAACACCATGAACCACATCGGCCCCATGGCCCGCACCGTGGCCGACTGCGCGCTGATGTTCAACGCCATCAACGGTCCCCATGTCGCCGACCCGGCCGCCATCAGCCCGCGGCTGGAACTGCCGCTGGCGTTCGGCGCCGAGGACACCGTGCGCGGCATGCGCATCGCCCTGTCCTATGACCTGGGCTACTGCAACGTGCATCCCGAGGTACGCGCCGCGCTCGACGACGTGGTGGCGGCCTTGCGCGGGCAGGGCGCCGTGGTGGAGGAGGTGGCGCTGGGCTGGGGCAGCTGGGTGGCCGAGGCGCTGGACCACCGGCTGGGCTTCGAGACGGGGCGCGAATTTGCGGCCCGCATCCTGAACCAGGAGCGGGAGACGAGCGACTACATCCGCGCGTTCGCCGCCGCCGGCCTGCAGGTGACGGGCGAGCAGTACCTGGCGTCGCAGACGGCGATCGGCCGCATGTATGACACCATGGCCGGCATCATGGGCCGCTACGACGCCCTGATCTGCCCCACCATGGCCGGCATCGGCAGCGCGGCCGAAGGGCAGGCCGACAGCACGGCCTTGCTGCACCAGGATGCGATGACGTATCCGTTCAACCTGCTGAGCCGCCACCCGGTGCTGAACGTGCCGTCCGGCGTGGCCAGCAACGGCGTGCCGACCGGCGTGCAGATCGTCGGCCGGCCCTACGATGAGAGCACCGCTTTCCGCATCGGCGCAGCGCTGGAAGCGGCGCTGTGGCAGGGCCGCCGTCCCGCGCTGGCCGCCGATCACCATCAGGGAGAACACTGACATGAGCACAGCCAGCACGGGCGGCGCGTTGAAGCGCGCGCTCAGCTACAGCGACCTGGTGTTCTACGGGCTGGCCTACACGGCCCCGGTGGCGCCGCTGACCATGGCCGGCTTCGTGTGGACCGTATCGGGCGGCTTGCCGGTGCTGGCCTATTTACTGGGTGCACTGTGCGTCTACTTCACGGCCAGCAGCTATGCCGTGATGACGTCGGCGCTGCCCAGCGCCGGTTCCGTGTACGGCTTCGCCAGCCGGACCATGGGGCCGTTCGCCGGCTTCATCTCGGGCTGGATGATCCTGCTCGACTACCTGCTGGTGCCCGCGTTCACTTACGCGCTGTGCGCGGTCGGCATCGAAACGCTGATCCCGCACAGCGACCGCGCCACCCTGATCGTGCTGACGGTGGCCGTCACGTTCGCCGTCAACTGGTTCGGCATCGCCGTCACCTCGCGCGTCAGCCTGGTGTCCGTGGTGCTGCAACTGCTGGTGGTGGCCGTCGTGGCCGGGGTGTGCGGCTACGCGCTGGCCGGCGGCGCCGGCAGCGGCGCCATGACGCTGGCGCCGCTGTACCAGCCGGGCAAATTCAACGGCGCCCACGTGCTGGCCGCCACCTCGATCTGCGTGATGGCCTACCTGGGTTTCGACGCCGTGTCGACGCTGGCCGAGGAGGTCAGGGACAGCGATACGCGCGTGGTGGGCCGCGCCATCATGACCAACCTGGCCATGACCAGCAGTATCTTCGTGCTGACCACCTGGGTGCTGGGCAACCTGATGCAGGGCTTCGCCATTCACGACCCGGCCACCGTGATCTACGACCTGCTGGCGACCATTTCCGGTCCAGGGGCGGCCGTCGCGCTGGCCTGGTTCCTGACGCTGGTGGTGGGCGTGCCCAACGTGCTGCCGATGCAGGCCGGGGTGGCGCGCGTGCTGTTCGCCATGGGCCGCGACCACACCTTGCCGGCCGTGCTGGCCAGGGTCCACCGCCGCCACGGCAATCCTTACGTGGCCATGATCGTCTCGACGGCCGTGTCGCTGACCATCGCGCTGCTGATGCGTAACCGGATCGACGAGCTGGCCATCTTCATCAGCGTGGGCGCGCTGTCGGGCTTCGTGTTCGTGCACCTGTCGGTGCTGATGCACTTTGGCCGCCAGCCGGGCCGGCGCTGGTGGGCGCATGTGGCCGTGCCGCTGTGCGGCATCGTGGCCGTGCTGACCATCCTCAGCCACCTGAGCGCCGGCGCGCTCACCGTAGGTGGCGGCTGGCTGCTGGCCGGCCTGGCCTACCGGGCCTACCGGGTTTTTTCCACCAGGACCAGTCGCGGGTCCGGCAGTAAGCGCGACGCCATCACCACCAACCCATAACAGAAGAAAGAGACAACATGGCACATTCTCCCCTGAAGCGACTGCTGGCGTCCGTGATGGACGTGGCACGCCTGCGCAATCAATACGGCTTGTCCAACGAGGCCGCCCGTGAACTGCACCAGCAACAGCGCCAGCAACGCCGCGAGCAGCGCCGCGCGCTGCTCAAGATGTCGGCCGCCGGTTCGGTCGCGCTGCTGGGCGCCAACCCGCTGATGGCAGCCGCCGTATCGCTCTCGCGGGCCGGCACCACCTCGCGCATCGCCATCGTCGGCGCCGGCCTGGGCGGCCTGACCTGCGCCTACCAGCTCAAGCTGGCCGGGGTGAACGCCACCGTGTACGAAGCGTCGGACCGGCTGGGCGGGCGCTGCTGGTCCAACACCACCACCTTCCCCGGCCAGGTGTCGGAAAACGGCGGGGAGCTGATCGACACCGGCCACATGGAACTGCGCGGCCTGGCCTTCGACCTGGGCCTGACGCTGGACGACCTGGCGGCCTACGATACCGACGCCGGCGGCGAACTGACGTTCTGGATCGACGGCGGCCGCTATACCTGGGATGAGCAGGTGGCCGACTTTGCCGCCATCAGCAACCAGATCGACGCCGACAACCGCTCCGCCCCGTGGCCGCAGACCTATGACAACTACACCCAGCGCGGCTACGAGCTCGATCATATGTCGGTCACCGACTACATCACGCAGTACGTGCCGGGCGGCCTCGATTCGCGCCTGGGCAAGCTGCTCAAGCTGTTGATGGATGCTTCGGCCGGCATCGCCGCCACCCAGACCAGCGCGCTGGACCTGGTGGGCTTCTTTGCCAAGCATGGCTCGGACGAACGCTTCCACATCCGCGGCGGCAACGACCAGCTGGTCACGCGCATGGCCGCCACGCTCGACGCCAGCCAGATCGTCAAGGGCTATGCGCTGACCCGCATCGTGCGCAATGGCGACCAGTCCTACACGCTGACCTTCAGTACCAGCCAGGGCGTGGTGCAGGTGACGGCCGACCACGTGGTGCTGGCGCTGCCGTTCTCCATCCTGCAAAGTTCGGTCGACTACAGCCAGGCGGGTTTCGATAGCCGCAAGGTCACCACCATCCAGAAATTCAAGATGGGCATGCACGCCAAGTTCCAGATGCAGTTCAACCGCCGCCTGTGGCGCGAGCAGGGCTACACGGGCCTGAGCGACGGCGACACCGGCTACCAGATCAGCTGGGAAGTGACGCGCGCGCAACCGGGCACGGAAGGCATCCTGACCAGCTTCTCGGGCGACCAGGTGGCCATCGCCATGAACAACAAGCCGCTGAATCAGAAGGCCAGCGACCTGCTGGACGGCTTGAACCTGACCTTCCCTGGCCTCAAGCCGCTGTGGAACGGCCGCGCCATCCTCAATTACTGGCCCGGCAACCCGTGGAGCAAGGGCGCCTACAGCGCGCACCCGGTGGGCAGCTACACCACGTACTACGGCTACGAAGGCGTACGCCAGGGGAACTGCCACTTCGCCGGCGAGCATGCCTCGGTCCAGCATTCGGGCTTCCTGAACGGCGCCGTGGAAACGGGCCAGAAGTGCGCCAAGGCCATCCTGCTGGCGCTGAAGGGAGCTTGACCGATGGTGATGCAAGCATCCGGATTCACGCCGCTGCGCCCGCAAGTCTATGTGCAGGGCGCGTACGCGGCGCCGCTCGGCGCGCGGCACAAGGAATCGGTCAATCCCGCCACGCTGGCCGTGGTGGGCCACTACCCGCTGTGCGACGAGGCCGACGTGCAGCGCGCCGTGGAGGCGGCCAACCGCGCCCAGCGCCAGTGGCGCGCGACGGACACCCAGTCGCGCGCCGCGCTGCTGCACAGGATCGCCGATGGGCTGGAAAACTCGCCCAGCCGCGGCGAACTGGCGCAGCTGATCTGCCGCGAGATGGGTAAGCCGTATCCGGACGCGATGGGCGAGCTGGCCATCTGCGCCTCGGTGTTCCGCTACTACGCGGAGATGGCGCGCAATGACGGCGGCAAGGTGGCGGGCACCAACCTGGCCGGCTCGTTCCAGCATATGCGCTATGAACCGTATGGGGTGAGCGTGCATATCCTGCCGTTCAACTATCCTATCCTGCTGCTGTGCTGGACGGTGGCCGCCTCGCTGGCGGCCGGCAACGCCTGCATCGTCAAACCGGCCGAGGCCACCTCGCTGTGCACGCTGCGCTTCATGGGCTACTTTGCCGTGCTGCCGGCCGGCCTGATGGCCTGCCTGCCCGGCGACGCGGCCACGGCGCAGGCGCTGATCCACTCGCCCGGCACCCACGCGGTGGCCTTCACGGGCAGCGTGGCGGCTGCGCAGGCCGTGGGCGCGGCCTGCGCCCAGCGCATGAAGCCGTGCGTGCTGGAGGCCGGTGGCAGCGACCCCATGATCATCTCGCGCCACGCGCCGCTGGACGTGGCGGCCGCCGGCTGCGTCAATTCGGCCTTCCTGCTCAGCGGCCAGGTGTGCACTTCGTCCGAACGCTTCTTCGTGGAGGACGCCGTGCACGACGCCTTCGTGGCCGAATTCGCGCGCCGCACGCGCCAGCTGCGCGTGGGCGACGGCATGGGCATGGCCGAAATCGGCCCGCTGGTGAGCCGCGCCGCGCGCGACAAGGTGGCGCGGCTGGTCGGCCAGGCGGTGGAGCAGGGCGCCTCCATCGTCTGCGGCGGCCGCATTCCTGCCGACTGCGGGCCGGGCTGGTTCTACGAGCCCACCATCCTGACCGGCGTGACGCCGGACATGGACATCATGCGCGAGGAGTGCTTTGGCCCAGTGGCGGCGATCTGCCGCGTGCCCGACTTCGACACGGCGCTGCGGCTGGCCAACGACAGCGAATTCGGTCTGGGCGCGTCCGTGTTCACCACCAACCTGGCCGAAGCGATGGAAGCGGCCGACCGGCTCGAATCGGGCATGGTCTGGATTAACAACCCGCTCATCGACAACGACGCGCTGCCGTTCAGCGGCGCCAAGATGTCCGGCCTGGGCTGCGAATTGGGCAGCCAGGGGCTGGACGCGTTCCGCCGCACCAAGATGGTGATCCTGGATCACCAGCCGCGCATCCACGACTGGTGGCTGCCGCGCCCGGACGCGGCGTTCTATCCATCGCAGGCCGCCACCACTGTTTAACTCGCTGTTTAACTCACTGATCACAACGGAAATACCATGCATCAGATACCCTACACCTCCGCCACCGAACTGCTGGCGCAATTCCGCGCCGGCACGCTGGACCCGGTCGCCGTGCTCGAAACCCTGATCGAGACGGCGCAGGCGCAGCAAGCCACCGTCAACAGCGCCGCCAGCCTGCAGCTGGAGCAGGCGCGCGCCATGGCGCTCGAATCGCGCCGCCGCTATGCTGAAGGCACGGCCCGGCCGCTGGAAGGCGTGCCCGTCATCGTCAAGGAGGAAACGGCCGTCAAGGGCTGGCCGCGTCCACTGGCCTCGCTGGTGTTCAAGGACCGGGTGGCCACGGAAAACCATCCCATCGTCGACAAGCTGCTGGAGGCGGGCGCGATTCCCTACTTCCAGGCCACCAATCCCGAGTTCTGCGTGCTGGGCCACACCTGGAGCAAGATGTACGGCGTGACGCGCAATCCGTGGGCGCTAGCCTATTCGTGCGGCGGTTCCAGCGGCGGCTCGGGCGCGGCGCTGGCGGCCGGTGTGGCGCCGCTGGCCACCGGCAGCGACATGGCCGGTTCGATTCGCCTGCCGTCGTCGCTATGCGGCGTGTACGGTTTCAAGCCGCCGTTCGGCCGCCTGGCCTGCGCCGCCGGTGACGAATACCTGGTGCAGGCCGTGGAAGGGCCAATGACGCGCACCTTCGACGACCTGGTGCTGATGCAGAACGTGATGGCCGGCCCGCATCCGTCCTCGTTCACCACGCTGCCGTACACGCCGCTGCCCACCAGCTACGGCGACCTGAAAGGCATGCGCATCGCCTACTGCCCGGCGTTCGGCAACCCCACGCTGGCCGACGATATCCACCGCAACCTGCTGCGCGCGCTGGATGGGCTGCGCCGCGCGGGCGCCGTCGTGGAGGAGGTGGAACTGAACTGGGACCTGGCCGAAATCAACCAGGTGCTGCTCGATGGCTTGCGCGCCGTGTTCGTCGACGAATTCATGGGCGACATTTCGGAGGAAGACGCCAACAAATTGTGCAGCTACACGGACGTGATGCGCGAACAGGGCAAGACCGATCCCGTGTCCATCATCCCGAGCGCGGTACTGGGCCGCCAGCTGCACCGCGACATGCACGACAAGGTGTGGGGCCAGGGCTATCAGGCCTTCATCTGCGCCTCGATGCTGACCACGGCGCTGAAGGCCGATCAGGACCCGGTGGCCCAGCCCATCATCGAAGCGCACGGCCATCAGTACGAGGCCTACCTGGGCTGGTGCCTGACGCCGCCGTTCAACCTGCTGAACCGCTATCCGGTGCTGGCCGCGCCGACCGGCCTGTCCGACCTTGGCGTGCCGACCGGGATGCAGATCGTGGCCAACGCCTTCGATGACGAAACCGTGTTCCGGGTGGCGGCCAGCCACGCCAGGGCCGGCAGTTCCAGGCTGTTCGTCGAACAATTCCCGCCAGCGTCGCAGCCAGTGCAAGCCGCTGTGGCATAATCAATGCACACCGTCCAACCTAACGTTTCTGAACCGATGCATAAAGAAACCACTCCCGTGCAGGCGTCCGGGGCCGAGCAGGGCCGGCCCGTGCGCCAGTCCGCCGGCAAGCGGCGCATCCCGCAACAGGAGCGCGGCATCAAGACGATCGAAGTGATCCTGAAGGCCGCTGGCGAAGAAATCGCGCGCGGCGGGCTGGCCAAGCTGACCACCAAGCGCATTGCCGAGGCGGCCGGCCTGTCGGTGGGCGGCTTGTACGAGTACTTCCCCAACAAGGAGTCCGTCGTGCACGCGCTGGCCAGCCAGTGGCTGGAGCGAATCAAGGATGCGGTGGAAGCGATCCACCCGTCCAAAACCGGCTGCGTCGACCTGATCCGCTACCTGAACATGGTATACGACGTGGTGCGCCCGCTGTACCAGCAGGTGCCCGGCGTGAGCGCGCTGATTTCGCTGCTCGCTTCGGTGCCGGCCCTGTCGGCACTGGAGGAACAGATCGACCTGCAGGTGAACGCCTTGCTGACCGACGCCATGTCGCAGCTGCTGCCGTATGTGAGCAAGGAGCAGTGTAGCGTCACCGCCCGCACCATCACCATACTCGACCACCACCTGCTGATCGAGTCGCTGGTGCGTGGCTCCTCCCACGCCGCGTTCTACGATACCAACCACCGGATCTGCCGCCACGCGCTGGCCAGCCACCTGATGCTGTTGAACGAACAGGCCCAGCCCGCGTCGTGGGCGAAACCCCGTCCCGAAGCCCCGCCAGACGTCACCTGAGGGCGCTCCCGCTCCCGGTGGCCGGCCCGTGCGGCCGCGCCACCGTCCTGTTTTTCATCCTGATTTTCAGTCTCGATTTTTCGTATTGATTAACACCCGCGCACCGGCACGTCCGCCGGCAGCGCGATCCTGCGCGCCCGCAGGGAACAAGGAGCACACAACATGAACGCGACATTCACCAAAGAGCAGTTGGCCGGCGAACCCTATGCCCGTTTCCTCGTCACCGATATCGATGGCGTGGCACGGGGCAAACACCTGTCGGCTGAAAAAATCGCCGGCATGCTCGATGGCGGCGGCACCATCGCCAGCGCCGTCTTCGGCTGGGATATCCAGGACCAGCTGTACCAGCAGGTCAGCTTCACCGGCTTTCACACCGGCTTCCCCGACGTGGGCCTGGTGCTCGATCCGTCCACCGCGCGCCGCTTGCCGTGGGACGGTAACCGCTGGCTGATCCTGGGCGAACACACGCGCGCCGACGGCTCGCCGCTGCCGATCTGCCCGCGCCAGCTCCTGAAACAGGTGCTGGCCAAGGCCGACGCCATGGGCTATTCGGCCCAGGTGGGCACGGAATTCGAGTGGTTCGTGCTGGACGAGACGGAAGTGTCGGTGCGCGCCAAGGGCTATCGCCAGTTGCAGACGGCGACCCATGGCCTGACCAACTATTCGCCGTTCCGCATCGACGCCCAGCACGACTTCGTGCAGGACCTGTTCACCAACCTGAACGCCATCGACGTGCCGCTGGAAGCGCTGCACACGGAGGCCGGACCCGGCAACTTCGAAGCGGCCATCCGCTACGGCGACGCGCTGCGCAGCGCCGACCGCGCCGTGCTGTTCAAGCAGGCCGTGCGCGAGATCGGCCGCCGCCACGGTTTGCTCAACACCTTCATGGCCAAGTATTCGACCGACTACGCCGGTTGCGGCCAGCACCTGCACCAGAGCCTGTGGCGTGATGGCCGCAACTGCTTCCACGACGCGCGCGGCGAGCACCAGATGAGCGACACCATGCGCCACTTCATCGCCGGCCAGCTGCATTGCCTGCCGCACCTGTTGCCGATGCTGGCGCCGTTCGTCAACAGCTACAAGCGGCTGGTGGACCACAACCTGGCGCCCGTCAAGCCGACATGGGCGGTGGACAACCGCAACGCGGCGCTGCGCGTGATCCCGGGCAGCCCGCACAGCATGCGACTGGAAACTCGCACGCCCGGCGCGGACGCCAACCCTTACCTGGCCATGGCCGCCGCGCTGGCGTCCGGGCTGTATGGCATCGAGCACCGGCTGGCGCTGGAGCTGCCGCCGGTGGCGGGTGCCAACAGCGGCGCGGAAGCGGTGGAGCGCTTGCCGCGCACGCTGGCCGAGGCCACGGCCGCCATGGAACGTTCGCCGCTGGCGCGCGCGCTGCTGGGCGAGGAATTCGTGCAGCACTTCGTCCAGACCCGCCAGTGGGAGGTGGCGCAATTCAACCAGTGCGTGACGGACTGGGAATTGCAACGCTACCTGGAACTGGTGTGAGGAGGGCGGCATGACGACCGAACGTATCGCATCCTATTACAGCGCCACCGCCAACAGCGCCGCCGTCTATCCGCGGCTGGAAGGGGAGGTCCGGGCCGACGTGGCCGTGATTGGTGGCGGCTTCACGGGCCTGGCCAGCGCGCTGGAACTGGCCGAGCAGGGCAAGCGGGTGGTGCTGCTGGAGGCCAACCGCATCGGCTGGGGACAGTCCGGCCGCAACGGCGGACAGGTGACGGGCAGCCTGTCGGGCGACGCGGCCATGGAACGCCAGCTGGTGCGCCGCATCGGCCGGCAGGCGGCCGAGGAATTCATCTGGTACCTGCGCTGGCGCGGGCAGGACATCATCCGGCGCCGGGTGGAACGCTATGGCATCGCGTGCGACCTCAAGTCCGGCCATCTGCACGCGGCCTACAAGCCCAGCCACGTGCCGGCCATGCGCGCGGCCTACGACGACATGGTCCGGCGCGGCTTGGGTGACCAGGTGCGCTGGCTGGAGCGGGACGATATCGGCGGCTTGCTCGATACGCCGCTGTACCACGGTGGTATCCACAACCGCAACAACCTGCACCTGCATCCGCTCAACCTGTGCCTGGGCGAAGCGCAGGCGCTGGCCGGGCTGGGCGGGCGGATCTTCGAACAGTCGCCGGTGCTGGAGATCATCCACGGCCCGACGCCGTCGCTGCGGCTGGAGCACGGTACGGTGATCGCCGACCAGATCCTGCTGGCCGGCGACGTGAGCCACAAGCTGGAACGGCGCAAACTGAGCGGCACCATCTTCCCCGCGCCGGGCGGCATCGTCACCACGGCGCCGCTGGGGGAGCTGGCGCGCCAGCTCAATCCGCACGACGTGGCCGTGTACGACAGCCGCTTCGTGCTCGATTACTACCGCATGACGGCCGATGGCCGCCTGCTGTTCGGCGGCGGCGCCAATTACTCGGGCAAGACCACGCGCGACATCGCGGCCGAGCTGCGGCCCTGCATCGAGCGCACTTTCCCGCAGCTGCGTGGGGTGGAAATCGACTTCCAGTGGAGCTGCGACATGGGCATCGTGTTCAACCGCATCCCGCAGCTGGGCAAGCTGGCGCCCAATGTCTGGTACGCGCAAGGGTATTCGGGACACGGGCTGGCCACGTCGCACATCGT